>NZ_JBFAHL010000019.1:71244-218303 GCF_040654155.1 Amycolatopsis sp. NPDC050768
AACGCACCGAACGCCACATCGGGTGCGTTGAGTACCAACGCCATATTGGGGGGCGGTGCGTTGAACGCACCGAACGCCACATCGGGGCGTTTGGGGAGGGGGGAGAGAGCAGGGCGTCAGCCGAGGGAAGCAGCCCTGGCCACGCTGTTGAGCAGCGACGAGTTCATCAGGAACTTCAGCTCCAGCTCCGGATCGTCGCCCAGTGCGGCGAGTTCGGAGAGCCGCTCCTTGCGCCGCACGGGATCCTTCTCTTCGAGCCGGCGCTTGTTGGTCACGGTCTGCTGCTGCACGAACTCGATGTTCACGGTGCGCCGCCGCACGGTGTAGCGGTCGAGCACGGATTCGTCGCGGCTGTCGGCGAACTCGTGCAGCGAAGAGGCCAGCTCCACGGCGTCGTGGATGCCGCAGTTGAGGCCCAGCCCGCCGATGGGGTTGTTCACGTGGGCGGCGTCGCCCGCGAGGAACACGCGCCCGGCGCGGAAGTCCTTCGCCACGCGCTGGTGCACGTTGTACAGCTTGCGGTGCACCAGCTCATCGGCCGGGTTGCCCGACAGCGCGAGTCCCGCCAGCCGGGCCCGCGCACCCTCGTCACCGACGGCTTCCTCGTCGGATTCGCCCACCGTGGTGGGGAAAACGGCGCGCCAGCGGCCCTTGCCGTCGTCACCCGCGACCTTGAACAAGTTGACCCACTCCCGCGGGTCGGCCCAGTAGTTGCGGTAGCTGCAGTCCAGTTCGGACTGGAAGTCGAACAGCGTGGTGAGCACCAGGAACCGCTCGGGCCAGGTGTAGCCCTCGAACTCGATCCCGAGCGCCTTGCGTACGGTACTGCGCCCACCGTCGGACCCGAGCACGAAGTCGGCTTCGATCGGGCCGTCCGCGGTGTGCACGGTGGCCGAGTCCGCCGTCTGCGTCACGCCGGTCACCGGCTGTCCGAACCGGACGTCCACTCCGGACAGCCGTTCCAGCACCATGTTCACGATCTTGTGCTGCTCGATCTGGACCACGAACGGGTAAGGCGTCGCGTCGCGCAGCACGTCGTGGTCCAGCCGGGTGATCATCGACCGCTCCGGCCGGTCCCAGAAGTCGAAGTACCGCGCGACGAGCCCGCGCTCCACCACGTCGTCCATCAGGCCCAGCTCACCGAGCATCGCGAGGGTGGACGGGTGCACCGTCGCCGCGCGCGGTGCGTCCTCCACTCCCTGCTCGGCTTCCAGCAGCGTCACGTCGAACCCCCGCCGGGCGGCGGCCAGCGCGAACACCGCGCCGACCGGACCCGCGCCCACGACCACAACACGCTGTCCCATGGTGTTCCAATCCCCTTTCAGTCGAGTTTCGCGAGCCAGCCGGCCACGGTGTCCACCAGCGACTCGCCCGAGCCGTCGAAGCGGTGCCCCTCCGTGCCTTCCGGCGAGGGCAGCGACACCGACGTGACCGACGGCGAGATGCCCTGCTCCAGCGCCGCCTCCAGCCAGCCGGGCTCGAAGTCGTGGATCACGGTGTCGTGCTGGTCGCGCACCATGAGGATCGGGTTCGGCACGCGGGTGATCCACTCGACGCTGCGCGCGCCCGCGGTGCCCGTGCGCCGGTAGGTGAGGAAGTGCTGCGCCGTCACCGCAACCGAGCGCCCGCCGAGCCACGACATCTGCGTGGACAGCGTGCGGCCGAAGTCGCCGGCCTGCGCGGCCGCCACGGCCTCCTCGGTCAACGCGCGGTAGGTGGCCTCGTCGTTGATGAGCAGGTGGCGCGACTTCCACGGCAGGTCCGCGAACATCCCGGTCAGCGCGATGCCCGCGGTCTCCGGGTGCCAGTGCGTGGCCGCGAAGTACGAAACCTGCGACGTGCCCAGGCTGTGCCCGTGCAGCACGATCTTCGAGTAGCCCAGCGAACGCGCGGTCCAGTACGCGGCCTCGATGTCGCGCACGGTCGCGTAGAAGTTGTCGGTGTTCACGGCGTCGCCCGACTGGCGGGTGTTGATCGCGAGCACCGGCACGCCGCGGCCGCTGAGGCCCAGCGCCAGCGTGCGCACCGGCAAGCTGCCGATGCTGCCGCCGCTGCCGTGCACGCTCAGCACGAGCGGTGCGTCGGGCAGCGGCTCGGCCGGCACCAGGTGCGCGGCCGGGCCGGAACGTCCGTCGAGCGAGGTGATCTCGTAGTACTGCAACGACACGCCGTCGGGCGCGTGGAAGTCGAGCAGGGATTCCGGTGTCTCCGCGGGCCGGTAGGTGACCGCCGCGGCCGTTCTGTCCTCAGTGGACACTTGTCGTGCTCCCGTCACTTCGAACCGGTGTAGACGAGCTTGCTGTAGTCGACCGTGCCGCCGAAGCCGCCGAACTGCTTCATCGCGTCACCCCAGATCTTCAGGTCGTCCTGCGAGACCTCGGTGGTGAACTCGCCCAGCGGCGACTTCTTGGCCTGCTCGGGCGTGACCTTGGTGTACGCGGCCAGGGCGGTGTACGCCTTGTCGTTGTTGGCCTTGATCCACTGCGCCGCGTCCTGCAGCGCCGCCTTGAACCCGTCGGCGAGCTGGGGGTTCGCCGCGGTCCAGTCCTTCGACGCGATCCAGTACGTGCCGCCGAGGTAGTTCGCGCTCAGCGCCCGTTCCGGGTCGCCGAGACTGCGCATCCCGGCCTGCTTGCCGACGGTGATGAAGGGGTTGATCACCTCGACGGCGTCGACCTGGCCGGCCTTCAGCTCGTCGATCATGTTCGGCGTCGGCACCTGCACGAACTGCTCGGCCGCGGGGTCCACGCCGTTCTTCGACAGCCACGCCTTCGTGGAGATGTTGATGTTGCCGGTGAGCGTCGGCGAGCCGATGCGCTTGCCCTTCAGCTGTTTCACGTCGGTGATGTCCGGGCGCACGAAGATCTGCACGCTCTGGTCCTGCGGCGAGTCGCCGTTGTTGCCCGACACGGCCACGAGCGGCACCCCCGAGGAGGACGCGCGCAGCATGATCGGCGCGACGCTGAACCCGAGGTCGTACTGCTTGCCCAACAGCGACGGCACCAGGGTGATGTCGTTGAGGGTCGTCGTCTTGACGTCCTTGATGCCGTGCTTGGTGAAGAAACCCTGTTGCTGGGCGACGACAACCGCGAGCGAGTCGTTGGTGTTGTTCAGTGCCACGCGGATCGTGCCGTCGCTCGACGCGGAGTCACCGGAGCTGCTGCAGCCGGACACGGCCAGCGCGCCTGCGAGCAGTGCGGTGACCAGCGTGGTGATGCGGGTGCCCCTCATGACGCCTCCGTGGGAGTGGGGGGATGGGGATCGGGGAGATGTTCACTATCCGAAGTAGTTGAGCAGAGACAGTAACTCAAGTTAGCTAATCTCTCAACGGTCCAGCTCAGGACGTTGGTAACGGCCTTGTTAAGCCTGGATCGCAGACCAAAAAGCACTACTCAAGTCATTGACGTGTGGAAGGTTAGGCGCCCATCATGGCCAACGCCAGCCCTGAAGGAGGTCCCGATCCCGTGACCGTAGAAGCCACCGCGCCGGCCACCGAGACGGCGGATGCGTTTTCCTGTTCGAAGCTCTTCGTCGAGTACCGCACGCGCAACAAGGTGCTGCGGGTGCTCGAGGATGTCGGTTTTTCCTGTGCCCAAGGGGAGTTCCTCAGCATTCTCGGGCCGTCCGGCACCGGGAAGACGACCCTGCTGCGGATCCTCGCCGGGCTCCTCGTCCCGGGCGAGGGCTCGTCCGTGCGGTTCCGCGGGAAGGAGATCACCGGTCCGCCCGCCGGCGTCGGCATCGTGTTCCAGAACTACGCCGCGTCGCTGCTGCAATGGCGCACGGTGGAGCGCAACGTCGCGCTGGGCCTGGAAGGCCGCACGAGCAAGGCCGAACGCGACGAACGCGTCCGCGAGGCGCTCGAGCTGGTCGGCCTCGCCGACCGCGGCAAGGACTACCCGTGGCAGCTCTCGGGCGGCATGCAGCAGCGCGTGCAGATCGCGCGCTCGCTCGTGATGCGCCCCGAGGTGCTGCTGATGGACGAGCCCTTCGGCGCGCTCGACGCGATGACCAAGGCGCAGCTGCAAGACGAGCTGCTCAAGGTCGCCGAGGTCACCGGCGCGACGGTCGTGTTCGTGACCCACGACATCGACGAGGCCGTGTATCTGTCCGACCGCGTGCTCGTGCTCGCGGGCCGTCCGGCCACGGTCGGGCGCGAGCTGCGCATCGACCTGCCGCGCCCGCGCGACCAGGTGGCCACGAAGGAGCTCCCGGCCTACCTCGCCGCTCGGCACCGCGTGTACGAGGCGCTCAAAGCCGAGTCCGAGGCGCACGATGCGGGGGCCGAATGAGGCGCCTGATCGGGTTCGCGGTGCCGGTGGCCGTGATCCTGCTGTGGCAGCTGGTGAAGTCGGCCGGGCTGCTGCCGTACGACAACGTCCCGGCACCGTCGGACATCTGGTCGTCCACAGTGGATCTCGCGTCGTCCGGTGAGCTGATGACGAACACCGGGCACACGCTCGCCGCGTGCCTCGGCGGCTGGGCGCTGGGCTCCGCGCTGGGTCTGTTGCTGGGGTTGCTGCTCGGGCTCGTCCGTCCCGCGTGGACCTACGGCATGGCCTCGGTGGAGGTGCTGCGCGCGCTGCCCGCGATCTCGTTCGTGCCGATCGTGGTGATCCTGCTGGCGCAGACCGTGGAGATGGAGATCGTGATCGCCGCGTGGGTCGCGATCTGGCCCGTGGCGATCAGCACGATCGACGGCGTGCGCGGCGTGAACCCGGTGCACCAGGACCTCGCGCGCACCCTCGGTCTCTCGCCGGTGGCGAAGGTCGTGAAGTTCGCGCTGCCCACGGCGTTGCCGAAGATCATCGTGGCTCTGCGGCTGAGCCTTTCGGCCGCGCTGGTGCTGGCCATCGTCGCCGAGATCGTCGGCGACCCCGAGGGCATCGGCTACGCGCTGGTGCAATCGCAGCAGTCGCTGCGCCCGGCGGCGATGTTCTCCTACATCCTGCTCACCGGCGTGCTCGGCATCGTGCTCAACTTCATTCTCGTGTGGACACTCCGGTTCGTGCCGGGTGCCCCTCAAGCCGCCGGGGGAGCCGACGATGCCGCGTAAAACCCGCAAGTCCGGGGTCGCGCCCCTGCGGGGCCTGTTGCCGCTGGCGCTGCTGCTCGTGCTGTGGCAGGTGATCGGCGACAGCGCGAGCACGTTCTTCCCGCCTCCGGCGAAGTGGTTCAGCCAGACGTGGGAGCTCACGTCCGGCGGCGCGCTGGTCGACGGACTGCTCGCCACGCTCGAGACGTTCGTGATCTCGTTGCTGGCCGCGACCGTGCTCGGCGCGGTGCTGGGCCTGCTGATCGGCCATGTCCCGCTGGCGGAACGGCTGCTCGGCCCGATTCTCGAGTACTTCCGGTTCCTGCCGGGGGTCGCGCTCGTGCCGCTCGCCGTGCTGCTCGTGGGCTACACCGAGTCGATGAAGCTCTACGTGGTGGTCTTCGGTGCCCTGTGGCCCGTGCTGCTGCAGGTGCGCCAGTCGGCGAAGGCGGCCGACGTGATCCTCTCCGACGTGGCCTCGACGCTGCGGCTCGGGACGTTCGCGGCGTTCCGCAAGATCCACCTGCCCGCGATCGTGCCGGGACTGCTGCTGGGCGTGAAGATCGCGGCGCCGCTCACGTTGGTGCTGGTGCTCGTGGTCGAGATCAGCACACAGGTGTCCGGGCTGGGCAAGCTCATGGAGACCGCGCAGCAGAACTTCCAGTCGGCCCAGGTCTACGGGCTCGTGGTCGTGGTCGGGCTGGTGGCGCTCGTGATCAACATGCTCGTGTCGGGGATCGAGGGGTTCCTGCTGCGGTACCGCCCGCAGAACTGAACAAGACCAAGGGGCTCCGGTCCGGTGTGGACGCACCCGGGCCGGGGCCCCTTTCCACGTTCGGGCCTTCGGCGATCTCAGTGGTGGTGCGCGTGCGCGTGGTGCCCGGCGGCGGTGAGCAGCAGCGCCAGCCGGGGGTCGGAGTCCAGTCCCAGGTAGAACGAGAACGTGGCCAGCGCGCCGAACTTGCCCTCGTCGGTGAGCTGGCGCTGGAAGTGGTTCACGTGGTGGTGCACGGCGTTGTCGATGGTGCGCAGCACCTCGATGCCGGCCTCCGACGCGTGCACGGCGATGACCCGGCGGTCGTCGGGGATGCGGGCGCGGTGCACGAGCCCCTTCTCCTCGAGCTGGCGGATCAGGCGCGACGCGAGCGCGGGCGCGATGTCGAGGCGGTCGGCGACCTTGTTCACCGGCAGCGGGTCCTCGGCGCCGAAGATCTGCAGCAGCGCCTGGTGCTGAAGCGGCTGCAGCCCACCCGCGATGGCCTGCTCGTCGAGCAGCCGCAGGATCTTCCGCAGCACGAACCGCGCGTGGGCGATCGCCTTGACGTGGTTGGCGAAGTCGAGGTCGCTCGACGCGACCGCGCCCTTGCCCCACAGGGCGAGTAGCTCCGCGGTCCCGTCCTCCACCGTGTTCGCCCCCCTCAAAGACATCATCAAGTCAATGACCTGAGGACACTATATCAGGAAGAGGTCAGGAATCGACGGCCGCGCGGATGGCTTCGGCGATCGCCGACTGCGGGTCGAGGCCCACGTAGAACGCGAAGATCGACAGCGCCGACAGGCGTTCGTCCTCGTTCAACTGGTGCTGCAGGAACGCGACGCTGTGGTGCACCTCGTTGTCGATCTCCGCGAGCTTCTCCGCGCCCGCGGTGGTCGCCACGACGTTGGTCGCGCGGCGGTCGCTCTCCGACGCCTCGCGCGTGACCAGGCCCAGCTCTTCGAGCCGGCGCACCATGCGGGAGGCGAATGCGGCGGCCACGTCGAGCCTGGCCGCCAGTGTGCTCACGGTGATGCCGAGGGCCTCGTTGGACCCGTACACCTGCAGGAGTGCCTGGTGCAACAGGGGTTCCAGGCCGTGGGTCTTCGCCTGCTCGTCGACGATCCGCAGCACGCGGCGCGTGACGTAGCGGGCGTCGGCGATGTTCTTCACGTACGCCTGGAACTCGCGGCTGCGCTTGGCGTCGCCGATGTCGGCCCACTTGGTGTAGGCGCGCATTGCGTCGTTCATGGGGTGGAGTTTCCTCTCGGACGAGCGCGGCGGCGAGCGAACCCGGCGATCATACGTCGCACCGATTTAGTTGACTAAAGTAAGGTATTCTTGTTAGCCTTCTGGCCCAGGAGGTCCCCCCATGGCTCTGCATCCCGCGGACAGTGATCCGAGCGGATTCAAGGCAGCTCTCGGCTCGTTCGCCGCGAGCGTCAACGTCATCACCCTCTCGGACGCGACCGGTCGCCCGCTCGGCATGACCGCCACCGCGTTCTCGTCGGTGTCGGTCGATCCGCTCATGATCCTCGTCTGTGTCAACCGTTCCACCCGCACCTACGAGCGCATCGCCGAAACCCGCCGGTTCGGCGTGAACATCCTCGGCTCGCCGGCGCGCGAGATCTCGGACCACTGCGCCCGCCCGGGCGCCGACAAGGCCCTGCCCGAGGAATGGCTCACCCGCCGCGAGGGCTGGCACAGCCCTGCCCTCTCCGGCGCTCTCGCGTTCCTGGACTGCGAAATCGACCAGGACGTGCACGCGGGCACGCACGCCGTGCTCATCGCCACCGTCGGCGGCATCGGGCTCAGCTCGGCGCTGCCGCACCACGAACCGCTCCTGCACTTCCGCGGCCGCTACCGACAGTTGCAGGCAGGAGTCCACCACCCGCGGCCCCGGCCGCTACCGATCGCACTGGAGGAAACGGCGTGACGCGTTCCGGCAAGGACTACGTCGAAGGACTGCGCGACAACCGGCGGGTGTTCGTCGACGGCGAATACGTCTCCGACGTCGCCGCGCACCCCGCGTTCAAGGGGGCCGTCGAGTCCATCGCGCGCGTGTACGACGTCGCGCACGACCCGGCCAACGCCGCGGAGATGACGTTCCCGTCCCCGACCACCGGCGCCCCGGTGAACCTGTCGTACCTCATCCCGCGCGGCGAGGACGACCTGCGCCGCCGCCGTGTCGCGCTGCGCAAGACGGCCGAGGCGACCTTCGGCCTCATGGGCCGCGGGCCCGAGCACGTCGCGGGCTTCCTGGCCGGCTGGGCGGGCCGCTCCGACGTCTTCGCGGCGGGCGAGCAGCGCTTCGCCGACAACGTCACGAAGTTCTACGAGTACGTGCGCGACAACGACTTGTACTGCTCGTACGCGATCGTGCCGCCGCAGATCGACCGCAGCAAGCCGGCGCACCAGCAGGCCGACCCGCACCTCTACGCGGGCGTCAAGGAGGAGCGCGAGGACGGCATCGTCATCGCCGGCGCGCAGATGCTCGGCACGGGCGCGGCGATCTCCGACTACCTCATCCTCAGCTGCATCGTGCCGCTGCAGCCGGGTGACGAGGACCAGGCGATCTCCGTCGCCGTCCCGATCGGCGCCGAGGGCCTGAAGATCTACTCGCGGCGCAGCTACGCCGAAGCCGCCACGAGCGTGTACGACTACCCGCTCGCCACGCGCTTCGACGAGACCGACTCGCTGATCGTCTTCGACGACGTCTTCGTGCCGTGGGACAAGGTGTTCGTGTTCCGCGACCGCCAGATCACGAGCGACCAGTGGAGCCGCACGCCGGCGCACCTGCTGGGCAACAACCAGGCCCAGATCCGCTTCTCCGTGAAGCTGGACCTGCTGGCGGGCCTGGCGTTGCGAGTGGCGCGCATGAACGGCTCGGACAAGTTCCCGCCGGTGCGCGGCGTGCTCGGCGAACTGGCCGCCCACGCGGCCATGGTGTCCGGCCTCGTCTACGCGCAGGAGCAGAACTGCGAGCTCGACGAGAAGGGCGTGGCCTGGCCCGGGCGCGAGGAGTGCTACGCGACCATGACGCTGCAGTCGGACTTCTACCCGAAGCTGCTGCACCTGGTGCGTGACCTCGTCGGCGGTGGCGTGATCCAGCTGCCGTCCTCGGCCGCCGACTTCGAGAACCCCGAGGCGCGCGCCGACTTCGAGCGGTACGTGCAGTCGCCGGGGCACCCGACCGTCGAGCGTGTGAAGCTGCTCAAGCTCGTGTGGGACCTCGTCGGCTCGGAGTTCGCGAGCCGCCACCAGCAGTACGAGATGTTCTACGCGGGCGCGCCCTTCCTCGTGAAGTCGCGCATGAGCCAGATCTACGACTTCTCCCGCGCGGAGGCCCTCGTGGACGGCGCGCTGGCCGGCTACGACCTCAGTGGCCGCACGGAGACCGTGCAGGCCTGAGCGAAGCACACAGACAGCGGGTCGCCCGGCGGGATGCCGGGCGACCCGTTTCCATGCCCGCGCAACGATGATGCTCGCTGGACAGCGAAGACGTGGACGCCGAAGACGTGGACCGCGAAGACGAGAAAGGGCGCCCGGCCGGGACCGGGCGCCCTTTCTCATGTCCGCTGTGGACGGTTCAGCTCGCGCGGTAGCGCACCTCGAACGTCAGGCAGCCTTCCTCGCTCGTCCACGGGCCGTGCTCCATGCCCGGCGGGCGGCAGGCGTAGTCGCCGGCCGAGAAGGTCTTGCCGAGGCGCGTGTCGTGGAACGAGCCTTCGAGGATGTAGACCTCTTCCCAGAAGTCGTGCACCTGCACGCCGTTCGGCGTGGTGTCCGTGCCGGGCTCGAAACGCAGGATGCGCGTCGCGACGCCACTGTCGCCGTCGGCGGCGAGGATACGTTCGGTCAGCTGCGGCACGACGCCCGCGCAGGGCGTGAACTCCACCGTCTTGGCGGGGAAGAACTCGTGTTCCGGTTTGGCCATGGGGTTTTCTCTCTCCAGGTACGAGGGGTCAGGACACCGAGTAGGCGTGGGTGAGCTCGGGGCCGCCGGGCAGGGCCAGCGACAGCGTCCAGGCCTTCCCGGGCACGAACTTGCCGTCGAGCAGCGTCAGGGTGCCGCAGAACATCACCAGGTCTCGCTCGGCCGAGCCGCCGAGCAGGTCCAGCACGTCGGTGGGGATGCGCAGTGCGCTGAGCGGGCCGAGCTGGTAACGCACGCCGTCCACAGTGGATTCGGCGACGATCGCGTCCCAGTCGGGGTTGTCGACCGGGATCACGGTGGTGCCCAGCGGCTTGGGGCAGGCCGCCTTCGAGTCCTTGACGCTGGAGGTCTCGATGTCGCGGTCGGTGTGGTCGGAGCCCACCGTGAGGTAGAGCTTGCCGCCCGCGCGCACGAGCACCGGCTCGACCTCGCCGGAGGTGTTGGTGCCGTCGACGGAGATGGCCGCGGCCTGCGTCGCCAGCGCCGCGTCGAGCTCGTAGAACGCCGGGACGGAGTCGGGCGGCGGCACGCCGATGGCGGCGAGCTCGTCGATGTGGTGCTTCACGGCGGCCTCGTCGCGGCCGGTGTAGCCCGCGACCACGAGGTCGAAGTCGGCGACCGCGACGGTTTCGCCCGTCCCGGCCACGGTGAAGGTGAGTGCGGTCATGCGTGCGCTCCTCGGATGGTCAGTTCGCGATAGCTGGGAAGCCGGTCGTCGAGCACGGGGAACTGCTCGCGCGTGGCGGGGACGACGCCGGGATCGACGTCGCACCAGGTGATCCCCTCTTCGGTGCCGGCTTCGGCGAGCACGGTGCCCCACGGGTCGACGACGCGGCTGTGCCCGCCGAGCTCGACCCCGCCCTGGGTGCCGGTGGCGTTGCACGCCACCACGAGCACCTGGTCCTCCACGGCTCGCGCCGTGGTGAACAGGCGCCAGTGCGCGAGCCGCGCCGCGGGCCAGGCGGCCGGCACGATCACGATCTCCGCACCGGCGTCGACGAGGCAGCGCCACAGCTCGGGGAAGCGCAGGTCGTAACACGTGGTGCCGGCGACCGCGCCGAACGGCGTGGCCACCGCGGACACGTGGTCACCGGGCTTGAGCAGCTGTGCTTCCTTCGACTCGTAGCCGAACACATGCACCTTGCTGTAGCTGTGCACGAGCTCGCCGGCCGGGTCGAACAGCACGGCGGTGTTGCGCAGGGCGCCGTCGGGCAGGCGCTCGACGAAACTGCCGCCGTGCAGGTACGAGCCGGTTTCGCGGGCGAGCTCACCGAGCCGCGCCAACGACGGTCCGTCGGCCGGTTCGGCGTCGCGGGCATAGTCGTCGAAGGCGAAGTACCCGGTGGCCCACAGCTCGGGCAGCACGATCAGATCGGCCGAGGCCGCCGAGCGGACGAGCCCGGCCACCCGGTCGAACCGGGCGGCGACGGGCTCGTCCTCAGGGCTGCCGATCTGGACGAGAGCGATCTTCACGAGGCCGGCCACAGGTCGCGAGCGCCCGCGGCGACGATGTCGTCGTAGGACAGCTCGCGGTCGGTGAGCCCGGTCGCGCGGGCGAACCCGGCGAGCCCGGCCACGGCCTCGGCGGAGATCGCCGGGTCGTAGAACGGCCCGTCCCGCTCGATCAGGCCGGCGATGAGGCCGGCCTCCATCTCCGGGAACAGCGCGGTGCCCACCTTCGTGGCCAGCGAGGGGTCCCGGACCAGCTCGCGCTGGGCCCGCAGCACGCCGCGGGTGACGGCCGCCGCCTCCTCGGGGCGGTCGGCGGCCGTGCGGTCCGTGGTCATCAGGGCGGGGAAGGTGTACAGCGAGTGGGCGGAGCCGTCGCGGCGGGCGTCCACCACGACCTTGCCGACACCGCGCTGCACGGCGACCTCGGTGCCCATCCCGTTGGCCCAGAAGGCGTCGATCTTGCCTTCGGACAGGGCCTTGGCGGCGGTGACGCCGAACGAGACGTCACCGGCCACCCCCGCGACGGGGGCGATGGTCACGTTCGCCCCCTTCAGGTCCACGCCCTCGGCGTCGAGCAGGCGGTGCAGGCCGAGATCCGGGCCGGGCGCGGCACCGATGCGGACGTCGTGGAGCTTGGCGAGCGTCTCGCGGGTGATGTCGAGATCGGGCCGCACCACGAGGAACCAGTACATGTTCTGCGCGAGCGCGGCCAGCAGCTTCTGTCCGCCCCAGGTGGGGTCGGCGTAGAGCGGGGCGTGGGCGCACCCGGCGAGGTAGTCGATCCGCCCCTCGCGAAGGGCGATTGCTGCGTCGGTGACGGGGAACAGGAGTTCCAGCTCCACGTCGAGACCCTCGTCGCGAAGGTATCCGAGCTCCACGGCCGCGATGGCGGGGAAGTAGGAGTTCGAGACGAGATCGGGCACGGCAAGGCGCATGGTTGCCTTCCTGATCAAGAAATTAACGGTACTCAAGTAATGTACTTAGCTTAGTATTTTGGGTCAAGCTGGCGCGCCACGGGCGCCGGTTCCGGCTTTTTGACGGCCCGTAGTACCACCACGGTGATCGAGCACAGCACCGCCGGCACCGCGAAGACCAGGAAGTACACCGGGAAGGGCAGCGAAGCGGCGAGCAGGTAACCGCCGATGAGCGGGCCCAGGAGCCCGCCGAGGCGGCCGATGCCCAGCGCCCAGCCCAGACCCGTCGCGCGGGCTTCCGGACCGTAGGTGCCCATCACGAGCGTGTGCACCACGTTCTGGCCGCCGATGATGAACGCGCCGGCCAGTGCGTTGAGCAGGTAGAGCGCGACCACGGAGCTCGCGAAGCCGAACAGCACCAGGCACACCCCGCCGGCCGCGAACGCGATGGCGAGTGCCACGTACTGGTTCATGCGGTCGAGCACCCAGCCGAGGATGAACCCGCCGATCGTGGCCGCGGCGGCCTGCTCGATCGCGTAGGAGTAGCTGCTGACCAGCGACAGGCCGTGCTTCACCAGCAGCGACACCATCCAGAAGTCGAGCGCGTAGACCACGAACTGCAGGAACAGATACAGGAGCGAGATCGTGAGCGTGGAGTTGCGGTAGCGCGGCGTCCACAGCGTGCGCAGCTGGATCTTGCCGTTCTCGGTGCGCGGGCCCGTGAAGAACGTGGCCGGGTCGGCGGCCTGCGCGGTGGGCCAGATCGCCGGGTAGACCTTCTTGACGGTGGCGAGGGCTTCCTCGTACCGGCTGCGCGTGGCGAGGAACTGCGGCGTCTCGGGCACGAACCACGCGATCAGGGCGGCGACGACCAGGGCCGCGTAGGAGATGTGGAACAGCGGGCGCCAGCCGAAGCTCGGCACCAGCAGCGTCGCGGCCACGGCCGCGACCACGAAGCCGAACGTGAAGCAGCCGGCTGACGCGGCGATCATCCGGCCGCGCTTGCGCACGGGCACGTATTCGCCGAGCATCGCGATCGTCGCGGGCAGCACGCCGCCCATGCCGATGGCGGCGCAGAACCGCAGTATCGCGAACTGCGTGTAGTCGCCGGCGAACCCGGCCGTGCCCATGAAAACCGCGAATACGGACACGCCCAGCACGAGCATGCGCTTGCGGCCGAAGCGGTCGCCGAGCGCGCCGAGACCGACGGCGCCGATGAACAGGCCGACGAACGTGATCGACGCGAGCAACCCCGCCTGGACGGGGGAGATGTGCCACTCGGCGACGATCTTGGGCAGCCCGTAGGCCAGGGCCTGCAGGTCGTAGCCGTCGAAGATCACCGCGGCGCCGCCGATGGCGGCGATCGCGAGGACCTTGGGGGACAATGGGGTCTCGGTGAGGCAGTGGTCGAACGTGGCAGCGGGTCGCATCCGCGCTCCTCGGCCCGGGCGGCACCCAGCACCACGACACTCGTCGACGAGTGCGGGCGGGGGACGGGTGCCGCGGGTTGATGGGGGGATTTATTTAACTTTAGTACCTGACTTGACAGCCATAAATGATGCGGGAGACGATAGGTCGCGCCCGGTGCCGTGTCAACGCCGGACCGCGAGGGCGGTCAGGATGATGTGGACTCGGACTGGGCCGGAGACCCTTGCTGGCAAGGAGAATCGTGATCGTGCCGTGTCCGGGCCCGTGCGGTTTCGTGGTGCGGCACGCGTTTGTTAACGGCCTCTGTAACAAGGAGTCCGTGAGTTCTTCCCGTCGACGAAAGAGGAACCGACAGCCGTGAACGACTACCCCTACGGTGACCTCCGGGAGTACCTGGCCGAGCTGGACCGCCGCGGACTGCTGGTGCGCGTGAGCCGGCCCGTCGACAAGGACACCGAGCTGGTTCCGTTGGTGCGCCTGCAGTTCCGCGGGCTGCCGGAGGCCGAGCGCAAGGCGTTCCTCTTCGAGAACGTGACCGACGGGTCCGGCCGGCGCTACGACGGCACCGTGGTGATGGGGGCGTTCGCGTCCTCGCGCGCGGTGTACACCACGGCGCTGGCCGCGAAGCCCGACGAGGTGGCCGGGCGCTGGGCCGCGGCGCTCGCGAACCCCGTGGAGCCGGTGGTAGTCGAGACCGGACCGTGCAAGGAGAACGTCCTCTCGGGACAGTCCCTGCTGGACGCCGGCGGCGTCGACGGGTTCCCGCACCCGATTTCGACGCCCGGCTTTGACCCGGCGCCGTTCCTCACCGCGCCGTACTGGGTCACCAAGGACCCGGAGGACGGCACGTACAACGTCGGCATCTACCGCGGCATGGTGAAGGGCCCGGACCGCATCGGGCTGCAGATGGACACGCCTACGCAGCACATCGCGATCCACCTCGCCAAGGCACGGCGCCTCGGCAAGAAGCTCGAGGCCGCGATCGTGCTCGGCGCGGTGCCCGCGGTCGGGTTCGCCGGGGCGCAGAAGATCCCGTTCGGCGTCAGCGAGTACGCCGTGGCCGGCGGCCTGATGGGCCGCCCGCTCGAGGTGGTGCGCTGCGAGACCGTGGACCTCGAGGTGCCCGCGCACGCGGAGATCGTGCTCGAAGGCGAGATCGACCCGGAGCACCTGGAGCCGGAGGGTCCCTTCGGTGAGGCGAGCGGCTACATGGGCCCGCAGACGACGTCGCCGGTGTTCCGCGTCCGCTGCATCACCCACCGCACGGCGCCGGTGGTGCAGGCGTTCATCAGCGAGTTCCCGCCCAGCGAGTCGACGTTGATGCGCAAGATCGCCTTCGAGAACGTGTACCTGCGGTTCCTCAAGCAGGCGTGCAACATCAACGCGGTGCAGCGCTTCGTCACGCACGAGAGCGGCACGTGCAACATGTTCTTCGTGATCCAGCTGAAGAACCCGACGCCCGGCCAGGCGCGCCAAGCGCTGTACGCCGCGTCCGGGTATGAGGCGTCGATGGGCAAGACGATCGTCGCCGTGGACGACGACGTCGACCCCGAGGACCTCAGCGCCGTGGTGTGGGCGATGAGCTTCCGCATGCAGCCCGCGCGCGACGTCACGATCCTGCCGGGCAAGCTGCCGCGCCTCGACCCGTCGGCCGCCGAGGACGGCAGCCTGTCCTCGGCACTGCTCATCGACGCCACGCGCAAGCGCCCGTACCCGCCGACCTCGTTGCCGGCCAAGGAGTTCATGGACCGGGCGCAGGACCTGTGGCAGGAGCTCGGCCTGCCGGAGCTGTCGCTGGCCGAACCGTGGCACGGTTACGAGCTCGGCGAATGGTCCGACGCCGACCGGCACCGGGCGGCCGAAGCGGTGCAGGGGCGTTACGCCTCGACCGAGGAGTGACGCTGTGTCCACAGTGGACCTTCGCGGTCCACTGTGGACTTACTCGGCGACGTCGAAGAGCTCCACGGCCCGGTCGTCCAGCAGAGGCACGATGCCGTCGAGGACGAGCCGCTTGAAGTGCTCCGTCTCGCGGTGCTCGGCGAACGCCTCCCGCGAGACGTAGCGCTCCAGCAGCACCACCGACCGCGGGTCGTCGAACGAGCGGTAGACGTCGAACGCCAGGTTGCCCGGCTCGGTCCTCGCCGCCTTCGCCAGCTGCGGCACCAGCGCCGCGACCTCGTCTTCCTTGCCGGCGGACACGGTGTAGCGGGCGATCACCTGGAGCTGGGGCATGCTCGGTCTCCTCGCGGTCTGGTGTAGTGCTGGCTTCAGTTCGGAGCGGACTGTAGTCGAGGTGCGGGCTGCGCGGCCCGGTTCTGTGGTCTGCCTCGCGTCCTCGATATTGGAGCCGCCTACAAATTTCGAGCCGAGGTGCGGCTCCGATCGTGGACGGGAAATCCGGCACCACGAACCTGGCGTCGCACCCGGGGGACCCGTCCCCCTCGAGCGTCGAGGTATGGTGCTAATCGAACACCTGTTCCCATCCCGGGTTCGGGTCCGGACACGCTGTCTCCCCGCGGCGGTTTCACGCGAGTGAGGGCAGTGCGGTGGACCAGCAGGACCAGCAACACCGGCGAGGCGGCTTCAACAACCCCCTCATGCGGTGGTCGGAGCTGGAGCGGATCGCGGCGGGGCGGGCGCCCGTGCGGGGCGACGGCGGGGACTCGCCGGCGTGGTCGCGCAAGCGGGAGGGGTACCGGGCGCCCGAGCGGTTGCGGCCGTGGGCGGACGTGGAGGCGGACGGACGGCGGGTGCCGTACGCGGAGCTGCACCTGCATTCGTACTTCTCTTTCCTCGACGGCGTCGCGTCGCCGGAGGCGCTCGTCGAGGAGGCGGTGCGGCTGGGGCTCGACGCGCTGGTGCTCACCGACCGCGACGGGATGTACGGCGCCGTCCGGTTCGCCGAGGCCGCGCGCGAGATCGGGGTGCGCACGGGCTACGGCGCGGAGCTGTCGCTGGGCCTGCCGGCGCCGCAGGGCGGGGTGGCCGACCCCGTCGGCACCCACCTGCAGGTGATCGCGCGCGACCTCAAGGGGTACGGGCGCCTGTGCTCAGTCATCTCGCGCGGGCAGCTGGCGGGGGAGAAGGGCCGTCCGGTACTCGCGCTCGACGACGTCGCCGACGAGCTGCGCGGCCACGTCCTCGTGCTCAGCGGCTGCCGCAAGGGTGCGGTCCGCAGCGCGCTCGCGCGGGGCGACGACGCGGGGGCGGCCGCGGCGCTGCGGACGCTGGCCGAGCGGTTCGGCCGGGAGAACGTGGCCGTCGAGCTGCTGGAGGAAGGCTTGCCGCTCGACGCCGTGCACAACGATCGCCTCGCCGAGCTGGCGCGGGAGCTGCGGCTGCCGACGGTGGCGTCGAACAACGTCCACTACGCGCGGCCCGAGCAGGCCCGCCACGCCGCGGCCGTCGCGGCGATCCGGGCGCGGCGGTCCGTCGACGAGCTGGAGGGCTGGCTACCTCCCGACGGCACGGCGTTCCTGCGCAGCGGCGCGGAACAGGCCGGCCGCTTCGCGCGGTACCCGGGCGCGGTGCAGCGGGCCGCGCTGCTGGGAGTGGAATGCGCGTTCGACCTCGCTTTGGTGGCTCCGAAACTGCCACCGTTCGCCGTGCCCGAGGGGTTCGCCGACGAGGACGACTACCTGCGCCACCTGACGTTCGAGGGCGCCGCCGTGCGCTACGGCGGCCGCGCGGACAACCCCAAGGCCTACGCCCAGCTCGACCACGAGCTCGCGGTGATCCGGCAGCTCGGGTTCCCCGGCTACTTCCTCGTGGTGTGGGACATTGTCAGATTCTGTCGGGAAACGAACATCCTCGCGCAGGGCCGGGGTTCGGCCGCGAACTCCGCGGTGTGCTTCGCGTTGCAGATCAGCCACGCCGACCCCGTGAAGTGGGGGTTGTTGTTCGAACGTTTTCTCGCCCCGGAACGCGACGGCCCGCCGGACATCGACGTCGACATCGAGTCCGACCGGCGCGAGGAGGTGATCCAGTACGTCTACGCCAAACATGGTCGTTTTCACGCGGCGCAGGTTGCGAATGTCATCACTTATCGTTCGCGTTCCGCCATCCGCGACGCCGCCAAGGCGCTCGGGTACTCCACCGGCCAGCAGGACGCGTTCGGCAAGCGGGTGGACCGCTGGTCGTCCGTCGCCAGTGGCTCGACGCCGGGGGAGCAGGGGCACGAGATCCCCGACGACGTGCTGGAGTGCGCCACCTGGCTGGAGGACACGCCACGGCACCTGGGTGTGCACTCGGGTGGCATGGTGATCGCGAAGACGCCGGTGTCGGAGATCGTGCCGGTGGAGTGGGCGACGGCGGCCGACCGCAGCGTGCTGCAGTGGGACAAGGACGACTGCGCCGCGATCGGGCTCACGAAGTTCGACCTGCTGGGCCTCGGCATGCTGTCCGCGCTGCACTACATGATCGACCTCGTCGCCGAGCACCACGACGTCCACATCGGACTGCACGACCTCGACCTCGCCGACCCGGCCGTGTACGACATGCTGTGCGAGGCCGACGCGGTCGGGGTGTTCCAGGTGGAGTCCCGCGCGCAGCTCGGCACGCTGCCCCGCCTGCGGCCACGGAAGTTCTACGACCTCGTGGTGGAGGTCGCGCTCATCAGGCCGGGGCCGATCCAGGGCGGTTCGGTGCACCCCTACATCCGGCGCCGGCGAGGCGAGGAGGAGTGGTCGCACGCGCATCCGTTGCTGGCGCCGGCTTTGGAGCGGACCCTCGGCGTGCCCCTGTTCCAGGAACAGGTGATGCAGATGGCGCGCGACGTCGCGTCGTTCACCGCGGCCGAGGCCGACCAGCTGCGCCGGGCCATGGGGGCCAAGCGCTCCAGTGAGAAGATGCGGCGGCTGGCGGGTCGCTTTTTCGAGGGCGCCGCGGCCAACGGCCTGCCGGCCGACCTCGCCGCCCGGATCTTCGAGCAGATCCACGCCTTCTCCGGCTACGGTTTCCCCGAGGCGCACTCGATGTCGTTCGCGCTGCTCGTGTACGCGTCGGCGTGGTTCAAGCGCTACTACCCGGCCGCCTTCTGCGCCGGCCTGCTGCGCGCGCAGCCCATGGGTTTCTACAGCCCGCAGTCGCTCGTCGCCGACGCGCGCCACCACGGCGTCGTCACGCGCTCGCCGGACCTCAACCTCTCCCTGCCGCACGCGACGCTGGAGTCCTGTTCGGACAGTACCGGCGGCGTCGCGATCCGGCTGGGGCTCGCCGGCATCCGCTCGGTGGGCCAGGACGTGGCCGACCGCGTCGTCGCCGAGCGCGACGCCGGCGGCCCGTTCGCGTCCATCGGCGACCTGACCGAACGCGTCCAGCTCGCCCGCCCGGTCGTCGAATCCCTCGCCACGGCAGGCGTTTTCGGCGACCGCCGCTCGGCGTTGTGGGCCGCCGGCCCCGCCTCTGCCACGCGGTCCGACCACCTGCCCGGCCTGTCGCTCGGCCACCACGCGCCCCCGCTGCCCGGCATGACGGCGTTCGAACTGGCCACCGCCGATCTGTGGGCCACGGGCATCACGCCGGACCGCCACCCCGTCTCGTTCCTGCGCACCCACCTCGACACCCTGGGCGCCCTCCCGGCCGCGTCGCTCCTGTCGGTCCCCGACGGCACCCGCATCCGTGTCGGCGGCGCCGTCACCCACAAACAACGCCCCGCCACCGCGGGGGGCATCACGTTCCTCAACCTGGAGGACGAAACGGGCATGATCAACGTCATCGTTTCCGTCGGCGTGTGGCGCCGCAACCGCCGCCTGCTGCAGAACCACTCGGTGATCCTGGTGCGCGGCATTGCCCAGGTGGGCCAGGGCACGGTCTCGGTGGTGGCGGACCATCTGGCGGCCCTGGACCTGAAGTCCCTGGCCTTGAAGTCCAGGGACTTCAGGTGAGGCTTCGGTTCGCCTCACCTGAGTATTGGCGCGTCCGTGGTCGCGAAGTGGGCGACCGTCCCGGCGAGGGCGGAGAGGTAGTGGCTCAGGACCACGCGGTTGACGTTGTCGAGACGGTCGCAGGCCTGGTGGTAGCACGGGTCGTACCGTTCGTCGGCCGCCCCGCCCCAGGCCTGGGCCTGCGCCGTGGACTTTTCCTTGTGGTCGCCGTTTTCCGCGCCACCGGAAGGAATGGCGGCGTCGATGAACGCCGATTCGTCGTCGCCGACGAACTTGATGATCTCCGGTCGCACCCCCGTCTTCGCCAGCTGGCCGGCGAGGACGGCGGCGACGGTGGCCGAGCCGGGCGGGCCGGTGGCGGACTCGTCGTCGCCCACCCCGCCCTGGGCGAAGTAGCCGCCGTTGGGCGAGGCCACCATGTCCACGTTCAGGTAGAGCATGATCTTGTCGCGATCGTCGGCGGAAAGGCCGCGCACGTAGGCTTTCGAGCCTTGGGAACCATCCTCTTCGGAGCCGAAGAACGTGAACCGGACCGCGTTGCGCAGCTGCGCGGAGGGCCCCAGGCGGCTCGCGATCTCCAGCAGGGTCGCGACGCCGGAGCCGTTGTCGACGATGCCCGGGCCGTCGTTCACCGAGTCCAGGTGCGCCCCGATCACCACCACGTGGTCCGGGTCGCCGGTGCGGGTCTGCGTGACGACGTTGCGCACCGTGGCCCCCTCGCGACCGCGCCTCCCGGGCGCCTCGTAGGTCGGCGTGCTCACGTCGTAGCCGGAGGCGCGGAGGGTGGCGGCGACGTAGTCGACGCTCGCGTCGTAACCGGGCCCCGGCGAAGCCCGATTGCCCCCGTTCTCGTCGGCGATCTTCTGCAGCGCCGCGAGGTGGACGACGGCTCCGGCGTCGGTGACTGAGCTCTTCAGCTGCTGAGCCACCGGGCCGTCCACCGCCGAGACATCCGGTTCCGGCGGCGCCTGGGCGGGGGACGAACAGCCCGCGGCCACGACACCCGCGATCAGTGCGAGGGTAAGTCTTCTACGGAGCCGGGCTCGTTTCAGTGACCGAATCACCGTCGCTCCTCGTCCGGCTCTCAATCCGAGCCAGTCTTGTGGACGTGTCTCTTCCGAGCGCCATCGTCGCGAACCCGCGCGGCTGCGGCACCACACGGCGAAGGTGAGATTGTTGCCGCCGCCTCACCCTTCGACGAACGTCACCGTCTCCTCGAGCGGCGCCCGGCCCGTGCGGCCGAGGTCGACGGACGTGTCTTCGCGGCCGATGGACATCCCGCAGAACAGGATGAGGTCCTCCGGCGGCGAGACGATCTCGGCCACGGTCCTGGGGAACTTCGCCCACGCCATCTGCGGGCAGCTGTGCAGGCCTTCGGCGCGCAGCAGCAGCATGACGGTCTGCAGGTACATCCCGGCGTCGGACCACTGGGGCCGGCCCAGGGTGGGGTCGAGGTAGCAGAACAGGGCGGCCGGGGCGCCGAAGCAGTCCCAGTTCGCCGCGGCGGCGCGCTGGCTCGCCTCGACGTCCTCGCGGGAGATGCCGAGCGCGCCGTAGCGCTGCTTGCCGAACGCGGCGCGACGCTCGGCATACGGCGACTTCAGCGTGGCCGGGTACTGCTCGTACTGGGCCTCGTCCCACGGGTCCCCGGCCGCGATCCGCTCGCCGGCGCGCTTCTTCAGCTCCGCCAGCGGCGCCCCCGTCACCACATACACGCGCCACGGCTGCAGGTTCGACCCGGACGGCGCCGCCGCGGCCGCCGCCAGCACCCGCCGAAGCACCTCCGGTGCCACCGGCTCGTCCGTGAACCCGCGCACGGCCCGCCGGCTCGTGACTGCCTCGTAGACGTCCATGACCCTGCCTCCCCGTCCCAGATTGGTATCTAGTGAGATAGTATCAGTCAACACTATCTGGGAGGCGGTCTCTGACCGTGCGCGGACGCTTACGCGATCACCGCGATGTGCCGGTCATACTGTGCTCGTGAGCGACTATTCGTGGCCGGAGCACGGCGACCGCCTGGCGGAGCGGGCGCGCCTCACGTGGGATGTCGCTGTCGTGCGACTGCCCGTCGGTGCCCGGATCACCGGCTCGGTCATCGCGCGTCAGCCCTTCGGCGTGTTTTTCGCGGTCGACGAGGTGCCGGGCGCCCTCGGGCTGGCCGAAGTCACCGCTCTTCCCGGCGGTGGTGAGCTTCCGCTTCTTTCTGCCCGCGTCACTGGCGAAGTGCTCGGGCACCGGCACGAAAACCACCAGATTTACGCCCGAGTCACCCGCGTGGACTGACCGCCCTCACTCCACCCGAGAGCAAGCCTCCCCGAACTCCAGCGCCGTGGTCGTGTCGTCGGTGCCCAGGGCCAAAACGGCGGAGCGAACCCGCGCGGCAGTGGCCTCGTCGACGACCAGGGCCATGTTCGCCGCGTACTTGGCCGAGATGTCCTCGACGGACAGTGGCCGCTCGGCATGACCACGGTTCACGTGCTCGCGCCGGAACAACCGGCGGCCGTCCCGCAGTGTTACCTCCACCGCGGCCGAATAGGCCTCCGGAAACCGCGATTCCGGGTCGTCCGCGAAGTCCACCCGGTCGGCGACCGCGTGGATGGCGGGGTCGGCGAGTGAGTCCTCCGTGAACTCCGCCAAGGTGAGGCGGCCGCGGGTCAGGCAGGCGCCCGCGATGTACGGCACGCTGAACTTCGCGTCGTACAGGTCGCGAGGGCGGCGTTTGCGTTCCGCGGGCTCGAAGACGGCCGCCGCGGCGGTGGGGTGGATGAGGCAGCGGATGTGCTCGACGTCGTCGGCCGTGAAACCCTCGTCCGCGCGCAGGGTCAGCAACGCGTCGGCGAAGCCGTGGCTGAAGTGGCAGCTCGGGTACGGCTTCACACCCGTCGTGAGCAGTTCCCAGCGGGAGCCGAGGTCAGCGGTCAGCGCGTCGGGGTCCCAGGCTCGACTACCCAGGTGCGTGGCATAGAGCCCGTACCGGCCCTCGTAAACCCGGCCCGGCCCCGGCCAGCCCGCGCGGGCGAACGCCGCCGCCGTCAGACCCGAAGCCGCGGCCCAGCCCGGGTGCAGGCGTTTCGTCCACGCGCCGTCTTCCAGGAACTCCAGGATCCCCGACGCCATCGAGCCCACGATTTCCTGCGCGCCCGCGATCCCGGCGGCGTCGAGGCCACCGAGCTTCGCCGCGGCCACCGCGGAGCCGAACGCGCCGGCGACGCCGGTCGGGTGGAAGCCCGCGTCGTGAAACCCGCCGTGCGCCGCCAGCCCCACGCGGGCGCTCACCTCGATCGCCAGCACGTATGCCACCAGCAGCTCCCGCGTCGTCCGCCCGGCCGCGATCGCGGCGGCCAGCGAAGCGGGCAACGCCGACGCCGACACGTGCACGATCGAGCCGATGTGCGTGTCGTCGAAGTCGTGGCCGTGTACGAGGATCCCGCCCAGCATTGCGGCGTCGCGCGCCGGCAGGCGGTCGCCGACGGCGAGCACGGGCTGGTCACCGGAGCCGAGCAGTGTGAACGCCTCGCGGGCCCGGTGTGCGAACGGTTCGTCCGCGGCGCAGAACGCGAGCCCCACCGCGTCGAGCGCGAGGTGGCGCGCCTGCTCGACGACGGCGGTGGGCAGGTCTTCGAACCGGATGCCGGCGGCGAACTCCCCGAGCCGGCCGGCGAGCGTGGTGGTCGGGTGCATGCCCAGCAGTGTGCAGGGCCCGCCACGCCACCGCAAGGCATATGTCGGACGTTTAGTCTTCCATCTTTTCGTACAACGGCCGCAGGCTGTGCAAGTGCTCGCGCGTGAGCCGCTCGGCCGCGTCGGCGTCGCCGTCGGCCACGGCGCGGTGGATGTCGACGTGGTCGGCATCGACCTGGTCCCACACCTCACGCGGGACGCGGTCGCGGTGCAGCCGGCCACGCAGCACGTCGTTGATCGGGCGGCACATCAGGTGCAGCAGCGGGTTGCCGGTGATGGCGACCAGCGTCGTGTGGAAGTCCCAGTGCACGACGAACCCGCTCGACGGGGCCAGCGCCGACGTGCTCGCCGTCGCCCCCGCCAATGTCTCCAGTCCCGCGGCATCGGCCCGCGAAGCCGCCAGCCGCGCGGCCAGCGGCTCGAGGATCAGCCGCGCCTCGAGCAGGTTTTCCACGCTCATGCCCTGCGCGTTCACCAGCAGCCCCAGCGCACCGCCCAGGTTCTCGGCGACGCTCAGCGCGTCCGGGCTCGACACGAACGTCCCGCCGGTCGCGCCGCGGGTGGTGTCCACCAGGTGCTGGCTCGCGAGCAGTCGCAGCGCCTCGCGCACGGTGCTGCGGCTGACCCCGAACAGCCGGGCCAGCTCGGCCTCGTTGGGCAGCCGCGTGCCGGCGGTCAGCTCCCCGGTGAGGATCTGGTCCTTGAGCTGGTCGGCCACCTGGCGGTACGCGGCCTGAACCCGGCGCACCCGTAGGCCGGCCTGCGTGCCGGCGGTCTCGCTCATCGGTTCCCCCTCGGTTCGAAAAGCTTGGTCCCCGAAGCGTAGGACATCGGGAACGAGTGCGGCACCAGCTGCGCGATTTAAATGTCTGAGGTATTGCCAACTGCAGGTCCGATGCGCATACTTCAGCGCAGATTCCCACCCGCCGACTCCCCGGAGGTGCCGTTTTGACGGTGCACGACGGCCGGCAAGGGCGCTACTACGAGGACTTCGCCGTGGGCGACGTCTACCGCCACCCGCTGGGTCGCACGATCAGCGAAGCGGACAACACGTGGTTCACCTTGCTCACCATGAACACCCACCCCGCGCACTTCGACGCGCACTACGCCGAGCGCACGCCGTTCGGCCGGATCCTGGTCAACTCGGGGCTCACGATCGCGATGCTGCTGGGCCAGAGCGTCTCCGACATCAGCCAGCGGGCGATTGCGAACCTCGCGATGACCGACGTGCGGCTGACACACCCGGTTTTCATCGGCGACACGCTCTACGGCGAGTCGATCTGCACCGCGAAGCGCGAGTCGGCCTCGAAGCCGTACGCGGGGCTCGTGTCCGTGCACACCCGCGGGCTCAACGGCGACGGCGACGAATGCCTGTCGTTCGACCGCACTGTGCTGGTGTACAAGCGATCCGAGGCCGGTGCCATCGACTCGTTCCCCGCCGCGAAGACCGGCCCGCTGACGCTGGGGGACCGCGCATGACCCGCCCCCTGCCGCTCGCCGACGTCCGGGTGCTCGCCGTGGAGCAGTACGGCGCCGGCCCGTTCGGCTCCGTGCATCTGGCCGACCTCGGCGCCGAGATCGTGAAGATCGAGGACCCCGGCACCGGCGGCGACGTCGGCCGCCACACCCCGCCCTACGCAGAGGACGGCGATTCGCTCTTCTTCGAGGCCTTCAACCGCAACAAGCGGTCCGTGGTCCTCGACCTCACCGACCCCGCGGGCCGCGAGGTCTTCGAGGAGCTCGTGAAGGTCAGCGACGCCGTGTACTCCAACCTGCGCGGCGACGTGCCGGCCAAGATGCGCATCCGCTACGAGGACCTCAAGCACCTCAACCCGGCCATCGTCTGCTGCTCGCTCTCGGGCTACGGCATGACCGGCCCGCGTAGCGCCCAGCCCGGGTACGACTACCTGCTGCAGGGCCTCGCCGGCTGGATGTCCGTGACGGGTGAGCCGGACGGCCCGCCCACCAAGTCGGGACTGTCCATGGTGGACTACACCGGCGGGATCGTGGCCGCGCTCTCGATGGTCACAGCCATCCATGCCGCCCGCCGCGACGGCGTCGGCACCGACTGCGACGTGAGCCTCTACGACACCGCGGTCGGCATGCTCACCTACCTCGCGACCTGGCACCTCAACCGCGGCTTCGAACCCGGGCGCACGCACCACTCCGCGCACCCGAGCCTCGTGCCGTTCCAGAACTTCGAGACGGCCGACTCGTGGGTCGTCATAGGCTGCGCGAAGCAGAAGTTCTGGGATCGTCTCGTGACGGCCGTCGGCTCCCCGGCGTGGGCCGCCGACGAACGGTTCTCGACTCCCGCCGGCCGCTACGCGAACTCGGTGGAATGCCTGGGGCACCTGGAGAAGGAGCTCCTCACGCGCACGACGGCCGAGTGGCTGTCCGTGCTCGAACCCGCCGGTGTGCCGTGTGCGCCGATCAACACCATCCCGCAGGCTTTGGTGGAAGAACACACCGTGGCCCGCGGTCTTTTGGTGACAACCGAACACCCGAGGTTCGGTTCCGTACACCAGGTCGCCTCGCCGGTCCGGGTCGGGGAACCACGACAAGACCACCACCGCGCCCCGTTGCTGGGCGAACACACCGCCGCGGTGCTCGGCGAGCTGCTCGGCACGTCCGAAGCGGACTACCAAGCGCTCGCCACCCGGGGCGCTTTCGGAACGGACAGGAGCGCGCCGTGGATTTCACGCTGAGCCCCGACCAGGAGCAGTTCCGCACGATCCTGCGCGGCTTCGTCGACGCGGAGATCGTGCCCGTCGCCCGCGACTGGGAACACGAAGGCCGCTACCCGGCCGAGATCGTGGCGAAGATGGCCGACCTCGGCCTGTTCGGGCTGATGATCCCCGACGAGTACGGCGGCGGCGAGGCCGACTTCGTCTCGTTCACCCTGATGTTCGAGGAGATCTCGCGCGGCTGGATGGGCATCGCGGGCATCCTGGGCAGCCACTCGCTCGCGTGCTGGATGCTCGCCCACCACGGCACCGCCGAGCAGAAGCAGCGCTACCTGCCCGAGCTCGCCACGGGGCAGCGCCGCACCGGCATCGCGCTCACCGAGCCCGACGCCGGCACCGACCTGCAGGGCATCCGCACCACCGCGACCCGCGACGGCGACAGCTACGTGGTCAGCGGAACCAAGATGTGGATCACCAACGCCCGCCACGCCGACCCGTTGCCTGTGCTCGTGAAAACCGACCGCACGACGACACCGGCGCACAAGGGCATGAGCGTGCTGCTCGTCGACGCGGACTCACCGGGTTTCCAGGTCACGCGCGACATCCCGAAGCTCGGCTACAAGGGCACCGAATCGTGCGAGGTCGTGCTCGACGAGGTCCGGGTGCCGGCGGCGAACCTGCTCGGCGGCGTGGAAGGACGCGGGTTGCAGCAGGTGCTCTCGGCGCTGGAGGTCGGCCGCCTCAACATCGCCGGCCGCAGCCTCGGCATCGCCCAGCGCGCCTACGACGAGGCCCTCGCGTACTCCTCGCAGCGCAAGGCGTTCGGCAAGCCGATCGCCGAGTTCCAGGCCACGCAGATCCGCATCGCGGAGATGGCGACGCAGCTGCAGGCCGCGCGGCTGCTCACCTACTGGTCGGCGTCCTCTTTGGACCGCGGCGAACGCTCCGACCTGCAGACGGGTATGGCCAAGCTGTTCGCTTCGGAGGTCGCCCTGCAGGCCGCGCAGGACTCCATGCGGGTGCACGGTGGTTATTCCTACTCCACGGAGTTCGAAATCGAACGCCTCTACCGCGACTCGATCCTCATGACGATCGGCGAGGGCACCAGCGACGTGATGCGCACCGTCATCGCGAAGTCGCTCATCGCGGGGAAGGGCCGGGTCGGATGGTGACCCGCAGCGGGCTCTTCTGCCCTGGCGACCGCCCCGACCGCCTCACGAAGGCGGCCGCGGTGGCCGACGTGGTGATCGCCGACCTGGAGGACGCCGTTGTGCCGCAAGCGAAAGCCGCCGCCCGGACGGCGGTCGCCGCGTGGCTGCGGGAACGGCCGGACCTCGCGCCGCGGACGTGGGTGCGGATCAACAACGACCAGCACCTCGAAGCCGACCTCGACGCCGTCACCAAGCCGGGCATCGCCGGTGTCGTCCTGCCGAAAGCCGAGCTCGCGGGCATCGCCGAAGTCACCGCCCGCACCGACGCCGCCGTCTTCGCCCTGGTGGAGACGGCGAACGGACTGCAAGAGCTGCCCGAACTCGCCCGCCACCCGGCCGTGACGCGGCTCGGGCTGGGCGAGTACGACCTCGCCGCGGAGCTCGGCACCGCCGCCCCCAGCCGCACCGAAAACACCGGACCGCTCGCCTGGGCGCGGGCCCAGGTCGTGGTGGCCTCGGCCGCGGCCGGCCTCGCCCCACCACCCGCCGCCGTCAGCGCGGAACTCGACGACCCCGCCGGGTTCCGCGCCGACACCCTGGCGCAGCAGCGCGCCGGGTTCTTCGGCCGCCTGTGCGTCCACCCCGCCCAGGTCGCCCTCACCCACGAGGTCCTCGTCCCCACCACCGAGGAAGTCACGCACGCGCGGGAAGTCCTGCGTGCTCTGGAAAACGCAGAGAACACCGAGAAAACCGGGGTCGCCGTCGTCGCGGGACGGATGGTCGACGCGGCCGTCGTCCGCCGTGCCCGCCGCGTGCTCGCCCTGGCCGAAGCAGCCGCCGATCAGCTGATCAAGGAGGACCAGCAGTGAAACGCATCGGAGTCGACGTCGGTGGCACGTTCACCGACCTGATGTACTGGGACGAGGACGGTGCCGTCGCGGTGCACAAGGTCCCGTCCACCCCGCACGATCCGGCAGTGGCCACCATGGACGGGGTACGGCAGCTGAGCGAGCGCCTCGGCATCGCGGTGTCGGACCTGGACCAGTTCCTGCACGGCACCACCGTCGCCACGAATATCGTGCTGGAGCACAACGGTGCGGACGTCGGTCTCATCACCACCGAGGGTTTCCGCGACATCCTGCACATCGCCCGCAAGAAGCGGCCGCTGAACTACTCGTCCTACCAGGATCTGCCGTGGCAGAAGTGGCAGCTCGTGCGCCGCCGCAACCGCCGCGTGGTCCCCGAGCGCGTCGACTCCTCCGGCGCGGTCCTCGTGCCGCTCGACGAGGACGCCGTGCGCGAGCAGGTCCGCGTGCTGCGCGACAACGGCGTGGAGGCCATCGCCGTGTGCTTCCTGCACTCTTACCGCAACCCTGCCCACGAGCAGGCGGTGAAGCGGATCATCGAGCAGGAGTACCCCGACGTCTTCGTCTCGCTCTCCAGCGAGGTCGCGCCGCAGTACCGCGAGTACGAGCGTTTTTCCACCACGGCGCTCAACGCGTTCGTCGGCCCCAAGGTCTCGCGCTACGTCGACAACCTGGCGAACACGACTCGCGCGGCCGGCGTGCGAGGCGAGGTCGGCCTGATGACGTCGGCCGGCGGCCTGATCACCGCGCGCGGCGCCGTGGACAACCCGGTGCTGCTGCTCACCAGCGGTGTCGTCGCCGGGCTGCTCGGCGGCTGCGCGATCGGCGAGGCCTCGGGCTACCCGAGCGTGATCACGCTCGACGTCGGCGGCACCTCGGCCGACATCGGCGTGGCCCCCGACGGCAAGCTGCGCATGAAACACCTGCTCGACACACGGATCGGCGATTACCACGCCATGGTTCCGATGGCCGAGGTCGACACCATCGGCGCGGGCGGCGGCTCGATCGCGTTCATCGACGAGGGCGGCATGTTCCGCGTCGGCCCGCGCAGCGCCGGCGCGACGCCCGGGCCCGCGTGTTACGGCCGCGGCGGCACCGAGCCCACGAGCACCGACGCCATGGTCGCGCTGGGCTGGCTGCGCGCCGACAGCTTCCTGTCCGGCACGATGGAGGTCGAACCGCAGCTCGCGGTGAAGGCGATCGACGAGCACATCGCCGAGAAGCTCGGCACGTCCGTGAGCCACGCCGCCATCGGCATCTTCCAGATCGCGGCCCACGCGATGACCGAGGCGATCAGCCTGCACTCGGTGCGCAAGGGCTACGACCCGCGCGACTTCTCACTCGTCGCCGAGGGCGGCGCCGGGCCGCTGTACGCGTGGCACATCGCCGAGCAGCTCGGCATCCCGCGTGTGATCGTGCCGCACCACCCCGGCATCGCGTCGGCGATGGGCCTGCTGGCCACCGACATCCGCAGCGAGACCCCGGCGACGGTGTGGACCTCCTCGGCCGACCCCGACACCGACCGCATCACCGCGGAGTTCGACCGGCTCACCGAGCACGCCGTGGAGCAGCTCGGCGCCGACGGCCTCGCGCCCGAGGACGTGGTGATCGAGCGCAGCCTCGACTGCCGCTACATCGGCCAGGGTTACGAGCTGCGCGTGCCCGCGCCGTCCGGCGAGATCGACGCGGATTGGGTGGCCAGGGCGGCGGCCGCGTTCCACGATGTTCACGAACGAACATATCTGCAGCGGTTCGACGACAAACCCGTTCATCTGGTGAACGTGCGCGTGACCGCCGTCGGCAAGGTCGGGCACGTGCCGCTGGCCGACGTCGAGGCGGGCGGCACCGACCCGTCGGCCGCCGTGAAGACCACCACCGACGCGGTGTTCTGGTCCGGCGCGGGGGAGGTCACGCCGTTTCCCACCAAGGTCTACGACCGCGCGCTGCTCAAGGCCGGCAACGTGCTCGAAGGTCCCGCGATCGTCGAGCAGTTCGACTCCACGACCATCATCGGCCCCAATCAGCGCGCCACCGTCGACCGCGTGGGCCACCTCGTCATCGACACCGCCGTGGCCCAGCCCGGCCGAGCCATCGAAGGAGGCCAGCGGTGACCGCTCTGGACCCCGCCGGCGTTTCGCTCGCCGGAGTCGCCCCCGGCGACTTCACGACCGTCGACGTCGACCCGATCACCCTGCGCGTGATCGGCGGCGCGCTCAACTCCATCGCCAAGGAGATGGCCCAGATCCTCTACCGGATGGCGTATTCCAGCCTCATCCGAGAGTCGGAGGACCTCGGCGCCGGCATCTTCGACGCCAACGGGCGCGAGCTGTGCGAATCGGACTCCACGCCGATGCACTGCGGCTCGATCCCCGCCTACATCCGCGGGATCAACCGAAAGCTCGCCGGCACCTACCGGCCCGGTGACGTGGTGCTGCACAATCACCCGTACCACGGCGCTGCGCACTCGCCGGACTACGGGATCATGATCCCGATCTTCTTCGGTGGCAAGCACATCGGCTTCGCGGGCTGCACCGGGCACGTGTCCGACATCGGCGGCAACTTCCCCGGCCTGTGCATGGACGTGGTCGACGTCTGGGCCGAGGGCAAGCTCATGGACGCCGTGAAGATCTACGACGGCGGCGTGCGCAACGAGGCCCTCATCCAGCACATCCTCGACAACGTGCGCACCCCGGAGCAGAACGCCGGCGACCTCGAAGCACTCATCGCGTGCGCGCGGCTGGGGGAGAAGCGGTTCCTCGAGCTGCTGGAGCGCTACGGCCTCGACGTGGTGATGTCCGCGGCCGACAAGTGGATGGACTACTCCGAGGACATGCTGCGCCGCCGCATCCAGGAGATCCCCGACGGCAGCTACGAAGCCCCGCTGTCCTTTTTGGACGACGATGGCAAGAACCGGGACATCCCGCTCAAGGTCGCGGTGACGGTGAAGGTAGAGGGCAGCGACATCGTCGTCGACCTCACCGGTTCCCACGAGCAGGTGCCGACGGCGTTCAACGTTCCGTTCGAGGGTTCGGTGCTGCCGACCGTCGCCTCCGCCGTGCGCACGCTGCTGCTCGACGAGGCGCTCACCGAGGAGTTCGTGCCGCAGAACGACGGCTGCTTCCGCCCCGCGAAGGCGTACGCGCCGGAGGGCACGCTGTTCAACCCGAACTTCCCGGCGTCGTGCTTCGCGCGGTTCTCGCAGATCAACCGGATCTTCGACTCGATCAACCTGGCGCTGGCCGACGTGCTGCCGGACCGGGCCGTCGCGGGTTCGTCGGCGGCGCTGTGCGCGATCGCGTACTCCGGCCTGGCCGCGGACGGTCAGTCGTACTGGGTCTACATCGAGATCAACGAGGGCTCCTACGGCGCGCGCAACGGGAAGGACGGCCTCGACTGCGTCGATGCGCTGATGGCCAACACCCGCAACAACCCCATCGAGGAGCTCGAGCTCAACCACGCGATGCTCGCCGAGCGTTACGAGCTGCGCGACGAGCCGCCCGCGCCCGGCCGGTACCGCGGGGGCATCGGCAGCATCCGCAAGTGGAAGATGCTCACCGACACGTTCATCGGCTCGGAGGCGGACAACCGCACCGACCCGCCGCGGGGTCTCGCGGGCGGGCACGACGGCGTCGCGGGGTCGTTCGTGCGCAACGCGGACACCGCGCGTGAGGAACTGCTGTACTCCAAGGTGACGCAGGAAAAATGCGCCGCGGGCGACACGCTGGAGATCAAGCTGCCCTCCGGCGGCGGCTACGGCGACCCGTTCGAGCGGGACGCGCGGGACGTGCGCGAGGACGTGCTCGACGACTACCTCTCGGCCGCCGACGCCCGCGAGCACTACGGCGTGGTGCTCGACGCGCGCACACTGGCGCTGGACGAGGAGGCGACGGCCCGCGTGCGTGGGCAGCGGACGGGAGGCTGACGGTGGAGACCCGGCTCGAGCTCGCGCGGCGGCTGCGCGCCCTCATCACCGTGCTCCCGGGCCCCGCCGGCGGCATGACTGCGACGGTGAAGGACAACATCGACGTCGCGGGCGTGCCGACCACCGCCGGTTCCGCGTCCTTCGCCACCGGCCCGGCCGAGGCCGACGCCGACGTCGTGCGGTCGCTGCGCGAGGCCGGGTTCGCCTTGGTGGGCAAGAACAACCTGGCGGAGTTCGCGATGGGCGCGACCGGCCGCAACGCCGCGTTCGGCGACTGCCTCAACGCGTGGGACCCGGCGCGCATCGCCGGCGGGTCCAGCAGCGGCTCGGCGGTGGCCGTCGCGGCGGGGCTGTCGGACGTGTCGCTGGGCACCGATACCGGCGGTTCGGGCCGGATTCCCGCGTCGGTGAACGGGGTGGTGGGCGTACGGCCGACGCTCGGCCGGGTCTCCCTCCGCGGCGTGCTGCCGGTGAGCCCGTCGTTCGACACGGTGACGCCGATGGCGCGCGACGTCCGCACGGCCGCGGCGGTGCTGGCGGCGCTCGACGGAGGGGGCTCGCGGCCGGTCGACGCGCTGCTCGGGTCGGGTGTCCTGCCGCGGATCGGCGTGGCGGGCGGGTTCTTCGCCGTCGGCGTCGATCCCGGCGTGGCGGAGGTGGTGCGGGCGGCCGTCGAGGTGTTCCGCGGGCTCGGCGCACAGGTGGTGCCGGTGGAGGTGCCGTCGGCCGCGCAGGCGCAGGCGCGGATGCTCGACGTGATGTACCCGGAGGCCGCGGCCGTGCACGCGGCTCGGCTGCGGGACGCGCCGGAGAGCATCGACCCCGACGTCCGGCGGCGGCTCCTGCTCGGGCTCGAGGTGCCTCCGGCGCGGACGGCGGCGGCGTGGGAGTGGCTCATCGGGTTCCGCGCGCGGGTGGACGCGGTGTTCACCGAGGTCGACGTGGTCCTGACCCCGACGATCCCCGTGGACGTGCCGCTGCGCGAGGGCGTGGACCTCGCGGCGTCGACGCGGGAGATCGCCCGGTTCACCTACGCGTGGTCGGCGTACGGCGGGCCGTCGCTGAGCGTGCCTGCCGGGCTGCATCCGGCGTCCGGCATGCCGGTGGGCGTGCAGCTGAGCGCGGCGCCGTGGCGGGAAGACGTGCTGCTGGGAGCGGCTGCGGCCTTCGAGGGGGCGCGCGGCCCGTTGCGGTGACGCAGGCGTCCACTGTGGCCGGTGGTGGACTTTTCGCGGAATCGATGTTTACGGGGTGGTAATGGCGTCTATCCGCTTCCCATGGCATCGGCGGCAGGGCCCGGCTGCCGAGGCTCCAGGTCTCGCCGGTTGAGTATTACAGCCGGCGAGACCGCGCCTGGGGGCGTCTGCGCGGTTCGATTCAGCGCACGCGAGTCCGCCGCTTGCGCCTGCGGTGGGCGGCGAGCGCGGCGAGCACCCGCGTCAGCCCGCGCCTGCGCACGACGAAGATCACGGACTCGGGCTGCCTGGCCGGTTTGTCCGCTGGTTGGTCCACCGTTTTGTCCACTTGGTGGAACCGCGCCAGCCCCTCCCGGAACGCCTCCGCGTCGCCGCCCGCGTCGGGGTGGTGGGTGCGCACGAACTCCCGGTAAGCGGCCTTTTCCGCGGCTGACCAGGTGCTTCGTGGCTTGTCGGGCACCCGCTCACCTCCGGTCGTCCGTCCCAGCATATGGCCGCGTCTTAACTCGGACGGTTGAACCCTGCAGGCTCTGGGTACCTGCACTGCGCTCGATCATCGCCCGACAGGGGAGGGGCACCACCATGACGGAGGATTCGCGGCCGCCCGGCGCCGCCACGGCCGTGTTCAACGGCCCGGACACCGCGGAGGCCGCACGGGTCACGCTGAGGGCCATGCTGGCCCACGTGCCCGCCCCCGTGGTCGGCGACGCCGCGCAGCTCATGGACGAGCTCGTCACCGACGCCACCCGCGACGGCGCCTCCTTCCGCGCCCTGCGCCTCGGCCTGGCCGCCCACCCGCCCCGCCTGCGCATCGACGTCGAACGCGACGAACCCGACGAGCCCAGCGTCACCGCGATGTCCCCGGAACGCGTCGAAGGCCGCTTCCTCCTGGAGGAACTCGCGTCGACCTGGTGGTCCCACACCCTGGGCTCGATCTCGGTGACGCGCGCGGAGCTGGCTCTGCCGCTGCCGCGCTGATCAGCGAGCCCGTTCCACCCGCCGTTCGTCCCACACGGGTTCCGCGGTTTCGCGCACCACGCCGTCGGAGCCGAAGACCAGGTAGCGGTCGAAGCTGCGCGCGAACCAGCGGTCGTGGGTGACCGCGAGGACGGTGCCTTCGTAGGCCTCCAACCCCGCCTGCAGGGCTTCGGCCGATTCGAGGTCGAGGTTGTCCGTCGGCTCGTCCAGGAGCAGGGCGGTGGCGCCGCCGAGTTCCAGGAGCAGGATCTGGAAGCGGGCCTGCTGGCCGCCCGACAGGCGGTCGAACGGCTGGTCACCCTGGCGTTCGAGCTCGTAGCGCCGCAGCACGGCCATGGCGCCGCCGCGGTCCTTGGCGTGGGTGGTCCAGAGGATGTCGACCAGGGTGCGGCCGGTGAGCTCCGGGTGGGCGTGCGTCTGGGCGAAGTGGCCGGGCACCACGCGGGCGCCGGTCTTCCACAGGCCTGTGTGCGCGACGTCGCCGCCCGCGAGCAGGCGCAGGAAGTGTGACTTGCCGGAGCCGTTGGAGCCGAGCACGGCCACGCGTTCGCCGAAGAAGATCTCCAGCGAGAACGGCTTCATCAGACCCGTGAGCTCCAGGTTTTCGCACGTCACGGCGCGCAGGCCGGTGCGTCCGCCGCGCAGCCGCATGCGGATGTCCTGCCGACGCGGCGGCTCCGGAGGCGGGCCGGCCTCCTCGAACTTGCGCAGCCGGGTCTTCGCGGCTTTGTAGCGGGACGCCATCTCGTCGCTGCGGGCGGCGTACTGCTGCATGTCGAGCACGAGCTTCTTGAGCTGCGCGTACTTCTCGGCCCAGCGTCGCTTCAGCTCTTCGTAGCGGGCGAAGCGATCGTCGCGCGCCTCGTGGTAGGTGGCGAACCCGCCGCCGTGCACCCACGCGTCGCTGCCGGCCGGCCCGGGCTCCACGCTCACGATCTTCTTCGCCGCCCGCGCGAGCAGCTCCCGGTCGTGCGAGACGAACAGCACCGTCTTGCGCGTCTCCGCCAGGCGCGCCTCGAGCCAGCGTTTGCCGGGCACGTCGAGGTAGTTGTCGGGCTCGTCGAGCAGCAGCACCTCGTCCGGGCCGCGCAGCAGCGCCTCCAGCACGAGCCGCTTCTGCTCGCCCCCGCTCAACGTGCGCACGAGCCGCCACTGCGCCTTCTCGTATGGCACGCCGAGCGCGGCCGTGGTGCACACGTCCCAGGTCGTCTCCGACTCGTAGCCGCGCACCTCCGCCCAGTCGCTCAACGCCTGCGCGTACTTCATCTGCGCGGCCTCGTCGTCGACGGTCAGCAGCCGCTCCTCGGCCGTGTCCACGGCTGCCGCGGCGGTGCGGATGCGGTCGGGCGACACCGACACGAGCAGGTCTCGCACGGTGCGCTCGTCGCGGACCGAGCCGACGAACTGGCCCATCACGCCCAGCCCGCCGGACACCGTCACCGTGCCGCCGTGCGGCTTCAGCTCACCGGAGAGCAGGCGCAGCAGCGTCGTCTTCCCGGCGCCGTTGGGGCCGACCAGCGCGACGACGGCACCGTCGGAGACCCGGAACGACACATCACCGAGCAGTGGCCGCCCGTCGGGCAGCGAGTAGTCGAGGTGCGCGACCTCCAGGTGACCCATGGACGCGCACTCTACCGGCGGGCCCGGTGGACGCCGTCAGATTTTCCGCCGGGCCCCGTGACCGTGACCAGTCCGAAGTGGACGGACTCACGCCTTCCGCTGCATGTCACTGCGGGCCGGGTTGCCCTGCTCCGCCGCCTTGGGGTCCTTCTCGTCGGCCTTCGCGCGCACACCGGACTCGATGCGGTCGCCGAGGTTCTTGTCCACGTTGTGCCAATATTCGAACGCCCGTTGCACCACCGGCTCACTCACCCCGTTCAGCAAGTGACCGACGACGTTGGAAACCGATCGTTCCCGCGCCGCGTCGTCGAGGACCTCGCGCACCATCGTGCCCGCCTGGCCCCAGTCGTCGTCCCCGGAGTGGTCGACGTAGGCCGAGCGCGTGATCTCGCCGTCGGCGTGCCAGCCGGCCGGGGTGCCGAAGCGCTCGACGTCGGCGCTCGGGCCGCCCTTCGAGTTCGGCGCGTACACCGGGTCGGACACCTTGGTGTAGCGCATCGCGCCGTCCTTGCTGTAGCTGTGCACCGGCGACTTCGACGCGTTCACCGGCAGCTGCTTGTAGTTCGGCCCGATGCGGTAGCGGTGCGCGTCGGCGTAGGCGAACAGCCGGCCCAGCAGCATCCGGTCGGGGCTCGGCCCGATGCCGGGCACGAGGTTGCTGGGCTCGAACGCCGCCTGTTCGATCTCCGCGTGGTGGTCGGTGGGGTTGCGGTCGAGCGTCATGCGGCCGACCTCGATCAGCGGGTAGTCGCCGTGCGGCCACACCTGAAGAACTCCATGCCCTGATCGGTTGTGAAGTGCTATTTCACCCAGAACCGTTCGCCTTGTTCGTTCACCCACAGATAAGTGTGCGAACTGTAACCGTTCATGTGCCGCCACGTGCGCGGAATACCGCGGTCGCCCATCAGCCACGTCACCTGGTGCGCCGATTCGGGGGACAGCGTCCAGAAGTCCCACTGCATGTCGTGGTCGCGCAGGTTGTTGTCCGCCCGGCGTTTCTGCGAACGGATGAAGTGCTGGAACTTCAACGGGTCTTTCACGAAGAACACCGGCGTGTTGTTGCCGACCATGTCGTACACGCCTTCGCTCGCTCGCCGGCCACCGTGGAGAACCGCGCCACCATTGCGCCATCTCCTCGTGGTGGGATTCGAACACGAGGCGGGTACCCGGCGAACACGGGCTCACACGTGGGAACTCCGTCAGGTGGGAACTCAGTCACGTGGGAACTCAGTCAGGTGGAAGCTCGATCAGGCGGAAGCTCAGGCAGGCGAGAGCTCAGTCGCGCCCCAGCAGGGTGTCGCCCACGTGTTGGAGATGGCGCCGCATGTGTTCGCCGGCGCTCACGGGATCCCGGTCGCGCAGTGCTTCGACGATCAACGTGTGTTCGTCGTGGTAACACGAACGTAGCTCCGGTGTGGACGTTCGCCGCTTGAGGCTGCCCCACACCGGCAGTGAGCGCGCGGTGTTCATCACGTCGAACATGTTCATCAGCAACCCGTTGTGGGCCGCGACGGCGATCGCGCGGTGCAACCCGGCGTCGGCGCGCTCGAAGCCTTCGAAGTCGCCGGCCGCGGCGCCCGCGCCGAGCGCGACCGCGATCCGGTCGAGGTCCGCCTGCGTGGCCACCCGTGCGGCGAGTGTCGCGACCTGCGGTTCGAGCAGCTGGCGCACCTGCATGATCTCGGCCGGGCTCGTGTCGGCGGGGGCGGGCTCGGCGTGCTGCGCCGCGATGTCGGTGAGGAACGTGCCGCGCCCGACGTGCCGGATCACGAGCCCGTCGCGCTCCAGTGAATCCAGTGCGCGCCGCACGGCACTGCGCGGCGCGGAAAGCCGCTGCACGAGGTCGCGCTCGGTGGGCAGCTTGGCGCCCGGGCCGAGGCTGCCGTCGGCCGCGCCTTCGTCGAGCAGCGCGCGCAGGGCGTGTTCCACCGTGGTCATGGGCGCACTCTACCGGACGACTTGAGACCAATCGAGACCAATGAGTGAAGCGATGGCCAGAACAAGTCCTGCATATCGACAACGGATGCCGAGACGCGTACGGTCGATCACGTCCGCATTGGTTCATATTGGTACAGATTGGTCTCACATGAAGCTGGTGACCTTCTCCGCCGGGAACTCCACCGGGGACGCCGACCGCGTCGGGGTCGTGACCGGCGAAAGCGAGGTCCGGGACGTCACCGATCTCGTGCCGGGCGGAACGCTCCTCGGCGCCGTCGAACGCTGGGGCGAGGTCGGGACCATCCTCACCGACCAGGCCGCGGACCGCACGCCGGTACCCCTCGCCGACGTGCGGCTCCGCCCGCCGTTCCCCGCTCCACGGCGCAACATCTTCTGCGTCGGCAAGAACTACCGCGAGCATGCCGCGGAGTTCGGCCGCAGCGGCTACGACAGCCCGGACCGCTCGGAAGACCTGCCTGCCCGGCCGATCCTGTTCTCCAAGGCCACCACGGCCGTGATCGGCCCCGGCGACGACATCGACCCGCACGCCGGCCTCACCTCCGAGCTCGACTACGAGGGTGAACTCGCAGTGATCATCGGCCGCGGCGGCCGCGGGATCACCCGCGAAGCCGCGGCGGCGCACGTCTGGGGCTACACGATCCTCGACGACGTGACGGCCCGCGACCTGCAGCGCGACCACCGCCAGTGGCTGCTCGGCAAGTCGCTCGACACGCACTGCCCGATGGGCCCGTACGCGGTGACCGCCGACGAGATCCCCGACGTGACCGCGCTGGAGCTCGAAACCTCCGTCAACGGCGAACGCCGCCAGCACGCCCGGGTCAAGGACCTCATCTTCGACATCCCCGAGCTGATCGCCACCCTCTCGGCCGGCATCACCCTGCTGCCCGGCGACGTCATCGCCACCGGCACACCCGCAGGCGTCGGCATCGGCTTCGACCCGCCGAAGTTCCTGGCGAGCGGCGACATCGTGGAGGTGACCATCACCGGCCTCGGCGTGCTGCGCAACAGTGTCGCCTCAGCCCGTGTCGCCTCAGCCCCTCTCGCCTCAGCCCCGCTCGCCTGAACCCGTACCGAAAGGAGCCCGCATGAAGATCAACGGAACGGACCTCGCGGTCGAGGTCGAGGGCAGCGGTCCCGCCGTGCTGATGGTGCACGGCCTCGGCGGCACCGGCAACTTCTACCAGGTCCAGGCCGGCGCGCTGGCAGCGAGCCACCAGGTGATCCGCGTCGACTCCGCGGGTGCCGGGCGCTCCGGCCTGCGTGCGGGCATCGGCATCGAGTCGCACGCCGACGACCTGGCCGCGGTGCTCGACCAGGTCGGCGTCGCGTCGGCGGCCGTGGTCGGGCACTCGATGGGCACGCTCGTCGCTCGCAGCTTCGCGGCCCGCCACCGGGACAAGGTGACCGCGCTGGCGCTGCTCGGCGCCGTCGCGGAGCAGCCCGAGGCCGGGCGCCAGGCCCAGCACGACCGCGCGGCCCTGCTGCGCGCGGAAGGCACTGCGGCCGTGGCGCCGGCCGTCGTCGCCAACGCGCTGTCGGAAGCCACCCGCCGCGACAAGCCCGAGGTGGCGGCGTTCGTGCGGGAGCTCGTGATGCGCCAGGACGCCGAAGGCTACGCACGCAACTGTGAGGCGCTCGCCGCCGCGACCGACCCCGGGCCGGTCGACCCCGCGTTGCCGCTGCTGCTGATCACCGGCGCCGACGACAAGGTCGGCCCACCCGCCGTGAGCGAGGCGCTCGCCGCCGCCCACGGCGGCGCGAACGTGGAGGTGCTGCCGGGCGTCGGTCACTGGACCGCGCTCGAAGCCGCCGCCGACGTCACCTCGATGCTGCTGAAGTTCCTTTAACCACACCGTTTTCGCGCCTCAACGACGAGGAGGAACCACCGTGCCGCTCACCGCCGACAAGACCCTGTTCCGCGATGTTTCCATTCTGGACTCCACGGGCGCGCTGCCCTACCGGGGCGACGTGCTGGTGGACCACGACCGCATCACCGCCGTCGGCGCCGTCGACCCGGCCGCCGCCCAGGGCTCGCGGGTGGTCGAGGGCCGCGGCCGCACGCTGATGTCCGGGCTGTGCGACGCCCACACCCACTTCACCTGGAACAACAGCGCCGACCTCGACGGGCTGGCCGCTCTGCCGGTGGAGGAGCACCTGCTGTTCGCCGTGGAGTCGGCCAAGTCCTATCTGGACTCCGGCTACACGATGTGCCTGGGTGCCGCGTCGGCGAAGGACCGGCTCGACGTCGTGTGCCGCGACGCGATCAACGCCGGGCGGATCCCCGGCCCGCGTTACCTCGCCAACGGACCCGAGATCGCCGTGACGGGCGGGGAGCTCGTGAAGGGCATCACCTGGTTCGCCGACGGCCCCGACGAGATGCGCAAGGCCGTGCGCCGCCTCGTCGAGATCGGCGTCGACCAGATCAAGCTGTCGATGACCGGCGAGGAGATCACCGGCACGCAGCGCGCCGAGGACACCTACATGTCCGACGAGGAGGTGGCGATGGCCGTCACCGAGGCACACCGGCGGGGCAAGCGGGTGTGCGCCCACGCGCGCAGCGCCGAGAGCGTGAAGATGTGCGTGCGCCACGGCGTCGACATCGTCTACCACGCCAGCTTCACCGACCCCGAGGGCATGGATCTGCTGGAGCAGGCCAAAGACTGGGTGTTCGTGGCGCCGGGCGTCAACTGGCTCGTCGCGACGCTCTACGAAGCCGCCGACTTCGGGTTCCCGCAGGCGGCGGCCGAAGCCGTCGGCTACAAGCGCGAGCTGGAAAAGGCGACGGCGGCGATGATCGAGATGCACCGGCGCGGCATCCGCGTGCTGCCCGGCGGTGACTACGGCTTCGCCTGGACCCCGCACGGCACCTACGCGCGCGACCTGCAGCACTTCGTCGAGCGCTTCGAGTTCACGCCGATGGAGGCCATCCTCGCCGCTACCGCGCAGGGCGGCGAGATCATGCTGCGCGGCGACGAGCTCGGCAAGGTCCAGCCCGGGTACCTCGCCGACCTGCTGCTCGTGGACGGCGACCCGCTCGCCGACATCACCGTGTTGCAGGACAAGGAAAAGCTCCACGCCATCATGAAGGACGGCCGGTTCCACAAAGACCCGGCCTGACCGCGTCCGCGGTGCGCCGCCCGGCCGGGGGCGGCGCACCGGGAGCTCTCACCGGACCGCGCGCAGCAGGCCCGTGCGGTCGTGGCAGCCGAGGTAGCGGAACTCCTGTTCGTCGGCGTCGGTCACAGTGACCTCGTGGTAGAGCCGAAGCCGCGCCGCAGGCCCCATCGCCGACAGGTACTTCATGGCGGCGCGGAAGATCGCGACGTGCGTCGGGTGCGATTCGGCCCACGCCTCGAGGTCGGCCAGGCTGTGCCACCAGCTCATCCCGTAGCTCTTGTCCGTGTCGGCACCGGTTTCGTCGGTGACGCGCACGTAGCGGTTGGCGTAGCAGCCGATGGCGAGTCCGTCGTTGCGCAGGAACTCCATGCCGGCTCGCAGCACGGGTTCCACGTCGCCGAGGTACATGCCGCGTTCGTCGCCCGCGGTCTCGGTCCACTCCTGGCCGGAGCGGATGAGGCACAGGTTTCCCTGCGGCCGCACGGTGACGACGCCCGTATCCGGATCGGTTTCCGACGTGGGCCGGGTGCCCGGTTCGAGCAGGTCGGTCTGCGCGATCGGCAGCCGGTCGCGGGCGCCGCCCCAGTAGCCGTGTTCGTGGATCTCGCCACTGAGCTTGCCTGCGGCCACGGACACGCCTTCGGTGCGGTCGCTGGAGAACAGCGTCTCGAACCGCCGCACGGTGGGGCGCACGACCTCGCTGAAGAACCCGGCGTCGGGGGACCGGTGCTCCTGGCCGGTCCACGCTTCGCGGGCCTTCACCCAGCGGTCGTACTCGGCGGGGTCGGTCCAGTAGAACGTGGTGAGCACGGTCGTGTAGCCGGCCTCGTCGACGAACCGCGCCCGGTCGTGGTGGTCGGGCGCGTGCTCGGCCGAGCGTGCGGAATCGAGCGCCGCGAGTGCGGCGACCACCACCGGCGGTGGCTCCGGTGTTCGGTACTGAACACCGAGGTACGCCATCACCACCTGATCGACGGCGGGGTCGAAGCGCGCAGAGAACGACGGGTAGGGCGGGTGGAAGCTGTCCGGCTTGCGGCGCGGGTGGACCCGGTCGACGCGCAAGTGCTCGGCGATCGAGGATTCCACGGCGTCACCCCGCCGTTTCGTGGTGGGTCATGGTGGCCTCCGGGGAACGTGGCGCCGGTTGTTGCCGACCGAACGTAGGCACGGGGGCCACCTGTGACTTGCTTCACAGCGCACCGGGAGTTGCTGCACAGCGCACGTGCGATTCCGAACGTTCGATTTCGAACACCTCGAACATCACGCGCTCCACAGTGGACTCAGGGCGCGGACTTGCAACATGACTCAAGGCGCGGACTCACCACCACGGGCTCGCGTCCGGTCGCCTCACACCGTCGCGGTCAGCTCCGGGTACAGCGCCTCCACCGGACCGGACAGGTTTTCCTTGATGTCCCGCGACGTCTTGTCCGCCAGAACCTCGAGCGCGCCCGCTTCCAGTCCGTCGTAGATCGCCGCCACGATGTCGCGCGGGTCTTCCTTCTCGACGGTCAGCGCCTGGGTCATCGGCGTGTCCGTGTAGCCGAGGTGCGCACCCAGCACGTGGGTCTTCTGGCCGGCGAGGTCGAGCCGCAGTGAGTTGGTGATCTGCCACAGCGCGGCCTTGCTCGACGAGTACGCGCCCGACTTGGCCATCCAGCTCAGCGCCGAGTGGATGTCGACGAGGGCGCCGCCGCCGTTGGCTGCCAGCACGGGCGCGAACGCCTGCGCGACGGCGAGCGCGCCGAAGACGTTCGTCTCGTACATCGCGCGCACCTCGGCCAGCGGCACGGTGAGCAGGCTCTGCCGCCCGCTGACGCCCGCGTTGTTCACCACCGCCGTGGTGTCCGGGGCAGCCGCGGCCGCGGCGGCGACCGAGGCCTCGTCGGTGACGTCGAGGGCGAGTGGCACCACGCGCTCGTCGTCCCACTGGCGCGGCGTGCGCGCCGTCGCGTACACGCGCCGCGCCCCGCGCTCCAGCGCCTGGTTGACGAACTCGATGCCGAGCCCGCCGTTGGCCCCGGTGACCAGGACAACCGCACCCTGCAGATCGGTCATGACTTCCTCCGGCTCTCTTGCTTGGTAATTCCAAGTTAGCAAGCTGACTCCGAAATGCCAAGTGTGACGTACGATGGAGTCATGAAGGCCATGGCGATCCCGACCAACAGCCGCTGCTCGATCGCGCGCAGCCTGGAGGTGCTCGGGCAGAAGTGGAGCCTGCTGATCGTTCGCGAGGCGTTCCGCGGGCGGACCCGCTTCGCCGAGTTCCAGAAGATCGGCGTGCCGACGGATCTCCTCACGTCCCGGCTGGAATCCCTGGTCGAAGCCGGAATCCTCGCGCGGCGGCCGTACCGGGAGCCGGGGCAGCGGGCCCGCGTCGAGTATGTGCTCACCCCGGTCGGGGAAGACCTGCTGCCGGTGCTGGCCGCGCTGTCGGAGTGGGGCGATGAGTACCTCCCGACCGGCCACGGCCCGGCGACGATCTACGTCGACACGACCGACGACCGGCCCGTGCATCTGGCCTTCGTCGACGAAGACGGTCACGTCGTCGACCCGGCGAAGGTCGCCTACCGCCGCGGACCGGGGGCTCTCGAAGACTGACGCGTCAGGCGCGGTCGGCGAGCACGTCGTCGGCGTCGGTGCTCAGCGCCAGGTCGCGCTGGGCGGTGAGCGCTTCGAGGCGTTGCCGCCACGCCGTGGTGATGGCCTCGTAGGCCGCGGCGCCGAACACGAGCCGCCGGGGCGCGGGCGTGGTGCTCGCGGAGGTGATGATCGCGCGGGCAATCTTCGCCGGATCGCCCGCGACGGCGTGGCGCAGCGTGGTTTCGTCCATCCCGCCCGCGAGCGCGCCGCGCACCTGGCCGAGCACGCCGTCCTCGTAGGCGGGCAGCGGTTCGGCCTGCGCGATGTTGGCGTTGAACGCCGTGCGCGTGCCGCCCGGGGCGATCAGCGTCACCGAAATCCCGAATGCCGCCAGTTCCACCGCCGCCGACTCGAAGAAGCCCTCGACGCCGAACTTCGACGCGTTGTACACACTCATGCCCGGGTCGGGCACGTGGCCGCCGGAACTGGACATCTGGATGATCCGCCCGCCGCCCTGCGCGCGCAGCCACGGCGTGACCGCGCGCGTGAGGTGAATCGGTCCGAGCAGGTTCACGGCGAGCTGCCGGTTCAGCAGCTCGTCCGACAGCTCCTCGGCGGCGCCCAGCGCACCGAACCCGGCGGCGGAGAACACGACGTCGATGCGGCCGAGCTCGGTGAAGGCCTGCGCGACCGTCGAGTGGACGGTCTGGGGGTCGGTGACGTCCAGCTCGGCGGTCCACAGCCGATCGCCGTGCCGGCGCGCGAGCTCCTTCAACGCCGGGCTCAGGTCGCGGCTCGTGGCGGCGACGCGGTGGCCGCCGGCCAGCAGCTGGGCGGTGACCTCGAGCCCGAAGCCGGAGCCGGCGCCGGTGATGAGCCAGGTCTGGGTGGGAGCAGGCACGACGGAGTCCTTTCGGTAGGCGCCTGCCAATGTAGTCGTCGACAACAATATGGTCAACGACTACATTGGCCCGTGAACTCAGTCGAAGCGGGAATCGTCACCCCAGATCTTGTCCTGGGACGATTCACTCGACGGCGACACGCGGATCACGGCCCCGGTGGCATCGATGTCCAGCACGGTGACGGTGATCCGGTTGGCCAGGCTTACATAGCCCTCGCCGCGGAAATGGCCCTTGATGTCGGGCAGTTCGGTGCGGTCGATGGCGAAGTCCAGCCGGTCCGGAGCCGACTGCGTGAGCGTCAGCCGGCGCGTGGCGAACCGCGCGTCGAGCGGCACGGTCACCGAACCGTGGATGAGCACGTCACACGAACCGTCGCGGCACGCGGTGAGGTCGGACCCGTCTTTCGCGATCAAGGTGTGCGACGTCGTCGGGGTGGGCTCGGCCGGGACCGTCGAGACGGACGGCGGCGCCACGATCGGCTCGGGCGGCGGCGGGGGTGGCTGGGGCGGCGTCGAACAGCCCGCCGCGAGCAGCAAGAACGAGCAGGCGAGCGCTTTTCTCATGCGTTCTTGGTAGCACCTCGCCGGGCCGGCGCGGCGGGGGTTCGCGGATTCCGGGGTCGCCGCGCTCGGTACGGCGGCCCCGGAACCGAATCCGGTCAGGCCGGGTTGTCGCCGTGGGTCAGGGTTTCCCACGAGACGAACAAGTTGTTGCTGCCCTGGGGACGGTGGCTCGTGGTGTAGGCCTGGGTGTTGGTCATGGCGATGCCGAGGCGGTTGTGCAGCGCGTTGTACCCGACCTCGGTCACGGGGCCGAGGCCGCGCTTGACCGTGCCGCCGCAGAGCCACGACGGTGCAGCGGTGAGCTCGTATTTCGTCTGGAAGCCCAGCGCCTGGCGCAACCGCTCGCCGATGTCGGTGCCGTAGAGGTCCTGGCCCTGGATGCGCGAGGTCTCGGCCACCTCCGCGATCGCGGCGATGCCGTAGCCGGTGTGGACGAAGTCGCGGCAGGTCTCCTGGGTGAGACCGTCGACGAAGGTGGACTGGCCCTGCCAGTAGCCGACGATCTGGTCGCGGGTGTTCAGGCCGCTGCCGGGCACGGTCTTCGGGAGCGCGCCGTCGGAGCTGAGGTAGATGAACGCGGGTACGCGGTTGCGGTAAATCGACATGCCGCGGTCGTAGATCGTCTTGTCCTCGAGGAACACGCCGATGCCGACGATGGCCTCGGCGATGCTGAGCTCCCAGTTGCCGGTGCGCCCGTCGCTGCCCTGGATCTCGTTGTAGTAGACGTTGCGCAGCATCGTGGCGAACCGCCCGGAGTTGGGCCAGGTCCCGTAGGCGTACTTGATGATCTCCGCCGCGCGCGGCCACGTCGAGGCCGACCAGGCGGTCTGCAGGTGCGCGTTGTCGCTGGTGTGGTCCTTGATGGTGGCCGACCACGCGTCCATGATCTGGATGGCCTTGTTCGCGTAGCGCGCGTCGCCGGTCACGTACCAGGCCAGGGACTGCGTGTAGGCGGCGATCGCGTCTTCGCGCTCGTCGGTGCAGCCGTTGTTGGGCATCGAGCTGGGCCCGCAGTCGACCACGGCGCGCGGGTGCGGAGTGTAGGACAACGACGCGTACTTCGAGCCCATCATCGAGTCGTACGCCTGTTTCTGTGGCTGCGTGCCGGCCTGCACTCGCTGGCGCATGGTGTCCAGCTGGGCCCGGCTGACCAGCACGCCGGGGTGCGTGAAGGTGGCCGGCGCGGTCGGTGCCGCAGGTGCGGCCGGCTGGGCGGAGGCCGCCGGACCGGTGGCGATCACCACGGCGGTGACGGCCGCGGCCGCCAGGCAACGAACGAACTTCCGGTGCATGAGCTGCCCTTCGTCCACGACTTTGAGAACAGGGCGCAGGCTGGCGGACCGTGCGTGAAAGGTGAATTTACTTCACCCCGTTGGTCTGGTCCACCGAGCGCGAAAACCCGTGTTCCACTGGCAGGGACGGCTTTTTCCTTGCGGCAGCGGCAGTCTCACGGCGGGGGCAGCGTGCCGCGCTCCAGGATGTTGGCGTAGATGTTCTCCATCGCCTCGGTCAGCGGGGTGAGCAGCTCGGCGGGCAGGCCGTCGAAGAAGAGGCCGCGCACCAGGTCGACGTGGCCCGGCGCCGCCTTCTCCAGCAGCTCGCGGCCCTGCGCGGTCAAGGTGACCTCGGTGGCGCGCCGGTCGGTGCTCGAGGTGCGCGCGTCGACGAGCCCGCGCGTCGCCATGCGGCGCACGTGGTGGCCGGTGCGGCTGCGTTCCCAGCCGATCTGGTTGGCCAGCGCGGTCATCTGCATCCGCTCGCCGGGGGCGTTCGCGAGTGCGGTGAGCACGTCGTAGTCCGGCATGGACAGGTCGCTGTCGGTCTGCAGCTGCCTGTTGATCTCGTAGCTCAGCCGCAGCTGGACGCGGATGTAGGCGAGCCAGGCGCGCTGCTGTCGCGCGTCGAGCCAGGGGTCGTCTTTGCCTTTAGGTGACATGTCCCGTAATCTGTCGTAGTGGTCGGCGGTGGAGCGAGCAGGCCCCATTGTCCCGCGCAGACCGGCCGAGCGGAACGACCACGGCTGGGCCGGGTGAGTACACGGACGGGAAACACGGTTATGAACGCACTACAGGGGAAGACCGCCGTCGTCACGGGCGGCTCGAGCGGCATCGGGCTCGCGACGGCCCGGCGGTTCGCGGACGAGGGCGCGCGCGTCTTCGTGACGGGACGGCGCAAGGACGTGCTTGACGCGGCCGTCGCGGAGATCGGCGGCGACGTGACCGGGGTCCAGGTGGACAGTTCCGACCTGGCCGACCTCGACCGGCTCTACGATACCGTTGGTCGGCCGATCGACGTGCTGTTCGCCAACGCGGGCGGCGGCGAGTTCTCGACGCTGGAGCAGGTCACCGAGAAGCACTTCAACGACACCTTCGCCACCAACGTGAAGGGCACGCTGTTCACGGTCCAGAAAGCGCTTCCTTCGCTGGTGGACGGCGCTTCGGTGATCTTGACCGCCTCCACCGCGGGCACGAAGGGCAACGATGCTTTCGGCGTGTACGCCGCGTCGAAGGCGGCCGTCCGCTCGTTCGCGCGGACCTGGGCGAAAGAGCTGAGCGGTCGCGGGATCCGCGTCAACTCGGTGAGCCCGGGACCGGTCGACACACCGGGGATCAGCGGGCTCGCGAGCGCCGATTTCGGCGAGGAGCAGCTGAAGGCGGCGCTGGTGAGCTCTGTCCCCTTGGGACGGATGGGCCGGCCCGAGGAGATCGCGTCGGTGGCGCTGTTCCTCGCGACGGACGCCAGCAGCTTCGTCACCGGGGTGGAGCTCTTCGCCGACGGCGGGGCGAACCAGGTATGACCCTCGACATCGGCCGCGTCGGGGTCTGGAGCGTCGAGCTGCGCACGGCCGCGCCGGGCGAGATCGCCGACGCGGCGGCCGAGCTCGACGAGCTGGACTTCGGCGCGCTCTGGATCCCCGGTTTGGGTGGCGGCGACATCGTGGGAGACCTCGAGCGGCTGCTCGAGGTGACCCGAGGGCTCACGGTCGCGCCGGCGGTGTCGAGCATCTGGCGTCACCCGGCGAAGGAACTTGCCGCGGGCCACGCGCGGCTCACGGGTGCCTACGGCGACCGGATGCTGCTCGGTCTCGGCGTGAGTGACCCGGGCACCGCCGCCGAGCACGGCCACGATTATCGGCCGCTGCACGACATGGCCGCGTACCTCGACGAGCTTGACGCCGAGCCGGAGCCGGTGGCGGCGGAGCGGCTGATCCTCGCGGCGATGGGGCCGAAGATGGTCGGTCTGGCGCGGCAGCGGGCCGGCGGGACGCACCCGTTCCTCGTCACACCGGACTACTCGGCGACGGCGCGCGGACTGCTCGGTGCCGGGCCGTTGCTCGCGCCGTACCAGGCCGTGACCCTGGAGCGGGATCCGGCGAAGGCACGGGCGGCCGGCCGGGGTTTCCTCGCCGGGTTCTTCGGGGCGCCTGCCTACCGCAAGAGCCTGCTGGCGCAGGGGTTCACGGAAGCCGATCTTGCCGAGGGCGGCAGCGACCGGCTCGTGGACAGCGTCCTCGCCTGGGGCGACATCGACGCGATCGGCAAGCGCGTGGCGGAACACCTCCAGGCGGGCGCGGACCACGTGGCCCTTCACGTAGTGGGCGGCGGTGACGGTATGCCGATGCCGCAGTGGCGCGAGCTCGCCGGGCTGGCTCAGAGCGCCGGATAGTCCGTGTAGCCCTCGGCGCCGCCGCCGTAGAAGGTGGCGGGGTCGGGGGAGTTGAGGGCCGCGCCGGTCTGCAGCCGGGCGACGACGTCGGGGTTGGCCAGCGCCAGGCGGCCGAGGGTGACGAGGTCGGCGAGGCCGCTTTCGACGTCGGCGGCGCGTTCCCGGACGGTGGCGCCAGGGCGGGTCAGCAGCAGCGGGCCGGGGAACGCGGTGCGCAGCTCGGCCAGGAGCGCGTCGTCGCCGTGGTGGGTGACGTGGAGGAAGGCGAGGTCGAGGCGGGCGAGGGCGCGGACCAGGTGGGAGTAGGTCGCCGGCCCGGTCTCGCCTTCGTCGATGCCGAAGCCGCGCAGGCCGGGGGAGAGGCGCACGGCCGTGCGGTCGGCGCCGATCTCCGCGGCGACGGCCTCGGTCACCTCGAGCGCGAACCGGGTGCGGCCGGCGATGGAGCCGCCGTACGCGTCGGTGCGGTGGTTGGCATTGGCCGAGAGGAACTGCTGCACGAGGAAACCGTTGGCGCCGTGGACTTCCACGCCGTCGGCGCCGGCCTCGATCGCGGCGGCGGCCGCGCGGCGGAAGTCGTCGACGGTTTTTCGGACCTCGGCGGTCGAGAGCTCGCGCGGCGGCGGGACCTGCTGATTGCCGCTCGGGGTGTGGATGCCGACGCCCGCCGCGACGGCCGACGGCGCGACCGGCGCCCGGCCGTGCGGCGTGTTGTCGGGGTGTGCGACGCGGCCCGCGTGCATGAGCTGGACGAACAGGTGCCCGCCCGCGTCGTGCACCGCCTTGGTGACCTGCTGCCAGCCGGCGATGTGCGCGCCGGTGTGGCAGCCGTGGCTGAGCAGGAACCCCTGTCCGTCGGCCGAGGGCTGCGTGCCGCCGGTGATCAGCAGCCCGAGCGACGCTCGTTGCGCGAAGTACTCGGCGTCGAGCGGGGTGGGTGATCCGTCGGGCAGCGCGCGGTTGCGCATCATCGGCGACAGCGCCAGCCGGTGGCGCAAACGCATGCGGCCGACGTCGAGGTGACTCCAGAGATCGGGCACGCGGGTTCCTTCCGTCGGCTGCCTGACTGTCTGTACCGGATCGTACAGAACGAAGTGTACGGTTCGGTACAGTGGGTGATTGGACTCTTCGTCCACACTGGATGTAGTGTCCAGATCTATGGACGGGAGGACGGCGCGCTGGGCGCCGGTGTGCGAAGCGATCGTGCGCCTGCTTTCGCCGCACGCGGAGGTGGTGCTGCACGACCCGCGCACGGATTGCGTGCTCGGCATCTGGAACGCGTTCTCGGGGCGTGAACCCGGGGACCCGTCGCTGCTCGGCGAGCTCGACGGCCTGCGGCCCGCGGGGAAAGACGTCTACGGCCCGTACCCGAAGTCATTGCCCGACGGACGGCGGCTGTCGAGTGTGAGCGCCGTGGTGAGAGACGAACACGGCAACGCCGAAGTGGTGTTGTGCGTGAACGTCGACCGCACCGCGTTCGACCAGGCCGCGCAGTTGCTGTCCGGGTTCGCGGCTCCGGTGACCGGACAGCCCCAGGCGCTGTTCGAACGCGACTGGACCGAGACGCTCAACGACGTGGTGGGCGAGTTCGTTCGCGATCACGCGACCCCGGTCGAGGTGTTGACCCGCGAACAACGCCTGGTGCTTCTCGCACGTCTGGACGCCGCCGGTGTGTTCGCGCAGCGCCGATCCGTGCCCGTGGTCGCACGCGCGTTGCGCATCTCCCGTTCGGCCACCTACCAACTGCTCGCCGAGATGCGCAAGGAGCCCGATGCCGACGCTTCCTGACTTCCGCCTGGAGACGTACTTCTCCCGCTGGGAGTTCACCGCCCGCCACCACCTCACGGCGTCGGACGTGCAGACCATGACCGTCGCCGAACTGCTGGCGCTGGCCGACGACGACGGCCGGGAACGCTGGGAGACTCTCGCGCTCGGCTACACCGAGACCTACGGCCTGCCCGCGCTGCGCGAGGAGATCGCCGCGACCTACACCGACATCGACCCCGAGCACGTGCTGTGCTTCGCCGGCGCCGAAGAAGGTCTCTACCTGGCGATGCGGACGTTGCTCGAGCCCGGCGACCACGCCGTGGTGATCACGCCGAACTACCAGGCCGCCGAGACGATTCCGCTCTCGATCGGCGAGGTGTCCGGTGTCGCGCTGCGGCCCGAGGACGGCTGGGCCCTCGACGTCGACGAGATCGAACAGCAGCTGCGGCCCACCACGCGCCTGGTGTCGGTGAACTTCCCCAACAACCCGACCGGCGCCGTGCCGGACCTCGAGACCTGGACACGGCTCGTGCGCCTGTGCGAGGAGCGCGGCGTGCTGCTGTTCAGCGACGAGGTCTACCGCGGTCTGGAGCTCGACCCGTCGGCGACGCTGCCGCAGGCCGCCGACCTGTCCGCGGCGGCGCTTTCGCTCAACGTGATGTCCAAGGCCTATGGGCTCCCGGGCCTGCGCGTGGGCTGGATCGCCTGCCGCGATCCGGAAATCCTGCGGCGGCTCGAGCGGGCCAAGCACTACACGTCGATCTGCAACTCGGCGCCGAGTGAAGTGCTCGCGCTGATCGGGCTGCGCGCGCGGGACGCGATCCTGGCGCGCAACCGCGCGGTGATCGCGGAGAACGTGCCGAAGTTCAACGCGTTTTTCGAGAATTACCAAGATCTGTTCGATTGGGCACCTCCGCAGGGCGGCTGCGTGTGCTTCCCGCGCTACCTCGGCGCGGACGGCGTCGAGGCGATGTGCACCGAGCTCGTCGAGCAGCGCGGCGTGCTGCTGCTGCCGGCGAGCATCTACCGATCCGACCTCACGGCGACACCCGAGGACCGGTTCCGCGTCGGCGTGGGCCGTCGTGGTCCGGACGAAGGGCTGGCCGCGTGGGCGGAGTTCCTGGAGGAGCGGCGATGACGCTGGACGTGGTGGGACTGCCCGAGATCGAGGCCGTGGCGACGCGGGGGCTGGTGTTCGACGCCGTGCGCGGCGCGTTGATCGCGCACGCCGAGGGCCGCGCGCAGATGCCCGCGCCGATCGCGATGTGGTTCCCCGAGGCCGAGGGCGATTGCCACGTGAAGGCCGGCTACCTCGAAGGCGCCTCGCACTTCGGCGTGAAGGTGGCGTCGGGCTTCTACCGCAACGCCGAGCGCGGCCTGCCGACCAACAGCGGCCTCATGCTGGTCTTCGACGCGTCGACCGGCGTGCCCGCCGCGGTGCTGGCCGACGAGGGCTGGCTCACGGCGTGGCGGACGGCCGCCGCCGGCGCCCTGATCACCCATGCGCTGACTCCGTCGGACGTCGACGAGGTGGCCGTGTTCGGCACGGGACTGCAGGCGCGGCTGCAGGTCGAGTGGCTCGCGGACCTTCGGCCGCTGACCCTGGTGCGGGTGTGCGGCCGGCGGCCCGAGGCCGTTCGGAAGCTGTGTGCCGAACTGGGCGAAGCCGGGCTGACGGCCGTGCCCGCGACGGCGGGGGAAGCGGCGGCCACGCCGTGCGTGATCACGGCGACGGCGTCGACGAGCCCGGTGGCGCCGGCGGAGGCGTTCGCCGCGGTGCACGTGACCGGGATCGGCACCGACCTGCCGGGCAAGGCGGAGCTGCCGGCCGGGCTGTTCGCCCGCGCCACGACGATCGCGACCGACGACCACGCGCAGTGCCTCGCGCACGGCGACTTCGGCAACGCCGTCCGGGCCGGGACCGTCGCCGATGACGCGGACATCCCCGTCGGGCTGGTCCTGCGCGACGGGGTGCGGGATCGCTCGGGCCTGACGATCGCCGACCTCACCGGCGTCGGTGTGGCCGACGCCGCGGTTGCGACGGCCGTGTTCCGGCACCTGGGCTGAACTCCGCCGCGTGGCGGGCCCGGCGCCGCGGGTCGGCGACGCGTGGCGGATGAACGCGGCGGGTGCCGGCCGGGAGGATGGACGGCACCCGCACTCCTGGAGGCCCGCATGGACTACGCGTTCGATCCCGAGATCGCCGCCGCTCTCCCGATGATCCCCGACACCGGCGACCTGAGGGACCTGGTGTCGGCGCGGGAAAAGATGAAGGAGATGACGGCCGAGTTGGTCGGCGACGTCGACGAGGCCGGCGTGACCGTGCGCGACACGACCGTGCCCGGCCCCGAGGGCGCGCCCGACGTGGCTGTTCGGATCTACACACCGGACAACATCGCCTCGCCCGCGCTGCTGTTCAACGTCCATGGCGGCGGCTTCATCGTCGGTGACGTCGACACCGATCACGCGGGCGTGGTCGAGCTCGCGCGGGACCTCGGGGTGGTCGTGGTGTCGGTGGACTACCGGCTCGCGCCCGAGGCGCCGTACCCGGCGGGCCTGGAGGACTGCTACGCGGCTCTCGTGTGGTCGGTCAAGCACGCCGACGAGCTCGGCATCGACTCCGAGCGCGTGGTCATCCACGGCGTCAGCGCGGGCGGCGGCCTGTGCGCCGCGCTCGCGCTGCTGGCGCGCGACCGCGGCGGGCCGGCCATCGCGTTCCAGTTCCTCGGCATCCCGGAGATCGACGACCGCCTGCGGACGCCCAGCATGCGCCGCTTCGACGACACTCCACTGTGGAACCTCCCCAACGCCGAGCTCAGCTGGGACTGCTACCTCGGCCCGGGCGTCCGCGGCACCGACGGCGTGCCCGTCTACGCCGCGCCCTCCCGCGCGACCGACCTGGCGGGCCTCCCGCCGGCGTACATCTCGGTGATGGAGTTCGACCCGCTGCGCGACGAGGGCATCGCCTACGCGCAGGCGCTGCTGGCCGCCGGCGTGACCACCGAGCTGCACCTGTTCCCCGGCACCTTCCACGGCTCCGCCATGATCCGCCACGCGACCATCACCCGGCGCGAGGCCGCGGAGTCCCGCGCGGTGCTGGCGCGGGCGCTGGGTGTGGAGCTGGGCTGAGGTTTGTGACGATGCGGCGTCCGGTTGACGGCCCGGGCGCCGCGTTTTCGTTGTGTGGCTTGGTTTCGGGCGCCGGCCGCGGCCGGTCAGGTGCGGTGGGCCAATCGGTGTGCAAGCAGGGCGAGCCGGGTGCGGAAGCGGCCGGCGGGGTCGTCCAGGGGCCAGCCGAGAGCGTCTTCCACGTGGGCGAGCCGAGTGGCGACGGAGCTGTGGTGGCGGTGTAGCGCGACGGCCGCCTGGCGCAGGGAACCGGTGCGGCAGAAGGCTTCGAGCGCTTCGAGGTCGGGCGCGGCGAGCGCGTCGAGGGCGCGGACGTCGGGCTGCGCGCGCAGGTGGTCGGCGGGGATCTCGGCCAGCAGGGTCAGAGACCCGAGGTTCTCGTGGACCACGAGCGGCTCCGTCGCGGGCACGGCGAACCGCTCGGCGAGGCGAGCCTGCAGCCAGGACCGCCGCGCCTCGAGCCCGGCGACGGCATCGCCCACCCCCACCCGCACACTCCCGGACGACCCACGTTCGCGAGCGCGCAGGGAAAGTGCGTTTTCCAACACCCCCACCACCGTCGCCGGCCCCTCCCGGGGCTGCACCAACACCGCCGCGACCTCCCCGACCACCGCGACGCGCGCGCCCAGCGCCGTACCCCCGCGCGCAACCAGCGCGACGGCGGCGGCGCCCGGGTCGCGCCCGTCCTCGGTCCCGACCGCGACTACGCGCAACGGCCGCCCCGCGTCCAGCCCGAGCAACACGAGCGCCCGCGACCGGTCCTCCGCCGCCGCGCGCTCACCCAGCACCAACTCCACCAGCGCCGGGTCCGCCAGGTGCGGCTGCACGACCTGCGGCGCCGGCCCCAGCACCCGCGCGGCGATAGCGAAGCGCTCCAGCACGAGATCGTCGAGCGGCCCGGGCTCGCCGTCCCGCTCGAGCCACACCTGCCCCGCCGCCTCACCCCTGAGCTCGGTCGCCACGACGCGCGGTGTTGCCGGAGCCTCGCCGCCGCGCTCGCTCTCCTGGGCGGGGGTTTTGTGGTCGCGTGTGCCGGCGAGGTCGGTTGCGTCGGGGCGGGATGCTGAGAGCGCCTGGCCGCGCAGGCCGTTCGCCGGGGTGAGTGCTTGGGCGGGGGTCTTGTGGTCGCGTGTGCCGGCGAGGCCGGTTGCGTCGGGGCGTGGTGCTGAGAGCGCCTCGCCGCGCAGGCCGTTCGCCGAGGTCTTTGCCTCGGCGGGGGTCTCGCACCCGTTGCCGAAGCCGGTCGCCACCAGGAGCGGTCTGCCGGAGCGCCGTCAGGCGTGAGTCCACCGGGTTCGGCCGCTGCTACGCGAGCTTCGTTGCCGGTCTCGCGGTCATGCCCGTCGCCGAGGTCGGCTGCCCCGGGCCGCGGTTCGGCCGGTGTCCCGCCGTCGCGCGCGGGCCCGCTCGGCTGACTCGCCACCGCGCGCGCCTCCGTCCCGACCGCACGGGTGCCGTCGAGACGGAAGCGCAAGGGTGGTTCGCCGCCGCGTTGGAGGCCGGCGACGCATTCGGCGAGGGAGGCCGTGGCGCGGACCAGGTCGGCGATCGTGGCGCGGTGGGCCACGAGCTCGTCGAAGTACGCGATCACCCGCACCGCGGCCTCGGCGTCGGAGTCGACGGCCGAGAGGCGCAACAGCAGCCCCTTCATGGGAGCCAGCCTAGCGCCGCCCGGCCGTCGCGCACAGGTGTCGCATGTGGACGGTCAGCGCAGCAGGTGCAGCTGGTCCCACGTGGGCACGTGCGGGGTGATCCGCAGCGTCAGCCCGGTCTCGGCGAGGGTCCGGTCGGCCTTGCGAGCGTTGCAGCTGCGCGCGGTGCCACCGCACGCGGCGACGGTGTTGAGCCAGCTGGTGCGCTCACCGCCGCGGGACGTCGGGATGATGTGGTCGACCGTGGTCGCGTGGCGGCCGCAGTACGCGCACGTGTGGCCGTCGCGCTGGAGCACGCCGCGGCGTGACCACCGGGGCGGGCCGGTATAGCGCCACTTCATCACCACGTAGCGCAGCAGCCGCACGACCTTCGGGCGCGGGAAGATGCCCAGGTCGGCGCCGTCGCTCTCGTGGACGACCGCGACGTGGCGCACGAGCATCCGGATCGCGTGGGGGACGGAGACGGTGTGCAGGGGCTCGTAGCCGGCGTTGAGGACCAGGACACCCATGGCGACGGGCACCTCCTTTTCGGTTTTCGCTCGGGTGGAGACCGCGACCGGAGTTGAACCGGTTTGACCCGCTTTGCAAGCGGTTCCCTGGCCGTTCGGGCACGTGGTCGGAGAGGGGGATCGGAAATCGGGGTCGGAAAATGGCGCCGGAAATGTCACGAAAAAGTCACGGAAAACGAAAAAGCCGCCCTGATCGGTCTCCCGACGGGCGGCTCCGTGCTGCGACGCGTTCTGGGTGCGTCACGGCGTGGAGCCTGGTGTCTCGGCAGCGTAAGGCAGGCGCCGAGCATCGCCCGCGATGCCGAAGCACCCCGGACAAGCCTTGCGCTCTTCGCCGCCGAACATTCTCGTCACTCCTCGGTTGGTGGTGTACCACCACATCATGACCGACCTCGCGCGACGGCGTCAACGGTGATAATTCGCCCGGCGAACGACCTCGCCGGCCCCCGGAAATGTTTCGCGGGGCCGCCCACGCGTCCACAGTGGACGGGACGGCCCCGCACCTCCCCGGCCGGCGGGTGCTCGTCACCCCGACGGCCGGAGGGAACCTACTTGCAGCGCTTGCCACCCTCGACCGACGGCCACCACGTGCCCAGGGGCGGCGCCGGCGTCTTGGTCCAGGTGATCTTCGCGCACTTGCCCTCGCTGCGGGCCTTCTTCGCGGTCACGACCAGCGCCGCGATGGCGACGCCGCACGCGAGGTTGCCCGGCGTCGGGATGTTCTTGCAGACGCGGATCGCGGGCGTGCCCTCGGAGATCAGCTTCGTGGCGCTCTTGCTGAACACCCAGCTGCACGCGAAGAACCCGCAGTCGAGATCGGTGACGGCGGGCGCCGCGGACGCGGGGACCGGCGCGACGAGCAGGCTCGCGGCCACCAGTGGTGCCGCCAGCGGAGCGGCCCGGAGATTCCTCATGAAACGCCCCTTCCTGATCGCGTTTGTCCGAAATGGAGCATCCCGTGCGAAGGCGCCGATGTCTGCCCCCGCTCGGTTCTTACGCCCGAAGGGGTGACCGTCCACTGTGGCGGTTTCAGCGGGCCCGGTAAAGCTCGCTCAGCAGCGCCACCGCGGCGTGTGTGGCCGGATGGGGGTCGTGGCCGTGCCAGATCAGCCGCACCGGAACGGGGGCCGCGTCACGCACGCGGCGGTAGGCGATGCCGTCGCGGCGGTACTGGGTCACGGTGGAATACGGTGTGACGCCGACGCAGCGGCCAGTGGCGATGGCGGCCAGCCAGTCGTCGATCTCGTGAGTGGGCTCCACGCGCGGGCGCTCCGCCTCCGGCCACAGGTCGGTGGTCGTCGTGCCGGTGCGGCGGTCGATCACCAGGACGCGCGGGCTGAGATCGGCGAGCGTGACGGTGCGACGGCGCGCCAGAGGGTCGTCGGTGGCCATGGCGCAGTAGCGGGCCTCGTGGCCGACGATCGCGTGCGCGTACTTGCGGGTGTCCACGGCGGTGCGCACCACGGCGAGGTCGCACAGCCCTTCGGCCAGCCCACCCGTCGCGGTGTTGGTGCGGACCAGCAGCAGTTCGATGTCGGGGTGGCGATCGGCCCAGCGGCGCTGGAACTCGGCCGTGTGGCGGCCCATCGCGGACCACGCGTGGCCGACGCGCAGCCGGGTGTGCCCCGTCGTGGCCTCGCGCACGAGTTCTTCGGCCTCGGCCAGCAGGTGCCGGGCGCGGGCGAGCACCTGCACACCGGCCGTCGTCGGGGTGACGCTGCGGCTCGTGCGGTGGAGAAGTCGCACGCCGAGTGCGGATTCCAACGAAAGAAGTGTGCGCGACACCGCTGCTTGGGAGACTCCGAGCTCGATCGCCGCGTCCGTGAACGTTCCCGTGTCCACGATCGCCACCAGGCACCGCAGGTGCCGTAGCTCCAGATCCATGACTCCAGCGTATGCGTGCCGCGATGAATGCATTTTGCGCATGCACGGCCGTGCCGCAGGCTCGCCGGCATGACCCAGGACAACCGCACCGGCGTGGCGTTGATGTTCGGCGGCGCGACCGCGAACCAGCTCGGCGCGGCCACGGCCGCGCTGGCGTTCCCGGTGCTCGGGCCCGCCGGCGTGGTCGCCGTGCGCCAGTGGGTGGCCGCCGTGCTGCTGCTCGCCGTGGGACGCCCGCGGCTGCGGTCGTTCACCGCCCGTCAGTGGCGCCCGGTCCTCGGGCTCGCGGCGGTGTTCGCGACGATGAACCTCTCGCTCTACTCCGCGATCGACCGGATCGGCCTCGGGCTGGCCGTGACGCTGGAGTTCCTCGGCCCGCTTGCCGTCGCGCTGGTCGGCTCGCGTCGCCGAACGGACCTGGCCTGTGCGATTGCCGCCGCCGCGGCTGTCGGAATCCTCACGCGACCCCGGCCCAGCACCGACTACCTCGGCGTCGCACTCGCGCTGGTCGCGGCCACGTGCTGGGCCTGCTACATCCTGCTCAACCGCACCGTCGGCCGCCGGCTGCCCGGCGTGCAGGGCTCCGCCGCGGCGGCGGGTGTGTCCGGTCTGCTGTACCTGCCCGTCGGGATCGTGGTGTTTTTCCACCACCGCCCCACACCGGCGGCACTCGGGGCCGCGCTCGCGGCCGGGGTGCTGTCCTCGGCGCTGCCGTTCCTCGCCGACCTGCTGGCGCTGCGGCGAGTCCCGACGCGGTTCTTCGGGGTCTTCATGAGCGTGAACCCGGTGCTGGCCGCACTGGTGGGCGAAGTGGTGCTTCACCAGCGGCTCGACGCTCCGGCATGGGCGGCGATCGCCGTGATCGTGGCGGCCAACACGGTGGCGGCGTGTCGGGTGAAGGGCGCGAACTCGGGCGCCGTACCGTCGATGCAGGAGGTGGCGGATGGTGCGGATGTCGGACCGCGCGTGGCCGTCGACGGTGATCCCGAGCGACGAGCACGAACGCGCGCAGGCGACCGGTGTCCTGTTCCGGCGCATGGGCTGGGTGACGGAGACGCTGACGCGTGACGAGCGCGAGGACGTCGAGCGCCAGCTCGAGTTCTGGTACAGCAGCGGCTACTGCCCCGACGCGCTGCTGATCGCGCTCAGCACCCTGCCCGACGGCACGCGCCAGCGCCCCCGCCACTCCGGCGAACGTCCCGGCGGCTTCCTGCGCTCGCGGCTGGAGGGCTGGTTCAACGACGCGGCGCAGGCCGCGATGACCGAGGTCCACGAGCCGCCGCGGCGCGGGCAGTCGTTCGAGGCGTGGTTCGAGAACAACCGCCGTCAGGCCGCGGCAGAGGGCACGGGCCGCCGGCGCCCGCGCGTCACCGAGGCGGGGCAGAGCGCGCGTGATGAAGCTCGAACATTCGCGGCGTCCCGGCGCAAAGATCCGCTCGCGCGCCTGCGCGAAAGTGAACAACGCCGGGCCGCGGCGCTCGACAGCCTGCGCGTGGAGGGTGCCGCCGCACCCGTGATCCCGGCTTCCCCGCAGGAGACGCGCTCGACCCCGCGGATGGTGGCGTCGTTCGCGGCCCGCCAGTCCGTGGCGGCGAGGTCACCTCAGGTGGTGCGAATCGTCCAACGGTTGCGCGAGGAGAAACGCGGACCGTCGCCGGCCGAACTCGCCGTGCTGCGCAACGCCGTCCGCGACGCCCACCACAACGCCGGCCTCGGCACCCTCGAAGCGGCGAGCGCGCAGATCGGCGACGACACCTCGGCGCTCACCCCGGAGGGGTTGCGCGTGTTGTCGTTTCTCGACCACGCGGACGAGAGCAAGCTGCCGGTGGAGACGATGATCCGCCTGCTCACCCTGACCGTCGACGAGACGGCGACTCCCGAGGCCACAACCCCCGAGACCACAATCCCCGAGACGGCCACCCCGGACACCGCCACTCCAGAGCCGAACCCGGAGCAGGATTAAGCCCGCCCCGCACACTCCGCGCACAGGCCCCACCACGTGACCTCGGCCTCGTCGATCGTGAACCCGGGCGCCGACGACGGGTGCAGGCACGGCGCCGAGCCCTCGGCGCACGGCACGTCCTCGATCCGGCCACAACCGCGGCACACCAGGTGGTGGTGGTTGTCGTGCCGGTCGAGCTCGAAGCGCGCGGGCGAGCCGGCCGGTTCGAGCGTGCGCAGCAGACCGACGCCGACGAGGTCGTCCAGCACGTTGTAGAGCCCTTGCCGCGACAGCCCGCCGGTGCCGGCCTCGACGGTCGCCGCGATCTCGGCGGCCGTGGTGTGCGGGTGGTCGCGCACGGCACCGAGCACCGCCCGGCGCTGGGCCGTGTTCCGCAGTCCCCTCCGCTTCAGCTGGACCGCGAAGTCATCCATGACCCGATGGTAACTTCGCACCACTCGGTGACACCGATCGAGGGACCCGGGTCACATCCGGCCCGAAACGGCCTGCTCAGGCCCCGTCCTCGTCGCCGACGCCGAACGACTGGCGCCGCCGCGCGATGGCCCGCAGGTCCGCCTCGATCTCGCCGGCGGTGCGGCGCAGCGGTTCGAGCAGCTGCCCACGCATCTCTTCTTTCGAACGCCGGGTCGAGTGCATCGAGACGTTCAGCGACGCGTACACCTGCCCGTCCTCGTGCCGCAGCGGCACGGCGATCGAGCGCAGGCCCAGGTCGAGCTCCTGGTCGACGAGCGCGTAGTCGTCGGCGCGCACGCGGTCGAGGATCGCGCCCAGCTTCGCCGGGTCCTTCACCGTGCGCGGCGTGAACGGCTGCAGCTCGACGCGTTTCAAGTACTCCGCGCGCCACTCTTCGGGCTGGAACGCGAGCAGCACGCGCCCCATCGACGACGGGTGCGCCGGGATCCGGCTGCCGATCGTCACGTTGAGCGCCATGATCCGCCTTGCGGGCGTGCGGACCAGTCCGACGTAGACGATCTCGTCGTCCTCGAGCACGCACAGCGCCGCCGAGTCGTCGACCTCCGCCACCAGCTTGTCCAGGTGCGGGCGCGCGACCTCCGCGAGGCCCTGGCTCGACAGGAACGCGTTGCCGAGCTCGAGGATCCGCGGCCGCAGCCAGAACCGCTTGCCGTCGGTGTGCACGTAGCCGACCTCGGCGAGCGTGAGCAGGAAGCGGCGGGCGGCCGCGCGCGTGACGCCGGCGAGCTCGGCCACCTCGGTCAGCGTGAGCTCCGGCCCGTGCCCGTCGAACGCGCGGATCACGGCCAAGCCGCGTTCGAACGACTGGACCAGGTCGCCCTTGCTGATCGGGCCCGGTTTGTCGGCCACTGCCGGTCACCTCCTGAATCTGCTTCGGCCCGAAAACTCTCGCACGGTCCAGGCCACCGCCGCAGTCCGCCTCGATTCTTGACAGTCCGACGGCGGCGAGGCATGGTTTGTGCGAGCTACGGAAACTTGTTCGACCTCCGCACAAACTAGAGCACACTCAGAGACGACCCGTAAAGGGGTGTCCGTGGATCCGACGACAGAGACGTCGCTCCGGACGACCGGGGCCCGCCGACCGCAGGCGGCCCGGCCGTGAGCGCCGGTCTGCGCGCGCTCTTCGGCCCGCGCTCGGTCGCCGTCGTCGGTGCGCGCGAAGCCGAGGGCAACCGCGGCGCCGCGGCCGTGCGGTTCCTGCGCAAGTTCGGTTACGCGGGCGAGGTCTTCCCGGTTCATCCCTCGGGCGAGCCGGTGGCCGGGTACGCCGGTTACCGCGGCCTGGCCGACCTGCCGTGCGCGCCGGACCTGGCGATCGTCGGGGTCGGGGCCGCGCGTGTGCCGGACCTGGTGCCGCAGCTGGCCGAGGCCGGCGTCGCCGCGGCGATCCTGTGGGCGGGCGGCTTCGCCGAAACCGGGAACGCGGGTTTGCAGGAGCAGGTCACCGAACGGGCACGCGCCGCCGGGATCCGGCTGCTCGGCCCCAACTGCCTGGGAGTGGTGAACACCGCCCTCGGTTTCACCGGCACGTTCGCCTCGTGGCTGTCCGGTGTGGACACGCTCTTGCCGGGACGGATCGGGATGGTGAGCCAGAGCGGGGGCCTCGCCGCGTCGGCACACTCGTGGGCGCAGGCGGCGGGTACCGGCTTCGGGCACATGATCAGCACGGGCAACGAGGCTGACGTCGGCGCCGTCGAGGCGCTCGCGTACCTGGTCGACGACCCCGGGACCGCGGTGCTCGCGTGTTACCTCGAAGGTCTCACCGACGGCGCAGGGCTGGTCTCGGTGCTGCGGGCCGCGCGGCGTGCGGGCAAACCCGTGGTGGTGCTCAAGGGCGGACGCTCCGCGGTGAGTGCGCAGGCGATCGCCGCGCACACCGGAGCGCTCGCGGGGCAGGCGCGAATCTGGGACGCGGTGCTGGAGCAAGAAGGCGCTGTGCGGGTGACCTCGGCGCAGGAGCTCGTGGAAGTCGCGTCGTTCCTCGCCGCCCATGCCGATCGGCCGCTGCCGGGGCGCCGGGTCGTCGTGGTGAGCCACGGTGGCGGGCAAGGGATCGTGGCCGCGGACCTGTGTCACGACGCCGGGCTCGAGGTGCCGCTGCTGAGCGCGGCGACGCGCCGGCGGCTGGCGCCGTTGCTGCCGTCGATCGCGTCGAACCGCAATCCGATCGACCTGACGCCGGAGGCGCTCACGCGGGCGGAGTGGCGGGAGACGTTCCCGGAAGCGTTGCGGGTGCTGGCTTCCTGTGGCGAGGCCGATGTGGTCCTGGTGCAACTGGGTGCGATGAGCGCAGCGGCGGGGGAGGAGCTGGCGCTCGCGCTGTGCGAGGCGCACGACACCGGACCCGCGACGCTCGCGGTGCACTGCAAGGGTTTTCCGCCGACGGCCGAGGCGTTGCTGAAGGCCGAGGGGATCCACGTGTTCGCCGAGCAGGCCTCGGCGACCGTCACGTTGGGGCGAGTGGCCGCCGCTGCGCGCGACGTCGGCGCCGAGTCCGCACGGCTTGTCGCCGACGCGGTGCGGCACAGACCACGCGGTGTCCCGCACGCGGTCGACGGGCAGGTGTTCCCCGAGCACGAGGTGCACCGGTTGCTGGCCGAAGCCGGGCTGCGTACTCCGCGAGGTGTCGTCGCGCCGTCGGCCGAAGATGCCGTGGCGACAGCGCGGGACATCGGGTTTCCGGTGGTGCTCAAGGTCGTTTCGCCGGAGGTCACGCATCGCGTCGACGCCGGACTTGTCCGGTTGGGACTGTCCGATGAGGACGCCGTCCGGAAGGCGCACGACGAGTTCACGGCCGCGATCGCGCGACTGGGCCTTACCGGTGCGTCCTGTTTCGTTCAGGAACAGGCGGAGTCCGGAACCGAACTTTTCATGTCCGTGTTCCGAGATCCCGTGTTCGGGCTCGTCGTGTCCTGCGGTGCGGGTGGTGTGCTCGCCGAGCTGCTCGACGACGTCGCGTTCGCCACCGTGCCGCTCGACGAGCGGAAAGCGTTGCGGCTGCTGGAGAAACTCCGGTTCACGCGACATCCGAAGGGGCTCGACCTCACCGTGGCCGGCAAGCCGGCGGCGGAGTTCCTGGTGGCGTTCGCGGAGTTCGCCCGGGGCCTGCCTTGGGCCCGGTTCGTGCTCGAGCTCAACCCCGTCTCCGTCACCGCGGCCGGCGCGATCGCGCTCGACGGTCTGCTGATCGTGGAGCGTTCTTCGTTGGTGTGAGCGAAAAGCCACATCGGGTCCGCCAGATGTTCGTTTCACAACAGAGATCTGTTCGAATATTGACACCGCTGCAACGCGCGCTTAACGTCGCAACCACTTCCCCGCACTTCACGGCCGCGAGTCCGCGGCTCTCCCCGGACAGGTTGGAGCACCAGTGGCGAAGGCAGACGCGATCCCGGACTACGACGACCTCCCCACCAAGGGCGGGTTGCCGTGTTCCTGGGGGCTGTGGGGCCCGGACGACAAGCTGGGCTGCCTCAACCTGATCACCGAGGAGCACGCGGCCGAAGCGGCCCAGGGCGTGCGGCGTGGCGCGGTCTTCTCGCTCAACTGGCGGATGGACCTGCCGAGCCCGGCTTTCTTCGGCCGGCCCAACCTGCGCCACGAGATCGTGAAGTCGACCACCTCCACCTCGCTCAACGACGTGCTCCACGACTGGAACACCCAGGCTTCGTCGCAGTGGGACGGATTCCGGCACGTGGAGCGCGTCGGATTCGGCAACTACAACGGGATCCCGAGCGAGGAGCACGGCGTCCACGTGTGGGCCGAGCGCGGGATCTTCGGCCACGCGGTGCTCGCCGACGTCGGCCGCTACCGCGAGCAGATGGGCCGGCCGCTGGACTACCGCACGTCCGACCCGATCGAGGTGGCCGACCTCGTGGGCGCGCTGGAGAGCCAGCAGGTGGAAGTCCACAGTGGAGACATCCTGCTGGTGCGTACCGGCTGGACGGAGTGGTACGAAAGCCTCACCGCGGACGAACGCGCCGGGATCGCCCCGATCCCGGCTCTGCGCACGCCCGGGCTGCGTCCGGTCGAGGACATGGTCCGCACGCTGTGGAACCTGCGCCTCGCTGCCGTCGCGGCGGACAACCCGGCGCTCGAGATCTGGCCGCCGGGCGCGCTGCTCGAACCCGGCGAAGAAGCCGAAGCCATCAAAGCGGATCCCGCCCGGCGCCACGAGATGATGCTGCACCCGCGGCTCATCCCCATGCTGGGCATGCCGATCGGCGAGATGTGGGACCTCGCCCGGCTCGCCGAGGACTGCGCGCGTGACCGGGTCTACCGGTTCCTGCTCGCGTCGGCCCCCATCAACCTCCTCCACGGCGCGGCCTCCCCGGCCAACGCCCTGGCCGTCAAATGACCCCGCTGCAGACTGACGAGGACGAAGCGATGACGCTCTCCCAGACCACCGACACCCTGCCCGCGCGGATCGTCGTGGACGACCTGACCGTGACGATGCAGCTCAAGGACCGCAGCTTCGACGCGGTGCAGAACGCTTCGTTCACGATCGAACCCGGGCAGACGCTCGCCATCGTCGGCCCGTCGGGCTGCGGGAAGACGACGCTGCTCAACGTGCTGGGCGGTTTCACCGGTGCCACCACCGGCGAGGCCCTGATCGACGGCGCGCCCGTCGGTGCCCCCGACGAGCACCGGGCCACCGTGTTCCAGGCCGACGCGGTGTTCCCTTGGCTCACCGTGCGCGGCAACCTCGAGTACGGCCCGCGCATCCGCCACGCACAGGACGCGGCGTCGAAGGCTCGCACCGAACACTTCCTGCAGGTGCTCGGGCTCGAGGCGTTCGCCGACGAGTTCCCGAAGGTGCTCTCCGGTGGCATGCGCAAGCGAGTGGACATCGGGCGTGCGTATGTGAACAACCCGCGCACCATCCTGCTCGACGAGCCGTTCGGCGCGCTCGACGAGATCACCAAGGAACAGCTGCAGGACGAGCTCGTGAACCTCAGTGTGAGCGACTCCAAGACGCTGGTGTTCATCACCCACGACATCGAGGAAGCGATCTTCGTGGGCGACATGGTGGCGGTGATGACCCCGCGGCCGGGGCGCATCCGCAAGATCATCGACGTGCCGTTCGCCCGGCCGCGCCCCGAGAACGTCCGCATGGAACCCGCCTTCCAGGAGCTGCGCCGCGAGATCCAGTCGCTGCTGCGCAACGAGTGAACCCGCCGTCCCCGCCTGCCGAACACTGCCCGCCGAACAAGGCCGTTCGAGAGTGAGAATCCGATGACCCAGCTCGACACCCCGCCGGTGCGGACCGCGCGGCCGTCCGCACGGCCGCGCCGCCGCCTGGATCTGCGCATCCTCAGCGTGCTCGCCGTCGTGGTCGTGCTCGCCGCGTGGTACCTGCTCACTGACCTGCTGAAGGTCGTGCCCGACCTGTACTTCCCGTCGATCGCGTCCACGATCGAGGCGGGCAAGACGCTCGGGAGCAACCTCGCCCTGGACTTCGGGTCCACCGCGTACCGCATGCTCTTCGGCTGGGTGATCGGGTGCGCCCTCGGTGTGCTCGCCGGCCTGCTCATGGCGCGCAGCCGCATCGCGTACTTCTCGGTCAACCCGCTGATCGAGATCATCCGGCCGGTGCCGCCGATCGCGCTGATCCCGTTCACGATCCTGTGGTTCGGGCTCACCGACACCCAGCGCATCGCCCTGGCCGCGCTGCCGTGTTTCATGACGCTCGCCGTGACCACAATGGAGTCGGCGAAGAACGTGAACCCGCTGTTCGTGCGGGCCGCGCAGTCGCTGGGCGCCTCGCCCAACCAGATCTACCGCACCGTGGTCCTGCGCGCGATCCTGCCGAACCTCGTGGCGTCGCTGCGGATCGCGGCCGCGCTGGCGTGGGCCGTGGTGGTGTCGGCCGAGTACCTCGGCGCGCAGAACGGCATCGGCTACCTGATCCTGCAGGCGAGCAACTCGCTCAACACGTCGGTGGTCCTCATCGGCACGGCGGCGGTCACCATCGGCGCGTTCGTTTTCGATCAGATCCTGCGCCTGGTGACGAAGTTCCTCACCCGCTGGGTCGACCGGATGTCCTGATCCGCTCACCCCTCTTTCGTTCCCCACCGAATTCCGTCAGAAAGCGAACACCCGATGAGGATCAGCAAACGTCTCCGCCTCGGCGGTGTCCTGGTCGCGGCCGGGCTGCTGGCGAGCGCCCTGACCGCGTGCGCCGGCTCCAGCAGCGAAGGCGCGCCGATCGAAGGCTGTGCGAAGACCACCAACATCCAGATCGCGACCACGCCGTACCAGGACTCGCTGATCATGAGCCTGGGCAACCAGCTCGGGTGGTACAAGCAGGCCTGCCTGAACGTGACGTTCCAGAACGTGGCGCTCACGAACATCTCGAAGATCGTCGCGAGCGGACACGGCGCGCCGGTGGGCTGGCGCACGTCGTCGGAGATCAACCAGGCACAACACCTCGACTCCGACCTGATCTACCTGTACCCGTGGGACATCTGCAGCAGCTGCTCGGCGCTCATGGCCCGGCCGGGCACCGGGCTGAAGAGCTACACCGAGTTCAAGAACTCCGGCATGAGCCGGGAAGCCGCCATCGCCGCGGTGATCAACGAGCTGCACGGCAAGTCGATCGTCACGACGCTCAAGAACAGCCGCGCCGAGGTGATCCAGAGCGCGATCCAGTCGCAGGGCAAGCCGCTGGACTGGGCGAGCTACGTGGACCTCGACCCGGCGAGCGGGTACACCGCGTTCCTCTCGGGCACGGGCGACACCTACATCGCCGGCCTGCCGCAGCAGCAACCGTTGGCGGACAAGGGGTACAAGAACCTGCTGACCGGCGCGGAGCTCTCCCCGCCGCCGCTCAACGGGTTCCTCACCACCAAGACGTACTGGAATGAGAACAAGGACGCGCTGCTCTCGCTCATCCACGTCACGTTCATGGCCATCCGCTACACCGACGCCAACCGCGACGCCGTGGCCAAGTACGTGTCCGACACCTACAACAAGCAGACCGGCAGCACGCTCACGGTCGCGGACTTCAACCGCTACTGGCAGAACCTCGAGACGTACCCGGCCAACGCGGGTGACGCCCAGAAGAAGATGTTCACGCCCGGCGCCCCCGCGTACTGGCGGACGATCTGGGACGAGGACAACAACTACTTCTTCACCAACACCCACATCATCCCGGAACCGGCGCCGGCGTCGGCGTTCCTGGGCGAAGAGGTGCAGAAGGCCTACGTCGCCAAGTACGGCGCGGACGAAACGGGGTGGACGAAGCCGACCGGGAATCTGTGACAAAGGGGACAGAGTTTGTCGCTGCGTGAACGCGCGGCCGGGGGTTCGATCGATGACGCTCGAGAGCTCCAAGAAGGGTGCACCATGTCCACACGTCGGAGATTCGCCGCCGTGGCGCTGGCTGCCGTCAGCCTCTGCGCCGCGCTGACCGCCTGCCGGGGAACCGACAGCGCGTCCGGCCCGGCCATCCAGGGTTGTGCGAAAACCACCAATATCCAGATCGCCACCACGCCGTACCAGGACTCGCTGGTGATGAGCCTGGGCGACGCGCTGGGCTGGTACAAGAAGGAATGCCTCAACGTGACGTTCCAGAACGTCGCGTTCACCAACATCGCGAAGATCGTGGCCAGCGGCAAGGGTGCACCCGTCGGGTGGCGCACGGCGTCGGAGATCAACCAGGGCTACCACCTCGACAACGACCTGGCCTACCTCTACCCGTGGGACATCTTCAGCAACGGCTTCGCGCTGATGGGCCGGCCAGGCTCGGACCTCAAGACCTACGACGAGTTCGTGAAGGAAGGCAAGAGCTCGAAGGACGCGATCACCGCGGTGATCGACGAGATCCACGGCAAGTCGGTGATCACGACGCTGAACAACAGCCGCGCCGAGGTGATCCAGACGGCGCTGCAGGCCCAGGGCAAGGCGCTGGACTGGGTCAAGTACACGGACCTCGACCCGGCGAGCGGGCTCACGGCCTACCTGCGCGGTGACGGCGACACCTACATCGCCGGCATCCCGCAGCGCCAGACGCTGTCGGACCGCGGGTACAAGGTGCTCCTGGCCGGCACGAACCTGTCGCCGCCGCCGGTCAACGGCTACATCACCACCAAGTCCTACTGGAACGCCAACCAGGACGCGCTGCTGAAGCTGATCCACGTGACCTACGAGGCGATCCGCTACACCAACGCGAACCTCGACCAGGTCGCCGCCTACATCTCGAAGACCTACAACAAGCAGACCGGCTCCACGCTCACGGTCGACAACTTCAAGGCGTACTGGCAGAAACTCGAGACGTACCCGGTGAACGCGGGGGAGACGAAGGCGCAGATCTTCACCCCGGGCGGGGTCGCGTACTGGAAGACGACCTGGGACCAGGACAACCGGTACTTCTTCGACGACATCCACTCGATCCCCGGCCCGGCCCCCTACGACGGCTACCTCGGCGAGACCGTGTTGAACGCCTACATCGCCAAGTACGGCACCGACGAGAAGGGCTGGGACCAGCCGACGGGGAGCCTTTCGTGAAGGGCTTCGAAGCGATCCCCGAACTGTTGCGCCGTGGGGGCACCACGACCGTGTTCAGCATGGTCGGCAACACCAACGTGCCCTGGATCGGACACGGGTTGAAAACCGGCGCACTTCGCCTGGTGAAAACCCGACACGAGGAAACGGCCGTGAACGCGGCCGAGGGGTACAGCCGCAGCCGCGGTGAGATCCCGGTCTGCAGCGTGACGCAGGGGCCGGGCTTCGCCAACGCGCTCAACGGGCTGGTCTCGGCGACACGTACGCACGTCCCGATGTTGTTCGTCGTCGGCGAGTCGCCGGCGACGAAGGTGAAGACCACGATGAACATCGACCAGCGTGCGCTGTCTGACATCGCCGGGGCGGGTTTCCACCACGTCGCGGAGGTTTCGCAACTGGCCGGGCAGTTCGGCGCGGCGCTGGCGGCGGCCCGGTGGAACGGCTGCCCGCAGGTCGTGAGCATCGCCGACGGAGTGCTGACGGCGGAGGTCGAGTTGCCGGCGGACGAACCTGCCGAGGTCACGGCCGAGGTTGCGGACCCGGCGGCAGTCGAGTCCACTGTGGATCTGCTGGCTTCGGCGCGGCGGCCGCTGATCGTCGCGGGACAGGGTGCCTTGCTCGCCGGCTGCGAGGCCGAGCTGGCCGAGCTCGCCACGCTCACCGGGGCGCAGACGGGGACCACGTTGCGGGCCAACTGGTTCTTCGCCGGCCGCGAGGGCAACCTCGGCCTCTGCGGCAACTGGGCGCCCGCGCTGGTGCGCAAGGCACTGGCCGAGGTGGACGTGGTGTTCGCGGTCGGGGCGTCGCTGAACACGTGGACGACGGGCGACCGGCAGGTGTTCCCGGCGGCACGGTTCGTGCGGTGCGACGTGGACCCCGCCACGGTGCCGGCGGGCGCGGACCCGGAGGTGTCGCTGTTCGGTGACGCCAAAACGGTGGTGCGGGCGGTGCTCGACGCGTGGCGGGCGCGCGGGTTCACCGAGCCGAAGCCCGTCGTGGCGCGGCCGACGGTGGCCGAGGTGCAGGAGTCGGTGCGGGCGGTCGACGTCGGCCACGACCCGGCGCGCGGGCTGGACCTGCGAGAGGTGTTCACGGCGTTCGACGAGCACCTGCCGGCTGGGCGCGTGGTGGTGACCGATGCCGGACGCAGCCTGAAGACGTTGCCGACACTGGTGCGTGCGGAATCGGCCAGGCAATGGTTGATCGGCAACAGTTTCGGTTCGATCGGGCGCGGCCTCGGCATCGCGATCGGCGCGGCGGCGGCGCGGCCGGCCGATCCGGTGGTGCTGTTCTGCGGCGACGGCGGCTTCATGATGGCCGCCCAGGACCTCGACGCGGTGCGGCTCAACGGGCTGAGCCTCACCGTCGTGGTCACCAACGACGAGCAGCTCGGTGCCGAGGCCAAGTACATCGACCAGTACGACCTGCCGGCCGAGATGATCCGCCAGACCCTGCCCGACGTCGCGCACCTCGCCGCGGCGTTCGGCGGGACCGGGCGCGTGGTGCGCACCCGGGAGGAGCTGGCCGAGGCGGCGGCCGACTCCCGGCCGGGGCTCACGCTGCTCGACGTGCGCATCGATCCCGTCATCGATTGTGCGGCCGCGTTGAAGTAGCCACACCCGGGCTGGGTGCCCTGGGCGGAAACCGCCCCACGATGTTGTTTTTCGAACATCACACTGTGCGAACAGCGACGAAAACAGGAAGGAGGCCGGATGAAAGCCCCGCACACGGCTGCGGCCCGGCTGGCGAACCCGGATGGCTCCTTCACGATGGTGTCGGTCGACCACCGCGAATCGCTGCGGACGCTCATGGCCGCGGGTGCCCCCGTAGGCACCGTGTCCGACGAGCGCCTGTGCCGGTTCAAGGCCGAGGCCGTGGCCGCGCTGGCGCCCCACGCGTCGGCGGTCCTGGTCGACAGCCGTTACGGACTGGCCAACGGGCCGCGCGCCGGCATCCCGGCGGGCACGCGGTTCGTGCTCGCCGTCGACCGGCTCGTGCAGGAGCCCGGCGGCCCGGTCACCCGCGGCGAGCTGGCCGGGGAGGCCACTCCTGCCTTCCTGAGCCGCACCGGCCCCGACGCCATCAAGCTGCTCGTGCTCTTCCGCCCCGGGCACCCCGACCCGCAACGCGACGACACCGTCGCCCGCTTCCTCGACCTCGGCCGGCGCTGCGGAGTGCCGACCCTGCTCGAAGGCATGGTGCGCTGCGAACCCGCGCAGCGCGACGAAGCCATCCACGAAGCGGCCACCACCCTCTGCGCCGCCGGCCCGGATCTCTACAAAGCCGAAATCCCCGGCTACCGCAAGGGTGACGTCTCGGCCGTCGCCGGGCTTTCCACCCGGCTGACCGAAGAGCTCACCGTGCCGTGGGTTGTCCTCTCCAGCGGCATCGCCCCCGCCGACTACCCGGCCGCCGTCCTCGAAGCCTGCCGCGGCGGCGCGGCGGGGTTCCTCGCCGGCCGGGCGATCTGGCACGACGTCGTCGCCGAAAACCCGCCTGGCCCGGGCCTGCGCGCGACGGCCGCGCCCCGGCTCGCAGCGCTCGCGAAAGCCGTGCGCGAGGCGGTGAGCGCCCGGTGACCACCTCGTCCCGCCCGACCCGCGACCGCCGCGGCCGCATCATGGAGATCGTCGAGGAGCAGGGCTACTGCACCACGGCCGAGTTGTCGCGCGAGTTCGACGTCTCGGACATGACGATCCGCCGCGACGTCCAGAAGCTCGTGGCCGACGGCCGCCTCCGCAGTGTCCACGGTGGAGTGACCGCCCTGCCGCAGACCGCGTTGGCGGGCACAGACTTCCGGTCCCGCGTCGAACGCATGCGCTCGACCAAGGACGCCATCGCCGAGTTCGCCGCCCGCGACCTGCCCGACGTCGGTGCGGTCGCGCTCGACGCCGGCACCACGACCCTGGCGCTCGCGCTCGCCATCCCGCCAGACGCCCGCCTGCACGTGGTCACGCCTTCGCTCGCGGTGGCCAACACGTTGCTGGCGCACGAGTACGTGGAGATCGTGTGTCTCGGCGGTTCCCTGCACCACCAGACGCAGTCGTTCGCCGGCCCCGCGACGCTCGCCGCGATCGCGGAGCTGCGCCTGCGCCGCCTCTACCTCGCCGCCAGCGGTGTCAACGCCGACGGCGTGTACTGCGGCAACCACTTCGACGCCATGACCAAACGGGCGCTCGTGGACGTCGCCGACGAAGTGGTGCTGCTGGCCGATTCCAGCAAGTTCTCGATCTCGGCGATGGTGCGTGCCTGCACCCTCGACGACGTGGACCGGATCGTCACCGACGACGGCATCCCGGACCCCGATCACGAAGCACTCCTCGCCCACGGGGTCGAGGTCTCGATCGTCTCCCGGGCGGAAGCCCAGGGGGACAAGGAGGAAGCATGACTTCCGCGAGGAAGCGCCAGCACGACATCGCCGTCATCGCGGGTGACGGCATCGGCCTCGAGGTGGTGCCCGCCGCGCTGCGGTGCCTCGAGCTCGTTGCGAACCGGCACGACTTCACGCTCAACCTCACCGAATACCCGTGGGGTTCGGCGTATTTCCGGGCGAACGGCGCGATGATGCCCACGACCGGGCTTGACGAGCTCGCGAAGCACGACGCGATCTTCCTCGGCGCCGTCGGCGATCCGGAGATCCCCGACGTGGAAACGCTGTGGGGCCTGCTGATCCCGATCCGCCGCACGTTCGACCAGTACATCAACCTCCGTCCGGTCCGGACACTCCCCGGCATCCCGCCGCGGGTCGTCGGCGCGGGCGACGTGGACCTGGTGATCGTGCGGGAGAACGTCGAGGGTGAGTACTCGGCCGTCGGCGGGCGGATCTACGTCGGCGAGCCGCACGAGGCGGCCATGCAGGAAGCCGTGTTCACCCGCCGCGGCGTGGCCCGGGCCGCGCGGTTCGCGGCCGAGCTGGCCACGACCCGGCACAACCGGCTGACGTCCGCGACGAAGTCCAACGGGATCGTGCACACGATGCCGTTCTGGGACGAGGTCGTGGCCGACACGCTCGCCGACTACCCGGGCGTGAGCGTGGACAAGGTGCTCATCGACGCGCTGGCCGCGAAACTGGTGCTCGACCCGGCGGGCTTCGACGTGATCGTGGCGTCGAACCTGTTCGGCGACATCCTGTCCGACCTGGCCGGTGCGATCGCCGGCTCGATCGGCGTGGCTCCCAGCGGGAACCTGAACCCGGAGAAGAAACACCCGTCGATGTTCGAACCCGTCCACGGTTCGGCACCGGACATCGCGGGCCAGGGCGTGGCAAACCCCGTCGGGCAGCTGTGGGCCGGCGTGATGATGCTCGAACACCTCGGTGAGCCGGCCGCGGCGGCGGAGCTCATGGCCGCGTTCGAAGCGTGCCTCGCCGAAGGCCTGCGCACCCGCGACCTCGGGGGCACCGCGTCCACCGCGGAGTTCACCGACGGCGTCGCCGCGCGGCTGCAGGCATGACCACCACCAGGGGAGAAGAGGGGACGATCGTGCGTTCACAGGATTTGTTCATCAACGGACAGCGCGTGTCACGCGAAGCAACAGCCGAGGTTCGCAGCCCGTGGGACGGGCAGCTCGTCGGCACCTACGCGATGGGCGGCACCGAAGACGCCACCGCCGCCGTGACCGCCGCGCACCACGCGCTGGCCGAAGGACTGCCGCCGCACCGCCGGGCCGAGGTGCTCGGGGCCGCGGCGCGGCTCGTCGGCGAGCGAGCCGAGGAGTTCGCCCGGCTGTTGCTGCTCGAAGCGGGCAAGCCGATCACGGCCGCGCGCGGCGAGGTGCAGCGCGCGATCACCACGCTGCAGCTCTCGGCCGACGAGGCTCGCCGGCTTCCGAGTGAATCCGTGCAGATGGACGCTTTCCCGTCCGGTGACGGAATGTTCGCCTTCACCGTGGCCGAGCCACTGGGTGTGGTCGCGGCGATCACGCCGTTCAACTTCCCGCTGAACCTGGTCGCGCACAAGATCGGCCCCGCGCTGGCGGCCGGCTGCCCGGTGGTGCTCAAGCCGTCGGAGCGGACGCCGCTCACCGCGGGCCTGCTCGTGGAGGTCCTGGCCGACGCGGGGCTGCCCGCCGGCTGGCTGAACCTCGTGACCGGCGACCCCGCGCAGATCGTGAAGGCGTGGCAGGAGGACGAGCGCGTGGCCGTGGTCTCGTTCACCGGTTCGGCCGCCGTCGGCTGGCAGATCAAGGCCGGTTCGCCGCACAAGCACCACATCCTGGAGCTCGGCTCGAACACCGCGATGGTGGTGGACGCCGACGCCGACCTCGACCGCGCGGTCGCCGCCGCCGTGGCGTCGGGCTACGGCTTCTCCGGCCAGGCTTGTGTTTCGCTGCAACGGCTTTACGTCCACGAGGACGTGGTCGACGACGTCGTGGCCAAGCTCGGCGCGGCCGTCGCGGCGCTCGCCGTGGGCGACCCGGCCGACGAGAATACCGTGGTCGGCCCGCTGATCAGCGGCCAGGCCACCGAACGCGTCACGGAGTGGGTCCAGGGCGCTGTCAGCGAAGGCGCCCGCGTGGTCGCCGGCGGCGCGCTGCGCGAAGGCGTGCTCGAACCGACCGTGGTCACGGACGTCCGGGCGGACTCGGCGCTGCTGTGCAGCGAGGTCTTCGGCCCGGTCGTCACCGTGGTGCCCGTGAAGGACGTCGCCGCGGCCATCGCCGCGGCCAACGACTCCCGCTTCGGCCTCAACACCGCGATCTTCACCAACGACCTCACCAACGCCCTGCAGTACGCCAAGAAGGCGGAAGCGGGCTCGGTCCTGGTCAACGTGGCGCCCGCGTTCCGCGCGGACCACATGCCCTACCGCGGTGTCAAGGAATCGGGCCACGGCCGCGAAGGCGTGAAGTACGCCGTGGCGTCGCTGGTCGCCGAGAAGCTCGTGATCCTCGCCGCCTGAGCGGCGGGGACGAAGGAAAGGTCAGCTCAGTGAGCGAGAACGGAGTGCGGTTCCGCGACATCCGCGGTCTGCTCGAGGCGCGCAGCGTCGCCGTGGTCGGTGCGTCCGACCGGGAAGGCAACGTCGGCGGCACGGCGATCGGGCACCTGCTGAAGTTCGGGTACACCGGTGAGATCTGGCCGGTGCACCCGTCGGCCGAGACGGTGGCGGGCCTGCCTGCCTACCGCAGTGTGGCCGACCTTCCGGGCGCGGCGGACCTCGCCATCCTCGCGGTCCCCGCGGCCCGGGCGGTCGACCTCGTCGCCGAGTGCGGCGCGGCCGGCATCCGCAACGGCGTCGTGTGGGCCGGTGGGTTCGCGGAGTCCGGGCCGGAGGGCCGCGCGCTGCAGGACCGGCTGGTCGAGGCATGCGCGGCGGTGGACTTCAACCTGTGCGGGCCCAACTGCCTGGGCCTGATCAACACGGGCACCAAGCTCACGGCCACCTACAGCTCGGGCTTGTTCGATTTCGAAACCATGCTCACGGGCACGGTGTCGATGGTGAGCCAGAGCGGCGGGATCACCGCCGCGTCGATGGCACTCGCCGCCCGCGCCGGGTGGGGATTCCGGCATGTGGTGAGTGTCGGCAACGAGGCCGTGGTGTCGGCCGCCGACTTCATCCACCACTACGCGAACGACGACGGTGTGCGCGTGATCGCGGCGTACCTCGAAGGTGTGCAGGACGGGGCGAAGCTCGTCGCCGCGTTGCGGGAAGCACACGCGGCCGCCAAACCTGTGGTGATTTTGAAGGGTGGGCGTTCGAAAGAGAGCGCCGAGGCTGCGAAATCGCACACGGCGGTGCTCGCGGGCGTGGACAAGGTGTTCAGCGCGGTGATGCGCGACTGCGGCGTGACGCTGGTGGGCTCGCTGGAAGAACTGCTCGACACGGCGTCGCTGTTCAGTTCGCTTCGTCCGGAGCAGCTCGGGGCCGGCGGGCGGATCGCCATCACCACGACCGGTGGCGGGGGCGGGGTGCTCGCGACGGACCAGTGCGTTTCGCGCGGGCTGGCCGTGCCGCGGCTGTCCGAGGCGACAGTGGGGGCGGCGGCCGCGAAGCTGACGCCGCTGGCGGCGGTGGGCAACCCGACCGACCTCACGCCGGAGTCGTTCTACCAGGCGAAGTGGCGCTCGCAGCTGCCTGAGGCGCTGGGCGCGATCGCGGCGGACGAGGGTGTGGACGGCGTGCTGTTCCTCGCCCAGGCGATGCGGCACCGGGCCGCCGAGGTGGTGGCCGCGGTCGAGGCGCTGCGCGGGGCGACGGACAAACCGGTGTGCGTGAGCTGGCCGCTCGCGCCGGACGAGGCGTTGCGGTCGCTGGCGGAGCTCGGGATCTACGCGTTCCCCGAGCACGATCGGGCGGCGCGGGCGCTGGGTCACCTCGGCCGGTACTCGCCGGCCGCCGGGGCCGCCTCGGCGGATGTCGCCGAGGTTCCGGCGGCGGTCGGGCCGGTGGTGGACGGCTGGGTGGTTTCCGAACCGGCCGTGGTGGCGGAACACCGCGCGCGTCCGTTGCTGGCCGCCGCGGGGCTGCCGGTGGTCGAAGGGATCCACGCGCATTCGGTCGACGAGGCCGCGGAGTTCGGTTTCCCGCTGGTGCTCAAGGGCGTGACCGACGAGGTCACCCACCGCTACGCGGCCGGGCTGGTGAAACTGGGGGTGTCCGGCCGTGAAGAACTGAACACGGCGTGGAAGTCGATCACCACCCGCGCCGAGGCCGACGGCGTGTCCCTCGACGGGATGCTCGTGCAGCGCATGGCCGACGGGGACACGGAGTTCCTCGTCTCGGCGTTCACCGACGACCAGTTCGGCGTGATGGTGAGCGTCGGCGTCGGCGGCGTGCTGGCCGAGGCGCTCGACGACGTGGTGCTCATGCGGGCGCCGGTGAGCGCGGTGTCCGCGGCCGAACACATTCGCGGGCTGAAGGTGTTCGAACGTGCGCCGAAACTCACAGCCGGTGTTGATCTTCCCGCGCTGGGTGCGTTCGCCGCGAACCTCGCCGCGCTGGCGTCCGCCTTGCCGTGGCGGAAGTTCACGCTCGAGATCAACCCGGTCAAGGCGGACGGGTCGGGTGTCGTGGCGCTGGACGCGCTGCTGATCGTGGAGGCCGTGTGATGAGCGAGTCGAAGGTGCTGCCGCTGGCCGAGGCGGTCGAGAAGTTCGTGCGGCCGGGTGCGTTCCTGCACCTTGCCTACAACGGCGGCCGCCCCAACGCGGCGGTCGCGGAGATCATCCGGAAGTTCGCCGGCACCGAGCCGGGGTTCCGGATCAGCGCACAGGGGTTCGTGAACACGCAGCACGCCCTCGTCGCCGCGGGCCTGGTGAAGACGCTGACCGTGGCGTACGCGGGGGAGAACTTCCCGAGCCCGCGCCCGAACCCTGCGCTGCAACGGGCTTCGGCAGACGGGTCCGTCGAGATCGAGAACTGGTCGATCTGGACGCTCACCGCGCGGTTGATGGCCGGAGCGCTCGGGGTGCCGTTCTTGCCGGTGCGCTCGCTCGCCGGCAGCACGATGGCGCAGGAGCACGCCGGTCGCGACTACCACGAGGTCGGTCCGGACGGCGCGGTCTCGCCGGTGGTCACGGCGCTGCGGCCCGACCTGGTGCTGCTGCACGGGCTCGCCGCCGACCCCGCGGGCAACGTGATCCTGGCCCCGCCCTACGGCGAGGGCGCGTGGGGTTCGCTCGCGGCCCGCGACGGCGTGATCGCGTGCGTCGAGGAGATCGTGGACGACTCCTTCATCCGGCGGCACAACTCGCTGCCGATGATTCCCGCACACGCGGTGCGCGCGGTCTGCCACACGCCGTTCGGTTCCCATCCCTACGGGTTGCAGCCGGTGGGCCTGGAAGGCGTCAGCGGGTACGTCGAGGACGCCGAGTTCATGGACGAGCTGCGCGCGGTCGCCGCGGACCCCGAGGAGCTCGCGCGGTGGACCAAGAAGTGGATCACCGGCGTGCGCGACCACGACGCGTTCCTGGCGCGGCTCGGAGAAGACCGGCTGCGGACGCTGCGCGAGGGCCGGCCGGTCGTGTGGCCGCCTTCCCTGGCGACCGGGCCCACGGTCGAGGAGCGGATGACGCTCACGGCCGCCCGGATCGTCGGGGATCGCATCACCGTGGCGGGCCACGACGTCGCGCTGGCCGGGATCGGGTTCGCGCACCTGGCCGCGTGGGTCGCCGTCGCGCGGTTGCGGTCGGCGGGCTCCCCGGTGCAGTTGGCCGCCGAACTCGGGATGTCCGGATTCGAACCCCAGCCGGGAGATCCTTACCTTTTCGCCGGCCGGAACCTCCCGACCTGCCTGCAGCTCACCGACGTGATGACCGTGCTCGGTCGTGACATGGCGGGACCGGGCACGTCCAGCATCGCGGTGCTCGGGGCCGGACAGATCGACGCGGAGGGCAACATCAACTCCACCGTCGGCGCCGACGGCGGGTTCCTCGTCGGCTCGGGCGGCGCGAACGATGTTGCGTCGGCCGCCGACGACGTGGTCGCGGTGGTGAAGCACTCGCCGCGGCGGCTGGTCGAAACCGTGCCGTACGTGACGGTGCCCGGCCGGCGCGTGTCGGCGATCGTCACGTCGGAAGCGGTGCTGGAACGCCGGAACGGCCGTTACGAGATCACCAGCTACGTCGAGGTCCCCCGCACCGACCGGGACGCGACGCTGCGCAAGATCGTCGAACGCACCGGATTCCCGGTCACCGTCGCCGCCGACTGCCGGCCCGAGCCGCTGCCCGACGCGGCCGACCTCGAACGGCTGCGCGGCTACGACCCGCAACGCGTGTTCCTCGGCAGTGTTCCGGCCTGAGCCGCGCTCGTACCTGACCCGCGCGGAAACCGAGCCACTTCAACGAAAATCAGGAGAAACCATGGCCGAGTACGAGTCCCCGTACGATCCGTCCACCATGCCGAGCGGTCTCGAGCACGTGGTGTACGAGAAGAAGGGGCACGTTGCCTACGTCACGATCAACCGGCCCGACGTGCGCAACGCCCTGCACACCTACGCCTACCTCGAGCTGCGCCAGTGCTGGCTCGACATCGCGCGCGACCCGGAGATCTTCGTCGGCATCGTGACCGGCGCGGGCCCCGCGTTCTGCGCCGGGCGCGACATCAAGTTCCTCGCGCAGCACCAGGCCGAGGGCAAGCGCACGCCGCACGAGGACCCCAACAGCCCGGTGTTCCACTGGGGCGGCGGCGGGATGCCCGAGGACGTCGAGCTCAACAAGCCGCTGATCTCGGCGGTCAACGGGTTCGCCGTCGGCGTCGGGCTCACCCTCGCGCTGCAGTGCCAGCTGCGCGTGATGGCCGACGACGCGTGGCTCGGCGACCAGCACACCAACGTCGGGCGTCTCGGTTCCCCGCACCTGAAGTACACGGCGCTGCCGCGCGCGACGGCCGCGTACCTGACCCTCTGCAATGGACGGTTGAGCGCGCAGGACTGCTTGCAGCAGGGCATCGTCAACCGGGTGGTGCCGCAGGACAAGCTGATCGAGGCCGCCGAGGAGATCGCGGAGATGGTGTGCCGCAGCTCGCCGCTCGCGGTGCAGGCGACCGTGCAGCTCTACCGGATGTCGGCGGCTGAGCCGACGCTTTCGGCCTACGCGAAGCACTTGGACAAGGAGATCGCGGAGAGCGACGACGGCGCCGAGGGGCCGCGCGCGTTCCGCGAGAAGCGTGCTTCGAAGTGGACGGTGTCCTGACCTCCCGCCTCCCGTGCCGGGGCCAGTCCCGGCACGGGAGCCGCGCGTCAGGTGCGGGCGCGTTTGCCGCCGTCGACGACCAGCGCTTCGCCGGTCACGAAGCTCGCGTTCGCCGACAGCAGGAACGCCACGGCGTCGGCGATCTCGTCCGGCCGCGCACGGCGGCCGAGCGGGTTTCCGGCGGGAACGTCCTCCGTGGACATTCGCTGCGCGTCGATGCTGCGCATCATCCGGCCCTCGACGGCGCCGGGGCACACGGCGTTCACGCGGATCCCGCGCTCGGCGGCCTCGACGGCGGCGGCACGGGTGAGGCCGAGCACGGCGTGTTTCGACGTCACGTAGGCGACGTTGCCGGCGCCCGCGGCGAACGCGGCGCCGCTCGCGGTGTTGACCACGGCGGCGCCGTCTTCGAGGCGGGGGAGCATGTGCTTGAGACCGAGGAAAACCCCGCGCACGTTCACGGCCATCACGCGTTCGAACGCGTCGAGGTCGAAGTCGGGGATGAGGGCGCGCGGGCCTTCGATCCCGGCGTTGTTGAAGAACGCGCGGACCGGGCCGAGGCTCGCCGCGTGCTCCGCGTAGGCGGCGACCTGTGCGGGGTCGGTCACGTCGGCGGTGTGGCCCTCGGCGGTCGCGCCGTCGGCTCGCAGGGCGGCGACCGTCGCTTCGACCCGGGCGGTGTCCACGTCGACCACGAGCAGGCGGTGGCCGTCGCGGGCCAGGCGGGCGGCGGTGGCCGCCCCGAGGTCGCCCGCGCCGCCGGTGAGCACCGCGACCGGTGGTGGAGTAGTCACGTGTCCTGCCTTTCTTCGAACGGATCCCGGGTCCAGGTCATCAGAACGGTGATCGAATGGCAACAAGGAATGTTGGAACATTGACATCGTGAGCGGGTCACCCTACGTTGCGACCAGCTTGAGAGACGGAGGCACCTCGATGGGGCCACATCGGACAGCCGGGCACCGTGGAATCCGTGGGTCCCGGCGATCCTTCGGGTTGCGCGCCGTGCTCGTGCTCGGCCTGCTGGCGGCGCTCGCCGGCTGCGGCGGCGGTTCCGCACCGCCGGGAACACTGGGCGACGGTCCGATCCGGATCGGGGTCGCCGTGCCGCTCACGGGTCCGAACGCGACGGTCGGCAGCTCCGTGCGTCTCGGCGCGGAGGTCGCCGTCGCCCAGCTCAACGCCGCGGGCGGTGTGCTGGGGCATCAGCTCGAGGTCGTCACGGCCGACACCACGTCGGACCTCACGCAGAGCGTGCAGGAGGTGCGGCGGCTGATCCTGCAGGAACACGTGGACGTGCTGGTCGGACCGACCGCGTCCGGCCAGGTGTCCGCGCTGATCACCACGATCAACGCCGCCGACGTCTACAACGTGCAGGGTTCCGCCTCACCCGCCTTCGGCCCGAAGGCCGCGCCCAACAGCTTCTCGATCACCGCGAGCGCGGGCGACCAGGGCCTGGCGCAGGTCGGGTTCGCCACGAGCAAGCAGTACCGGAAGATCGCGATCCTCTCCGACACCCTCGAGTACGGCCGCCTCGGCTCGGCCGCCATCCGGGCCGCGGCGAAGCAGAACGGGATCGCCGTCACCGGCTCGGCGGAGTACCAGTCGGGCACCGCGGACATGACCTCGCAGGTGCTGAACCTGAAGAACACGAACCCGCAGGCGCTGATGGTGTTCGCGTCCAACGGCCAGGACACCGGCCGCGCGCTCAAGGCGCTGCAGGACCTGCACTGGGACGTGCCCGTGATCGGCAACTACGGCACCACGTTCACCGGGCCGGCCACCGCGATCGCCGGGCCCGATGCGTACCGCAACGTCACCGCGCTCGAGTACCCCGGCTTCGGCGCCTGCTCGGCCGCGCAGGTCCCGGCGGAGACGGCGCAGTTCCGCACGCAGCTCAAGGCGTTCGACGCCAAGGCCGCGGCCACCGCGCAGACCGACCTCGCGGCCAACACCCACGACTCCGTGTTGTTGTTCGCCGCCGGTGCCGACGGTTCGAAATCGATCACCGGCAGTTCGGTCGCGAACTGGCTCGAACACCACGCTTCCGGGCTGAAGGACGGCTACGTCAACGCGCCGTTCGGCATCACTCCCGCGTCGCACTTCCTCACCTCGCACGACGCGCTCGTCGCGGTCGCGCCCGGCACGGCCGTGGTGCCCGGGGTGTTCAAGAAGGTGGCCGGATGCCGGTGACCGGGGCGCAGCTTCTCGAGAGGGAACCATGCAGGAACTAGGAATCGTCCTCGTCCGGGGTATCGGCAGCGGCGCGATCTACGCGCTCATCGCGATGTCGCTCACGATCATCTACAACACCAGCACCATCCTGAACTTCGCGCAGGGCTTCTGGGTCGTGGCCGCGGGCGGTCTCGCCGTGTCCTGGCTCCCGGCGGGCGTCGGGGTGGGCGGGTACGTGCTGGGGCTGCTCGCCGTCGTCGCGGTGATCGTCGCGCTGGTGTCGGTGCAGGGGGTGGCGACGCTGCTGCCGCTGCGGGGCGGCACGAGCCAGCATTCATGGCTGGTCACGACGCTGGCGGCGTCGGTGATCATCGGCGCGCTGGTGGAGCGGACGCTGGGCAGCGACTCACTCAACATCCCCACCGTCTTCGGCAGCTTCGGTGTGTTCGGGGTGCAGACTTCGGTGCTGTACCTGGTCGCGATCGCGTTCGCGGTGGTCGTGTTCGCCGCGTTGTCGCTTTTCTACCGGCGCACCGATGCCGGCCTCGCGATGCAGGCGCTGCGGCAGGACTACGACGTCGCGCGCGCCGCCGGGATCCCCGCACGGCGGCTGCAGATCGCGTCGTTCGCGATCGCCGGGCTGATCCTCGGCCTCACCGGGTACCTGTTCGGCCCGATCCTCGCGTTGTCGAGCACGAGCGGGCTGAACCTGGTGATCGGCGGGTTCACCGTCGCGATCGTCGGCGGGCTGAGCTCGCTGCGGGGCGCGGTGCTGATCGGCCCGCTGTTCGGCATGGCGACGCAGGCCGCCACCACGTGGATCGGCGCGGACTTCCAGTCGGCGGTGGTGCTGGGGATCCTCGTGGTCGTGCTGCTCGTCGTGCCCCAGGGCCTGTTCGGCCGTCCTGCCGCGAGAAGGGTGTGAGCGTGCCTCGACGACTGTCTTTTGTGAACTCCTCCGCCATGCGCGAGTCCGGGGTGGGTGCGGTGATCCTCGCGCTGGCCGTGCTCGTGCCCGCGCTGGGCGGCGACCCGTACTGGGCCTACGCGCTGACAATCGTGGCGATCTACTCGATCGCGTCGGCCTCGACCAACGTGCTGCGCGCGGAGTCCGGCCAATACACCTTCGGCCAGGGCGCGATCTTCGGCGCCGCCGCGTACAGCACGGCGCTCGCGACGGCGACGTACGGCTGGAACCCGGTGCTCGCGGTGCTGCTCGGGATCGCGATCGCCGGGGTGCTCGGGCTGCTGCTGGCGTTGCCGGCGTTGCGCGTGCAGGGTTACTACCTCGGGTTCGTGTCGCTGGCGGCCGCGGTGGTGTTCCCGCAGCTGCTGTACGGGTTCAGCACGTTCACGCACGCGGTGTCCGGTGTGCCGCTGACCGTGGTGCGGCCGGTCGACGCCCACAGCGGTGCGTTCCAGCCGTTCAGCCTGATCGTGCTCGCGTTGGCGATCCTGGCACTTTTCGGACACGCGGTGTTGCGTAGTTCACGGCTGGGGCGGCGGATGCGTGCGGCGGCGATCAGCCCCGAAGCGGCCCAGACGCTGCGGATCCGGCCGGGGCGGGTGCGCGTGGCGGCTTTCGTGATCGCCGCGGTCGGTGCGGGCGTCGCGGGTGCGTTGTACGCGCCGTACTTCAGCTTTGTCAGCCCGGACGCGTTCCCGGTGTCGTTCAGCGTGTTGCTGTACTTCACCGTGGTGGTCGGTGGCGACAGCACGATCATCGGACCGCTGTTCGGGTTGTTCGTGCTGTACGTGGTGCCGAACCTGCTGCTCACGAAGTTCTCCGACTACCGCGACCTGATCTACGGTGTGCTCGCGTTCGTGATCATGGCGCTGCTGCCCGACGGGCTGCTGCCACCGCTGAAACGCCTCGCGGCGCGGATCTGGAAACCGGCGCCGAAGCCGGTCGTGGACATCCCGGCGATGATCGGGCGGTTGGAGGGCGAGCGGAAACCCGGGAAGGGTCTGGAGCTCGCGGTGTCCGGGGTGACGAAGCGGTTCGGCGCGGTCGTGGCGCTGGACGGTGTCGGCTTCGAGGCCGTGGCGGGCAAGGTCCATGCGCTGATCGGTCCCAACGGGTGTGGGAAATCCACCACGCTGAACGTGATCTCCGGTCTCGTTCGTGCGGACGCGGGTGAGATTTCGCTCGACGGGGTGTCCGAAAACCACCGCCCGGCGGTGGATATCGCCACAGCGGGTGTTGCGCGGGGATTCCAGACGCCGCGGGTGTTCGACTCGCTCGACGCGTGGGACAACATCGAGCTCGGCATCCGGGAAGGTTCGGATCGGGACTACGCCTGGATCCGCGACGCGTTGCGCGGCGTGCCGGTCTCCTCGTTCACCCATTCCGAGCGTCGCTGGCTGGAGCTGCTGCGCATCTGCGTTTCGGCGCCGCGGCTCGTGTTGCTCGACGAACCGGCGGCGGGGTTGTCGCTCAACGAACGGCAGCAGCTGGTCTCGCTCATCCGCAGCCTCGTCGCGGTGAGCGGGGCGACGGTGGTGCTCGTCGAACACGATCTCCCACTGGTGTGGGGGATAGCGGACACGGTGACGGTGATGTCCGAAGGCCGGGTCCTCACGACCGGCGTGGCGGCCGAGGTGCGGGAGAGCGAGTCGATGGACGTGATCGTGGGGAGCGGCCGTGCTGCGCGTTGAAGGACTGCGGTCGGGCTACGGCTCGATGACCGTGCTGCACGGAGTGGACCTCGCCGTCGACGCGGGCGAACTGCTGCTCATCGCCGGCGCGAACGGCGCGGGCAAGAGCACGTTGCTCTCGACGATCGCGGGGTTCGTTCCCGAACAAGCCGGCACCACCACGCTCGACGGCACTCCGCTGCGCCGCGGCCCTTCGGCCCGGGCCCGCGCGGGTGTGCGGCTGGTACACCAGGGCCACCGGGTGTTCGGGGAGCTGACCGTGCGGGACAACCTGCGCCTCGGCGGTTACGGCCTGCGCGGCGCGCGGCGGACGCAGCGGTTCGACGAAGTGGTGACCGCGTTCCCGCTGCTGGCCGAGCGGCTGGACGTGTTCGCCGGCGACCTGTCCGGAGGGCAACAGCAGGTGCTCGCGATCGCACAGGCGATGATGCTGGACCCACCCGTTCTGTTGTGCGACGAACCATCGCTGGGCGTGGCGCAGGTGCTGATCCCGCCGATCATGGCCGCGCTGCGGGCGCGCGCGGACTCGGGGCGCGCGGTGGTGGTCGTCGAACAGCTGGTGGACCAGGCGATCGAGTACGCGGATCGGCTGGCGATCGTGGACCGCGGGACGATTCCGTTCGACCGTCCGGCGGTGGAGTACGAACGCGATCCCTCGGTGGTGCGCGAGATCCTGCTGGGAGCGGTGTGAGCGGAAAGCGATCGGAGGAACGGATGACGGAGCGGCCGGCCTACGCGGACCTGCCCGGCGGCGACGCCAGTGGGTTGTTCGGGGCGGGCGACGCGCTGGGTGCGCTGAACCTGCAGACGCCCAGCGCGATCGCGCACGCGGCGACGCTCGTGCGGGAGGGCGCGGTGTTCAGCCTCAACGCGCCCGTCGACTGGGTGGACCCGCCGTTGTTCAGCCGCAAGCAGGTCGAACACCACGTGTTCACCACCCCGCGCGGCAACCTCGACGACTGGCTCGACGGCTACTACCTCCAGGCTTCGTCGCAGTGGGACGGGTTCCTGCACGCGCGCCGGCCCGACGGCGGCTTCCACAACCGGCTGCCCGCCGCGGACCACGGCGTTCACGTCTGGGCGGCGCGCGGCATCGCCGGGCGCGCGGTGCTGCTGGACATCGGAGCTTTCCTCGCGGATCAGGGCCGGCCGCTCGACTGGCGCACGCGCGCCGAGATCACGGCGGCGGACCTGGAGGCGTGCCGCGCGGCCTGCGGGGTCGAGCAGCGCCCGGGCGACATCCTGCTGATCCGCACCGGCTGGGCCACGGAATACGAGCGCGCGCCTGCCTCGGAGCGCGCGGCGGTGCGCGAGGACACGACGGGCCCGGGCCTGGCGGCCGACGAGGCGCTCCTCGCCTACCTGTGGGACTGGGGCATCAGCGCGCTGGCCTGCGACAACATCGCCGTCGAGGCGCTGCCGCTCGGCGAGGCCGCCCTGCACCCGCGCCTCATCGGACTGCTGGGCGTGCCGCTGGGCGAGCTGTGGTGGCTCGACGAACTCGCCGCCCACTGCGCCCGTGACGGCCGCTACGAATGCCTCCTCACCTCCGCCCCGATCAACCTGCGGGGCGGCGTCGGCTCTCCTGCCAACGCGATCGCCTTGAAGTAAGGCCGGGGCGCCGGGTCGTAGGGGCGCGGTGGCGGGTCTTGGGTGGTCGGGGGCGAGAAAGTTGCTGTCTGGGGCCGTCCCGCCCGCGATTGGCCTGAAGTAGGGCTGGCGCCGTGAACTCGGGAAGCACGACGGCGACCTCGGCGCTGTCGGGATGAAGCCGCGGGCGCGGTGGCAGGTCTTGGGCGCTCGGGGGGCTAGAAACTCGCTGCATGGGACCGCCCCGCCCGCGATCGGCCTGAACAAGGCCGGAAAACGCCCGGGCGAGGGGGCCGGTCGGGGCCGCCCGGAAACTGCGCGACCTGGGGGTGGGCGAGAAAGTCGGCGCCGGGGGACCGGTGGTGGGGCCGCGAGGTGGTGTTCGGGAAATGACACTGGTTAACATCGGACGGATCCGGCAGGGCCCGTCGCGGTGACGGGGCCGCCGGGAGCGCCGAGACCCGGAGGAACGCGTGACATCCGAGACCCAGCTGTCGCCCGCACAGGAACGTCGGGGCAGGCTCGTCGCGCTGGTGGAGGCGCAGGGGTTCTGCACCGTCGCCGAGCTGGCCGTCGCGCTGGATGTTTCCGAGATGACCATCCGGCGGGACGCGCGGCAGCTCATGGGCGAGGGCCGCATGCGCAGCGTGCACGGCGGCATCACCATGTTGCCCGCCGCGGCCATCGACGGGACCGACTTCCACGCCCGCACCACGCGCCACGGCGACGCGAAGAAGGCGATCGCCCGCAAGGCGCTGGAGCTGCTGCCCGACGCCGGCGCCGTCGCGTTCGACGCCGGTACGACCACACACGAGGTGGCCAAGCTCCTGCCCGACGGCGCGCGCCTGCAGGTGGTGACGGCGTCGCTGCCGATCATCAACACGTTGCTGGGCCGCGAAGGCTTCGACGTGATCAGCCTCGGCGGCACGCTGCACCAGAGCTCGCAGTCGTTCGCCGGCCCGATGACCGTGGCCGCGATCGGCGAGCTGCGCGTGCGGACGCTGCTGCTCGCGGCGTCGGGGCTGACGAGCGAAGGTGTGTTCTGCGGCAACCACTTCGACGCCGTGTCCAAGCGGGCCCTCGTGGAGGTGGCCGACGAGGTGATCCTGCTGGCCGACTCCAGCAAGTTCGAGCTCTCGGCGATGGTGCGGGCGTGTTCGCTCGGCGACGTCGACGTGTTCGTGACCGACGACCGGCTGCCCGACCGTTACCGCAAAGCCTTGCGCGAGTACAAGGTCGAGGTGATCACGGTGCCGATCGAGGAGGACCACGCGATCGCCTGATGTTGCTTTCTTGTCAGTGCGATGTTGTTTTATTGACATCGCTGGTGCGGCGCGCCTAGGTTCGGATGGGCGTCGGCGCAGCGGCCGGCCCGGGCGAGAGGACGGGGTCGCATGACGGTTGAGATCGTTCCCGAGGCGGAGCTCGAAACGGCGCGCGAGGGACTGCGCGAAGTCCGGGCTCGCGGCGTGCGGTGGCTGCTCGACCACGTCGGCGACGACGGCAAGCCCGCGGCAGCCGACCTTCGCAACGGCTACTACCGGATGCCGTGGACGTTCGCGCTCGTCGGCGAACGTGAAGTCGCCGCGCAGGTGATGTCCTGGATCGAACGCAACGCGCTCACCGCCACCGGCGACCTGCGCGAAGGCGTGCCGCGCGAGGCGTTCACCTCGCGCTGGGCGACCTACCCGCATTCACTGCTGGCGCAGGGCGCGTGGGCGCTGGAGCGCTACGACACCGCGCTGGCGCTCGTGGACACCATGCGGAAGTCCTTCCAGGATCCCGAAACCGGCGGCGCGTTCATGGAACGACAGGAAGCGCGCACCGGCCGACAGTTCGTGTTCCCGACCGCACAGCTCGGGCTGGCCGCGCTCGCGAGCGGACAGTCGGACGTGGCGCAGGCGGCGTTCGGCTGGTTCGACCGGCTGTGGGCCGCGCAGCCGGAGTTGCCGCACGTGCTCTACGCCTCCTGGGGGCTGAACGGCCTGCGCACCGTCGCCGACCAGGACGACGAGTTCATCAGCCGCGTCGACTTCCGCGAGCCGCGCCAGGCGTTCTACAACCCGGGTATCAGCGCCGCGTTCCTCAGCCGCTACTACATGGTCACGCGCGACGAGCGGGCGCGCGAGATCGCCACAGGCATGCTGCGGCTGTCCGCTTCCGGCACCGAGGCGCAGTACAACCACTGGGAGTCGATGCAGATCTGCAAGTTCGGCTGGGGCTCCGCGATGGCCGCCGAGATCGACCCGGCCGGCGACCACCTGAAGCACGTGCTGCGCATGGCACGCTGGTACATCGACTCCCAGCGGCCCGACGGCAGCTGGGTCCCGAGCGGTTTTCTCGTCGCCGAGCCGAACGACAGCCACGCCATCGAGAAGACCGCCGAGCACACGCTGTGGGTGCACATGATGCTCACGAGCCTGGCCGCCGCGGCCGACCGCGGACCCGTGGCCGCCGGCCAATAGAGTCCACAAAGGACACTGGCCGCCGTCCGGTGGAGGACACCGCGGCGTTCACCCGATCCGGTGGCCTTCGCGTGTCGAACGGCTGAGCGGGCTCGTCACCCCCGCGTCTGGACGAGACTCGCGCGGTGATGAACACCTCCCTCGACGACGCCGGCCGCTGCCTCCTCTCGGTGGCTTGGAACATCCGCACCGGCGTCCCGCGGGCGGGGGCCCGCAAGGAGGAGATCCGGGCTCGGCTGCAGGCCGTCTGCCGCTCGATGGGGCACGCCGCGTGCGCCCGCGCGGCGGCCGGTTCGCCGCCGGACCACGTGCCGTTCCTGAAGCTCGCCGACCTGGCCTACGAGATCGACACGCTCCTGCTGCTCGTCGACACCGCGCTGGCGCCCGACGCCGACCGCGACCGCCGCCGGTGGGCCGAGATCGAGACGCTCGTCGCCGGCGTGGACGATCTCGTGGACCGGGCCGCGACCATCCTCGGGGGACAGCTCGCGGCCAGCCGCTGAGGCTTTCCCCGCACGGGGTGTCCGAATCCTCACAGGACTTGTGCGTTGCCCCTCGCCGTTTGACAGGGTGCGCACATTTTCCGGGACCGAGGTGACCGGTGACGACCATGGACCTCGCCCGAGGGCATCACGGTCGGGGCGCGGCCGGACGTGAACGTCGGCCGGCTGGACGAACAGTGGGTCGGGGAGAACGGTGGGGCGGGGAAATGACCATGGCGCGCCTGACCGTCGTCAGTGGCGGACGCGGACCCCGGCCAGCACCGCGCTGAGGCTCGGCAGCCAGCGCTGCCGCGGGTCGGGGGCGGCGAGCCACTCCGTCGAGACGCCGGGGACCTGCGGGCCGATCGGCAGGGGGACGAGGGCGCCGCAGTCGAGGAGGTCGACGTCGGTGGGCAGGGTGGTGCGGGGCGGGACCAGGCCGTCGGTCTCGGCGAGGATGGCGACGCGCGGGCCGTGCTGCGTGGGCAGGACTAGGACGGGGCCCTGGCAGCCGGTGTCGGCGAGGTGTCGCAGCACCGGGCCGGCGGCGAGCTTCGGCAGGGTCACGGCGCACAGGCCATTTTCGAGCGCGAGGAACAGCCGGCTGCCCTGCCAGCGCACCGACCAGCCGAACAGGCGGCCGTAGTAGGCGTCGAACCGCTCGTGGGCGTGCTCGGCCGGCGCGAGCTCGGTCGGCTGGAGCTGCTGGTCGAGGCTCATCGTCGATGCCTTCCGGTCGGGGGAAATGGTTATAGGGGTCCGAGGTCCGGCCACGAGTCTAACGGCACTCAGTGCCACTAGCAAGGCGGCCTGCTACCGTCTTCGGGCATGACGGAATCGCAGCGCCGCGCGCCGGCCACCCGGGTCGGTGCGACGGCAGCCGGCCGACGGCAGCTGCGCCGCGCGCTGTCCTCGGCGGCCGTGGACCTGTTCGTGGCCAACGGGTACGAGGCGACGACCGTTGACGAGATCGCCGCCGCGGCGGGAGTCGGGCGCCGCACGTTCTTCCGGTATTTCGACACCAAGGACGACGTGCTCTTCGCCAACCACGACGAGATCGTCACGGAGATGGAGCAGGCCTTCGAGCGCGCGGATCCGTCGCGCGATCCGGTCGAGGTGGCGTGTTCGACGGTGAGCCTGGTGCTCGACTACTACGCCGCGGACCTCGACGTGTCGCTGAAGCGGTTCACGCTCACGCGGACGGTGACTTCGTTGCGGGACAAGGAAGTCGCGACCGTCGACCGGTACCAGCGCGTGCTCGCGCGGTACCTGCAGACGCGGTTCGCCGAACAGGGCGACGGCACGGCGAGCCTGCGGGCGGCCGTGGCCGCGGCGGCGATCGCGGCGGCGAACAACCACGTACTGCGGCGGTGGCTGCGCAGCGGCGGCAAGGACGACATCGCGGCGAGTGCGGCGCGGGCGTTTGCTCTGGTCGGAGAGGCTTTTCGGCCGGTGAACGCCGAGACGACGGTGGTCGCGGTGTTGAGTACCGCGACGCCGTTGCCGGAGGTCATGGCCCGGCTCGGCGCAGCCTTCCAGGACCCGGAAGCGGACCGATAAGTGCACTCAGTGCCATTGCTCAGTGTGCTGTCGCAGCGATCTCGATCGGGTAGCCGCCCCGGAGGACGGCGATGGTCGCGGGTGGCGTGATGACCTGGGCCGTTCCGCGGCGGGGCAGGGCGTGGCGTGGGCCGTAGCCGGAGGTCGTCCAGTCGGTCAGGCCGCCGTCCACGACCAGCGCGGGCCGGTCTTCGCGCAGGACGAACACGCCATCCGGCAGCTCTGTCCACGGCAGCTCGTGCAGCCGGCGCCGGCGACCGGCGAGGCGTTCGGCGTGCAGCTGCCGGTTCATGGCCCGCGCGGACGGCGGCGCGACGTCCAGCGCCTCGGCCCAGCCGTCGCGGTACCGCACGTAGTCCGCGCGCCGGCATTCCCCGCACGGGCGGTGCCCGGCGGCGAACGAGACGGCCTCGTCGTGGAAGTACAGGTGCGTGTAGCGGTGCGGCAGCCACTGCTCGCGCCACCGGCCGCGGAACTCGAGCCGGCAGGTGAGCCACAGGTCGCTCGCGTGGGTGCGCACGATCTCGTGTCCGGAGTGGAGGATGCCGCGGTTGCCCGTCCACGCGCCGCGCAGCGCGATCGCGACGATCTCGCCCAGCGGCGTCACCCGGTTGCGCTCGGGCGCGCTAGCCACGGTCGGCTCCGCTGTGCCGGACAACGCTGCGCCTGACGATGCCGTGCCTGACGATGTCGTGCCGGTCAACGCTGTGCCGGACGATCGGATGGACGACAATGACCCGATGGTCCGCATCGCACGCGTCTACGACCCGGCCGGCCCCGACGACGGCACCCGCGTCCTCGTGGACCGCGTCTGGCCGCGCGGCCTGGCCAAGGCGAAGGCCGCCCTCGACGACTGGTGCAAGGCCGTCGCGCCTACCACCGAGCTGCGCAAGTGGTACGCCCACGACCCCGACCGGTTCGCCGAGTTCACCCGCCGCTACCGCGCGGAGCTCGCCGCACCCGGCCCGGCGGCCGACGCCCTGGCCGCCCTGCGCGACCGCGCCGCACAGGGCCCGCTCACGCTGCTCACCGCGAGCCGCGCCCTGGACATCAGCCAGGCCGCCGTCCTGGCGCAGCTGCTTTCGGAAGACTGACACAACCCCATCGTCCCCGCTCGCAGCACCGAGCGCTGGCAGGTTCGCGACACCGACGCGAAAAGCCGCTGCCGGCACCCGCGGAAGCGAGCGCCGGCAGCGGCCAGGAAGAAAAAGCCTTACGGAGCCAGGTTCAGCTGCGTGGCCTTCACCGCGTTGGCGACCTGGGTGCAGTCGGCCGTGGTGGTGCCGGCGACGCCGGTGCGGGCGTTGGTGGTGCAGGCGGAGTTCAGCGCCGTGCCGAGGTCCTTGAAGGTGGACGTGGGGCGCAGCAGGTTCTCGACCTTCCACCACAGCGCGATGGCCTTGTCCTCGCCGATGCCGCGGACGGTCTGGCCGTTGAAGGTGTCGCCGTCGGTGATGAGGTAGTCCGTCTTGTCGACGACGCCGGCGTCGATGTGCGGGTCGCCGTTGGCGCCGACCCAGAACTGGCCGTTGACGCGGTCGGGGCTGGGGCCCTCGCCCGAGTTGGGCGGGTTCTTCATGTCCCGGACCTGCCCGATGGACGAGCCCGCGCCCATCAGCCAGCGGTTCGCGCCCTGCACGTTGGCGTCGCCGGACTTGATGGCGATGAACTGGCCCATCACGTCGGACATGCCCTCGTTGAGCGCGCCCGCGTAGCCGTTGCCGAGCTGCGAGGTGTGCTGGGTGACGCCGTGGGTGAGCTCGTGACCGGTGATGTCCATAGTGGTCACGCCCTCGCCGAAGGCCATCTGCTCGCCTTCCCAGAACGCGTTGGCCCACGGGCACTGCGTGTGGCGGCGACCGTCCGATTCGGTCTCCACCTCGCACATGCGCACGGTGCCGCGCAGGGCCTTGCCCTTGCCGTCGTGGTAGTCGGTGCCGATGTTGGCCGTCAGGTCGTACGAGGCGAACTGGGAGTAGAAGTTCTGTGCGTCGCCGAAGAAGTCGTAGACGCTGTTGACGTCTGCCGTCGCGACCGCGGCCTGGCCCTCACCTCGGGTCACGCCGAACGCGGTGCCCACGCCGCAGCGCAGGTCGGCCAGCGTCGCGATGTCGAGGTCCACGACCTTGCGATTCGCGTCGCACACCACGCGGTTGGTGGCGGCCTCCGACTCGCCCCACACCTGCAGGACCTTGCCGGTGTCGGCCCCGACGACGACTGTCCACTTGTCCTCGGGGTCCACGCCGTTGACGGGCACGAAGTAGGTCGGCACGGCGGTGGCGCTCGCGCCGTCGCCGCCCAGGCTCGCGTCGTACCAGTACGCGGTTTCCGCGCCGGTCTTCAGCACGCCGGCGTCCTTCTGCGCCACGGCGGCGTGCGCAACCTTGGCCGCGCGGTCCTGGGCGCCCTTCGCGTCGGCCGGGAACGAGCCCTGCGTGCGCTGTGTGGTCTTGCCGAGCGCGGCCATGAGCGCGCCGCTGCCGTCGAGGTCCTGCACGATCTGCGCGCCGTACACCGGCACCCCGCCGACGTTCTGCTGCAGCCGCGCGACGCTGCCGCCCGGAAGGGACTGCACGCTGGTGAGCGTGAGGTCGCCGACGGCGAGACCGAACTGCAGGGCCAGGTCCGCAGTGTGCGACTGCGCGGCCGCGGCGGCATTCCCGGCGAGGCCGCGTGCGGCGGCGACGGGGGCCGCGGGCTGGACGGCGATGACGCGGCCGAGGGAGTCGGTGCTCACCTGGGTCTGCTGGGGCGACGCGCTCGCGGCGCCACCGGCGGCCACGAGGATCGACGAAGCCGTCACTGCTGTAGCCAGCACGGCCAGTCGTTTCGAAGACATACGGTCTACCTTCCGCACAGAGGGCCAACCCGAGTGGCCCGTGGAAGAAGTTTCCGATTCCGATCCGAAACTCAGAAGCGCCGAAAGTAGGAAGTGGATCGTGGTCCAGCCATTGGATGTAAAATACCCAAAACGGACACGTTAGAGCGGATATCTTTCTGCGCCAACGACTTCCGGCCCGGCGGCGAAAATGGCCGATGTCCAGGATGTGGGATCAGAGAACCGCGGCTCGCGCGTGGAATTCGCGCCGCACCTTTTCGATCCCGGGCGTGGACCGCGAAGGGTGCACGCGGTTCGTCAGCAGCACGTAGAAACGGCCACGCTCCGGCTCGATCCACAGGCTGGTCCCGGTGAAGCCGGTGTGGCCGTAAGAGGTGGGTTCCAAGGCGGTGCCGACGGGGGAGCCCGGCACGTCGAGGCCCTGCCACGCGAGCCCGCGGCGTAGCGCGAGATCTTCGGTGTGGCAGGCGATCATCTCCGTGTGCGACGCGGGTTTGAGCAACGCTTGCGCGCCGCCGGCCAGCGCCTGCCCGAGACGCTCGACGTCGCCGAGCGTGGCGAACAAGCCGGCGTGCCCGCAGATCCCGCCCAGCACCACGGCGTTTTCGTCGTGCACCTGTCCACACACGACCCGGCCGCGCCACGGACAGTCCTCAGTGGCCACCGCGTCGGCCAGAAACTCCTGAGCAGGGCCGAAGCCGGTGGCCGTGAGCCCCAGCGGCTGTGTGACGAGCTCCGTCACGAGCCGGTCGAGCGGTGCGCCACCCGCGGCCTCGGCGATCAGCCCGAGCAGGATGAACCCCTGCGACGAATACTCGACCCGCGTGCCGGGCGAAGAACGCAACGGCCCGGTCCGGATCGCCTCCAGCAGCGCTTGCCGCGTCGGGTGCTCGCGGTAGAGTGGAGTTCCGCCCGGCAGTCCGGACGTGTGCGCGAGCAGCTGCCGGACGGTGATCCCGGCCTTGTCGCCGCCCGCATACGCCGGCAGGTGCCGGGGGAGTGGCTCGTCGAGGTCGAGCAGCCCCCGTTCGGCCAGTGCCACCACCACGATCCCGACGACCGGCTTCGTCACCGACGCGAGATCCCATCGGCTCTCCTCGGTCGCCTCCGGGCCGCCGTGCCAACGCGGGCCGAGCACCCCGCGGTCGAGCACCTCATCGGCGGTGCCGACAGACCACGCCGCGGCCGAGTACAAGCCCGACGTGGAAGCAAGAAGATCGAGCAGCTCAGTCCTCATCGGACACCGCCTGCAAGCCGGCCGGGCCCAGCTTCGCCGAAATCCGGTTCGCCGCCTCGGCCACCAGCGGGCCGAGCGCCGCAAACGCCTCCGGCTGCAGCGTGAACGTCAGCCCCGACACGCTGACCGCTCCGGCGACCACCCCGTCGGCATCCACCACCGGCGCGGCCACGCACCGCACGTGCGCCTCGTACTGCTCGTCGTCGACCACGTACCCGAGACTGTCCACAGTGGCCAGCGAAGCGCGGATGGCGGCCGGATCCGTCGAAGTCTTCGCCGTCCACGCCTTCAATGGCCCGGAGAGCACCGCGGCGACCTCGGCCTCCGGCAACCGCGACAGGATCGCCCTCCCGACGCCCGTGCAGTACAGCGGCACCTCGCCGCCCGGCCGCGTGTTCAGCCGGTACGCCTGCTCCGGCTCGAGCTTCTCCACGTACACCGCCCGGTCGGCGTGGCGCACCGCGTAGTGCACCGTGTGCCCGGTCCGCCGCCGCAGGTCAGCGAGCACGGGGCGGGTGGACCGGGTGGTGCGGCTGCCGGCGAGCACCGCGGCCGAGAGTCCGAGCAGCCTCGGCCCGACGTCGTACTGGCCACCGCCCGTCGCGGCGGCGAAACCGGCGTCCGCGAACGTCTGCAGCATCCGGTGCGCGGTGGGTTTCGGCAGGTCACAGGCCTTCGCGACGTCGGCGAGCCGGTGCGGCCCACCCGGGAGCGCGAGGGTCGCCAGCACTTCGAGCGCCTTGTCCACCGCGCCGCGGGGACTGTTCGCCGAGTCGTTGACAGCCTTGGTCACGGCGCCTACCTTAGCGCAATCGCATTCCATCTGACGGAACGGTCTTTCACTTCACGAAACGATCGAAAGGAGTAGGCACCCCGTGGCCCCTCCGCGTCCCCGCCTGTCCCGCCGCGACGCCCTCCGGCTCGGCGGCCTCGCGCTGCCCGCACTCGCCCTGCCGAGCTTGCTCACCGCGTGCGGCAGCGCCGCCGGCACTCCCGGCACCGTGCTGCGCGTGGCCCAGACCTCGGACCCGAAAACCCTGGATCCCCAGAAACAGGGCGACCTGACCTCCATGAACGTGCTGATCAACATGTTCGACACGCTCACCACGCGAGGTCCGGACAACCAGCTCAAACCCGGGCTGGCCCTGTCGTGGTCCTCGCCCGACCCGCTGACCTGGCGCTTCAAGCTCCGGCCCGGCGTGAAGTTCCACAACGGCGAGCCGTGTGACGCCAAGGCCGTGGCCTTCAGCATCAACCGGCTGCTCGACCCCGCCACGAAGTCACCGATCGTCGAGCTGCGCTACGTGAAGCAGGCCGTGGTCGTCGACCCGCTGACGGTGGACCTGCGCTGCAGCGAGGCCGACCCGATCATCCCCGCCAAGGTCTCGCTGTTCGGCGGCGTCGCCGTGCCACCGGAGTACCTGAAGCAGGTCGGTTCGGCCGGCTTCGCGAAGCATCCGGTGGGCACCGGGCCGTTCACCTTCGAGGAATTCGAGCGCGACCACCAGCTGCGGATGCGCGCGAATCCCGCGTACTGGGGCGGCAAACCCGCCTACGACGAGCTCGTCTTCCTTCCGATGGCCGACCCGTCGTCCGCGCTCGCTTCGCTGCAGAGCGACGAGGTGGACATCGTCGCAGGCCTGACGCCCGACGCCGCGCTGCAGATCCAGGGGTACCCGGGCGTCGAGATCCGCCACTTCCCGGGCATCCGCACCTCGTACCTCTCGCTCGACACCTCGCAAGGCCCGTTGCGCGACGTGCGGGTGCGCCAGGCGCTCAACCACGCCGTCGACGTGCCGCTGCTGATCAAGGCGGTGCTCGACGGCAAAGCCCGCGAGGTGCCGACGATGTTCCCGCGCGAGTCGTTCGGCTTCGACCCGTCGATCACGCCGTACACGCGCGACCTTGGCGAAGCCAAGCGCCTGCTGGCCGAGGCCGGGTACGCGAACGGGTTCGACACGTCGATCAGCGCGCTCACGGCCGACTCCAACGTCGCGGAGGCGATTTCCGGGCTGCTCGCGAAGGTCGGCGTGCGGGCGCGCGTCGACCTCGTGGACTCCGGCACCTACACGAGCCGGCTGACGTCGGACAACCGCGGCGCGCTCGGCCCGATCTACCTCGCCGCCAGCACCGGCTGGACGCTCGACGCCGAAAGCCTGGTGCAGTCCAACGTCCGCCACGACCGGCGCCAAAGCCGCTGGCACAACGCCGAAGCCGATCGGCTCATCGACGGCGAGGAACTCTCCCTCGCGCCCGCCGACCGGCAGAAGGCCTTTACGTCGCTGCAGCAACTTCTGAAGCAGGAGGCGCCGTTCGTGTTCCTTTACCAGATCGACAACGTCTACGCGGTCAACACCCGGCCGACGTGGCAGCCCGGTGTCGTCGGCGTGCTCGCCATGGCCTCGGCGAGGGTGACCCCGTGACGGCGCCGGTCACCACCGCCACCCGGCTGCCTGCGCGAGCCGGCGCCGGCGTGCTGCGCGTGGTCGTGACGAAGGTGCTCACGGCGATCGTGGTGCTGTTCTTCGTGGCCACGGCGGCGTTCCTGCTCGTGCGGCTCTCGGGCGACCCCGTGAAGCTGATCCTCCCGCCCGACGCCACCGCGGCGCAGGAGGCGACGCTGCGCGCGAGCCTCGGGCTCGACCGGCCGCTGATCACGCAGTACCTCGACTACCTCGCCGGCCTGCCCCGGCTGAAGCTCGGCACCTCGCTCGTCTACGACCAGCCGGTGACCGACGTGCTGTTCTCCCGCATCCCGGCGACGCTGGAGCTGGCGGGGGCCGCGCTGCTGGTCGCGCTCGCGCTCGCGGTGCCGGCGGGCACGTTCGCCGCGATGCGCCGCGGCCGCGCCGGCGACTCCGGCGTGATGGCCGGTGTCCTGGTCGGACAGTCCACTCCGGCCTTCTGGGTCGGGATCCTGCTCATCCTGATCTTCGCGGTGCAGCTGAAGATCCTGCCCGCGTCGGGCTACGGCGGAATCGAGCACCTGATCCTGCCCGCGGTCACGCTCGCCGTGTACTCGGTGGCGGTGATCGCGCGGCTGCTGCGCTCGTCGCTGATCGACGTGCTCGGTTCGGACTTCATCCGCACCGCGAGAGCCAAGGGCCTCGGCACCGGCGGGATCGTGCTCGGCCACGGCATGCGCAACGCCGCGCTGCCCGTGGTCACGGTCGTCGGCCTCGAGGTCGGCTCGCTGCTGGGTGGCGCGATCCTCACCGAGCAGGTGTTCTCGTGGCCCGGCCTCGGCCGGCTCACGGTCGAGGCGATCCAGAACCGCGACTTCCCGCTCGTGCAGGCGGCGGTGCTGTTCTTCGCCGCCACGTTCGTGATCGTGAACCTGCTGGTGGACCTGTCCTACACGATTCTCGACCCGAGGGTGCGGGTGACCTCATGACCGCCATCACCGCTGTCGCCACTGTGCGATCCGTCCGGCCGAGCGCCGTGCGCGCGATGCTGCGCAACCGGCTCGGCGCCGTCGCCGTGGCCGTGCTCGCGCTGATGGTGCTGGTCGCGGTGTTCGCACCGCTCATCGCGCCGTACGACCCGGGCGCGCAGGATCTGCTGGTGCGCCTGCACCCGCCTGCGTGGCAATCGGGCGGCGACGCGAGGCACCTCCTCGGCACCGACCAGCTCGGGCGCGACATCCTTTCGCGGCTTTGTTACGGCGCACGGATTTCGTTGCTGGTGGGGGCGTGCGCGGCGCTGCTCGCCGGGATCGTCGGCGCGGCGATCGGGCTGGTGGCCGGGTTCCTCGGCGGCTGGTTCGACCGGATCCTCATGCGCCTGGCCGACATCCAGCTCGCGTTCCCGCCGATCCTGCTCGCGCTCGCCATTGTCGGGTTCCTCGGCTCCGGCCTGTGGTACGTGGTGCTGGTGCTCGGCTTCACGGGCTGGGTCTCCTACGCCCGCGTGATCCGCTCCGAAGTACTTTCCTTGCGCACCAGGGAGTTCGTCACGGAGGCGCGGGCGATCGGCGTCACGGACCTCGCGATCATGCGCCGCCACCTGCTGCCCAACGTGATGGCGCCGCTCGCCACCATCGGCACGCTGCACGTGGCCGCCGCGATCGTGGCCGAGGCGTCGCTGAGCTACCTCGGCCTCGGCGTGCCGAAACAGACCGTGACCTGGGGCGGCATGCTCAGCGACGGCCAGCTGTACCTGGGCACGTCGTGGTGGGTGGCCGTGTTCCCCGGCATCGCGCTGATGCTCACCGCGCTGTCCGTCAACATCACCGGAGACGTCCTGCGCGACGTCGCGGACCCGAAGGCGTACCGCTCATGAGCCTCGTGGAGATCAAGGACCTGAGGGTTGAGTTCCGGCTCGACACCGGCACGGTCACGGCCGTCGACGGCGTGAGCTTCGCCGTGGACGAGGGCGAGACGCTGGCGGTGGTGGGGGAGTCGGGCAGCGGCAAAACGGCCACGGCCCTGTCGTTGCTTCGGCTGAACCCCGAACCGCCGTGCGTCTACGAGGGTGAGGTGCTGCTCGACGGGCGTGACGTACTACGACTGTCCGAAAAGGACCTCCGGCGCATCCGCGGCAACGACGTCGCCATGGTCTTCCAGGACCCGATGACGAGCCTCAACCCGGTGAAACGCGTGGGTGCGCAGGTCGCGGAAGTCGTCCGCCGGCACGCACGTGCTTCGCGGGCCGAAGCGGCCAAAGCCGCGGTCGAAGCGCTGGCCGAGGCCGGGATCCCGGACGCGGAACGGCGGGCGGCCCAGTACCCGCACCAGCTTTCCGGTGGGCTGCGCCAGCGCGTGATGATCGCGATGGCGCTGGTCGGCCGGCCGCGGGTGCTCGTGGCCGACGAGCCGACAACCGCGCTCGACGTGACCGTGCAGGCGCAGATCCTGGAGCTGCTCGTGGAGCTGCAGCGCCGCCACGGCATGGCGATCGTGCTGATCACCCACGACTTGGGCGTGGTGGCCGAGGTCGCCGACCGGGTCGTGGTGATGCGCTCGGGCCGCGTGGTCGAGACCGGCGCAGTACTGCCGGTGTTCGAGACACCGCAAGAGAAGTACACGCGCGAGCTGCTGCGCGCCACACCGAAGCTGGAGCGGGTATGACGAACCTGGTCGAGATCCGGGGCCTGCGCAAGGACTACGGCGCGGTGTCCGCCGTAGACGACGTCGACCTCGACGTGGTCTCCGGCGAGACGCTCGCCGTGGTCGGGGAATCGGGGTCGGGCAAGACGACGCTGACGCGGCTGTTGCTGCGGCTGGCCGAGCCGACGGCGGGCAGTGTCCGCTTCGACGGCGCCGACCTGGCGACGCTGCCCGCGGCCCGCCTGCGCAAGGTGCGCCGCGAGATGCAGGTGGTGCTGCAGGATCCGTACTCCAGCATGAACCCGCGCCTGCGCGTCACCGAGATCGTGGGCGAACCGCTGGTCACGCACGAGCGCGGCCTGCGCGGTCGGCGTGGCCGCACGCGGTTGCGCGCGCGGGTCGACGAGCTGCTCGACGCCGTCGGCCTCGCGCCGGAGGTGCAGGACCGCTACCCGCACGAGTTCTCCGGCGGGCAGCGCCAGCGCATCTCCATCGCCCGCGCGCTCGCCCTCGAACCGCGGCTGGTCGTGCTGGACGAGCCGACGAGCGCCCTCGACGTCTCCGTGCAGGCGCAGGTGCTCGACCTGCTCGCCGAACTGCAGTCGCGGCTGCAGCTGACGTACGTGTTCGTGTCGCACAACCTCGCGGTGGTGCAGCAGATCGCCGACCGGGTGGCGGTGATGCGGGCGGGCCGGATCGTGGAACTCGCGTCGAAACAGCGGCTCTTCTCGGCGCCAGAGCACGAGTACACGCGGACGTTGCTCGACGCGGTGCCGGACCCGGATCCGCGGCGGGCCCGGCGATGGGCCGCGTCGTGAGGTGGCCGACGTGACCTCAGTGCCGCGACAGCACCAGGCCCGCGCCGCCGAGCAGCACGATGTCGTCGGCCGGGCCGGTGTTGACCAGCACCCGCGGGGGTTCCGCGCCGGTGGCCCACGACGAGTCCTCGCGCAGGCGGTGCTCGATGCGGGCGCGGAACGCTTCGCCGCCTTCGGACGCTTCGCCGTGGAGGATGAAGAGGCCGGGGGCGAACAGCTGCTGGATGTTGACCAGGCCCAGGGCGATGTTGCCCGCGTACTCGTCGAGCAGCGGGTCGCCGGCCAGCTCGCGGACGCCGCGGGCGGCCAGCCCGCGCCGTTCGGCCTCGGCGCGCAGCCACGACGTGGTCGCGACGGTTTTCCAGCAGCCGCGTGCGCCGCAGGTGCACGGCAGGCCGCTCGCGGCCACCGTCATGTGCGCGCCGCTGCGCCCACCCGGCGGGGCGAGCACCTCACCGTCGTAGAGGATGCCGACGCCGAGGACCTCGCCGGTGGACACCGACGCGAACGTCGTGCGGCCGCGGCCCGGGCCGAACCAGCGGTCGCCGAGGACCTGCACGCGGGCGAGGTGTTCCACATGCACGGGGACGCCCACGAGCCGGGTCACGACGTCGGCCACCGGGTAGCCGTGCAGCGCGGGCACTTCGTGCACCTCGATGATCACGCCCGCCGACGCGTCGACCAGGCCCGCGGCGGCGATCCCGACTCCGGCCGGCGGGCTCGGGAACCGCAGCGCCGAGGTGAGCGCGGCGTCGATCTCGCCGGGGTCGGCCGTGCCGTGCGGGTACATCGCCTCGGCCTGCCAGAGCACCGTGCCCGACAAGTCGAGCAACGCGGCGCGCACGCGCCCGGGCACCAGCTCGACGGCGCCGAGCAGCGGTGCGTCCGGCGTGCGCGGCTCGGCAGCCGGAACCAGCCGCAGTGCTGGCCGTTCGCCGGAATTCATGCGGTCACGATGCCACGCCCGGCCCGACGAGGGGAGCCCACATGCCCGAACTGACGCGGATGACCTGGCGGGAGGTGCGCGCGGCCGCGCCGTCGGCCATCGCGGTGCTGCCGATCGGCTCGCAGGAGCAGCACGCGGGCCACCTGCCGATGGGCACCGACACGATGCTCGCCGAGGCCGTGGTCGACGGCGCGCTCACCCGCCTCGGCGGCGATCCGGAGGTCGTGCGGCTGCCCGCGCTGCCGTTCGGCCACAGCCCGCACCACCTGTTCGCCGCGGCCGTTTCGCTCTCGGCCGCCACACTGCAGGCCGTGCTCGCCGACGTGCTCGATTCGCTCGTGCGCAGCGGCTTCCGGCGCGTGTTCGTGGTCAACGGCCACGGCGGCAACGACGAGATCATGCGCCTGGCGGTGAAGCAGTACGCGCTGCAGGCCGACGTCGCACTCGCCGCGTGCTCGTACTGGTCGCTCGGCGAAGCCGCTTCGCCGGGTCACGCCGGGCTGTTCGAGACGTCGCTGATGCTCGCCGCGAAGCCGGACCTGGTGCGCGAACCCGCGCCTCGGCCGGACGTGACCCCGCCGCCGTTGTTCGACCGGCCGCCCTACCCCGGGCTGACGGTCGAGCGCCACGGCGAGTGGGCCCGCGTCGGCGGCTCCACCGACGACGCCACGGCGGCGACCGCCGACCGCGGTGCCGACCTGCTCGACCGGCGGGTGGCGGCCTTGGCGGCGGCGATCCGCGCTTTCCACAACGCCACCGCGGCCACCGGAGAACACGTACACACCGAAGGGGAGGCATGAAGATCACCGACGTCGACGTGCAGGTCGTGAACCTGCCGTTGACCAACCCGTTCACCAGCTCGTTCGAGACCAAGACGGGGGAGACCCGCACGGTCGTGCGCCTGCGCACCGACACCGGCGTGGAGGGCTGGGGCGAGACGATGTGGGGCCGCCCGGTCGCGGAGCTCACGCGCCAGCTCGGCGCGGAGCTGGTGGGCAAGAGCCCGTTCGCGCTGGAGGCGTTCCACCAGCGGCACCACATGGTGCCCTTCTTCCACGGCTACCTGGGCTACGCGGCGCTGGCGGCGCTGGACGTCGCGTGCTGGGACGTGATGGGCAAGGCCACCGGGCAGCGCGTGACCGACCTGCTGGGCGGCCCGGTGCGCGAGGAGGTGCCGATCACCGCGCTGGTGACCCGCGCCGACGCGCCCGGCGCGCAGGGCCGTGAGCTGGCGCAGGGGATCGCCGAGCACGCGGCGAAGGTCGTGGCCGAGGGCGGCTTCACGGCCGTGAAGCTCAAGGGCACCACGGATGTCTTCGGTGACGTCAAGATCATGCGGGAGCTGCGGCGAGCGCTGCCGGACGTCCAGCTGCGCGTGGACCCGAACGCCGCGTGGTCCGTGCCCGACTCGATCCGCGCGGGGCTGGCGATGGAGGAGCTCGACCTGGAGTACCTCGAAGACCCGTGCGTGGGCATCGAGGGCATGAGCCAGGTCCGCGCAAAGGTGCGGATCCCCTTGTGCACCAACATGTGCGTGGTTCGGTTCGAGGAGTTCGCCCCGGCGATGCGCCTCGGCGCGGTGGACGTGATCCACGGCGACGTCTACAAGTGGGGCGGCATCGCGGCGACGAAGGCGCTCGCCGCGCACTGCGAGACGTTCGGCCTCGGCATGAACCTGCACAGCGGCGGCGAGCTGGGCATCGCGACGGCCGCGCACCTCGCCGTGGTCGCCAGCACGCCCGTGCTCTCGCGCGCGATCGACAGCATGTACTACCTGCACGTGGACGACATCGTCGAGCCGCTGCACCTGGAGGCCGGCCGTCTGCGCGTGCCGACCGGCCCCGGCCTGGGTGTGGAGGTCGACGAGGACAAGCTCGCCTTCTACGCCGCGAAGAACGCCGCCGAAGGCGACCTCACGGGCTGACGCGCGCGAGCACGCCGTCGAGGGAGCACACCAGCGCTTCGGGTGAGCCGTGCAGGTGGGACAGCGCGGTGCCGCCCTGCTGGGCGGTGAGCAGCGTCAGGGCGAGGTGCTCCGCGGAGACATCCGCGGGGATCTCGCCCGCCGCCTGGGCTCGGCGGACGAGCGTGGTGATGGCGTCCTGCCAGCGGTCGAACAGGCGCGCGAGGGTGGTGCCCAGCTCGGCGTCGTCGTCGACCTGGCCGACGAAGGCGCCGAGCGGGCAGTTGCCGTAGCCGCTCTCGTCGGCCGCGGCGAGCACCTCGTCGCGCCAGCGGCGCAGGTCGGTGCACTCCTCGTCGTGCAGCGACGGCTGCGCGGCCAGAACGCGCTCCAGCTGGTACTCCAGCACGGCGACGGCGAGGTCCTGCTTGCCGCCGAAGTAGTGGTACAGCTGGGATTTGCCGGTGCCGCTCTCGGCGAGCACCTCTTCCAGCGGCGTGCCGCCGATGCCGCGCTCGTGCATCAGCCGCGCGGCCGTGGTCACGATCTTCTCGCGCGTGCGGCGGCCGCGGCTCGTGGTCGGTTCGGGGCGCATCTACGCGGGATAGGTCTCGTAGTGGCGGGTGTCGAGCGTCGCGGGGTCGAACTTGCCCGCGATCGAGCCGATCCACTGCTTGAACAGCGGGCTGGCGCGGAAACCCCGCTCGTGCGCCTCGACCGACGTCCAGTCCACCGCCACGGTGAAGCGGCCGGGTTCTTCCACACAGCGGCTGATCGTCGCCGCCAGGCAGTCCGGGTGCTCACGCAGGTAGGGCACGCCCGAAGCGATGGCCCGGCCCAGCTCGTCTTCACCGCCGGGCAGCGCGGTGAGGGTGGCGACTTCGGTGACCATGACTGCCTCCCTCAGGCGGTTTCGACGGGCAGGTCGGCGCGGGCGCTCCACTCGTTCCACGAGCCGTCGTAGTTGGTCCCGAGGGGGTAACCGGCGATGGCGAGTCCGAAGAGGACGGTCGAGGCCGCGACGCCGCCGTTGCAGTAGGCCACGATCGGCCGGCCGGGGTCGAGCTCGGCCGCGGTGAAGAGGTCCTTCAGCTCGGCCGCGGAGCGCCAGGTGCCGGTGGCGAGGTCCACGAGGTCTTCGCGCGGCACGTTCACGGCGCCGGGGATGTGCCCCGGCCGGTTGCCGGGACGCGCGATCTCGCCGGTGTACTGGCCGGGATCGCGGGCGTCGACGAGCTGGATCTCCGGTTTGTCCAATGCGGCCAGCACGTCCTCGGCCGTGGCCCGCAGTTCCGGGCGAGTGCGCGGGGTGAACACCGCGCGTGGGTGCTGCGGCACGGCCGTGTCGACGGCCCGGTTTTCCTGCTGCCACCGGGTGAAGCCGCCGTCGAGCACGACCACGCGGTGGTGGCCGTAGTAGTGCAGCGCCCACCACAGCCGCGTGGCGAAGGTCGACGCCGGGTGCGTGTCGTAGGCCACCACGAGGTGCTCGTCACCGATCCCGGCCTGCGCCATCGCGTCGGCGAACTGCCGCTCGGTGGCCACCTGCACGGGCACGGCGTCGTCCGGGTCGACGATGTCGCGCGTCCAGTCGAGGAACACCGCGCCGGGCACGTGACCGGTGGCGTACTCGTCGGCCGAGCTCTCGTAGCCGAGGCCGGCCGGCCGAGGTGAAGAGGCCCCCGCGCCCTGGCCGGGCAGCGGGGGCACGGAGCCGCGGATGTCGACGATCCGGACGTCCGGATCGTGCAGGTGTGCGGCCAGCCACTCGGTGGTGACCAGGAAATCGGTGCGTGGCATCGGCTCGGGCCCGTCCCTCCGGCGGGGCCGGTGCCCGCCTTCAGTCTGTACCATACAGTACAGTTCTGGACGGTGTCATTCCCGGCAGGTCAGCGCAGCGCGTTGATCGTGATGGTGAGCGTGTCCGGGTCACCCGCCTGTACGGCGCCGCTGAAGTCCGGGCCGGGGGAGACGTCGTCGTAGGGGAAGGCGTAGCCGCGGTCGTCCGGCAGGCGGCTGTGGACGATGCGGGCGTAGTGGTTGGTTTCGGCGGCGGTGTAGAACTTCGCGGGGTCTTCGCCGTCCGGCTGGTTCGGGTTGTCGAGCAGCGTCGTGCGGTTCAGCGCGGCCGCCAGCCGGGGGACGATGGCCTTGCGAGCGTCGCTGTCACCGTCCTTCAGCGCGAACGGGCCGCTGTCGCAGCTCCACACGTCGGCGGTCACTGGTTTGGCAAAGCGCTCGCCGTTGGTGAAGGCGAGCATGCCGTCGCTGCCGACACGGCCGGTGAACTTGCCCAGACCCGGGATCTGAGAGTCGACGGTGAGGTCGGTGCTCGCGTACTTCTGCCAGGCCGAGTCGATGTACCCGTCGAGGTAACCGGTGAAGCGGTCGGCGCGGTGCTGCGCGGACAACGCGCGCAGCGGAGGGCCGTCGGAGCCGGCGTCCACGAGTTCGGCCCACGCGCCGCCCTGGGCCTTGAGCGCGTCGCAGATCGGGTCGAGCGAGCGGGCGGGCAGCCCGGGCACGGTCTGGTCGCCCGAGCCGGTGGTCCGCAGGTGCAGGCCCAGGGGGATCGCGACGAAGTCGACGTAGCTGATGTTGGCGAACAGCACCGCGTCGTTGAAGGTGAACTCGCAGAACGACCAGTCGCGGCCGTGGTTCGGGTCCGCGGTGTTGACGAAGCTCGGGTGCACCAGCGCGGGGCCGGGGTTGACGAAGAAGTCGAGCTTCGCGTCGGTCACCACGTAGATCCGCGCGCCCGCCATCTTCGGCACGCTCACCTGCGGCAGCGATTTCACCGGGATGGCGCAGTCCTCGGCGAGCGGCGTCTGGTCCGCCGCGGGGGAGGGCGGGTAGTACGGCGTGCCGTCGGCCTTGAGGATCACGACCTTGTTGCCTGGTGCGATACCCGTGATGTAGGCGTAGGTTTCGCCGGCGCCTGAGCGGTCGTCGAACACGACCTTCACCGTGTCGGGCGTCGCGGCGGAGGAGATTCTGGTGCCCCACAACGGAAAAGTCGCCGCCGCGGCGGACGCGCCGAGGAAAGCTCGCCGGGAAATCAAGGAAACCGCCTCCTGGGGTTCGCGGGCACGCCGACCACACTCCGGACCGCGGGTCGGCGAAAACGGGGACACGCCGGGGAAATCCCCGGCGAAGAGTGGTGCGGATCGCCTGCGCCTGCCTTCTTGTCAGGCGCAGGCGATCCCGCTCAGCCGACCTGGAGGTCGATGCAGGAGTAGAACGCGTTGGCCGTGTCCGCGATGTTCCACACGGCGAGCACGGTCTGGCGGCCGGTGTGGCCGCCCAGGTCCACCTGGTGTGTCACGGTTTCCGGCGGCTGCTGGTTGTGGCCGTCGAAGCTCGCGATCTTCTCGTCGCCGATGAAATACTCGTAGCTCGCGGTGCTGTGGCGCGCGGTGAAGGTCCACGTGAACGTGACCGTTTTCCCGACCGGAGCGGCCTGCCAGGGCTTGGAGTTGTCGTTGAGGTCGGCGAACTGCGCGACGCCGCCGTTACAGCTGTGCAGGCCCTTCGGACCCTCGACGCTCTGCGGTTCGTACTTGATCTCACCGCAGTCGACCACGCCCTGCGCGCACTGCGCCTGCCGGCTGGCGGGGGAGTTGACGTACCCGTGGGCGCTCGCGATGCCGGCGGGGCTGACCAGGACGAGCACCGGTGCGAGCACGGCGCCCGCGAGTCCGGCGAGGATCTTCCGGTTCGCTTTCATACCAGCTCCTTCGGGGAATGCTCGCTTCCCGGCCTCGGCTGCGACGCCGTGGGTACGACGCTGCTGGGTACGGCGCAGCGGCGCACTGGCGGGCCTCCGGGGAGGTGCGCGAGCGAAGGGTGACTTTGTGGTCTAGACCATAACCCCGAAGATCGACCTTGGTCAACAACTGGCAAAGAGAAGCTCGAAGTTGGTAAGTGGCCAACCGAAGATCGGCTTTCAGTGCATCGAAGCGCCGGCTTCCCGCGCCGCGTGGACGAACGTGCGCACCGCCGGGGCGATCCCGTCGGCGTGGTACGCGACCCCGATGCCCAGCTGTGGCCGTGGGCCCCGAATCGGCCGGTAGACCACGCCGGCGCGGGTGAGGCGCTGCGTCTCCGAGGCGATGAACCCGAGACCGAGCCCGGCCGCGACAAGCGCGATGATCGACTGCGCGGGGTGGGCTTCCATCGCGATCTTCAGGCTGAAGCCCGCTTCGCGGCACAGCAGCAGCACGGTGTCGTAGAGCTGCGGCGCGATCTGACGCGGGAAGATCACCACCTGCTCGCCTTCGAGGTCGCCCAGCTCGAGCGACTCGTGCGCCGTCAGTGGGTGGCCCTCCGGGAGTGCAAGCTGGAACGGTGCCCGGCCGATCTCTTCGACCGCGAGGCCGGCGTCGTCCAGTGGCGGGTGCACCACGCCGACGTCGAGGTCGCCACGGCGCAGCGCGTGCTCCTGCTCCGCGGTGGTCAGCTCGCGGACCACGAGGCCGACATTCGGCAGCCGTGCGCGGAACAACGCGGCGATCTCCGGGTAGACGACGTAGAGCGCGGGCGACGTGACGCCGACCGTGAGCTGACCGACCTCGCCGCGGTCGGTTCGCAGGGTGAGCGCCGCGGCGTCGTCCATCTGCCGCAGCACCTTGCGCGCCTCGGCCAGGAAGACCTCTCCCGCCCGCGTGAGCGAGACCGAGCGCTTGTTCCGGTGGGCGAGACGCACGTCGAGTGCTCGCTCGAGGCGCAGGATCTGCTGGCTCATCGCCGGCTGGCTGATGTGACAGCGCTCGGCGGCACGGCTGAAGTGCAGTTCTTCGGCGAGCGCCACGAAGCACTCGAGTCCGGTCCGGTCCATCGGCCCAGCCAACTCTGATAATCAAAACAAATCAATAGATCCAGACAAAGAGTTGGACCCAATCGTCTCGGCGCTCTTACCGTGGCCTGCGCCACTCGAAGAACGGAGAGCACCGAATGCTGTTGCCGACGTCCGACGGTCCGCCGATCCGCGTCACGTCCGTGGAGACGACCGTCGTCAACGCGGAGCTGCGGAACTGGATCCTGGTCAAGGTCCGCACCGACCAGGACGGCCTGTACGGCTGGGGCGAGGCGAGCCTCAACTGGAAGACCCGGGCCGTGACCGGGGCGATCGAGGACCTCGCGCCGCTGGTGATCGGCCGCGACCCGCGGGACATCGAGCAGATCGTGCGCGTGCTGACCAAGCACAGCTACTACCGCCTCGGCATCATCGGGGCCACCGCGATCAGCGGCATCGAGCACGCGCTGTGGGACATCTTCGGCAAGTCCGTCGGGCTGCCGGTGTGGCGGCTGCTCGGCGGCCGGGTCCGCGACTCGGTGCGCGTGTACACCCACCTCGGGCTCGGCGACATGAGCTCGGTCTACGACACGGCCGACGCCGGCCGGCTGCGCGAGAAGGCCGCGGCGGTCATCGAGCAGGGCTACGACGCGCTCAAAGTCGTGTTCATCCCCTACGGCAACCACCTCACCGTCGCCGCGGAGCGCCGGCACGTCGACAAGCTGATGGCGACGCTGCGCGACACCGTCGGCCCCGACGTGGACATCATGGTCGACTTCCACGGCCGCACCGCGTCCGTCGCCGCGGCCTTGCAGTACATCGAGGTGCTGGCGCCGTACGAGCCGCTCTTCTGCGAAGAACCCGTGCAGCCCGGTGACACGGAAGCACTGCGGCAGGTCGCCGAGCGTTCGCGCGTGCCGATCGCGACCGGGGAACGCCTGGTGGGCCTCGGCGAGTTCCTGCCGGTGTTCGCGGCGAAGGCGGTGCACGTCGCGCAGCCCGACCTCAACCACACCGGCGGGCTGCTGGAGGGCAAGCGCATCGCGGCCATCGCCGACACCGAGCTCGTGGGCGTCGCGCCACACAACCCCAACGGCCCGATCGCCGGGGCCGCGGCCCTGCACTTCGACGTGAGCACCCCGAACTTCGTGATCCAAGAGGAGATGAGCGGCGCGGTGAGCTGGTACGACGACGTCGTGCGCACCCCGATGACCCGGGTGGGCAGCCACTGGCAGGTCCCCGACGAACCCGGGCTCGGGGTCGAGGTGGACGAGCGGGAGGCCGCGAAGCACCCGTTCAAACCGGAAGTGCCGCACAGCAGCTCGGCCGTGCTGGCCGACGGAACGGTGGTGGACTGGTGACCACCACGATGCGGACGTTCGCCCACCCCGCCGGCGTGCACAACGCCACGCCGCCGCGGGTGGTCTTCGGCCCCGGTACCTCGGCCGGCCTGCGCGACGAAGTGGAGCGGCTCGGCGCGAGCCGGGCGCTGGTCGTCACGACCCCGGGCCGCACCGAGCTCGGTGACCGGTTCGCGACCGCGATCGGCGATCGCTGCGCGGGGCTGCTGCCCGAGGCCGTGAGCCAGGTGCCGGTGGAGCTCACGCGCCGCGGCGCCGAGAAGGCGGCGAGCCGGGGCGCCGACTGCCTCGTCGCGATCGGCGGCGGCGCGGCGACGGGCCTGTGCAAGGGCATCGCGTACCTCTCCGGACTGCCCATCATCGCCGTGCCCACCACCTACTCCGGCTCGGAGATGACGGGCTTCTGCGGGATGACCGCCGACGGCGTGAAGCGCATGCACGAAAGCCTCGCGATGCGACCGTCCACAGTGATCTACGACGCCGAGCTCTCGCTGTCGCTGCCGCCGGCGGTCAGCGCGTCGAGCGCGATGAACGCGCTGGCGCACTGTGTCGACGCGATCTACCTGCCCAGCCTGAGCCCGCTGATCGCGCCCGCGGCGGTCGAGGGCGCCCGGGTGGTGGCGACCACGCTGCCGGCGCTGCTCGCGAACCCGGGCGATCTCGCGCTGCGCAACGAAATGCTCTACGGCGCCTACCTTTCCGGGGCCGCGCTCACCGGCGGCTTCGCGATGCAGCACGCGATCGCGCACATGCTCGGCGGCAGCTACGACGTGGAGCACGGAGTCGCGCACGCCGTGGTGCTGCCCTACGTGACCGACCACCTCGTGCGCCACGCGCCCGGGCCGCTCGGGCGGATCGCGGCCGCGCTCGGCACCGACGACCTCGCCGGCGCCTTGTGGGACCTCGCCACCGGCGCGGGACTCCCGGTGCGCCTCGCCGACGTCGGCTTCGGCCCCGGCGACGAGGACCGCGCCGTCGAGATCGCGACCACGGCCGACGGTGCTCCGGCCACGCCCGACACCCACGATGGCGGCCGGGCGGGCAACCCGGCGCCGGTCACGCCGGCCGCCGTGCGCGCCATCCTCCGCGCGGCTGCCGACGGGACCCGTCCGGGTGGTTCGCGATGAGGATCCTGCTGATCGGCGAAGCCGCGGACCACGAGGACGACCTGCGCGCGCACCTCGCGCAGCCGTACGAGGTGGCCGGGCTGCCGTGGGCGGCCGCCGACTCGGCCGCGTTCGACGGGGAGCTCGGCCCGGACGACGTCGTCGTCTCGTTGCGGTTCTCCCGCCCGGAGGGCCAGGCGCCGCCGTTCCGGCTACTGCACGTGCCGGGCGCGGGCCTCGATCGGATCGACTTCGCCGCGCTGGCCCCGGAAACCGCCGTGGCCAACGTGTTCGAGCACGAGACGCCGATCGCGGAGTTCGTCCTCGCCCGGCTGCTGGAGTGGGAGATCCGGGCGGCAGAACTGCAGGCGTCGTTCGGCGCGGACGCGTGGCCGGAGCTCTACGCGCACCGCGTCCCGCACGGCGAGCTGTACGGCAAGACGCTCGGTCTCGTCGGCTACGGGCGCATCGGGCGGGCCATCGCCGAGCGCGCCGCCGGGTTCGGCGTCGAGGTGCTCGCGGTGGACGACTTCGCGAGGGGTGACGGCATCGCGAAGGTGCTGCCGACCGCCCGGCTGGCGCAGGTGCAGGAAACGGCCGACTACCTCGTGCTCGCCTGCCCGCTCACGGCGGAGACGACGGGGCTGATCGACGCCGCGGCGCTGGCGCGGATGCCGGCCCACGCCGTGCTGGTGAACATCTCCCGCGCGCCGATCGTCGACGAGACCGCGCTCTACGAAGCCTTGCGGGACAACGGGATCGGCGGCGCGATCCTCGACGTCTGGTACCGCTACCCCGGCAGCGGCGGGGAGGCCGTGGCCCCCGCGGCACACCCGCTGTGGGACCTGCCGAACGCCTGGTGCACGCCGCACTCCAGCGCCTGGACCACCCAGCTGCCGCGCCGCCGCTACGCGGTCATCGCGGAAAACATCAACCGGCTCGCCGCAGGGGAGCCGTTGCGCCACGTCGTTCGCCCGCCGAATGGCACCGCTCAAGGAGGAGCAAGCCATGACCCCCACCGGAACACCTGACCAGATCTGGGCCGAGTCCCGGCGCCGCCTCATCCCGGGGACGGTGATCGGGAGCCTCATCGAGTGGTACGACATCGCCGTCTACGGCCAGGCCGCGGCGCTCGTGTTCGGCACATTGTTCTTCCCCCAGTTCTCCGACACCGCCGGGCGCGTCGCCGCGTTCGCGACCTTCGGCGTGGGCTACTTCGCCCGGCCGCTCGGCGCGATGATCTTCGGCCACGTGGGGGACAAGTACGGCCGCCGGTTCTCTCTCGTCTGCACGCTGCTGCTGATGGGGATCGCGACTGTCGTGATCGGGCTGTTGCCCACCTACGCGGGCATCGGGATGCTCGCGCCGGTGCTGCTCGTGGTCTGCCGACTGCTGCAGGGGCTCGGCGTCGGCGCCGAGTACGTGGGCGCCGTGACCATGGTCGCGGAGTTCGCGCCGGCGAAGAAGCGCGGCTACTTCGCCTCGCTGCCCGCCTCGGGGGTGTTCCTCGGGATCGGGCTGGCGGCCGCGGTGAGCGCGAGCGTCTCGGCGCTGCCGAACGACCAGCTGATGAGCTGGGGCTGGCGAGTGCCGTTCCTGCTGAGCTTCGTCGTGGTCGGCATCGGCCTGCTGATCCGCCTGCGCGTGCCCGAGTCACCGGTGTTCGCCGAGCTGAAGGAAGCTCGGGCCCGCACCAAGGTGCCTGCCCTCACCATGATCAAGGCGATGCCGAAGCGGCTGCTGCTGGTGATGGTCGCCAACGGCGTGCTGGCGTTCAACATCTACGTGGTTCAGACCTATTCGCTCAGCTACCTGGCGGGCAAGGGCGTGGCCAAGAGCAGCGCGCTCGTGGCGGTGCTGGTCGGCTGCGCGGTCGGTGCGGCGGTGATCCCCGTGCTGGGCAAGGTTTCCGACCGCTCCGGGCGCAAGCCGGTGTACGTCGCGGTGAGCGCTTTCTGCGCGCTGGTGCCGTTCCCGTTCTTCTGGCTGCTGGACACCCGCAACGTGGGCCTGATCGTGCTCGCCTTCGCCCTCGCGCTCGGTGGCTGCCTCGCGATGTTCGGTTCGCAGGCCGCGTTCTACGCCGAGCTGTTCCCCGCGCAGTACCGCTTCAGCGGTTTCGCGCTGGGTCGCGAGATCCCCGGCGCGGTGCTCTCCGGACCCGCCCCGGTGATCTGCGTCGGCCTCGTGACGCTCGGCGCCGGTTCCCCGAGCCTCGTGGCGGTCGCGATGGTCGTGGTCGCCGTCGCCGGCCTGCTCGCGGTGCTCGCCCTGCCGGAGACCCGCGGCACCGACCTGGCACCGATGGTCGAGCCCTTTCCCGCGGTGACCGAGCGCGCGGGCGCCTGACCCCCGTTCCGGGCCGGCTGCCCCCCACCGGCCCGGAACGGGTTCCACACCACGTCCTACGAACGCTGTCCCGACAGCAGCTCGAACGCCTCCCACATCCCGGAGTAGCGGCCGCCGCGGGCGAGCAGCTCGTCGTGGCTGCCGGCCTCGGCGATGTGGCCGCGGTCGAGCACCACGATGCGGTCGGCCGACTGCGCGGTCTGCAGCCGGTGGGCGATCACGATGGTCGTGCGCCCGGCCGAGAGCGTGCGCATCGCCTCGGCGACGTGGGCTTCGGCCGCGAGGTCGAGGTTCGACGTCGCCTCGTCGAGCAGCAGGATCGCCGGGTCCACGAGCTGGGCGCGGGCGAGCGCGAGGAGCTGGCGCTGCCCGGCCGAGAGCGAGCGGCCGCGTTCGGCGATCTCGTGCAGGTAGCCGCCGGGCAGCGTGGCCACGAACTCGTGCGCCCCGACGGCCCGCGCGGCCGCCTCCACCTCGGCGTCGGTGGCGTCGGCGCGGCCGTAGGCGATGTTGTCGCGCACGGTGCCGGTGAACAGGAACGCCTCCTGGGGCACGTAGCCGAGCGCGCGACGGTAGGCGGCGAGGTCGAGTGAGCGCAGGTCGTGGCCGTCGACGCGGACGCTGCCGGTGTCCGGGTCGTAGAAGCGCGCGAGCAGCTTCACCAGCGTCGACTTGCCCGCGCCCGTCTCGCCGACCAGCGCCACGGTCTCGCCGGCCGCGATCGTCAGGTCGACCTCGCGCAGCGCCTCCGGCGGTTTCGCCACGGCCTGCGAGCCCGCGACCAGCCGGGGGTCGGCGGGACCACGGCGTTCACCCGTGCCGAGCGCAGGCGCCGACGGATACGCGAAGCGCACCCCGTCGAAGGTGATCTCGCCGCGTAGCCGGCCGGGGTCGATCGCCTGGACGGCGGGCGGGGTGAGCGTCTCCAGCCGCATCAGGTCGGAGATGCGGCTCACCGACACGCGCGTCTGCAGCCACGAGTCGAACACCTGCGACAACTGCTGGATGGGGGAGAAGAACAGGTCGATGTAGAGGATGAACGCGATCAGCGCGCCCGGCGTCAGGCTGCCGGTGTAGATCATCCCGGCGCCGACCCCGAGCACGATCGCGTCGGCGCCCGCCGAGAGGAACTGCACGAACGGGAAGTACGTGGCGGCCAGCCGCTGCGCGGAGTAGCGCGAGTCGAGGTAGTCGCGCCCGAGCCGGCGGAACCGGCGGATCGTCTCGTCCTCGTGGGCGAACGCCTGGGACTCGCGCACGCCCGAGAGGCTCTCCTGGAAGTCGGCGTTCACGATCGCCACGCGGTCGCGCGCCACGTCGTAGAGCTTCGCGGCGCGCCGGCGGAAGATCACCGTGCCGATGGCCAGCGGCACCACCACCGACAGCGTGCACAGGCCCAGCAGCGGGTTGACCACGACCAGCGTCACGCCGACCCCGGCGAACGTCACGAACGCGACCAGCGCCGAGAGCAGCCCGTTCTGGATGAGCGACTCGAACTGGTCGACGTCGGTGGTCATCCGCGTCATGATCCGGCCGGCCATCTCGCGCTCGTAGTAGTCGAGCGAAAGGCGTTGCAGCTGCGCCCAGATCCGGATCCGCAGCGACAGCATCACGCGCTGCGCGGTCCGGCCGGTCACGAACGTCTGCGCCACCTCGTCGAGGAACGCGATCAGGGTGATCAGTAGGAACAGCCCGGCGGCGCCGAAGAGCACGGCCTGCGCGCCCTGCAGCACGCCGTCGTCGATGCCCCTCTTGACGAACACCGGCCCGATCACCGACGCGACGGCGTCGATCACCACGAGCAGCAGCCCGAACAGCAGCGGACGGCGGAACTCACGCAGCAGCGTGCGCAGGGAGAACGTGCGCTCCTGGCGGGCTTCGGTGGCGAGGTCGACCTTCGCGAAGTCCCGCACGGGTTTCAGCTGGTCGACGCGGGCGAGCAGCTGCGGGGTCGGAGGCAGTGCGGCGCGCCAGCCGCTGCCGCCGGCCGAGCCGCCGAGGCCGGCGCCGATGCCCACGGCTCCGGTGGCGCGGGCCGTGACGCGCCGGCCGTTGCCGTTCTGCCCGTTGCCGTTCTGCCGGTTGCGTTCCCCACGCCAGGCCGACGCGGTGGTGCCGGCCACGGTGAGGGCCTCGATGCGGTCGCCGACTCGTTCGGCGGCTTCCTCCTCGAGACCGGTGAGCAGCGTGCGGTAGAGGGCGCTGCGCTCGACCAGCTCCTCGTGGGTGCCCTGGTCGGCGACCACGCCGCCGTCGAGCACCACCACGCGGTCGGCCAGGTGCAGCGTCGAGCGGCGGTGCGCGACGAGCAGCGTGGTGCGCCCGGCCAGCACCGTGCGCAGCGACGCGTTGATCGACTCCTCGGTGTTGGCGTCGACGGCACTGGTGGCGTCGTCGAGCACGAGCACCCGGGGGTCGGTGAGGATCGCGCGGGCCAGCGCCACGCGCTGGCGCTGCCCACCCGAGAGCGAGAGCCCGCGTTCGCCGACTACGGTCTCGTAACCCTGCGGCAGGGCGCGGATGAAGGCGTCGGCCTCGGCGACCTCGGCGGCGGCGAGGATCTCCTCGTCGGTGGCGCCCGATCTGCCGTAGGCGATGTTGGCGCGGATGGTGTCGGAGAAGAGGAAACTCTCCTCGAACACCACGCCGACCTGGGACCGCAGGGATTCGAGCCGCACCGTGCGCAGGTCGTGCCCGTCGAGCAGCACGGCGCCGGACTCCGGGTCGTGGAAACGGGACACGAGCGTGGTCGCGGTGGTCTTGCCGCTGCCGCTCGGGCCGATCAGCGCGACGCGCTCGCCGGCCGCGATGTGCAGGTCGAAGCCCCGCAGCACCGGCGCGTCGGGCGAGTATCCGAAGTGGACGTTCTCGAACGTGATCTCGCCCTTGGCCGTCGGCAGGTCCACGGCGTCGGGGGCGTCGGCGATGTCCGGCTCCAGGTCGATCAGCTGGAAGATCCGCTCGACGCCCGCGCGGGCCTGCTGGCTGATCGCGAGCACACCCGCGAGCTGGCGCGCGGGGGCCATCAGCTGCCCGACATAGGTGGAGAAGGCGAGGAACGTGCCGAGGCTGAGCCCGTGGTGCAGCGCGAGCCAGCCGCCGAGCACGAGGATCGCGACCTGCCCGAGCGCGGGGATCGCCTGAAGCAGCGGCTGGTACCGCGACTGCAGCCGCACAGCCCGCAGCTGCATGCCGTAGAGATCGCCGGCGGTGTCGGCCAGGCGGCCCAGCTCCCGGTCCTCCTGGCCGAACGCCTTGACCACGCGCACGCCGTTGACGTCCTCGTCGACGATCTGCACCACGTCGCCCTCGCGCTGCTGCGCGGCCCAGGTGGCGGGGAAGATCCGCCGGCGCATCCGGTAGGACACCATGAGCAGCAGCGGCACCACGACCAGGCTCACGAGCGCGAGCAGAGGCGAGAGGACCAGCATCACGCCGAGCGAGAGCAGGACCAGCAGGATGTTGCCGCTCATGATGGGCAACAGGCTCAGCAGGCCCTGCACGAGCGCGGAGTCCGACGTCGCGCGCGACACGAGCTGGCCCGTGGGCATGCGATCGAGGTTCGCGAAGTCCATGCGCTGCAGGTGGGCCTGGATGTCGTTGCGCAGGTCGTACTGCACGGCCAGCGCGACCCGGCCGCCGCGGTAGCGCCGCTGGTAGGCGAACACGAACGCGGCCGCGGCGAGCACGAGCAGAGCGATCAGCCACGGCCACAGCGAAGCTGAGCGGCTGAGGATCACCCCGTCCACGATCTGGCGTTCCAGCAGCGGCACCACGGTCTGGCAGGCGCTGCCGAGCACGGCGGCGCCGAAGGCGATCAGCAGCTCGCGGCGGTGGCGCAGGACGTAGCCGCCGAGGCGGCGCAACCAGCGGGACTTCTCTTCGGGTTCGCTCACCGGTTTCCGGCCGACCGCTCGGCCATGACCTCGTCGATCGCGTCACCGAGCCGGCCCAGCGACTCGAGCACCACGTCGCCGTCGGGCGTGCGGGCGACCAGCGCGAGGAGCCCCTTGATCATCTCGGCCTCGGTGGCGGCGAGCAGCCGTTCGCCTTCCGGTGTCAGGGAAAGCGCCGTGGCCCGGTGGTCGGCGTCGACATCGCCGCGGATCAGGAGGCCGCGTTTCGTGAGCGCGTCGACGGCGGCGCTGATCGCCGGGCGGCCGAGCGCGAGCCGCCGGGCCACGCGGGAGGCGCGCTCGTCGCCCGAGGCGACGGCGGACAGCACGCGGTAGTGGGCGAGGTTCAGCTCTCCCGACGAGCGCTCCAGCAGCCGCGAGACGCGGGCCAGTGTGCGCACGGCGCTCGTCGCGGTCTGCTCGCGGGATTCTCCGGGGGACGGCATGATCCCGACTGTAACCCCTGTTTGTTCGATCGTCGAACTAGTGGGTCTCGGCGGACCGAACAAGATTCGGTAGCCTGGGCTCGACCGGCCTGGGTCGACAACGGAGTTCTCTGCTCACGCGCGCCGCGGGCAGAACGAGGTTCGGAGGTAGCGTGAGCTTCAACCTGGCCACGATCTTGCACGAGTCCGCGCTCGCCCAGCCGGAAAAGGACTTTCTGCGTTTTCCGGGTGGAATCCACTCCTACGCCGCGGTGGACGAGGCGTCCGGCCGGGTCGCGACGGCGTTGCGCGCGCGAGGTTTCGCGCCGGGCGACAAGATCGCCGTGCAGCTGGCCAATGTGCCCGAGTTCGTGTTCGCGTACTTCGGGATCCTCAAGGCCGGGCTCACCATGGTGCCGCTGAACCCGCTGCTCAAGGCCGACGAGATCGCCTACCACCTGGCCGACTCCGACTCGCGGCTGCTCATCGCCGACACGGCGCTGGCCGGCGACGTGGCGAAGGCGCTCGCCGAGGTGCCCGAGGTGGCCGCGGTCGTCGTGGGCGGGCTGGACGGGTGGCCCGCCGGCGCGGTCGGGTTCGCCGAGCTGCTCGACGCCGAGGACGACGGTGACCTGTACCCCGGCGCGGCCGACGACACCGCCGTGCTGCTGTACACGAGCGGCACTACCGGACGTCCGAAAGGCGCCGAGCTGTCGCATTTCTCGCTGTACATGACGTGCACGATCGGCGGGCAGACGTTCGGCACGGAGCCCGAGGACGTGGTGCTCGCGGTGCTGCCGTTCTTCCACGTCTACGGCCTGTCCAGCATCCTCAACTCCGCCGCCCGTCACGCGCGCACGGTGTCGGTCGTCCGGCGGTTCGAGCCGAAGGCGGTGCTGGAGGCGATCGAGCGCGACCGCGTGACGATCATGGCCGGCGTGCCCACGATGTACCACGCGCTGGCCGTCGCCGACAGCTCCGCGTACGACACGAGCAGCTTGCGCATCGGCAGCTCCGGCGGCGCCGCGATCCCGGAGCAGGTGCTGCTGGCGTTCGAGGAGAAGTACGGCATCCCCGTGCTGGAGGGCTACGGCCTGTCCGAGTCCGCGTCGACGACCACGGTGAACCCGGGCGCCGCCAACCGCAAGGTGCTCTCCATCGGCAAGCCGATCTGGGGCGTGCAGCTGCGCATCGTCGACGCGCAGGACCGGCCGCTGCCGCAAGGCGTCGACCACGTGGGCGAGATCGTGCTGCGCGGGCACAACATCACAAAGGGCTACTACAAGCGGCCCGCCGAGACCGCCGAAGCATTCCGGGGTGGGTGGTTCCACACCGGGGACCTGGGTTACGTCGACGAGGACGGGTTCGTGTTCGTCGTGGACCGCAAGAAGGACCTCGTGATCCGGGGCGGGTACAACGTGTACCCGCGCGAGGTGGAGGAACTCCTCTACCGGCACCCGGCCATCGGGGAGGCCGCGGTGATCGGGGAGCCGGACGAGCGGCTGGGCGAGGAGATCGTCGCCGTGGTCTCCCTGAAGGCGGGTGCGTCGGCGGAGCCGGAGGAGATCGTGGCGTGGGCGAAGGAACGGATCGCCGCGTACAAGTACCCGCGCCGGGTGCGGATCGTCGACGAGCTGCCGAAGGGGCCGACGGGGAAGATCACGAAGCTGCCGTTGCGGGGGAAGTGACCGTCCACTGTGGTCGGAGGGCCCCGGTTCAATCGAACGTGAAGTCGTACGCCTGGAGCCCCGGGGTGAGCGACAGTGTCAGCGTCGAATGGCGGGCCGCCGGGCCGGAAACCAGCGTGTAGAGCTTCGGGACGCCCGAAGCCGCCACTGTCGTGCGGGTGCCGTCGAGATCGACGGTGAGCGTGCCCGTGCCGGCGAGGACGAGGTGGACGGCGCGGGCGCGGAAGTTCAGGCGCAGGCGCGCGGCCGGGCCCGCGGTGAGGGACTCGCCCGACGCGGTCCAGGTGCCGTCCAGGGCGAAGGTGTCGGAAGCGACGGCGGCGGGGAAGCGCAGCGTGCGGGTCCGGCCCGGCGGTGGCTGGTCGCCGGTGATGTCGAGGGGCGCGTTGGCCGGGCCGAGGTAGGTCTCCGGCGTGGAGGCTTGCACCGGGGTCCGGTCGGGGACGTCGGTGGGCGGCGGCAGGGGACCGGCGCCGGCGTCGGTGAGGAGGCCGCGGAGCTGCTGTTCGGTGTCCGCGTACGCGCCTTCGCCGAAGTGGGAGCCGCGGACTTGGCCGGAGGCGTCGACGAGGTAGGAGGCGGGCCAGTACTGGTTGCCGTAGGCGTTCCAGGTGGCGTAGTCGTTGTCGATCGCCACGGGGTAGTCGACGCCGAGGGCCTTCACCTGGGCGGCGACGTTGGCGGGTTCGTGCTCGAACGCGACCTCGGGCGTGTGCACCCCGAGTACCTCGAGCCCCGAATCTCGGTAGATGCGGTACCAGCTTTCGTAGTGCGGCAGGGCGCGCAGGCAGTTCACGCAGCTGTAGGTCCAGAACGTGACGAGCACGACCTTCCCGTGCCGGCTCGCGAGCGTCAGCGGCCGCCCGCCGGGGGTGTTGAGCCACGCGGCGATGCCCGTCGGTTCGGGCGCGGCGCCGAGCTCGTGCAGGCTCGCGGTCGCGGAAGTGCCGGCCTCGAACGACTTCTGCAGCGCCGCGGTGTAGTCGGGCACGGCGCGCTGCAGGCCGGCGGTGAGGTCGAACGCCGTGGCCGCCGCGACCGCCAGCAGCGCGACGCCGGTGGTCACGCGGATCGCCCGGGCGCGGGCGCGCAGGGACCGGACGCGGCGCGTCAGCGCGTCGCCGGCCAGCGCGAGCGCGAGCAGCGGGATCCCGGCGCCGACGCCGAACGCCGCCGTGAGGACCAGCGCGCCGAACCCGACCTGGTGCGTCGCGCCGAGCACGGCGATGGTCGCGAGCACCGGGCCCGCGCACGGCACGTAGACCAGGCCGAGGGCGAGGCCGACGGTGAACCCGCCCGCGTCCGGGTCGGCCGCGCGTCCGCGAAGCCGCGCGAACGGCCGTTCCAGCAGCTCGCCGACGCGGCGCGAGACCAGGCCCAGCCCGAGCAGGGCGAGGACCGCGATCCCGGCGTCGCGCAGCAGGTCCTGCGGCAGGTGGAACGCGCTGAGCACGAGTGAGCCGAACAGCGTCGCGAGGCTGAAGCTCAGCACGAGCCCGGCGACCACGCGCACGGGCCGGCGCGACCCGGCCGTGAGGACCACGGGCAGGACCGGCAGCACGCACGGCGAAATGCTCGTGACCGCGCCCGCGAGCAGGCCGGCGAGCACAAGAGTGAGCATGGTTTCTCCCCGGGGACGAATTGCTCGCAGCCTAGCGGTTATTCGTAACCTATCAAGATGGTTATGACTTGAGACACGAAAAAGGCCGGTGAAGGCGGAATGCCTTCACCGGCCTGGCCGTGCCGGGGAGCGGGTCAGCCGACCTGTCGCGACGGGGACAGGGGCGGGTTGCCGCGCTGGCGCGCCCGGTAGGCGGCCGCCTTCATCTTGTTCCCGCAGGTCGCCATGGCGCACCACTCGCGCCGCGACCCGCGGGAGCGGTCGAGGTAGACCTGGGTGCACTCGGGCCGGCCGCATTCCTTGAGCAGGTCGGCGTCCGGCCCGCCGAGGATCTCCACGGCCTCGCGGGCCACCGACGACAGCGCCTGCGCGGGGGTCGCTTCGAGCCGGCGACCTTCCGGTGCCAGCTGCGGCACGGTCGAGGGATGCGCCGCGAACTCGTTGACCACGTCCATGGCCCGCAGGTCGGGCTCGTGGTGGGTCAGCCGTGCCGCGACCAGCGCGTAGATCGCCTCGCGCAGCTCGATCGCGGCGGCCACGTCCTGCGGCCGGCTCCCCGGGTCGGTGTCGGTGACGCCCGACTCGCGGAACCACGCGTCGAGGTTGCGCGGTGAACCGAGCTTCTCCAGGGGTTCGGCGTTGCGCCGGGCGCGCAGGGTCCCGACGAAGTCGAGTGCCGGGTTCCCGCAGGGGAAGGCGTGTTCCATCGCACCAGTCTGACAGGTGACGAAAAAGAACGCAACAATCGCTAACCGGTAAAAGCAATTTAACTGGAATGTGCGGCAAAAATGCGTAACCGTCTTGACTGGTGACGAATTAGCGTGCGAAAGTTTCGTCGTCACCACCGGGGCCCCGCGGAAACCGCGGTTGGCGGCCCCCGTCCGGAAAGGTCTCGCCTTCGATGGATCCGACTGTCTCGCTCCTGCTCGTCCTGCGGAACGTGCTCGTCATGATGGGCGCGCTCACCGGCACCCCGGTGCCCGGTTTCGTGCCGGGGGAGTACCTGTGATCACCACCGGCCAGTACCTGCACGTCGTCACCCGGGCGCTGACCGGCATGGCGGCCGTCGTCGAGCAGCTCGGCGACGACCTGGCCAACACCCGCCTCGAGCTACCCGGCGCCAACACGCCATACGCGGTGCTCAACCACTGTCTCGGCGCCACGGCCTACTGGGCCGGCGAGGTCGTCTCCGGCCGCGCCGCTCACCGCGACCGCGACGCCGAGTTCACCGCCGCCGGCCCGGTCGCGCCGCTGCTCGACCGCGTGCGCAAGACCGTGCGGCAGCTCAAGAAAGACGTGACCCGCGCGGACCCGCACGCGACCGTGCCCGCCGCGCTGGCCGGCTTCGGCGACCCACTCGACGCCGGCGGCGCGCTGCTGCACCTGTGCGCCGATCTCGTCCAGCACCACGGCCAGCTCGAAATCCTGCGCGACGTCCTGCTCGCGCAAACCCGCACCGCCGCCTGACCCCCGAAGTTCTGTCGAGAAAGGACAGTTGCCATGACTGAAACCACCTACACCGCGGTCGTCACCGCTACCGGCGAGGGCCGCAACGGCGGGCGCGCCACCGCCACCGACGGTTCGCTCGACGTCACCCTCGCCATCCCGAAGGAGCTCGGCGGCAACGGCGGCGCGACCAACCCGGAGCAGCTGCTCGGCGCCGGCTGGGCCACGTGTTTCCTCGGCGCGGTGAAGATCGTTGCCGCGCAGAAGAAGGTAAAGCTCGCCGACCTCGCCGTGGTCGCCGACATCACCCTGCACAACGAGTCGGCCGACTTCTGGCTCAGCGCCGCCCTGCACCTCGAAGTGTCCGGTGTGGACCAGGCGACCGCCGAAGAGCTGGGTCACGCCGCGCACCAGATCTGCCCGTACTCGAAGGCGACCCGCGGCAACGTCGAGGTCACTATCGACGCGACCGTCGCCTGACGGTGCGCACGACGGACGAGGAGCACACCATGATCTCCCGGCGGGCGTTCGGGAAGGCTGTGGGAGCGGGGGCGGTCGTCGCCTCGCTCCCGGCCTTCTCCTCGGAGGCCTCGGCCACCCCGGCCGTGGCCTCCGGGCTGGGCCCGGTCCGCCACGTGCGCACCGACCTGCTCGACCTCGCCTACCACGAGGTCGGCCCGGCCCGCGGCGACGTGGTGCTGCTCGGCCACGGCTGGCCGTACAGCCCGCACGCCTACGCCGAGGTCGCGCCCGCGCTGGCGGGCCGCGGCTACCGCGTGCTCGTGCCGTACCTGCGCGGTCACGGCGCCACCCGCTTCCGCGACGCCACGACGATGCGCTCCGGCCAGCAGGCCGCGCTCGGCGCGGACCTGATCGCGTTCCTCGACGCGCTCGGCGTCGAAAGCGCGGTGTTCGGCGGCTACGACTGGGGCGGGCGCGCCCTCGACGTCGCCGCGGCGCTGTGGCCGCGGCGGTGCCGCGCGCTGGTGTCGGTGAACAGCTACCTGATCCAGAACCTGGACCCGGGCGTGCTCGCGTCCTCCCCGGACGCGCCCGGCACCGAATCGGCGCACTGGTACTTCTACTTCTTCTTGACCGAGCGCGGCCACACGGCGCTGACGCGTTCGCGGCGTGACCTGGCGGAAGTGGTGTGGCGGCGCAACTCGCCGCAGTGGCGCTTCACGAGCGCCGACCTCGACATCGCGGCCGCCGCGATGGACAATCCGGACTACGTGGACGTCGTCATCCACAACTACCGCGTGCGCCAGGGCGCGGCGCCGGGCGATCCTCGTTACGCCGGCCTCGAGGCGCGGCTGCTGGCGCAGCCACCGATCACGGTGCCGGCGGTGACGCTCGACGGGCTCGCCGACGGCAGCTTCCCGGCGACCGACGGCACGGCGTCGGCGAAACATTTCACCGGCCCGCGCGTGCACCACCGCGTGCCCGGGGCTGGGCACAACCTGCCCCAGGAGAAGCCGCGCGCGTTCGTGGACGCCGTGTTCGAAGCGGTCCGGCTGTGACCCCGCTCGGCGGCGGGGCCCCGGCCTCCTGGGCACCCGCCGGATCAGGAGCAGTGATGCACCCCGCCAAGACGCCCGTCACCTCGCGCGGCCGCGCCAAGCACGTGATCGCGGTGCTGGTCGTGCCCGATTCCGTGGCTCTGGAGGTCACGGTGGTGCACCAGGTGTTCGGCCCGCGGATGGCGGCGATCGCCGAGCTGACCGGCGATGCCGACAGCGCGTACGAGGTGGTGCTGTGCGGCGAGGAGCCGCGCCAGGTGCTGTCTTCGGGTGTGGACTTCGGGGAGCTCGCGCCGCTGGAGACGCTGCTGACGGCCGACACGGTGATGGTGCCGGGTGTCGAGGAGCCGCTGGCGGAGCGGCCGCGGTCCGTGGTGCGGGCGTTGCGGGGCGCGGCGGACGCCGGCGCGCGCATGGTGTCGTTCTGCGGGGGCGCGTTCCTGCTGGCGCGGGCCGGGTTGCTGGACGGGCGCCGGGCGACCACGCACTGGCTGTTCACCGAGGAGTTCTGCCGGGAGTTCCCGCAGGTCAAGCTGGAGCCAGGCTGCTTGTACGTGGACGACGGCCGGGTGCACACATCCGGCGGGATCTTCTCGGCGACGGATCTCGCGTTGCACCTGCTGGCCGAGGATCTCGGCCAGGCCTATGCCGGCGATGTCGGGCGCCTGCTGGTGACGGCGCCGCGGCGGCCGGGTGGGCAGGCGCAGTTCGTGAAGGACTCGATCCGGATCGCCGGGGAGCCGGCGCTCGGTTCGTTCCTGGCGTGGCTGCGGGAGCACCTGCACGAGCCGTTGACGCTGGCCGGGCTGGCCTCGCAGGTGCACCTGAGCGAGCGGAGCCTGGTGCGGAAGTTCCGGCGGGCCACCGGGATGACGGTGTTCGACTGGATCAACCGCGAGCGCGTGGCGGCCGCCAAGGTGCTGCTGGAGACGACGGACCACCGGATCTCGGAGATCGCCGCGATGGTGGGGTTCGGCTCCGCGGAAACCCTGCGTCGTCACTTCGAACGCCAGGTCGGCACCACGGCGGGCAGCTACCGGGCCACCTTTCGCGCCACTCCGGCCGCGTCGTGACGAACCCGGCGCCGGGTGAGGCTCAACCTGGCGGGATCCGAGCTTTGGCCACGCTTCCCGCCAGCTAGCGTCGAAGAGCGGGCCACGGTGGCCCAGGCGAGGAGGAAACCATGCCGGCGTACGGATTTTTAGTCCAGTTCGAAGCGAAGACCGGGAAGGAGGACGACGTGGCGCAGTTCCTGACTGACGCGAAGTCCCTTGTGGACGCCGAACCGGGCACCTTGGCCTGGTTCAGCTTCCGCCTCGGGCCGTCGTCGTTCCGGATCTTCGACGCGTTCGAGACGGAGGAGGACCGCGAAGCCCACCTCCAGGGTGAGGTCCGACGGCAGATCGAGCTGCGCGGCGACGAGCTTTTCGCCGTGCCGCCCACGATCACACCGGTGGACCTGCTGGCCACGAAGCTCCCGCCGCACTGACCCTGCCGCGACGCGGCGGCCGTGCCACGCTGGGTTCGTGCCCGAACCCCGTGACCCGGCCACCGCGTCCCCGCGTGACTTCGTCGGCTACGGCCGGTACCCGCCGCGCGTGCGCTGGCCCGGCGACGCCAAGGTCGTGGTCAACGTCGTCGTGAACTACGAGGAGGGGGCCGAGTACTCGATCCCCGACGGCGACGGCCGCAACGACGGCTGGGGCGAGTACGCGTACGAGGTCGGCCCCGAGGTGCGTGACTTCGGCACGGAGACGCACTACGAGTTCGGCAGCCGCGTCGGGATCTGGCGGCTGGCGCGGATCTTCGACCGGTACTCGGTGCCGGTGAGCGTCGGCGCGTGCGCGGTGGCGCTGGAGCGCAACCCGGCCGTCGCGGAGTGGGTCCGCGAACGCGGCCACGACGTGATCGGCCACGGCTACCGCTGGCTCGACTACGCGCGGATGTCCGTCGACGACGAGCGTGACCACCTGCACCGCGCGATCGAGTCGCTGGAGCGGACGACGGGACAGCGGCCGCGCGGGTGGTACGTGCGGTCGTTCCCGAGCGAGCACACGCTCGACCTGCTCGTGGAGGAAGGCGGGTTTCTCTACGATTCGGATCCGTGCAACGACGAGCTGCCGTACTTTTCGGAGCGCGGGCTGCTGATCGTGCCGTATTCCAAGGTGTACAACGACACCCGCTACCTGCTGAGCCCGACCTACGGCTCGCCGGCGCAGTTCTTCGAGAGCCTGCGGCTCGCGCTCGACTACCTTTGCGAGGAAGCCGACGACGGCTTCGGGGCGCGGATGATGACCGTCGGGCTGCACCCGCGGTGGAGCGGTCAGGCCGGGCGCGCGGCGGCCGTGCGGGATTTCGTCCGGTATGCCACGGAGCAGCCGGGTGTCCGCTTCCTGCGGCGGCTCGACATCGCGCAGTGGTGGTCGGACCACCACCGGGACTGGGAGCCGATCGGGCCGTGACTGCCGGCCGTTACTGTCGGGCCGTGACTGTCCACAGTGGTCCTCGGTCGTTACGGTGTCCTCATGGTGGGTGACGCGAGGACGGTGTCGGTGCCGGTCGAGGGCGGGGCGCTGGCCGTGGAGGTGGTGGCCGCGGCTTCGGCGCCGGTGCTCGCCGTCCACGGGGTGACCAGCAACCGCCGGCTGTGGAACTGGCTGCGGGCCGAGGCGCCGGACCTGTCGCTGGTGATGCCGGACCTGCGTGGGCGCGCGGGCAGCTTCGCGGTCGCCGGCCCGTCTTCGTTGCGGCAGCACGCTTCGGACCTGGTCCGGGTGCTCGACGCGCTGGGCCACCCGGTGGTCGACGTGTGCGGGATGTCCCTGGGCGGGTTCGTCGCGGTGGAGCTCGCCACGCGCAGGCCGGACCGCGTGCGCGGGCTCGTGCTGGTCGACGGCGGATTCCCGATGGCCGTGCCCCCGGGCCTCACGCCCGAGACGGTGCCCGCCGCGTTCGTCCCGCAGCTGGAGCGCGTCTCGCGGCGCTGGGCGGACGTCGACGAGTACTTGGCCTATTTCACGCGCACCAACCCCTTGCTGGACGCCGCCGACCCGCTCCTGCGCGACTGCCTCGACCACGACCTGTCCGACGGCCGCGTCTTCCTCAGCCGCGAAGCCGTGCTGGCCGACGCGACCGACGTGTTCTTCGGCGAGTCGCGCTGGCAGGAGATCGCCGTGCCGACCGAGCTGGTGTGCGCCGAGTGGAGCTCGGGGGCGGGCACGCCGCCCGCGTACAGCGACGAGGCTCTGGCCGGTTTCCGTGCCGCCCTGCCCTCCCTGCGCCGCCCCCGGCGCATCACCGGCGCCGACCACGCGGCCACGATCATGACCCACTCGGGCGCGGCCGTCGTCGGTGCGGCGCTGCACGATCTGCTGGCCCGATAGAGCCGTTGTCGGGGTGGGTGTTTCTGCGGCGCTTGACAATTATGACGGTTGTCATAGCCTTCGGGGGTGGCCGATCCCTGGTTCTTCTCCCGCCTGTCACCCGGCGTCCGCATCGCCGGCACCATCCTCGACGGCGTACTCCGGGGCCCGGAAGCCGTGAAGGCGCAGGTCCGCGCCGTGGGGGCGGGCTACTCGGGCATGACGGTCCGCTGGCACCTCGACGCCGGGGACCGGCAGGTGGAGGAGTACACGGCCCAGGTCCGCGGGCACACCATCTTCGGCACCGGCACCTTCCACTTCGACGAACGCGGTGAGATCGACGAGATCGTGGTGAACCACCGTCCGCTAGGGGCGGCGCTGGGTCTGGCAGGGCTGGTCGGGGGTGATGTTGCGCCGGGGTTGGCGGTTTCCGGTCTTGGCGCTTCTGACGACGCGCCGGGTGCTGCTGTTGCCGCGAGCGGGGCGGGCTCGGCCGATTCCGAGGGCGGGGTTGCGCCTGGCGACCCGCCGTCCGCCGGTTCGCACTGATCCGTTCCTTCTGCCGACTTCCTGAGAGGACTTCCCCGATGGCCCGCCTTCTGTTGACCGAGTTCGGCGACCCCGCCACCTCCGTCCGCCTCGACGACACCCCGGCTCCGAAGCCCGGGCCGGACGACGTCGTGGTCGAGATGCTCGCCGCCCCGCTCAACCCCGCGGACTTCCTGCTGATGCGCGGCCTCTACGGCGTCCGCCCGGGGCTGCCCGCGCCCCTCGGCGCGGAGGGCGTGGGCCGGGTCGTCGAGGGCGATGCCGAGCTGGTGGGCAAGCGCGTGCTCATCCTGCCGACCATGGAACAGGGCCTGTGGGCGGACAAAGTGGTGCTCCCGCGGCGAAACGTGCTGCCGATGCGCGAGGACGCCGACGTCCTCCAGCTGTCCATGCTCGCCGTCAACCCCGCGACGGCTTACCAACTGCTGCGCCTGTACGGCCGGCTTGAGCCGGGTTCGTGGATCGCCCAGACCGCCGCGAACTCCGCCATGGGCCGCTACCTCATCACCCTGGCCCGGCGCGCCGGCCTGCGCACTCTGAACGTCGTCCGCCGCCCCGAAGCCGCCGCCGAAGTCCTCTCCGCGGGCGGCGACGCGGCTGTGGTCTCCGACGACAACCTCCGCGCCTCCCTGAAATCCGCCCTGGCCGGCGAGCGGCTGTCCCTGATCCTCGACGCCACCGGCGGCCCGGTCGTCAAGGACCTCACCCGCGCCCTCGAAGACGGCGGCACCGTCGTCACCTACGCCTTCCCCGAAGGCGCCCCGCGGATCTCCCCGGCCGACCTCGTCTTCCGCGGCATCACCCTCAGGGGCTTCTGGCTGATGAACTGGCTCCGCACCGCCACGGCCGCCGAGGTGACCACCTTGTACTCCGACTTGGCCGACCTGGTGGCCACCGGCGAGCTGACGGCGCCGGTCGAAGCGACGTACCGGCTGGAGAACTACGAGGAAGCCTTCGCGCACTCCCTGACCCGTGGTCGCCGAGGCAAGATCCTCTTCACCTTCGGTTGAGAGTGACGCCCGGGCCGAGTTTGTCGATACCTGTCGCGACAACGTCGGGCCCTAGCCAGATGGCGATCTTCAGATCGGCGAATGGGGCGAGGTTAACCTCGCCGCGAAAGTTGCGCAGGTTCAGAAAGCGCAGTGATCGGTGTTCGGTGAGCGGTGTGATGTCGATGTCCGACCGGCCGACAAACATCACGTGGCGAAGGTCTAGTGCTGCGAGCGCGCGCAGGTCAAGGTTCGAACACCCGTCGAATACGATGAATTCGGTGCCGCTCAACCTTGCTGCGGCTTTGGCTAGGGTCTTCGTGTCCGTTCTCGAGGAACATGTGAAGTCGGTGATCTTCGTTGGCTCGGCGACGTGATCTACCCAGGCGGACAGAGGATTATGCATCAAATGGATGCACTCCAGGGATGGCATGCCGGCTAGGAATGAGAAGTCTCGGACGTCGCTGGCGTTGTTGAGGTAGAGCTGCCGGACTCGGGTCAGCGCGGCGAGTCCGGAAAGTTCCCTTGGCCAGCCTCTGGTGAAATTGATGAACAGGTGGTCGAGATTGGTCAGGCGACTGAGTTCAGTCACTGTATCAGGAGCTATATCTGCAAGCAGAATCAATTTCTGCAGATGATGGAGTTGGCTAATTGTGTGGATTTCGTCGTTGACGGGGCCGAGGTCCCACAAGTTGACTCTTATTTGAGTGAGTTTGGTCAAATGGTGGAGAAATTTTATGGCCGCAGCAAAATCAATTTCGGTAAAACGCCTCTTGTCGAGAGTTAGGGGTGCATCCGTGAGCACCCTTCGAGTGTAGGTTTCCGGGTCGAAATACTTCCAGCTTGCCACTATTTCTTCTTGGACCTTCGCGCGTGGATCGGAGGCGTACCGCGCTAGCGCTTCGAGGGCTTCCGGGCCGTTAACCAAGGCTGCTGTGCGGACACAAGCCGCGGCTTGGGGTTCCGAAAGGTCCGCCAGGTGATCGGGAAGATAGTCTAAAATGGATTCGCCTACAGTGGCGAGTGAACGGCTTTCCCGTACACTGCGTGGTGGCGTCAAAATCCGCACAGCCAGATCGAGCCGACCCAGCACCTCCGGCGGAGCCAAGACCGCAGTCTCTCGACAGGCTGCCGCCAAAAGAAGCAACTGCCGGGCGTTCTTCGCCGATGCCGAAGCTGCCGAGTCCAAAATCCCCGACAACAACCGCCCCCGCTGATCAGGGCTCGCCTGCGCGCAGGCCATGAGTACCGTCTCGCGCCACAGGTCGGAGCGGGCGTGGCTCACCAAGAGGTCGATGCTGTCCCGATCCACCGCCTCACCGGCAGCCAGGAACTCCTGAAAGGTCCGGTGGATGAAGTCCACCCGACCGGCGACCGGCTGGCGGATCACCCCGCTGCGCTCAATCAGGTGGTCAAGGAGCACCTCGGCAGACTCCGAAACCCCGGGCATGCCCCGCAACCGCGACGAGATCCGCGCCAGAGCCTGCGCGCGTGACATCTCCGTCCGGCCGTTCTCGTTCAGCCACCAGGCCAAAGCCCGCAGCAAGGCGAGTTTCTCCGCCACCGTCGCCTGGATGTCATCACCGGCAGACACATTGCGGTCGGCGTCCCGGCGTTCCAGCAGCATCTCGAGGGCCGCGGAGTACAGGGCGAGGCGGTCGCGTGGCAAGCGTGCGCGGCGGTCGAGGTTCAGCGCGCACACCATCGCGCACAGCAGTGGACTGCGGGCCAAGGCCCGGAGGTGCGGCCGGGCCTGCAGCTGCGCCAAGAGGGCACGCTGGTGTTCCGGCACCTCCTCGGGGCGGCACGGCAGCAGGTCGGGCGCGGAGGTGGAGTCCAACAAAGCCGCGTGCCAGCGGCGGAGAAAGACAAGGACGTCGGCGGCACTCATGGGTTCCAGCACGACCGAGCGGAAGCCCTCGGCCAGCAGCCACTTCGACGTCACAGCGGTGGGACGGGAGGTCACGACGACGCGAATGTCGGGGTAGCCGGCGAGCAGGTCGCGCAGCCAGGTGCGGACGGCGGCCCGCCGGGTGGCGACGAGCTCGTCCACGCCGTCGACGAGCAGCAGTGCCTCGCCGGACTCGAGGCGGCGGTGCACCCACTCGCGAGGCGCCGGGCCCCACGGCGGCGAGCTCGGCTGGGTCAGGAGCTCGTCGCCGCGGGGCAACTGGCCGTCGGCGAAGTCGCGCAGCTTCACCAGGAACGGCACGCAGCCGTTCCAGCCCGCCAGCTGGTCGGTGAACGCCGAGCGGGCGGCGTTGACCGCCAGCCAGCGCAGCAGCGTGGACTTGCCGGCGCCGGCTTCGCCGCGGATCACGGTGAGGCGGCTGCCGCCCAACGCCGCCTCGACGCGGATGTTCTCCGTCGCCTGGCGGGCGCCCGGGTCTTGGCCCAGCCAGCCCGCTACGCCGCGGTCACGCGGGCGCCGCCCGGCGCGTTCGGCGTCCGCGGTCACCGTCAAGCTCAAGTACGCGACGCTGAGCGTGGTGCGTGGTTCGTAGGAGTGTGTGGTGAGCCCGATGACTTCCAGACGCTCGTAGGAGCGCACGACGCGGTCAAGGTACCGGTGGCGGAACTGCGCGTCGAAGTCCGTGCCCTCCGGTGCGCCGAGTTCGCGCGAAGGCAGCCGGTCGAGGACGCGGTCGATGCCGTCGAGCACGGCCCGCAGCCGGCGCAGCTGCTCCACGCCGACGGCGGCGTCGAACTCCGGCAGCTCCCTGACCAGGTGTGTCAGCACGACACAGGCGCGGTCCAGCCCGATCTCGAAGAGCCGCTCGGCCGGCGAAGACAGCGCGGCCCGCGCCACCGGCCACTGCGCGCGTACCGCCGAGGCCAGTGCCGAAGGGTCCAGATCGGCCGCGAACAAGCCGGTATCGGACAGGTCAGCCGCCAGCAACGCGTCCGCGACGGAGGCCAGCGCGGCCTCGCGCTCGTTCTCGGCCAGTCCGTGGGCGGCGTCGGTGAGGCCCGGCGTGAGCCGTTCCGCGACGTCGTCCTCGATGCTCGTCAGCGCGGCCAGCACGTCGCGTTCCTGGCGGCGCAGCGGGAACCGTGCCCGGACGAGTTGTGCGAGGTCACGGCCCCGCCGACTGCCTGCCTTCTTCTCGGCGAGCCACTGCAGGGCGATCTGCTTCGCCACAGCCTCGCCGACCTTCAGCACCGCGCTTTCGATGACCGTGACGCCCCCCTAGCCGGTTTCTGTGCCGGACAGTGTGGCACAAACCGATGGAGCGCAAGAAGAAAGCCGCAAGTCCCGAAAGACCTGCGGCTTCCTCCTAAACGCGAAACCTCAGTGCCCCACAGCCGCGCGCACCGACTCCTTCAGCGAGCCCAGCGTGGCGATCACCGCGGTCGGCTCATAGCCGCAGTGGGCCATGCAGTTGTCGCAGCGCGGATCCTTGCCGCGGCCGAAGGCGTTCCAGTCGGTGTCCTCGATGAGTTCCTTGTAGGTCTTCGCGTAGCCGTCGTCGAGGAGGTAGCACGGGCGCTGCCAGCCGAGCAGCGAGTAGGACGGGATGCCCCACGGCGTGCACTCGAGGTCGCGCTTGCCTTCGAGGAAGTCGAGGAACACCGGCGAGTGGTTGAGGCGCCAGCGTTTGCGGTTGCCGCCGCCGAAGGCTTTCGCGAAGAGCTCGCGGGTCTGGTTCACGCCGAGCCAGTGGTCCTGGTCCGGTGCCTTCTCGTAGGCGTACGCGGGCGAGATCTGCATGTTGTCGACACCCAGGTCGTTGAGGTAGTCGAGCACGTTGATCACGTCCTGCGAGGTGTCCCCGTTGAAGAACGTCGTGTTCGTCATCACCCGGAAGCCCTTTTCCTTGGCGAGCTTGATCGCCTCGACGGCCGCGGCGAACCCGCCCTCCTTGCGCACCGACGCGTCGTGGCGGTCTTCGAGGCCGTCGATGTGCACCATCCACGCGAAGTTGTGGTGGGGCTTGAACTTGTGGATGTGCTTGTGCAGCAGCAGGGCGTTGGTGCAGAGGAACACGATCTTGCGCCGGTCGAGCAGCTGCCGCACGATCTCGTCGATCTTCGGGTGCATCAGCGGCTCACCGCCGGCGATGGACACCATCGGCGCGCCGCTCTCCTCGATGGCGCCCACGGCCTGCTCGACCGGCATGCGCTGCTTGAGCAGGGTGTGCGGTTGCTCGATCTTGCCGCAGCCGGCGCACTTGAGGTTGCAGGCGAACAGCGGCTCAAGCTCGACCAGCAGCGGGAACTTTTCCTTGCGCAGCAGCTTCTGCTTCATCAGATAACCGCCCAGTCGCACGGACTGACGCAACGGCATGGCCATGGCTCAGAGCACCTCCCGAGGTAGGGTGAAAGTGATTTCTTCCTCCGTCAGCCGGTTTTCGGCGACGGTGACCGGCCCGAGTCCGCGCAGGCCCGCCACGACCTCGTCCACGAGGTGCGGCGGCGCCGAAGCGCCCGCGGTGAGGCCGATCCGGCCCGCGCCCGCCAAGCGGCGCAGGTCGATGTCCGAAACTCCGTCGACCAGCACGGCCGGCGTTCCCTCTCGCTCCGCGACTTCCACGAGCCGGCGCGAGTTGGACGAGTTGACCGAGCCCACCACCAGCACGAGGTCGACCTCGCGCGCGATCGCCCGCAGCGCCTGCTGCCGGTTGGTGGTGGCGTAGCAGATGTCGTCCTTGCGGGGCGCCGACAACCCGGGAAAACGCGAGCGCAGCACGGACGCGATCTCCTCGGCCTCGTCGAGCGCCAGCGTGGTCTGCATGGTGTACGCGACACCCTGAGCGGCGGGCACGGTCACGGTGCGGGCCGCCGCGACGTCCTCCACCACGACGACCGAACCGGGAGCCTCCCCGACTGTGCCTTCCACTTCTTCGTGCTCGGCGTGCCCGATGAGGAACACCGTGTCGCCGCGCCCGCTGTAGCGGCGCACCTCGTTGTGCACCTTGGTCACCAGCGGGCACGTCGCGTCGATCACCGACAGGCCGCGATCGGCCGCGTCGCGCCGCACCGCCGGGGTCACGCCGTGGGCGGCGAACACGAGCGTCGCGCCCTCCGGCACTTCCCCGACCTCGTCGACGAACACCGCGCCGCGCTCCTGCAATTGCCGCACCACGTGGGTGTTGTGCACGATCTGGCGCCGCACGTACACCGGCGCGCCGTGCTTGGCCAACGCGCGGTCCACGATGTCGATCGCCCGCTCCACGCCGGCGCAGAACGACCGCGGGCTCGCCATCAGCAGCTGCCGCGCCCCGGTCGCCGCCGCCCACGCCGTGAGCGCGGGCACGGCCGCCCGCAGGCTGCGCAGCCCGGCCAGGCCGTGGGCAACCGTGCCGGGCCGCACCAGCGGCGCGCCGACCGTGTCCACAATGGACCGTACGACGGCGAACGGCTGCCCGGCAGCGGCCAGCCGGTGTGACTCCATGTCGACCGCCAGCGCACCCGACGAGGCCAGCGCGTCGCGTTCCCGTTCCCCCACCACGTGGTCGACCCCGAGCACCGGTCCGAGGTGGACCGTCAACCCGAGCCGCCGCAACGCACCGGCCAGCAGGGGGGCGGACGGCACCTCGACCACCCCGTCCGGCCCGCGCACCTCGTCGGCCACCACCACGTCACCCGGGCGCACGCGCGCCGCGAGACCACCGCCGATCCCGGCGACCACGCGAGGACCCACGGGCAACCGGGCCGCGGTGGCCGCCGCCCGCCGCGGACCCAGGCCGGTGCGCACCACCGGCAGCCCGGCCCCGCGCAACGCGGCCCGCTCGATCCGCAGCGGCGCGCACAGCACGGCCGGTCTCACGAGGAGCTCCGCACGTACCGGCCCAGCGCCGACAGCGGGAACACGACGCGGTAGAGGTGGTACGACAGGTAGAAATCGCCGGGGAAGCCCGTGCCGGTGTGGAAGTCCTCGTCCCAGCCGCCGTCTGCGCGCTGCTGCTCGCACAGCCATGCCACGCCCTCCGTCGTCGCGGCGGAGTCCCGCTCGCCGGCGGCCAGCAGCGCGAGCAGCGCCCACGCGGTCTGCGACGGCGTCGACTCGCCGCGGCCCGACCACTTCCCCGGGTCGTCGTAGGAGCGCAGGTCCTCGCCCCAGCCGCCGTTGGGGTTCTGGTGCTCGGTCAGGTACCGCACGGCGCGGCGGATCCGGACGTCCGAGGCCGGCATCCCGGCGAGGACCAGCGCGGGCACGACCGCGCCCGTGCCGTACACGTAGTTCGCGCCCCACCGGCCGAACCACGAACCGTCGGCCTCCTGGTTGTCCAGCAACCACTTCACGCCACGGCGGCATTCGGTCGTGTCCGCCTTGCCCTCGGCCGCCAGCATCTCCACGACGTGCGCGGTGACGTCCGCCGACGGCGGGTCGATCACGGCACCGAAGTCGCAGAACGGCAGCTTCGTGGCGAGCACCTGCGTGTTGTCCGCGTCGAACGCGCCCCAGCCGCCGTCGCTGGACTGCATGCCTTCGAGCCACTTCACGCTGCGGTCGATCGCCCCGCGGATGCGCAGGTGGTCGGGCCGGCCCATGCGCCGCAGCGCCAGCACCACCTCGGCGGTGTCGTCGGTGTCGGGGTAACCGTCGTTGGCGAACTCGAACGCGAACCCGCCCGGCGCGAGCGACGGGCGGCGCACCATCCAGTCGCCCGGCACGGTGATCTCCTCGCCCAGCATCCACTCCGTCGCGCGCACCAGCGTCTCGTCGCCGGGGGAGACGCCCGCGTCGAGCAGCGCGGTCATCGCGAGCGCGGTATCCCACACCGGCGACTGGCACGCCTCGAGCCGGCGCACCCAGCCCTGTTCGGTCTCCTCGCGGACGGTGAAGTCTTCGAGACCTTCGAGGCCGGCTTTGAGCGCGGGGTGGTCGAGCGAATAGCCGAGCAGGTGCAGCGCGAGGATCGAGTACACCCACGGCGGCTGGATGCCGCCCCACGAGCCGTCGGACTCCTGGCGCGCCAGGATCCACTCGGCGGCCTGGCGCATCGCGACCTTGCGCACCGGGTTGAACGGCAGCTTCGCATACGTGTGCAGCGCGGTGTCGAGGTTCTGGAACACCCCGTCCCACGTCCACGGCGCCGCGGACTTCTTCGGGCTCTCACCGACGCGCAGTTCGGCCACGTCGAACGGCAGCTTTCGCTTCGGCCGCAGCGTGCCGACGATCGTGAGCGGCACGATGGTCTGGCGTGCCCAGCACGCGAAGTCGTAGACGTTGAGCGGAAACCACGACGGCAGGAAGATCAGCTCCGGTGGCAGGTTCGGCAGGTCGGCCCACGACCACTGCCCGAACATCGCGAGCCAGATCCGCGTGAACACGCGGGTGCTCTCCAGACCGCCGTGCGCGCGGATCCAGCCGGCCGCCTCGACGAGCCACGGCGCGTGGGCCGGGTCACCGGCCAGCCGCAGGGCGACCCACGCCTCCACGGTGGTCGACAAGTCGGCCGGGCCGCCGGGGAAGTTGGCCCACGTGCCGTCGTCCCTTTGCTGCGATCGGATCCAGCGCGCCGACTCTTCTTTCTGCTGTTCGGTGAGAATGCCGAGGAACTGGCGCAGCAGCAGGTCTTCGGCGTCCATCGTGACGTTGGTGGAGAGCTCACCCTTCCACCAGCCGGCCGCGTCCTGCTCGCCGCGCAGGAACTCGATCCCGGCGGCGAGGGTTTCTTCCGGAGTACGCGAGCGTTCGCGCGGGGTGTCCGAAGTGGACGTCCCGGGGACGGTCTGCGTCATTCACGCCTCCCTGTGCACGATGAAGCGTGCGATGCCGATGAGCTCTTCGCGCGGCCCTTCGGGGATCGCAGACAGCGCGCGCTCGGCCGTACCGACGCGCCGCGCGGCCTCGGCCGTGGCCCACTCGCGGCCGCCGGCCGACTCCACGAGCGCCGCGACGCGCGCCAGCTCGGTCTCGTCGGCAACACCGCCCGTTTCCTCGCCCGCGAGCCACTCCGCGAGCTCGCGGCCTTTCGCACCCCCGTGGGTGATCGAGTAGGTGACGGGCAGCGACTTCTTGCGCGCCCGCAGATCGGAGTACACGGGCTTGCCGGTCACGGCCGCGTCGCCCCAGATGCCGAGCACGTCGTCCACGAGCTGGAACGCCAGCCCGACCTCTTCGCCGAACACCGCGAGTGCGTCGACGGTCTCGGCGGGCGCGCCGGCGAGCACGGCGCCGATCGCGGCGCTGCAGGACAGCAGCGCGCCGGTCTTGCCGCGGGCCATGGTGACGCACTCGGGGAGTGTCACGTCGTCGCGCTGCTCGAACTGGACGTCGAGCACCTGGCCGTGGATGAGCCGGCGCGTGGTCTCCGACAGCAGCCGCGCGGCGGGGATCGCGTGCGGGGAATCGCTGTCCAACACCGCTTCCTGCGCGAGCGCGAGCATCGCGTCGCCGGTGAGGATGGCGGCCGGCGCACCCCACAGCGCCCACACGGTGGGGCGGTGGCGGCGTTCGGTGTCGCCGTCCATGAGGTCGTCGTGGACGAGCGAGAAGTTGTGCACCAGCTCGACGGCGACGGCTCCGGGCACGCCGGTCTCGGCGGGCGCGCCGGCGGCCAGCGCCGAGAGCACCGCGAGCGCGGACCGCACGGCCTTGCCGCCGTTGCCGCTCACCGGCGTGCCGTCGGCGTCGGTCCAGCCGAGGTGGTACGCGCTGATCGCGCGGCTGGTCTCGTCCAACCGGCCGACGGCCTCGCGCAGCGCGGGCTGCACGGCGTACCGGGTGCGGCCGAGTGCTGCCGGCACCGCAGGGGCCGCCTCGGCGGCGGGTCGCATGGTGGCGGTCATGCTCCGACTCCCTCCTTCTCCTCGTGCACGTTCTTCTCGAGCAGGGCGGTCGCCGCGGCCGCACCGCTGCGGGCAGCGCCCTCCATCGTCGCGGGCCAGCCGGTGGCGGTCCACGCCCCGGCCAGGTAAAGCCCCCGCGCGGACGTCTCCGCGCCCGGGCGCAGCGAGGCCGTGCCCGGGCCGGGCCGGAACGTCGCGTGCCGTTCCCTGGTCACGAAGAAATCCAGCACCTGCGCGCCGCGAGCTTCGGGCAGCAGGCTGGTGAGCTCCGGCAGCAGGCGCTCGCGCAACGTCGCGGTAGGCAGGTCGATCAGGTCGTCGGCGGCCGAGAGCGACATCGCCAGGTATTGCCCCGATTCGAGGCCCGATTGGCGCGTGCGGTCGAAGACCCACTGCACCGGCGTGCGCACACCGGCCACGAACGGCTCGTCCAGCACGCGGCGGTCGAGCACCACGTGGACGTTCACGATCGGCGAGCTGCCCAGCCCGCCCGACCAGCCGGTCGGCAACGGGATCGCGCCCGGCGGCGCGAGTTTCTCCGTGACGGGCGGGGGCGCGGCGAGCACGACGTGGGCGAAGGTGGCCTCGCCGTCGTCGGTGCGCACGCGCCAGCCGCCGGCCGTCTGCTCGATGCCGCGCACCTTCGTGCCGGTCCGCACGTCGGCGCCGGCCGTGGTGAGCGCGTCGAGCGCCGCGTCGCCGTGCAGCTCACGCAACGGCACGAGCGACCAGCCGATGTCGGCCGCCGCCGGGTCGGTGAGCAGGCCCTCCTGGAACACCGTTGCCGCGAGGGCCAGCGACGCTTCGTCGGCCGTCGCGTTGAGCGTCGCGACCCCGACGAGGTCCCACAGCGCCTCGATCGCGGCGGCACTTTGCCCGTGGCGGCGCAGCCATTCGCCGAACGACTGCCGGTCGGTGCGGTCGTCGGCGGGATCGACGCGGCGCAACGCGAGCGCTGCCAGCGCGAAGCGCGCGCGGTCGAGCGGGCGCAGCGGGTCGTAGCGCAGCAGGGACGCGGCCAGGTGCAGTGGCGCGGGCAGGTCGCCGCGGCGCAGCCACGTCGACTCCGTCGAACCCGGCGTGCGGATCGGGATCTCCAGGCGCGGCTGCAGCATCACGCGGTCGGTGACGCCGAGGCGGTCCAGCAGCGCGAGGTAGGCGGTGCAGCAGCGGAGAAACACGTGCTGGCCGTTGTCCACGTGCAGCTCGCCGCGCGTGAATGAGTGCGTGAGCCCGCCCAGGTGCGGCCGGGCCTCGAACAGCGTCACCGGGCGCCCGGCGTCGGCGCAGCGCAGCGCGGTGGCGATGCCCGCGAGCCCGCCGCCGACGACCGCGACCTCGGAGGTCATCGGCCGATCCCCGTGAGCGCCCGAACCGCGACAACCGCCTTTTCCCTGCCGGACAAGGAAAGCCTGCGGTCGAACACGAGCGAGGGCTGCTCGTCGATGCGGTCGAGCAGCGTGCGGTAGATCCCGGACATCGCCGTGCAGCACGCGGCGCTGCGGCGGTCGAGCGAGGGCACGAGCTTCAGGCCGCGGGCGTACCAGTCGCGGGCGCGCGCGGCGCTGAAGTGGACCAGCGCGGTCAGCCCGCCGCCGTCGTCGGCCAGCCGGCCGTCCTCGCCGACTTTCAGCTCCACGCCGAACCGGTCGAGGTCTTCCTTGGGCAGGTACACGCGCCCGTTGAGGAGGTCTTCGCGGATGTCGCGCAGGATGTTGGTCTGCTGCAACGCGATCCCGAGCTCGTCGGCATACGTCGGTGCCTCGGGCTCCGGCTTGCTGCCGAACACACCGAGGCACAGCCGCCCGACCGAACCGGCGACGCACCGGCAGTACTCGACGAGGTCCTCGAACCGCACGTACTCGCGGCCGGTCACGTCCATCTCCACGCCGTCGAGCAGCTCATCGAACGCGCCGAGCGGGATCGGGTACCGCCGTGCCGCGTCGGCCAGCGCGACGTACACCGGGTCGGTGCTGGCGGACAGGTCGCCGAGCGACTTGCGGATGTCGGCCAGGCCCTGCAGCTTCGCCTCGGGCGCGAGATCGCCGTCGCCGATGTCGTCGACGATCCGGGCCAGCGCGTAGACCGCGCACAGCGCCGAGCGCTTGTCGGGCGGCAGCAGCCGGATCCCGTAGTAGAAGTTGCGCGCTTGCTCCTTGGTGACCAGCGCGCAGTGCTCGTACGCCTCTTCGACCGTGCTCATCCCGACCGCCTCCCCGTTCTGGGCTCACCCACCTGCAGCCACACGAGCCACGCCAGCACACCCGCTTTGCCCGGCTTGGCCTGCGTGGCGAGCACGTCTCCGTTCGTCTCCCTCAGCGCGTCGACGGTCGCCAGCCCGCCGGCCACGAACCCGCTCACGGCCAGCCGGCCCCAGCCGGACAAGAGCCCGACCAGACCAGCGCCGCTGCCCAGAAGGGCCGCGGCGCGGTCGATCTCGAAGCGCATCAGCTCTCTCAGCCGGCGCGACGCCCGCGCCGCGCCGAGCTCGTCTTCGGTGACGCGAAAGGCCGCGAGGTCCTCTTGCGGCAGGTAGATCCGGCCGTTGCCGTGGTCCTCGGCCACGTCCTGCCAGTGCTCCAGCAGCTGCAACGCGGTGCACACGCGGTCCGAGAGCTTCTCGGCCTCGGGGTCGTGCACGTCGAACAGCCGCAGCACGATCCGGCCCACCGGGTCGGCCGACAGCCGGCAGTACGCGCGGAGGTCGTCGTACGTCGCGTACCGCGTCACGCGCTGGTCCTGCAGATTGGCCTCGACCAGCCGGCGGAACGGTGCGAACTCCACCCGCCCCGCGTGCATCGCCGGCACCAGGCCGCGGATCGCGGGGTCGGTGGGATCGGCGCCGTCGAAGGCGGCCGAGAGCTCGTCGCCGAACGCCTTCAGCAGCGCGACGCGGTCGCCTTCGGCTTCGTCGCCGAGGTCGTCGATCGTGCGCGCGACGGCGTACACGGCCTGCAGATCCGACCGCAGCCGCCGGGGCAGCACTCGGAGCGCGACCGGGAAGTTCTCCGCATGCCGCTTCTCCCGCAGACCGTCCGTGTCCGCTGCGTGACCGCCAGGTGAAGTCGATCTCATTGAACACAGTCTGACTCGCACGGATGGGCGGCTTCTGCGACCGGAAGAAGAATTTTGCTGGCTTCGACTTGGCACGAGCGGACAAAGTGGGGTGAGGATAAGGCGGACCGAACCCGTAGACCTGCTACCTGCTACGGAAGGACGAGCTGCGCACATGGGATCAGACCAGGTGACCCGTCTGGGTGAGCTGGAGACCGTCGTGACCAGGCGACTCCCTGCCATTCTGAACGAGGTTCGTGATCAGCTCGTCGAGCAGCACCCCGACTACGCTGCGTTCCTCACCGAAGAGCTGGCGGAGATAGTGACCGCCAGCGCCGGGTTCGTGCGCCGGCTCATCAACCTCGCCGAACAGCCGGACGAGGACCTGCCCGAGCTCGGCTCGGGCGTCGAGCAAGTGGTGTTCGAGGAGATCGGGCGGACGCAGTACCGCCAGGGCCGGCGCGTGACGAGCCTGCTCTCGGCCTACCGCGTGGGCGCGCGGGTCGCGTGGCGCCACGTGTCGGAGGCCGCGCTGGACCTCGAGGTGCCGGCGGAGCTGTTCGCCTCGCTCGCCACCACGGTGTTCGCGCTGGTGGACCAGCTGTCGGAGTCCTCGCTCAAGGGTTACCTGCAGGAGCAGTCCGACGCCGTTCGCATGCGCGAGCGGCTGCGCGACGAGCTGACCGAGCTGCTGCTGTCCGACCGCGCCGACGGGGCGGCGGTGCAGGCCGCCGCGCTTCGGGCGGAGTGGCGGCTGCCGCGTTCGGCCACGGTGGTGCTGGTGGAGGACGAGAACCAGCTGGGCCGTGAGCTCGTGGCGCGGCTCGACGACACCTGCCTGCGGCTTCGCCGGCCGGGCCAGTTCGTGACGATCGTGCCGGACCCGGGCGGCCCGGGCCGGCGCGCGTGGCTGGCCCGGGCGCTGCGCGGCGGCGGCGCGGTGGTCGGCGCGACCGTGCCCGTCGACCGGCTCCCGGCGAGCCTGCGGATCGCGGAGGTGACGGCTCGGCTGCGCCGCGACCGCCTGCTGTCCGACGACCCCGTGTTCGCCGACGAGCACCTCGACGCGATCATCGTGCACCGCGACGACCGGCTGCTGGAGGTCCTGCGCAAGCGATCGCTGGCGCCGCTGGACGACCTCAACGACTCCTCGCGCGAGCGCCTGCAGACCACGCTCCGCTCGTGGCTGCTGCACCTCGGCGACCGCAAGGCCGTGGCCGAGGACCTGCACATCCACCCGCAGACGGTGTCCTACCGCCTCGGCCGCCTGCACGAGCTGTTCGGGCCCGCGCTCGACGACCCGGAGGCCAGGGCGACGTTGCTGCTGGCCCTGGCCTGGGGTCCGCCGGGAGGGCAGCCCGACCCGGAATGACGTGCCCGGTGCCACACGGCGCGCGCGGAATAAGGGTTGCCCTCAGAATGGTTAGCAGGGCTAAGTTTGTTGACGGCGGTGCCAGACTACGGGCAGGGAGACGCTTGGTCACATGACTCGGTGCGAGGGAGGTGCCGTGCTCGGTCTGTGCGGGAAGCGGTCAGCTTTCGGCGCCGAACCGCGTCGCCAGCGCGCGGTACGCACCGGGCACCGCGCCACGGAGCGCGACCGGCACGCGCAGCCAGCGGGGCACGTAGTAGTCACCGGGCCGGTGCGTCGCGCGCACGACCGCGGCGGCCACACGCTGTGCGGACACCGGCCGTGGGGTCGTGCGGGTGTAGGGCCGGCCGCGGCGCTCGAAGAACGCGGTGCGCACCACGCCGGGCACGACCACGCCGACGTCCACACCCGTGCCGTGCAGCTCGAAGCGGAGGCTGTCGGCGAACGCGTCGAGCCCGGACTTGGTCGCCGCGTACACGGCTTCGCCCGCGACGCCGGTGCGTCCGGCGATCGACGTCACGAACACGATCCGGCCGTGGCCTCGCGCCAGCATGCCGGGCAGCAGCGCGCGGGTGAGCTGGAGCGGCGCGGTCAGGTTCACGGTGACCAGCCGCGCGAGGAGCTCGGGGGAGAGCTCGGGCAGGGGACCGGCCCAGCCGAGGCCCGCGTTGTTCACGAGCGTGTCGACGTGGCCGGTGACGGCCAGCGCGCGTTCGGCCAGTTTGCCCGCGGCTTCGGGGTCCGCGAGGTCGGCTTCGAGGGCGGTGCCGCCGGTTTCCGCGGCGAGCGCGGCCAGGCGCTCGCGGTCGCGTCCGTGCAGCAGAACGTGGGTTCCCGCGGCGGCGAGCAGCCGCGCGGTGGCCTCGCCGATTCCCGAGGACGCGCCGGTGACCAGCGCTGTGCCGCGGGGAGCGGGCATCAGACGGTGGTGAGCGCGGGCTTGCGCGAGGCCATCCGCAGGACGATGCCCTCCGAACGCAGCGAGCGCCGGAACCACAGCAACGAGCCGACGATCGCCAGCGCGACCAGGCTGTACGAGCCCGCGGTGCTGACCATGAGGAAGTTGCCGACGGTCGCCTTCGCGAGCATCACCAGCGTCACGGAACCGTTCACGGCGAACACCAGCGCCCACAGCACCGACACGCGCTGGAAGAAGCGCCGCATGCCGGGGTGGCCCGACAGCGTGTCCGGGAACGAGCAGAAGTCACCGGCCAGCCGCGCGAGCAACGGCTTGTTGAACGGCGCGGACACGAGGAACAGGCTGGCGATAACGAAGTTCTGTAGGGTCGGCTGCAGGAAATACAGGAAGGCGCTGCCGGTGGCCAGGCCCAATGCGGTCCGGACGATCAGCAGCGCGGAGGTGAGCCACAGGACCGCAGGGACGGGCTTTCGCATCACCAGGCGCGTCACGATGACGACGACCGACCAGCACAGCGCGGCGATGACTCCGCTGTCGAAGCTGACCAGAGTCAGGAGGAGGTAGAAGAGGCCGGCAGGTACGAGCGTGGACTCCAGCAGATGCCGACCCCCGCCCACGACCAAGTTGCGGAACGAGGGGAGGTCGACCGTCATGTGGTGTCGCATGCGTTTCAAATACCTCCGGTGCGGGTGACCATCCCCCTCACGGCCCACGAATTTTTCAACAGCATAGGCACGGCGGATGGGAATGGTGTGAGGTGAGTATTCCATGAGTGTCACGGGGGTGTCGCTTTTCGTGGCCGTCCCTGCCGCGGTGCTGGGCGCGGCGTGCATGGGGATCGCCAGCGCCGCCCAGGCAAAGGCGGCCAAAGAGGTCGAGCCGGCGAACCCGCTTGATCTCACGTTGTTCAGGCGCCTCGTCGGTCGACCATTGTGGCTCATCGGCATCGTGGCGACCGTACTGGGGCTCGTCTTGCAGCTCGTCGCGCTCGCGTTCGGGCCGTTGCTGCTGGTCCAGCCGCTGCTCATCACGTCGTTGATCTTCGCCGGGTTCGTGTTCGCGCGGCTCGAGCGAAGAGGCCCCGACCGGGTGATGAGCGCGGGCTCGGCGTTGTGCGTCGCCGGACTCGCGGTGTTCCTGCTGATCGCGCGCCCCAGCGGCAACGGCGACGTGCTCATCACCGGGACCTCGCTGCTCCCGCTCGGCATCGCGCTCGCCGCGGTGACCATCGCGGGTCTCGCGCTCGCCGCGCTCAGCCGCTCCGGCTCCGGGCGCGTGCTCGGGCTGGCCGTGGCCACGGGCGTGCTCTACGGCCTGACCGCCGGCCTGATGAAGGTCGTCGCCGGGCAGTTCCGCCAGGGCCTGGACGAACCGTTCAAGCACTGGACGCTCTACATCGTCTGCGTGGTCGGCCCGCTCGGGTTCCTGCTCAGCCAGAACACCTTCCAGCAGGGCCGCTACCTGACGCCGGCGCTGGCCGTGATCACGGCGCTCGACCCGCTCGTGGGGGTCGCGATCGGGCTGTCCTGGATGGGGGAGAGCGCCAACGGCACGCCGTGGGGGCTCGCCGGCGAGGCGTTCGCCGGTGCGGTGATCGTGGTCGGCATCGCGATGCTCTCGACCCGCGCGGCTCACCTGGACGTGGCCGCGATCGAGGAAGAACACGAACACGCCGAGGCCGAGCACGCCGGGTCGGACCCCGACGACGGGTACGGTCTGGCCGGATCCACCTGTTAGGAAACAGCTGGTGACCGCCGCTCGCGGCACCTCTGGCGAAGGGGGCGCGTTGGAGCGCGTGCTGATCGTCTCCGCGAACATGGGGGAAGGGCACAACGCCACCGGACGGGCGCTGGAGGGCGCCGTGCGGGAGCGCTGGCCCGCGGCCGAGGTGAAATGGCTCGACGCCCTCGACCAGCTCGGGCCAGGTTTCGGGGGCCTGTTCCGCCGCATCTACGTGGCCAACGTCGAGACCACCCCGTGGCTGTACGAGTTCTTCTACGACGCCATCTGGCGCCTCGCGTGGTTCGCGGCGGCGTCGAAGCGCTTCACCGCGTCCTGGTGCGGACGCCGCCTCGCGAAACCGGTGGCGGACTTCGCGCCGGACCTCGTGTTGTCCACCTATCCGATGGGCACGGCCGGGCTGGCGTGGCTGCGCCGGCGCGGGAAGCTGAAGGTGCCGATCGGCGCGTGGGTTTCGGACTTCGCCCCGCACCCGTTCTGGGTCTACGGCTCGGCCGACCTCACGATGGTGATGCACGAAGTCGCCGTGGGCCTGGCGCGCCGCTGCGCGCCCTCGGCCGCGCTGGGGGTGTCGGCGCCGCCGGTGCGCGCCGAGTTCCGGCCCGGCGACCGCGCGGGCGCGCGTCAGCGGCTGGGCTTGCCGCCGGAAGCGTTCGTGGCCTTGGTTTCGTGCGGCTCGCTCGGGTTCGGCGACGTCGAGGGCACGGCGCGTGAGCTGCTCGCCGCCGGGCCCGAGGTCGTGCCCGTGGCGATCTGTGGTCGCAACGAGGCGTTGCAGCACCGGCTCGAACGTCTCGACGAGCCGCGCCTGCGGGTCGTCGGCTGGACCGACCGGATGGCCGACTACACGATCGCCTCCGACGTCGTGGTGACCAACGCCGGTGGCGCGACCGGGCTGGAAGCCCTGGCGTGCGGGCGGCCCGTGCTCATGCACCGGCCCATCGCCGCGCACGGCAAGGCCAACGCCCGGCTGATGGCCGAGGCCGGTCTCGCGCTCGTGACGGAAAAGGACGGTGAGCTCACCGGCTCCGTCCGCACGCTGCTCGCCGAACCGGAGCGGCTCAAGGCGATGGCGGAGGCGGCCACGCGCCACTGTGATTCGGCCACGTCGCTCACGGCGGCGCTCGAGTCGCTCGTGGGCTCGCCGCTCAACCCGGCGCCGCAGCGGCTGCGGCCCGAAGACGCGTTGTTCCTCCACGTCGCGACCCCGCAGGTGCCGCAGCAGGTCGGCGCGGTGCTGATGCTCGACCCGAAGGCCGACGGTTCCCGCCCCACGCACGCGGACGCCGTCCACCTGCTCTCCGCGACGCCCGGCCTGCGCGCGCGGCTCCTGCCGGGCGGTGGCCTGTGGCGAGCGAAGTGGCAGGAGGACCCGGCGCGCACGGCCGACGGCATCCTCGGCGGCGTCGAGCTGCCGGCGGGCAGCGAGCTCGAATCCTCGCTCACCGCGCAGATGGACGACTTCTTCTCCGAGCCCGTCTCCCCGGAACACCCGGTGCGCGCGCGGCTCGTGACGGGCCTCGAGGGTGAGCAGGGCGCGTTGCTCATCGCCCTGCACCACGCGGCGAGCGACGGCATCGCGGTGATCGGCGCCCTCGTCGGGCAGGCCCGCGGCAAACCACCGCTGGACCCGCCGCCGGCGCCGGTGCGCCGCGGCCGGCTGCGTGGGGCGGCCGACCGCGTCTCGGCCGCGGCGCGGAAACGGCCTGGGCGCAGGAAGGAAGCCGAAGAGCTGGCCCGCGGCATCTGGGCGCTCGCGCGGGCGGGAACGGCGCCGCGCGTGCGGTGGGAGACCGAGATTTCGGGCCCGCGACGGCATTACGCGCGTGCCCACCTGTCGGCGCCGCAGGTGCGGGCGGCCGCGCGCAAGGTCGGCGTGCCGACCACGGACTTCGTGCTCGCGCTCGTCGCGGAAGCCGTGCACCAGGAGCTGGGCGCGGCCGCTCCGGAGCGGGTGCGGGTGCTGATCCCGATGTCCATTCGCGACACCGGCACGTTCCGCCAGCTGGGCAACCACACGGGGGCCGCGAGCGTCGACCTGCCGACCGGCGCGATGTCGCTGGCCGAACGTGTGCGCGCGACGCGGGAGCTGCTGGCCGAGCAGGTGACCCGGGGCGCGCCCCGGGCGGGCAACGCCGTGGTGCGCGTGATCGGCATCCTGCCGCCGTGGCTGCACCGGCGCGTGGCGCGGCTGGTCTACCGCGGCACTTGGTTCAGCATGATCGCCTCGGTGCTGCCGGGCGCGCGTTCGCCGGTGGTGCTCAACGGTTCCCTCGTGCGCACCGTCTACCCCGTGCTGTCGCTGGCGCCGGACGTGCCGGTGGCGGTGGGCGTGATGACGTGGGCCGACCGGTTCACCGTGTGCGTGACGGTGCCCGCCGGCCACGCCGCGCGAGGCGACCGGCTGGCGGGCACCGTGAGATCGGCGTTCGCCCGGTTGCAGTCCGAAGTGGACTGACCCGTCAGGAGAAGTGCGTGGTCGGCCGGGGGATCTCCTGGCCGTCGACGAAGAGGTCGACCTTCTCGTTGTAGAAGCAGATCAGGTTGGAGATCGCGCTGAGCGAGCGCGTGGGGAAGTCGTAGGACCAGGCCAGGTCCTGGTGCACCACGTCGCCGACGCGCACGGACCAGTAGCCGGTGGTGGTGCCCTTGTACGGGCACTCGGTGACGGTGCCGGTGGGCACGAGGTGGGAGAAGTCCACCTCGGTGCGGTTGAGGTAGTACCGCGTGGGCAGGCCGGTTTCGAACAGCAGCACCGGAGACGACGACTCGGCGAGCGTCCGGCCTTCCAGTGCGACGCGCACGTGCCGGGTGGAGCGCAGAGCGTCGACGCGCGCGTACGGGTTGCGCGGGTGGACGAACACCTGCTCGTCCTCCTCGAACCACGCGTCGAGGGCGGCCCACTCGAACCGGACGTGGTCCGCGAGCCCCGCGGTGGCGTCCTCACCGTAGAGGCGCGCGGCCGCGGTCTTGACCTCGTCGCCCGCCTTGAGGGTCTGGCGGCGCGCGGTGCCGCGCTTGAGGTGCTGCGGGTGGTTCTCGTCCACGAGCACGCCGGGCGTCACGTCGGCGGCCGGGATGTAGTACTGCGGGTAGTACGGCCACTCCCACACGTACAGCGCGCGGGTGGTGTCGAGCACCGTCTCGCCGCCGAGCACGGCGCGGATCCGCCGGGGCACGGGCTCGACGTGGTCGATCGGGGTGATCGCGTCCGGGTAGTCGCGCATCGGGATCTCCTCGGTTCGGCCGGGCCGTTGTCCGGTGTGACAGCTCCGGCTGCGCTGGGACTGGGGCGCTGAAAAAGAGGCGCTGGAACCAGGCGTTGAAACTGGGGCGCTGAAAAACGCGCGGCGCGCGGACGTGGGTCCGCGCGCCGTCGTGATCAGGCCGTCGCCCGCTTGGGCAGCTTCCACCCGGGGCGGGGGAAGTGGCAGGTGTAGCCGTTCGGATAGGTCTGCAGGTAGTTCTGGTGCTCGGGCTCGGCCTGCCAGAAGTCACCGGCGGGGGTGACTTCGGTGACGACCTTGCCGGGCCAGAGGCCGGAGGCCTCGACGTCGGCGATGGTGTCTTCGGCGACCTTCTTCTGCTCGTCGTTGGTGAAGTAGAT
>NZ_JBFAHL010000020.1:0-107143 GCF_040654155.1 Amycolatopsis sp. NPDC050768
AGAGCCCGCTCACACGCAACCATCGACTCCGCAAACACCGCAGACGCTTCCCACAACGCCCGACCCATGCCAACCCACTGACCACCCTGACCAGCGAAAACACCAGCCACACCACCGGAACCCGACACCAACCCCCGCACCACATCCGGAGACTCGACACCCTCAGCCACCGCCGCCAAACCGCCCAGCGCCGCCGCCCGGTCACCGATCACCACCGCGCGATGCTCGAACCGCGACCGTCCAATCGCGAGCGTGTGCGCAACCTCCGCCGCCGACACATCCTGATGCGAAGCCAGATACGCGCTCAAGCGCCCGGCCTGCGCTGCCAACGCCGCACCCGTCGCCCCGGACAACGGCAGGAGCACCTCACCATCCGACGGCTCGGACACCACCGGCTCTTCCTCGGGTGCCTGCTCCAGAATGACGTGCGCGTTCGTGCCACTCACTCCGAACGACGAAACCCCGGCCCGCCGCGGGCGGTTCGTCTCCGGCCACTGCCGGTTCTCGGTCAGCAACTCCACCGCGCCCGAGGACCATTCGATCTCACGCGACGGTTCGTGCGCGTGCAACGTCGCCGGCAACACGCCGTGCCGCAACGACTCGATCATCTTGATCACACCCGCCACACCGGACGCGGCCTGGGTGTGGCCGAGGTTCGACTTGAGCGAACCCAGCCACAGCGGCTCGCCAGCGATCCGGTCGCGCCCGTACGTCGCCAGCAACGCATGCGCCTCGATCGGGTCGCCCAGCTTCGTCCCCGTCCCGTGGGCTTCGACCGCGTCCACTTCGGACGGATCAAGGCCGGCAGCGGCCAGCGCGGCACGGATCACGCGTTCCTGCGAGGGGCCGTTGGGGGCCGTCAGGCCGTTGGACGCGCCGTCCTGGTTGATCGCCGAACCCCGCACCACCGCCAGCACCCGATGCCCGTTACGGCGGGCATCCGAAAGCCGCTCCAGTACCACCACACCGGCGCCCTCGGCCCAGCCCGTGCCGTCGGCCTCAGCCGAAAACGCCTTGCACCGCCCGTCGGCCGAAAGCCCGCCCTGCCGGGAGAACTCCACGAAGTTCCCCGGCGTGGACATCACCGTGACCCCACCGGCCAGAGCCAGGTCGCACTCACCGCCGCGCAACGCCTGCAGCGCGAGGTGCAGCCCGACCAACGACGACGAACACGCCGTGTCCACCGAGACCGCCGGCCCCTCCAGGCCGAGGAAGTACGACAACCGTCCGGAAAGGACACTGCCGGCCGCGCCCGTGATGCCGTGGCCGACGTGCTCCTCACCGGAGCGGTCCAGCAGCCGGCTGTAGTCCTGGCCGTTGGTTCCCACGTAGACGCCGGTGCGGCTGCCGTGCAACGACAACGGATCGATCCCCGCCCGCTCCACCGCCTCCCACGACACCTCCAACAACAACCGCTGCTGCGGATCCATCGCCAACGCCTCCCGCGGCGACACCCCGAAAAACCCCGCGTCGAACCCACCCACCTCGGCAAGAAACCCGCCACGGCCACCGGCAGAACCAGGCCACGCCTCCCAACCACGATCCACCGGAAACCCCGACACAGCGTCGACCCCGTCCGACACCAGCCGCCACAAATCCTCCGGCGAGCTCACCCCGCCCGGCAGCCGGCACCCCATCCCCACCACCGCCACCGGCTCGTCGGCGACGGACCCGGGCGCAGCTCGGCCATCGGCTTCCGGGGCGCGGCCGGACACCAGGTCGTGCAAGTGCCCGGCCAGCCGCCCCGCGGACGGGTGGTCGAACACGACCGTGCTGGGCAGGTCGGTCCCCAAAGCCGCGCCGAGCCGGTTGCGCAGGTCCACCATGGCCATCGAGTCGAACCCGAGCGAGGCGAACGCGCGGTCTTCGGCGACGTCGCGGATCGACGAGTAGCCGAGGGCGTCGGCCACGTGGGTGCGGACGAGGTGCACCAGCGCCTGGCGGTCCAGCGCGGCGGGCGCCGCGCCCGGTGCCGGGCCGGCCGGCGTGGTGGCCGGCCGTTCGCCGCTGCCCGCCAGCATCGCGCTGATCAAGGGGCTGTGTCGGGCGGCACCGAACGAAGCCGCCAGCCGGGGCCAGTCGACGTCGGCGACCAGCGCGGACCCGCCGTCGTCGATCAGCCGGTGCAGGGCGGCGAACGCGTGGTCCGGCAGCAACGGCCGCAGCCCGAGGCGGGCCAGCGTCCGGCCGGCCGCACCGGCGCCGCCGGCCATACCCTCACCCCAGGAGCCCCACGCGACCGCGCTCGCGGGCAGGCCGAGTGCTCGGCGGTGTTCGGCGAGCCGGTCCAGGTAGGCGTTGGCCGCCGAGTACGCGGCCTGCCCGGCATTGCCGAGAACACCGGTGAACGACGAGAAGACCACGAACGCGGACAGGTCCAGCTCGCGCGTCGCCTCGTGCAGCGCCCAGGCACCGCCGGCCTTCGCGGCGAACACGCCCGCGAGCCGCGCCGGGGTCAGCCCGTCCAGCACCCCGTCGTCGAGAGCCCCGGCCAGGTGGAACACCGCTCGCAAGGAAGGCGTGCCCGCGACCAGCCGCGTCACGGCACCCGGATCCGTGAGATCACAGGCGGCCAGGGTGACCTCGGCGCCGAGCGCCCGCAGCTCGTCGGCGAGGTCGGCACCGCCGTCGGCCGCCGGTCCGCCCCGGCTCGCGAGCACGAGGTGCGGCGCGCCCAGCTGCGCGAGCCAGCGCGCGACCCGGGCGCCGAGCGCGCCGGTTCCGCCGGTGACGAGCACGGTTCCGTCCGGCCGCCAGCCGGGTTCCGGGCGGGCCGGCCGGGCGGCCGGGACCAGACGCCGGGCGAGGACGCCGGCGCCGCGCACCGCGACCTGGTCCTCGCCGGTTTCCCCGCCGAGTACGGCGAGAAGCCGTTGCACACCACGGTCGTCGAGGGTTTCGGGCAGGTCGATCAGCCCGCCCCAGCGCCGAGGGTGCTCCAGCGCCGCGACGCGGCCGAGCCCCCACAGCGCGGCTCCTCCGAGGCCACCCGGATCACGCGCGAGCTGCTCGTCGCGCGGTCCGGTCGACAGCGCGCCCCGCGTCAGCCACCACAGCGGCGCGGTGACGCCCAGTTCACCCAGCACCTGGGTCAGCAGCAGAGCCGCAACAGGTTCACCGCCACCGAGCCCCGGCAGCGCGACGACGCCGGCGAACAGTCCACTGTGGATTTTCAGGCGCAGCGCCTCGCCGAAGTCGCCGTGGTCCGGTACGACGGCGGCGACCACGGTGGCGCCCGCCCGGCGCAACGCACCGCTCAGCAGCTCGAGGTCGGCCCCCGCCTCGGCGGCGACCACGAGCCAGGTCCCGCTCATCCGGGTGACCGGCGGTTCGCTCACCGGCACCCATTCGACGGTGTAGCGCAGGCCGTCGACGGCGGCGTCGCGGTCGGCGGCCTCGGCCCGGCGGGCCAGCGCGGCCCAGCCGTCGGCGAACGAGGCGTCCCCGTCGAGACCGAGCTCCGCGCCGGCTTCGGCGACGTCCGCCCGGCGCAGGAGCGCCTGGACGTCGTCGTTTCCGGGCGCCGTGGCCGGCTCGTCGGCGTCGAGCCAGAACCTCTCGCGCTGGAAGGGGTAGGTGGGCAGCTGGACCGGCCGCGGACCCGGTCCGTGGAATCGCCGCCAGTCGACTCGCACCCCCCGGCACCACACCGCGGCGAGCGCGGTCAGCAGGGTGCGCACCTCGCCCTGGTCCGCGCGGGCGACCGGCACCGCGGCGCATTCCGAAGCGGCGGGGAGACACGCCGGAACCATCGCGCTGAGCACGGCGGCCGGGCCGATTTCCAGGAACGTGCGGACGCCGGCCTCGTGCAACGTGGCCACGGCATCGACGAAGCGCACGGTGTCGCGGGCGTGGCGCACCCAGTAGTCCGGCTCCAGCCACTCGGTGGTCACGCCACCGCCGGTCACGGTGGACACGAAGGGAATCGCCGCCGGCGTGAACCGCACGTCCGCCAGCACCGCGCGGAACTCGGCGAGCATCGGCTCCATCAACGGCGAGTGGAAGGCGTGGCTGACCGCCAGCCGCCGGGTCTTCAGGCCACCGGCCGCGCATCGCGCCTCGAGGTCCGCCACGGCGTCGCCGGCGCCCGAGACGACGACCGCGTCCGGGCCGTTGACCGCGGCGAGACAGACCTGCCCACCCTGATCGCCGATCAGGGCCAGCACCTGCGACGCGTCCGCGCGCACGGACACCATCGCGCCCCCGGCCGGCAGGTCCTGCATCAGGCGGGCCCGGGCGGCCACCACCCGGCAGGCGTCCCGCAGCGACCACAACCCCGCGACGTGGGCGGCGGCGAGCTCGCCGATCGAATGGCCGGCCAGCACGTCCGGGCGGACCCCCCAGGATTCCAGCAGCCGGAAAACCGCCACGTGGAAAGCGAAGAGGGCCGGCTGGGTGAACACCGTCCGGTCGAGCGCCGCGGCCGGGTTCTCGAAGATCGCCTCACGCAGGTCGAGGCCGAGCTCCCCGGCCAGCGTGTCGCACACCTCGTCGAAGGCGGCGGCGAACGCGGGGAACCGCTCGGCGAGCTCACGTCCCATGCCGGCCCGCTGCGAGCCCTGCCCGGAGAACAGCATCGCGAAGTCACCATCGGAGACGGTGTCGCGGACCAGGCCGATTCCGGGTTCCCCCGCGGCCAGCGCCTCGAGCGCGGCCAGTGCCTGCGGCCGCTCGTCGGTGACGACCGCGGCCCGTTCGGCCAGCCCGGCGCGGCCGGTGGCCAGCGAAGCGGCGACGTCGGCGAGGCCGGCTTCCGGGTGCGCCGCGAGGTGGTCGCGCAGGCGCCGCGCCTGATCGGCCACGGCGGGTCCCGCGGCCGCGGAGAGCGGCAGCACCGCCGGGCCCGGCGGCGGCGCGGCGATCACCGGCTCACCGGCAGGCGCCTGTTCGACGATGACGTGGGCGTTCGTTCCGCTGATCCCGAACGACGACACCCCGGCCCGCCGTGGCCGGTCCGTCTCGGGCCACTGCCGGTTCTCGGTCAGCAACTCCACGGCACCCGAGGACCAGTCCACCTCACGCGAAGGTTCGCCCGCGTGCAACGTCGCCGGCAATACACCGTGCCGCATCGACTGCACCATCTTGATCAGGCCGGCCACTCCGGCCGCGGCCTGCGTGTGGCCGATGTTGGACTTCAACGACCCCAGCAGAAGCGGGGTGTCGCGGTGGCGGCCGTAGGTGGCGAGCAAAGCGTGGGCCTCGATCGGGTCGCCGAGCCGGGTACCGGTGCCGTGCGCCTCGACGGCGTCCACTTCGGACGGATGAAGCCCCGCGACCGCCAGTGCGTCACGGATCACGCGTTCCTGTGAAGGGCCGTTGGGCGCCGTCAGTCCGTTGGACGCACCGTCCTGGTTGACTGCCGAACCCCGCACCACCGCCAGCACCCGGTGTCCGTTGCGGCGGGCGTCCGACAGCCGTTCCAGCACGACGATGCCGACACCTTCGGCCCACCCCGTGCCATCGGCGTCAGCGGAGAACGCCTTGCACCGCCCGTCGGCCGCGAGCCCACCCTGGCGCGAGAACTCCAGAAAAATGCCCGGAGTGGACATCACCGTGACCCCACCGGCCAGCGCCAGGTCACACTCACCACCGCGCAACGCCTGCGCCGCCAGGTGCAACCCCACCAACGACGACGAACACGCCGTGTCCACCGTGATCGCCGGTCCACGCAACCCGAGGAAGTACGCCAAGCGTCCGGAAAGGACACTGGTCGTGGTTCCGGTGAGCAGGTGCCCACGGGTTCCGGGGTCCGACCGGTGCAGCCGGGGGCCGTAGTCCTGCGGCATCGCGCCCACGAACACCCCGCCGCGGCTGCCCCGCAGCGACGTCGGGTCGATCCCCCCTTGTTCGAGCGCCTCCCACGAGACCTCCAGCAGCAACCGCTGCTGCGGGTCCATCGCCAGCGCCTCGCGCGGGGAGATGCCGAAGAACCCGGCATCGAAGTCCTGCGCCCCGGTGAGGAAACCACCGAACCGTGGGTAGTCGCCGTCCCGGTCCCAGCCGCGGTCGTCGGGGAAGCCGGACACCGTGTCCACCCGGTCCACGACGGCCTGCCACAGCTCGTCCGCCGACCCGATCCCGCCGGGCAGCCGGCAGGACATCGCGACGATGGCGACCGGATCCTGCGCGCCCGCCGCGGCACCCGGGCCGGCGGTCTCGACGTCGTCGTGCCCGGTCAGGAAGGCGGCCACCGCCGCGGGGGTCGGGTGGTCGAACAGCAGCGTGCTCGGCAGCGCCACCCCGAGCGACGCGGCCAGCCGGCCCCGCAGCTCGACCCCGAGCACGGAGTCGACGCCGAGTTCCCGGAACGGCACCTCGGCCGCGACCTCGGCGATGTCGTCGTGCGCCAGGACCGCCGCGGTCTCGCCCCGCACCAGCCGGACCAGATCGCGGACGTCGCCGGCAGAGGCCCGGCGCGCGGGTTCGATCTCCACGGGTCCGATCTTCACCGCGGGCGAGCGAGATTCCACTGTGGACTCACCAGTGGCCGGAAGCCAGTGCGCTCGACGCTGGAACGCGTACGTCGGAAGGGAAACCCGGCGAGGTGCGGGTTCGCCGAACACCGGCCGCCAGTCGACCTCGAGCCCGCGGGTGTGCGCCTCGGCCACGGCCGCGAGCATCCGGCGAGGGCCGCCTTCACCGCGACGCAGGGAACCGACCACGGCGACGTCGTGCCCGGCCGCCTCCGCCGTCTCGGCGACACCCACCGTGAGCACGGGGTGCGGGCTGCACTCGAGGGCGACCCCGTGCCCGTCCCGCAGCAGGGCGCGCACCGTGCGCTCGAACTGCACCGGGCGACGGAGGTTGCGGTACCAGTAGGTTGCGTCCAGGCCCGCGGTGTCGATCGGCTCGCCGGTCACCGCCGAGTAGAAGGGCACTTCCGACGAGCGCGGCTCGAGCCCGGCGAGATCACGCAGCAGGCGGTCTTCGATCTGCTCCACCTGAGCCGAGTGGGACGCGTAGTCCACGGCCACCCGCCGGGCCCGCGCGCCGGCCTCGGCCACTTCCGCGGCGAGCTCGTCGAGCAGGCCCGGTTCGCCCGAGACGACCGTCGCCCGCGGCCCGTTGACCGCGGCGAGCGACAACCCGGCGCCCCGGCGCTCCAGCATCCGCTCGACCTCGTGCGCCGGCAGCGCCACGGAAAGCATGCCGCCCGCGCCCGCCAGCGCCCGCAACGCGCGGCTGCGCAGCGCCACCACTCGCACGCCGTCGGCCAGGCTCAGCCCACCGGCCACCACCGCGGCGGCGATCTCGCCCTGGCTGTGCCCGGCGACGGCCGCCGGCCGGACTCCGAACGAGCGCCACAGCTCGGCCAGGCTCACCATCACCGAGAACAGCGCCGGCTGCACCACGTCGACCTGGTCCAGCGCCGCCGGGTCGGGGTCGGCCAGCACGTCCAGGAGGTTCCAGCCCACCAAGTCGGCGAGGTGCCCGGCGCACTCGGCCAGGTTCCGCGCGAACACCGGGTACGCCGCCGCCAGCTCGGTCGCCATGCCGGGCCACTGCGAGCCCTGGCCCGGGAACACGAACGCCGCGGACTGCGCGGGCACCACCGAACCACGCACCACCTGCGGAGCGGCTTCTCCCGCGGCGAGCGCGGTCAGGCCCGCGCGCAGCTCGGCTCGATCACGGCCGAGCACCACGGCGCGAGCGGCGAAGTGCGATCGCGTCGCGACGAGGGCGTGGCCCAGCTCGGCCGGGGTCGTGGCGGGGCGGTCGTCCCAGTGCGCGAGCACGGCGCCGGCCTGCGCCCGCACGGCGGCGACGTCACGTCCGCTCACCGCCAGCGGAACCCACGAACCCGCCACCGGTGAGTCTACTTCGGACTCGGCTTCGGTCACCGGGGGTCCGGAAAGGACGAGGTGGCAGTTGGTGCCGCCGATCCCGAACGAGCTCACGCCGGCGACCGCCGCGGTGCCCCGCCAGGGCGCGGACTCGGTGGTCATCCTCAGCCGCAACGTCTCGAGCGGGATCTCCGGTGGCGCGGAACGGAACCCGAGCGTCGGGTACAGCGTGCCGTGTGCCAGTCCGAGTGCGACCTTGAGCAGGCCGGCGATCCCCGCGGCGCCTTCGAGATGACCGACGTTCGTCTTGACCGAGCCCACGGGAAGCGGTGCGCCCACCGCGCGGGCCGCACCCAGGACGGCGCCGAGTGCCGCGGCCTCCACCCGGTCACCGACCGGGGTCCCGGTCCCGTGCAGCTCCACGTAGCCGACCTCGGCGAGGGCGACCCCGGCCCGCCGGTACGCGGCACGCAGGAGCTCCTCCTGTGCCTGCTGCTCGGGCACGGTGAACCCCGCGCCGCCGCCGTCGTTGTTGACGGCGCCGCCGCGCAGCACGCAGTAGATCCGATCGCCGTCGGCCACCGCGGCCGAGAGTCGTTTGAGGACAACGGCCCCGCCGCCCTCGCCGCGAACGTAGCCGTCGGCGCGGGCGTCGAAGGTGTGGCACCGGCCGCTGCGGGACAACGCGCCCATCCGCGCGACCGCGACCGTGCTCGCCGCCGCGAGGTTCAGGTTCACCCCGCCCGCGACGGCGATCGAGCATTCGCCTCGGCGCACGCTCTCCGCGGCGAGGTGCACCGCGACGAGCGACGAGGACTGACCGGTGTCCACCGCGAGGCTCGGCCCCCGCAGCCCCAGCGTGTAGGAGATCCGGTTGGGGATCATCGCCCGGTTGAGCCCGGTGAGCGTGTGCGCGGACACGCCCACCGCACCCCGCTCGTGCACCAGCGCCGCGTAGTCGTCGGCGATGGCGCCGACGAACACACCCGTCGCCGTCTTCCGCAGCCGCTCGGGCACGATCGCGGCGTCCTCGAACGCCTCCCACGCCAGCTCGAGCATCAGCCGTTGCTGCGGGTCCATCGACGCCGCTTCCCGTGGCGAGATCCCGAAAAACGCGGCGTCGAAGCCGGCGACGTCGTCGAGGAACCCGCCCCGGGCCGCCAGTTCCGGGAACATCGCGAACGCGTCGGCAGCGGCGCGGCCCGGCGGTACCTCGGTGACGTGGTCGCGTCCGGTGCTCAGCAATGCGGCGAACCGCGCGGGGTCCGGCGCACCGGGCAACCGGCACGAAATCCCGACCACGGCGATCGGCTCGGCCGGTTCCTCGGACTCGGTCGAGGAGTGACCCGGCAGGGATTCCGGCATGGCGCCTACCTCTTCGCAGTGGGGAGTCAGCGCGACGGCCGCACATCCGCCGACGGTGACGACGTGGGCTCAAGCCGGGATGATCACCGGTCGGCAACGCGCTCGGGATCAACTCCCGAACGGTGCTTACGGCCGACGGCGGCCGGTGGCCCGCTACCGATCTTCGCCGTCGGGAATCGCACCCCCTACCCCTAGGAGACCCCTGTATCGCGCGAGCGCGAAGCCCCGATTCCCCACTGCAGCAACGAAACCATCTCCGGACGACCCTTGACGTCCAGCTTCCGGTAGATCCGCGTGAGGTGCTGTTCGATCGTGCTCACGGTGAGGAACAGCTCCGCGCTGATCTCCCGGTTGGTCATCCCGCGGGAAACCAGGTTGGCGACCCGGAACTCGGCGTCGGACAGCGCGGCCCGGGCAACCTGCTCGACAGTGTCCTGGGGCGAGGTCTGGCGGCGGCGCGTCAGGGCGACGGAAAGGATTTCGTCGCACAGCGCGGCGGCCCCGGACAGCTTCGCCATCTGCCTGGCCCGTCGCGCGACCAGTTTGGCGCGCCCGAACTCGCCCAGCTCGCTGTGGGCGTTCGCCAGGCTCGCCAGTGCGAGCATCAGCTCGATCCGGTTCGCGCCGGCCTCCAGGAGCTCGACCGACTGGCGCAGCAGGGAAACCCGCGCCGGCGCCTGCTCCTCCGTGGCCGCGCGCAACCGCAGCCAGCCACCGCGCACGACCGCGTCGCCGGCGCCGGGCAGACCGGCCTCCTCCGCGAGCAGTTCCCGCGCCTCGTCGACCTCACCGAGGACCAGGTACGCCTCCGCGGCACCGTGGCGCCACGCGGCCAGCAGCGGGTTGTCCAGACCCCAGTCGCGCATGACCTCACCGCAGCGGCGGAACTCGTCGACCGCCGCCCTCGGCCGGGAGGTGATGAGCAGGTGGTAGGCGCGGGCGTGGAGGTACTGCACCCCGAAGCCGCTCGCGAACATCTTGTCCGGCACGGCATCCCAGACCTCGTCGCCGATGTCGTCGAGCCGGCCGGTGACGAGCGCCGCCGTGAGCAGGCACCCCAGCGGATAGCCGACGACCACGCCCCAGCCCTCCAGTGGCACGAGGTCGAGCGCGGCCGTCGCCAGCTCCAGCGCGGTCTCGGTCTCCCCCGTCCGCAGGGCGATGTCGGCCGACGCAGCCGACAGGATCGCCTGCCAGGTCACCACCCCACGCACGTTCGCCTCGGCCAGCAACGAGTCGCACCACGTCGACGCGCGGTCCAGCCGGCCGGCGTAGATGAGCGTGAGCACGGCGACGAGCAGCCATTCGACGGTCGTGTCGCCGAGCCGGCAGGTGCTCAGCACGTACTCGGCGTCCACCACCCGCTCTTCGTCCGGCCCCTCGGTCAGCACGGCGGTGAGCGCGCTCGCCGCGAGAACGCTCATCTCCTGGGCCGGCCCCGCGTCCGCCGGCACCGGCGGCGCAAGGGTGTCCAGCTGCGAGTGCGATTCCGGGTGCAGGTACTGCGTCCACAGGTGCATCGCGCGCAGTTCCGAGTCTTCCGGAGGCTCGGCACTCGGCGGCAGCTCCTTCAGCAGGTTCCAGGTCGTGCTGACCTCGTCGGCCTTGCCGTGCCAGAGCAAGTACAGGATCAGCGCGCTGGCGCTCCAGTCCGTGAGGTGGCCCTGGCGCATCGCGTCCTGCAGCGCGGGCAGGCCGCGCTGCGCGGCCGCCGGGTTGGCCCGCCATTCGATCCGGACCCGGGCGCTGACGACAAGCGCGCGCTCGCGCTCGTCCGACGTGCTCCGAGCGGCGAGGTCGATCATCTCCAGCGCGCGGGCGGGCTCGTCCTCCTCCAGTGCCGCTTCGAGCAAGACCCCCGGAGCCCACGGTTCCTCGGTTTCACCCGCGAGCAACAGCAGCGACGCGACCAGCGGCGCCGGCGCGGACTCCAGGTACATCAGCCGCGCGGCGCGCGCGTGGTGGCGCGCCCACTCCTCGAGCGAGAGCGAATCGAGCACGGCGCGGCGCGCCGCGGGGTGCCGGAAAGCGCCGTTCTCGACCAACCCGATCTCCGCAAGCGTCGACACACCGCTGACGACGTCGTGCGTGTTCAGGTCGAGAAGGCGCCTCGATCTGCCGACAACGTTGTCGTCGGGCAGCACTGCCAGCGCCTGGGCGATCTCGCGCACGGCCGGCTCGCACCGGTGCAGACAGGCCTGCACCGCCCTGGCGAACGACTCCCCCGCCACGATCGGCTCGTCCGCTTCGGCCGCACTGGTCGCACCGGCCGCACCGGTTCCGCCGGACAGGTGATCACGCAGCAACGCGTTCAGCAGCAACGGGTTTCCGCCGGACGCGTCGTGGTACGCGGTCGCCGATCTCGCGGCGACCTCGGCCCCGGCCCGCCGCCGGACCAGCTCGCCGGTCCCGGTCGCGGAGAGCCGGCGCAGCCGCAACCACAGGAACCCCGGCTGCGCGTGCAGCTCCGCCCGGAACTCCCAGTCGACGCCGAACCGCGAGGTCGATTCCGTGAGCAGCACCAGGATCCGCGACGAACTGATACGGCGGAGGAAGATCGCGAGCACCGCCAGCGAGGTCCGGTCGGCCCATTGGATGTCGTCTACGACCACCACCAGCGGACGCCGCAGAGCCAGCGACAGCATCGCGTTGGACACGGTGACCGCCGTCGACGTCACGCTGGAGTGCGACAGATCCGCCGCCGCGCAGGGCAGACCGGCCTGGCCGAACTGCTGCAGCAGCGGCGCTCGCACCTCCGCCGGCCACGCCGGGGACTGCAGCAGCTGGTCGATCACGCCCATCGCCAGCGACTGCTCCGCGCGGGAGCACCGCGCGGAGAGCACCAGCGCCGGCCCGGCCACGGCAGTCACCGCCCGGCCGAGCAAGGCGGTCTTGCCGGTCCCGACCGGACCGCTGATCAGTGCCGAACGTCCCTCGCCCGCCGCGACCTCTTCGAAGAGGGCTTCGAGCAACGCAAGCGCTTGCTCACGCTCAACCAAGTCCACCGGTGTCTCCCCGCCGTGTGCGAAAATCCGGCCGCCGGCCAGGGTTGCTCAAGACAAGCGGCGTCAAGCCCGTCCTGCGTCGATTCCCGTCGAGCCATCGGCGGTCGAAGTGGCACGGCCGCGCCGACGGCGGGCGAAAGCAGTTCGCTTTCCGAGACGCATCCGGAAATCATCCGGGAATTCCGGAACTCGTCATTGAGCACACCGGACAGTACTTCTCGTCCCGCTTCGAAGTCACACAAAAAATGCGTGAACACTCGATTGGTTCAATCGAATTTCACCAGAAGACCATAGTGCGCAGCGCCGTCGCCGATTCGATATCGATTCCCTCGATGACGCTCATAACTCTGAGGATACGATCACCGTCGCTCCTGTCAAGGCGCCCGGCGAACCGTTGCCCCGGGCTCCACGACGGCGTGTTCGTTCGCCCACGTGCCGTGATCCGCCGGTGATCGTGCTCCCGCGCGATGGCTACCAGCGCAGGTGACCCGATCCCCCGGCGCACCCGGCCGCGCACCGGAGCAGGCGAGGCGTACACGACGAACCGGGCAGTCCCACGGAGGCCGAAGTCTGCCCGAACTCCTGGCCGCCACTGCCCGATCAGGCAAACCGGTCCCCGGACACCGGGACGTCGCCCGGGGGAGCCGGTCTGCCGGACCCGTCGGCAGTCAGACGCGGTGGCAGTGGATCACGTCGACCGGCACCCAGGCGTCCGCCTGGCGCACGAAGCCGTGCTTGGTGTAGTGGTCGTCGTCGACCTGGGCGAAGACCTCCTGGAACACGAAGGGCTGCCCGAACGCGAAGTAGTCACCGGTGCATTTGAGCTCGCCGTCTTGCCACCCCTCGCATTTGGTTGCTCCGTGGTTACCCCAATCGTCGTAATAACTTGTGAAGAATGTGGAGTCCGCTTGATTCCAGCCGAACACCCAGCGGCTGCTGACGCCCGGAACCGGCACCGTCTGCGTCATCTCGTAGTAATGCCCGCCCAGAATCGGCACCGTTGTCCAGGTGGCCACGCCCGAACTCACCGGGTCCGTGGTGAGATTGGTGTATTCGCACCGGAACTCGCCGAGCAGGAAGTCCAGTTCGTGCATCTGCACGGGCGCCGGCGGGCGAGCCGGGAACTCCACCTTGCCGTTCGTGCTTTCGGCGGAGTCGGGCGCGGCCACATCTTGCGTGCTCATGAGTCGTCTCCTCGGGTTCGCGGACCACGCGGCGTCTTCGGTGCGCACACCACCGCCAGGCCTCGGCACCGAACCTAAGGATCACGAACCAGCACCGACAACCACGCGGCGCGGAGGTTAGGGGATCGGCGCGGCGCACGGGCGGGCATGGGGTCCGCTAGGGGTAGGCGCGGGAGCGAGCCTACCCCTACCGTTCACCCCGTTGACCACCCTGACCAGGCAAAACGGCGCCGCCGGCCGCATAAGGTCCAGGCGTCGAGTTCGCCGCGCAACCGTCCCGTACGACAGGAGTGCAGCAGATGACCACCGCCGGAGCGGATGCCGAGCAGATCACCCCGGAGTCCTTGAGTTCGCTGTTGGCCTGGTTCACCGAGATGCGCGCGACGGAACCGGTGAGCCAGGACGAAACCCCCGGCGTCTGGCACGTGTTCCGGCACGCCGACATCACCCGCGTGCTCGCCGACCCCGAGACGTACTCGAGTGACATGAGCGCGCTCATCCCGTCGTTCCCGGGCATGGAGTGGATCAACCGGAGCAACATCGTCGGCATGGACGCGCCGCTGCACCGCAAGCTGCGCAGCCTGGTCAGCAAGGCGTTCACGCCCCGGTTCGTCAACGAGCTCGCGCCCCGCATCCACGAGCTGACCCGCGCCCTGCTCGACGAGGTCGCCGGGCAGGAGCGGATCGACTTGGTCGGGCACCTCAGCCACCCGCTGCCGGTGACCGTGATCGCCGAGGTGGTCGGGGTGCCGAGCGAGGACCGGCCGCATTTCCAGCGCTGGGCCGACGCGTTCATCCTCGCCAACGGCGGGTCGGAGAACGCGCTGCCGACCGAGGCCGAGGTGATCGGGTTCGCCACGACCGCGGCCGAGATGCACGCCTACCTGACCGACCACGTCGCGAAGATCCGCTCCGCGCCCGGCGACGATCTGCTGAGCCAGCTGGTACAGGTCGAGCTGGACGGGGAACGGCTGTCGGACGACGAGGTGTGCGGGTTCGTCGCCCTGCTGCTGCTCGCCGGCCACATCACCACGACCGCCGTCCTGGGCAACACCGTGCTGGCTCTCGACGAGAACCCCGGCGCCGTGGCGGAACTGCGCGCGAACCCCGGCCTGATCCCCGACGCCGTCGAAGAGGTCGTCCGGATGCGCCCGGCGTTCTCCCGCCTCGCCCGGATCACCAAGCGCGAGTCCGAGGTGGGCGGCCGGACCATTCCGGCGGGCCAGATGCTCACGCTCTGGGTGGCTTCGGCCAACCGGGACGAAGCGGCCTACCCCGACCCGGACCGGTTCGACCCGCACCGCAGCCCGAACCGGCACCTCGGTTTCGGGCAGGGCATGCACTTCTGCCTCGGTGCCCCGCTGGCGCGGCTGGAAACGCGCATCGCGCTCGAGCACCTGCTGGAGCGGTACCAGTCGTTCGCCGTCGCCACCGACGAGCCGACCCTGTTCCACCACCCGAAGAGCCTCATCGGCGTGCGGCGGCTGCCGCTGGACGTCACCCCCTCCTGAGTTTCCGGCGCCGCGCCGCCCGCGTTCGACCACGAGGCCCGATCCGGACCTCGTGGTCGAACGCGTGCCCCCGCCCGGATTTCCGTGCCGCGGCAGGCGCTGCCGCGGTTTCTACCAGCACCACCCGCCCGCGCCCGGCAACCCGACCGGCAGTTGCGCGCGCGGCGCGGCCCGGCCCAAATGCCGTTGTTCTTCCCCGGAAGTCCGAGCCCGCACGGATACCGTTGATCTCGCGGCGCGGCTGCGCCGCACGATCCACTTCGGACGAATGGACCAGACCCACCGTGAAGTCGTCACCCGCGAAGTCCGGCGCCCTCCCCGAGCGCACGATCGTGTCCCTGTTCGCCCGTCAGGCCGCGGCCGCACCGGCCCGCCCGGCCGTGACGTCCGACGACACCACGCTCACCTACGCGCAGCTGCACCGGCGCTCCTCGGACCTCGCCCGGACCCTGGCCGCGGCCGGAGTGTCGCCCGGCGACCGGGTCGGGGTCGGGCTGCCCCGCGGCACGGAGCTGGTCGTCGCGCTGCTCGCCGTGCTGAAGGCCGGCGCCGCGTACGTGCCGCTCGATCCGGACTACCCCGCCGAGCGGCTCGCGTTCATCGCCGCGGACACCGGAATCGACGTGGTGGTCGGGAATTCCGCCACCGCCGTCGAAGGCGCACGGGTCGTGGACGTGGCGTCGCCTGCCGCGGATGACCGGCCCGCCCCGGCCGAACCGGCCGCGGGCGATGTCGCGTATGTCATCCACACCTCCGGCTCCACCGGGCGACCCAAGGGCGTGCTCGTTGCCCATCGGACGGTCGTCGCACTGCTCGACGCCACCGCGGCGGAGTTCGAGTTGTCCGGGAGCGATGTGTGGACCCTGTTCCACTCCTTCGCCTTCGACTTCTCGGTGTGGGAGATGTGGGTGTGCCTGATGACCGGCGGCCGGCTGGTGGTCGTCCCCCATTGGACCGCCCGTGATCCCGCCGAGTTCCACGCCCTGCTGGAGCGCGAACACGTGACGGTGCTGAACCAGACGCCGTCGGCGTTCGCCCCGCTGCTCGCCACCCCGGCGTTCGCCGGCGGCGGGCTTTCCGTCCGCCTGCTGGTGTTCGGCGGTGAACCGCTCGACGTCCGCACGCTCGGCCCGTGGTTCGACCGGTACCCGCACGCACGCGTGGAGAACATGTACGGCATCACCGAAACCACGGTGCACGTCACGGCGCGCACGCTGACCGCCGCCGACGTCGCGCTCGGCTCCCGCTCGGTCGGCCGCCCGCTGCCAGGCTGGACCGTGCGGCTGCTCGACGAGCACGGCACCCGGGTGCCGGCCGGGCAGCCCGGCGAGATCCACGTCGGGGGCGCCGGCGTGGCCCTGGGCTACCTCGACCGGCCCGAGCTGACCGCCGAGCGGTTCCTCCCCGACCCGGAAGGCCCCGGCACGCTGTACCGCAGCGGCGATCGCGGGCGGGAGCTGCCCGACGGCGAGCTGGAGCACCTCGGGCGCCTCGACGACCAGGTCAAGATCCGCGGTCACCGGATCGAGCTCGGCGAGGTCCGCCAGGCCCTGACCGACGATCCCGCGGTCACCGCGGCGGCGGTCGTCCCCCGGAGTTCCACAGGCCTCGACGCGTACGTGGTGACCACCGCGCCCGACGGGCTGGCGGAGCTGCGCCGGCGGCTGGCCACGCGAATGCCCGCGCACCTGGTCCCCGACACGCTGACCGCCGTTCCCGCGCTTCCGCTCAACGCCAACGGCAAGGTCGACACCACGCGCTTGCCCGCGCCCGCTCCCCCGTCCGGCGCGTCGGGACCGGGCCCGCACGACGACCCGCTGACCAAGCGGATCGCCCGGCTGTGGGAAGGACTGCTCGGCGGCCCGGTCGCGGCCGGGGACAACTTCTTCGAGCTCGGCGGGAACTCGCTGCTGGCCGCCCGGCTGGGCAACGAGCTCGCGGGCGCCGGCCTGCCGGCCGTCTCGATGCGGGAGCTGTACGCCCATTCCTCCCTGACCGCGATGACCGAACTCGTCCGAACCAAGCAGGAGGCGACCCCATGACGACGACCAGCCTGGTGTGCGTGCCGTTCGCCGGCGCCGGTGCGAGCCTGTTCCGGCAGTGGCGCGAGCACGCCGGCGATCGCCTGTCGCTCGTGCCGGTGCAGCTGCCCGGGCGCGAGGAACAGTTCCTCGACCAGCCGCTGACCACCATGGCCGAGGTGGTCGACGTGGTGGCCGCGAAGGCCGCCGAGGCCGCGGCCGGCGGCCCGTTCGTCCTCTTCGGACACAGCTTCGGCGCACTGGCGGCCTACGAGACGGCGCAGGCGCTCGTCACCCGGGCGCTGCCGCTCCCGCGGCGGCTCGTGGTGAGCGGCATCGCCTCGCCCTGGGCACCCCGGGTGCGGCTGGGCACCGCCGCCCTGTCCGACGACGAGTTCGTGTCGCGGCTCGCCGACCTCGTCGGCTACCGCCACGCCGCCCTCGCCGACCCGGACCTGCGCGAGGTCGTCCTGCCCGCCCTGCGGGCGGACATGACCATCGCCGACGAGTACGAGCCGAGCTCCCGGCTCCCGCTGCCCGTGCCGATCACAGTGCTGCGCGGTGAGCACGACGAGCTGGTGTCCGAAGCCGACGCCGCGGGCTGGGCCGAGGTCGGCGGGTCCGGGGTGGACTTCGTGGCGCTGCCGGGTGCGCACATGTACTTCACCGAGAATCCCGGGAACCTCATCGCCGAGCTGGACCGGTGCGTCCGCGCGCCGATGGACGTGTCCTGACCCTTCTCGAGGGCGCGGGGACGGCGAGCCGCCCCCGCGCCCTTCGCCGTCAGCGCAGCCGCCGCGCGAGTTCCGGGCCGACCACGGCGAGCGCGGCGGGCGACGTCAGCTCACCGTGGGCCACCGGTACCTCGCACACCTCGAACTCCCCGGCCACGTACGGCGCCCAGTCGGCCGGTTCGGGGAACGTCTCGTCGCGGCCCTCGGTGGCCAGGAAGAACAGCACCGGGCCGGTGTAGACCGGCGCGTCGTCGGGCAGGCCCGCCACCGCGACGTTGCCGGCGAAGACGGCCGGCAGGCGGCGCGCGACGTCCTCGGGCAGCCCGGCGAGCGGACTGTCCTCATGGGACACGATCTTCACGAAATCCTGTCCCGGCAAGCCCTCGTCGAGCCCCAATGAGGCCAGCAGCTCGCCGATCAGCTCAGGGTCTTGCGGATCCCGGGGCCGGCCGGTAAGCGCCGGGTAACCATCCATAATGGACACGAGTTCGACCACCTCGCCCTCGGCCTGCAGCCGGGCCGCCAGCCGGTGCGCGACCGCGCCGCCGAACGACCAGCCGAGCAAGGCGTACGGCCCGTGCGGCCGCACCGCCCGGATCCGCGCCAGGTGACCGGCCACGATCTCCTCGGCGCTCTCGCCCAGCGCCGCGGGTTCCCCGAGCGCTCGCGACTGCAGCGCGAACACCGGGTTGCCTGCCCCGAGCCACCCCAGCAGTCCGGAGTAGACCCAGCCGATGCCCGCCGCCGGGGCCACGCAGAACAGCGGGGTTCCGGATCCGGTGGCACGCAAGGCGAACACGGGCTCGAGCGAGCTCGCCCGTTCGGTCCGGCGGTCGGCACCCAGCCGCGCGGCCAGCGCGACCGGGGTCGGCGCCTCGAAGAGGGTCCGTACGGCGACGTCCGTGCCCAGCGACCGGCGGATCGTGCCCACCAGCCGGGCGGCGGTGAGCGAATAGCCGCCCAGCTCGAAGAAGTTGTCGTGCGGGTCCACGTCCGCGCGTTCCAGCACGTCGGCGAACAGGCGGCGCAGCGCCTCGGTCACCTCCGGGTCGGCGATCACCTCGGGGCCGGCCGTCCGCTGCCGCGTCACCGGCCCGGCAGCCCGCGCAGGCAGCCTCGGCAGGTCGATCTCGCCGATCGGCACGTCCGGTGCGCGCAGCACCGCTTCGAGCACGGCGCTCACGCACTCGGCCAGCACCGTGACGGTCGCGGCGTCGAAGCGGCCCGTGCTGTATTCCACGAGGCCCGCCAAGCCGTCCCGCTCGGTGAAGGTGAAGGCCAGGTCGAACTTCGCCGTCGGGCCCGCCTCGGGCCCGGGCGTCACGACGAGTCCGGGCAGCCGCGGGGGCAGCGGATCGCCCTCGTTGAGCACCACGCTGACCTGGAACAACGCCTGGTTCGTGCCCGACCGGGCCGGGTTGAGCGCCTCGACGAGCCGGTCGAACGGAAGATCCTCGTGGACGTAGGCGGCGAGGTCGACCTCGCGCACCCGCTCGAGCAACCCGGCGAACGACGGCTCGCCGGAGGTGTCCACGCGCAGCACGAGGGTGTTGACGAAGAAGCCGACGAGGTCGGCCAGCGCGTCGTCGGCACGGCCCGCGACGGCGGTGCCGATCGGGAGGTCCGTGCCCGACCCGGTCCGGGTGAGCACCACGGCGACCGCGGCCTGCAGCACCATGAACAGCGTCACGCCGTGCGCCCGGGCCAGCTCCTGCAGACCGGCGTGGGCACCGGTGCCGAGCGCGAAGCGGACCTCCCCGGCCGGCGCGTCCGGTCGGTCCCCGGACGTGGGCAGCGCGATCGTGTCCGGCGACCCGGCCAGCGCGCGCCGCCAGTAGGCGAGCCCCTCGGTGGTGTCCAGCCGGTCCTGCCAGGCGGTGTAGTCGACGTATCGGACGGGCAGCTCGGACCAGCCTGGCGCCCGGCCGCCGAGCCGCGCCCGGTACGCGGTGGCGAAGTCACGCGCGAGCACGTTCAACGACCAGCCGTCGACCGCGATGTGGTGCATCACGAACAGCACGACGTGCTCATCCGGTGCCACCACGATCACCGTCACCCGCAGGGGTGCGTCCACCGCGAGGTCGAACCCGCGCCCGGCGTGCTGCCGGAAGACCAGGTCGGCGTCCCCGTCGACCACGGCCACGGTGACCTCACCGGGATCGAGCAGCCGCTGCGCGGGCACACCGGCCACGTCGGGAAAGACCGTGCGCAGCGGCTCGTGCCTCGTGACCACGTCGCGGACCGCGGCGCGCAGGGCGGCCAGGTCGAGCGGGCCGCGGGCGCGGAACGCCCAGGGCACGTTGTACGTGCCGGTCGGCCCGCTCACGTGGTTGAGGAACCAAAGCCGTTGCTGTGCGTGAGAAAGCGGGATCTGGTCCGGCTCGGCCGGCTGCCGGGTGAGCGCGGGCCGGCTGGGCCCGGACGCGCCCCGCAGGTAGCCCGCGAGGCCCGCGACAGTCGGAGTCTCGAACAGCTGCCGCACCGTCAGGTCGACGCCGAGCACGGCGCGCACCCGGCTGACCAGGCGGACGGCGAGCAGCGAGTACCCGCCGAACTCGAAGAAGTTGCCGCCCAGGTCGATGTCGGGCCGGCCGAGCAGGTCCCGGAACGCGGCCAGCAGGAGCTCCTCCTGCGCGGTGCGTGGCGGTCCCGTGACGACCGCCGCCGTGCCGGCCGGTTCCGCGGCCGGCGGTGTGCCGCGGCCGACGAGTTCCTCGGGCACGGCCAGTTCACCGACCCGAGTGTCCGGAGCGGTGGCCAGCTCGGCCAGCACGTCCCGCAGGGCGGTCGCGAGCAGGTCCGCGGTCTCCTCGTCGAACAGGTCTGTGGCGTATTCGAGCACCGCCGCCAGCCCGGTCGAGTGCTCGGTGAAGGTGACGCACAGGTCGAACTTCGCTTCGCCGACCGGGAGTTCCTCGACCTCGCCGGTCAGCGCGCCCGCGCCGAACCCGGCCGTCGCGGTGTTCTGGAGCACGAGCATCGTCTGGAACAGCGGGTGCCGGCCCGGCGGGCGAGGGGGGTTGAGCCGTTCGACGACGAGGTCGAACGGCGCGTCCTGGTATCGGAACGCGGCCAGGTCCGCCTCCCGGACCCGGTCGAGCAGCTCGCCGAACCCCGGGTTCCCGCTGGTGTCGGTCCGCAGGACGAGGGTGTTGACGAAGAAGCCGACCAGCTCCTCCAGCGCCTCGTCCGGCCGGCCCGCGACCACCGAGCCGATCGGCAGGTCTTCGCCCGCGCCGAGCCGGGTGAGCAGCGCGGCGAGGCCCGCGTGCAGGACCATGAACAGCGTGACCCGATGCCGGGTTGCGAGCTCGCGCAGCCGGCCGGTGACGGTGGCGTCCACGGTGAACTCGACCAGGCCAGCCCGGTGGGCCGAACTCTCCCCGCCTGCCGGCCGCGGCCGGTCGGCAGGCAAGGCGAGTTCGGCCGGCGCTCCGGCAAGCCGGCGTTCCCAATAGGACAGCTGCTCCGCCAGCACCGGTTCGAGCGTTTCCGCCTGCCAGCGCGCGTAATCCGCGTATTGAATCGGAAGCGGTGGCCGCGACGCGGGTACTCCGTCCACTTCGGAAAGGTACGCGGCGGCGAGATCGTCGGCGATCGGGCGGATCGACCAGCCGTCGCCGGCGATGTGGTGCACGACGAGCAGCAGCACGTGGTGCTCCTCGGTGACCGCGAACAAGGTCGCCCGGACGACCGGGTCGCGTGTGAGGTCGAACGGCCGCCGCGCTTCGACGCGCACCCGGTCGGCCAGCCCCGCCGGCTCGGCGCGCACAACGTCGAGCGGAATCCGGGGCTCCCGCACGACCTGGACCGGCGCGCCGTCGATCTCGCGGTAGCCGGTGCGCAGGATCTCGTGCCGGGTCACCAGTTCCCGCAGTGCCGCCCCGAGCGCCGTCACGTCGAGCGGGCCGCGCAGGGTCAACGACAGCGGGATGTTGTAGGTGGCGCTGGGGCCCTCCAACCGGTTCAGCAACCACATCCCCCGCTGGGCCGCGGAAAGGGGAACACGCTCCGGTCGGGAGGCCGGCCGCAACGCACGGCGCTCCGGCCGGGGGGCCGCGGCATCGAGGGCACGTGCGAGCTCCGCCGGGGTCGGCGCGTCGAACACCGTGGCCAGGTCGAGGTCGGCGCCCAGCACGGTCCGGATCCGGCTCAGCAGCCGCACGGCAAGCAGGGACTGCCCGCCGAGCGCGAAAAAGTCGTCCCCCACACCGATCCCCGGCAGTTCGAGCACGTCGGAGAACAGCCGGCACAGCTGTGCCTCGCGTTCGGTCCGCGCACTGCCGCCGGCGCCCGTCGCCACGGCGGCCGGTTCGGGCAGCCGCTTGCGGTCCAGCTTGCCGTTGGCGGTCACCGGCAATTCGTCGAGCCGGACGAACGCAGCGGGCACCATGTAGTCGGGCAGCACGCCCGCGACGAACGCGCGCAGCGCCGCCACGTCGAGGACACCACCGGCGGATACCGGGTAGGCCACGATCCGCGGCTCACCGAACCGGTCCGGGCGCACGACGACGGCGGCGTGAACCACCCCCGGCGCCCGCCGCACCACGGACTCGACCTCGCCGAGCTCCACGCGGAAGCCGCGGATCTTCACCTGGTCGTCGGCCCTCCCGAGGTACTCGACCACTCCGTCGGCGTGCCGGCGGACCACGTCACCGGTCCGGTACATGCGGCTGCCCGGCGGACCGAACGGATCGGAGCCGAACCGTTCCTCGGTCAGGTCCGGACGGTTGAGGTACCCGATGGCGAGCTGGGCGCCCGCGAGGTACAGCTCGCCGGGAACTCCCACCGGGACGGGCCGGGACACCGCGTCCAGCACGTACAGCCTCGTGTTCCAGACCGGCAGCCCGATCGGCACCGGTGCGCCGGGCTCGTCGCCGCCGCAGTCCCAGTAGGTCACCTCGACCGCGGCCTCCGTCGGCCCGTAAAGGTTCAGCAATTGCACGTCGAGCAGCGCCAGGCACCGGTCCCGGGTCTGCGGAGACAGCGCTTCGCCGCTGCAGGAGATCCGGCGCAGCGAGGCGCAGCGCGCGGCTGCCGGGTCCTGCAGGAAGACCTGGAGCATCGACGGCACGAAATGTGCGCACGTCACACCTTCACCGGTGAAAAGCCCGGCGAGGTAGGCCGGATCCCGGTGCCCGCCCGGGCGCGCGAGCACGAGCACCGCGCCGGCGATCAGCGGGCCGAACAGTTCCGGCACCGACACGTCGAAGGTGATCGGGGTCTTCTGCACGACCCGGTCCGACTCGGTGAGCGGGTAGCGCGACTGCATCCACAGCAACCGGTTCACGATCGCCGCGTGGGTGACCACGACACCCTTGGGCCGCCCGGTCGACCCGGAGGTGTAGATGACGTAGGCCGGGTCGTCCCCGGCCACGCGGATCGACGGAGGTGTCTCAGGTTCGGCCTCGAGCGCGGCCACCACGGCGGGGTCGTCCAGCGCCAGCACCGGGTGACCGTCCGGCAGATCGGCCTCCGGGCCGGTGGTCAGGACCACTGCGGGCCGCGCCTCCTCGAGCACCGTCGCCAGCCGCTCGCGCGGGTGGTCGCGGTCGAGCGGCAGGTAGGCGGCGGCCAGTTTGTGCACCGCCAGCAGGGCGACGACCAGCTCCACCGACCGCGGGACGGCCACCGCCACCACGCTTCGCGGCCCGGCCCCGAGCGCGCTCAGGTGGTGAGCCAGCCGGTTGGCGCGCGCCGCCAGCTCGGCGTAGGTGACCGAGGCACCCTCGAAACGCAGCGCGGTCGCGGCGGGCACACGCCGGACGGTCTCGGTGATCAGGTCCGGCAGCGTCGTGGCCGGCAGCTCGACGACCTCGCCCTGCCAGCCCACGAGCGCATCTTCGCGTTCCTGCCGGGTGAGCAGGTCGAGCTCCCGCAGGCGGGCGCCGGGGGTGGTGACGACGGCCGCCAGTGCGAGTTCGAGACGCACGGCCAGCGACCGGGCCCGGGCGGCGTCCGTGCGGTGGCGCAGCACACCCCGGTCGACGACCACGACCACGTCCTTGTCGCCGCTCTCCCCGAAAGCCGTGTCGTAGCGCCCTTTCCTGTGTCCACTGCGATGGTCCAGACCGGTGAGCAGCTCGGCCACCGTGCGGTCGGGATCGAGGTGGGCGAACACGGTGTCCTCGCCTGCGCCGAAGCAGACCTCGGTGCGGCCCAGGGTGGCGCCCAGTGCGATCGCCCAAGCGCCCAGCCACGCTCTTTCGCCCGGCACCCCACACGGGAGCCGGGTGGCCAGCGCGATCGACTGCCATTCGGCGCCCGGGGCGCCTTCGCCGACTAGAGCGGGCTCGAACTCGTCGGCACCGGATGAGCTACGCACCCTGAAAAATCTAGGTTCGGCGCCGCCGCACCATCCGGCAGCAAGGCGGGCACTCCGGCGGCAGTTATCCGTGCGCCAAGCTGCCGCCCGGGACCCGGCTGCCGCGCTATCAATGAACAGGCGAGGGAGATTCGACGACCACGAGGACACCATGAAACCATCCGGAACCCTGACCGGGCCCTTGACGTTCGGACAGCTTTCCTGCTGGCGTGACGTCGAGTTCCACCCGAGACACCGGTGGCACGAGCCGAACGGCGCCGAGCTGTGGCCGGTTCCGGTCCCGGTGAGCACCGACCGGGTCCGCGCCGCGTTCGACGTCGTCGCCGCCCGGCACGACTCGTTGCGGACCACCTACGACCTCACCGACAAGAAGAACCCCACGCAGACCGTGAACGCACCGGGCGGGCCGCTCGACGTCGAGGTCGTCACCGCCGAACGGGCCGAGCTGGGCGAGGTGGCCGACGAGGCGGCGCGCGAACCGTTCGACCTGCGCAGCGACTTCAGCTGGCGGGCGAGAATCGTGACCGACGGGTTCCGTGCCGGCCACATCGTCTTCGCCAACCATCACATCACCGCCGACGCGTTCAGCCGCCGGCTGCTGTGCGAGGAGGTGCTGGCCGAGCTCACCGGCCCGGGAGCACCCGCGCCGGCCGAGGCCGCCTACCACCTCGTGGACCTCGCGAACGAGCAGCGCTCCGAGAAGTTCCGCGCCAAGCACGACGCCGCGCTGCGGCACTGGGAACGCATGCTCACAGCCACCTACGCCACCCCCGCGCCGGCCGGCGCCGGCGGCGGGCCGTTCGCCGAGCACGACTCCCCCGTGCTGCTCGCCGCGCTCAGCTCGGAGACCGCCCGGGTGGCCGCACAGGAGACGGCCGACCGGTTGGGCGTGTCGCTCTCTTCGGTGCTGCTGAGCGCGTACCTGGTCGCTGCCGGCCACGTCCACGACACGTGGTCGCTGCCGGTCCGGCTGATCTCCTCCAACCGGTTTTCCGCGCGCCTGCAGCAGTACGTCACGTCGCTGAACTCCTGGGCGCCGGCCCAGGTCGACGCAGGGCCGGGCGAACCGTTCGACGACGTGGTCGTCCGCGTCAACCAGCTCGGCCTCCAGGCCTACCGCCTCGGCGTCTACGACCTCGACCGCGTCGCCGAGCTGCGGACGCGCGTCACCGAGGCCGGCTCGGAACCGGAATCCGTGTGGTCGTTCAACTTCTTCACCACCGACGCAGCCATCGACCCGCTCGACGACACGGAGCCGCGGATCACCTGGGCCGAGCCGTTCCACGCCATCGGCCCGCGTTTCTACCTGCGCGCCATCGACCACGGCAAGGCGGGTGTCACGTTCCGCCTGCGAGCCAGGGACACCACGGCCGAGCACGTCCGCGGTGTGCTGCTCGGCATGCACGCGCTCCTGCACGGCCGGCGTTTCCCGGCCTGACGGCCGAACGGCGAACGGGGCTCGCGGAACCTCCGCGAGCCCCTTTCGCTTCCCGTCAGCCGAGTTGCGGTTCGAGCGCCTTCTGCCGGCGACCGTTGCGGTACACGAAAACCATGGCGATCACGAGCACCAGCGGGAACAGACCCGCGGCGACGTTGGTGCCCTGCCAGCCCAGCGACAGGAAGATCGGGCTGGCGGAGAAGGAAGCCGCACCCGACACGACGGCGGTCGTCGCCTCCATGACCCCCTGCACCCGCCCGCCGCCGCCGGCCGGGTAGGTGCGGATCACGAACGCGGTTCCCGCGACGTAGAGCAGGTTCCAGCCCACGCCGACGAGGCCGAGCGACACCGTGAAGGCGGTCAGGCCGAGGCCGGACGCGCCGACGACCGCACCCGCGAGCAGCACCGCGGCGCCGATGAGGCCGGTGCGGTCGGCGCCCCAGCGGGACACGAGCTTGCCGCTGATCAGTGACGGCGCGAACATGCCGATCAGGTGCCACTGGATCACCATGGCGCCCTCGCCGAGGGTGTGCCCGGCGTGCTCGCTGCCGATCGGCCCGACGGCCATCAGCAGCGTCATCACCCCGCCCGACACCGCCAGCAGCGCGAACGCGACGATGAAGTTGCTGGTGCGGACCACCTCGCGCACGCGAACCTGCACCACGGCCGCGGCCGTGGTGGCGGCAGCGGCAACTGCGGTGGCCGCGCGCCGCCGCGCGGGGCTGCGGACCGCCATCACCAGTGGCACCGTCACGGCACCGAGGATGGCCACCAGGAGGTAGGACCCCGCGAACTCGGCCCGGAACAGGTCGCTGGCCCAGGTGGCCGCGAGCGGGCCGATGATCGCCGCCAGCACGCCGCCGGTCAGCACGATGCTCAGTGCCCGCTCCCGCTGGTGCTCGGGTGCGAGATCCGTGGCCAGGTACCGGAAGTAGCCGCCCGTCGCCTTGTACAGGCCGACGATCGCGGTGCCGGCGCAGAGCACCCAGAAGGACCCGGTGATGGTGGCGTAGACCGAGACGAGCCCGCCGACCACGGCGAGGAACGCGCCGACGGCGAGCACCTGCCGGTGGCCGAACCGGGCGGCCAGCACACCGGTCCCGTACGAGGCGATCACCGCGACCGTCGTCATCGCGGTCAGCGGCGCCGTCGCCAGTGCCGGGGTGGGGGCCAGGTGCAGGCCCACGACGGCCGTGAGGGTCAGGTCGACGCTCGTGCCGCCGTAGTAGAGGAACTGGCAGAACGTGAGGATCCAGAGGTCCCGCCCGATGCGGGTACGGCCTGGGGCCTTCGGTTCGACCTGCGTCATCGGGCGGTCTCCTGTCCGCTGGTCACCTGGGTGCGGGCTTCGTGGTTCTCCCGCTGGAAAATCGCCTTGCTGGCCGCCGCCCAGCTCTGCGCGGCGCGCAGGCCCTCGGCGGAACCGGTGAAGCGGGGAGCGACGTGGCGGGCGAAGAGGTCGAGGCTTTCCACGGTGTGCTCGTGGCGGGCCCAATGCTGGATCGACAGCAGCAAAGTTCCGAATCCCCCACTGGCTTCCTGCAGCTTCTGAACACCTGCGACACAGTCGTCCACGTCGCCGAGAATGATACCGCCGGCGTCGACCGTGGACTCGAATGCCTTGCGGGCCGCAGCATCCCCGCGCCCCATGGGCATGCCCATCGTTTCCGTCCACAGCTCCACGCGCTGGCGCAGCCAGCCGCCGTACACCTGCTCGACGGCTTCGTCGCGGGAGTGCGCGACGTGGACCGGGACGGCGAGCCGCCACCTCGAGCGCGACGCCTCGTGGCCCGCCGCGTCCGCCGCTTCGGCGAGGTGCTGCCACTGCCCCGCCAGCTTCTCCACGCCGATCCCGTGCCCCGCGCGCATCGCGCCCCACGGCGGCGCCGCGTGCGAGAGGGCCGAGACACCCAGCCGCCCGGCCAGGCGCATGCCGAACGGCGACGCGGCGCTCGCCACGGCGATCTCGAACCCGCCCGGGGTGAACGGCTGCAGCTGCAGCCGGCCGTCCGCCAGGGCGAACCAGTCGGTGGAGTGGGTGACGACGTGCCCGCGCAGCAGCCGCACGATCACTTCGAGGGACTGTTCCGTGCGGCGGCGGGTGTCGGCGGGCGCGACGCCCATCATGTGCATGTCACCGATGACCGAGCCGGCTCCCACCCCGAGCATGAACCGGCCCCGTGTCAGGTGGTCCAGCTGCACCGCCCGCTCGGCCACCATGAACGGGTGGTGGTAGGGCAGCGCCGTGACCCCGGTGGCCACGCGGATCCGGCGGGTGCGCTCGGCGGCGGCGGCGAGGACGACCTCCGGGGAGGAAATGGATCCCCAGCCGGACGAGTGGTGCTCACCGATCCAGACCTCGTCGTAGTTCAGCTCGTCCAGCCGCTGGACGATTTCGAGATCTCTCTGCAGCAGCAGAGTGGGATCCTCCCCGACGGGGTGCAGGGGCGACATGAAGGCACCGAAACGCAACGAAGACATGGCTTTCCTCTCGGGGTACGGGCGGGTCACAGGCTCGCCGCGACGGCGTTGCGCTGGATCTGGTTGGTGCCTTCGATGATCTGGAGCAGCTTGGCCTCCCGCAGGTACCGCTCGAGCGGGAAGTCGCGGGTGTAGCCGTCATCGCCGAGGACCTGCATCGCGTCGGTGGTCACCCGCACGGCGGTGTCGGTGGCGAAGAGCTTGGATTTGGCCGCCTCGGTGGAGAACGGCCGTCCGGTGTCCTTGAGGCGGGCGGTGGCGTGCAGCAGGGCCCGCGCGGCGGCGACCTGCGTGGCCAGGTCGGCCAGCAGGAACGCGGTGCCCTGGGCGGCGATCAAGGGCCGGCCGGACTCGGTGCGCTGCTTCGCGTACGCCACGGCCTCGTCGAGCGCGGCCTGCGCGAGGCCGACCGCGCACGCCGAGATGCCGAGCCGGCCGTGGTCGAACACGTGGGCCGCGACCAGCATGCCGCGGCCGCGCCGCCCGACGAGCCGGCCCGCCGGCACCCGGACGTCGTCGAACACGATCTGCGCCGTGGGCACGGTGTTCACCGCCATCTTGCGTTCGTGCCGCTGGGGGTGCACCCCGTCGGCCGTCGCGTCCACCAGCAGGCACGAAAGCCCGGCCAGCCCGGTTCCCGAGCCGGTGCGGCAGTAGACGTTGTAGACGTCGGCGACCCCGCCGTGGCTCACCCAGGACTTGGTGCCCGACAAGGTGTACGCCTCGCCGGCGAGCTCGGCGCGGGTGGCGACGGCGCCGAGGTCCGAGCCGGCCGCAGCCTCGGACATGCAGGTGGCGCCCAGCAGCTCGCCGGTCAGCAACCGGGTGAGCACGCTCTCGCGTTGCTCCTCGGTGCCGAACGCGGCGAGGCCGTGGGAGGCGAGGACCTGCAGGTGCACGGATTCGGCCACGGCGAACCAGCCGTGGGCCAGTTCTTCCAGCAGCTGGAGGAAAAAGACGTACGGCTGCCCGCCGCCGCCCCACCGCGCGTCGAACGGCACAGCCGCGACGCCGAGGCCGAGCGCGTGCCGGACGAGCTCTCGCGGGAAGCGCGCCGCTTCCTCCGCCTCGCCGGCCCGCGCCGGCAGCTCGTCGCGGGCGAACTTCGCCACCACCGTGTGGAGCTCGGCCTGCTCCTCGGTCGCGAAGCAGGGGGTCACGACCATGTCCGGGCCTCCGGCCAGGTGCGCTTCACCTTGCTGACGCAGTAGTCCCAGTACGACCGCACGGACAGGTCCGCGTAGATGTACTCGCGCTTCGCCTCGACGTCCTTCGGCGGGGACCAGTGGTAACCGCCCGGCTGCTGCTCGGCGATCAGCTGGAGCCCGCACGCGCGCTCCAGCGTGTGCGCGTGCACCGTCGCGTGTTTGATCGACTCGCCCACGACGACACCACCGTGGTTGCGTAGCAACACCGCCGGGGCGTCGCCCAGTGCCTCGGCGACACCGAGCCCGGTTTCGATGTCGAGGATGGTGTTGGTGACCATCGTGAACCTCGGCAACCGGTGCTCGAAGTAGGCGCCGTCGTGGGAAACCGGGCGCATCTCGAGGTCCGTGGCCCCGAACACCAGCGTGTGCGGCGCGTGGCTGTGCACGACCGCGTTGACGTCCGGCCGGGCCGAGTACACGGCCTGATGCAGCGGCAGCTCCGGCGGCGCCATCGGGTGCGCGGCGATCCGGTGGTCGATCGGGGCGACGATGACGTCGTCGGGGCAGCACTCGTCGAAACCGCGCACGGCGCCCTTGATCAGCATGTAGTCCGCGCCGGGCAGGCGCGCCGAAACCTGCCCCTGGTTGAAGTCGTCGTGACCGCCGAGCGACAGCGACCGCGCCGCCAGGGACACCAGGACGCGCATCCGCAGGTCGACCGGGCGGAGCTCACGCGAGAGTGCGGGTTTGTCGGTGGTGGTCACGTTGTCTCCTCGAGGAACAGCCGATCGAACAGGTGCTGCAGCGGAACCAGTCCCGGTTCCGCGGTGTGCGCCCAGCGGGCCGCGGTCACGGCGCCGAACGCGGCCGCGCGCAGATCGCGAACGTCGTGACGCAGCTCGAGTGACTCGTCCTCCAGGTCGAGCCGGACGGTGTGCTCGCTGACGGGGTGGCCGGCCCTCAGCGACACGACTTCGTCGACCGGCGGCTGCCCGCCGTCGCGCCAGACCCCGGCCAGGGCGAGCGCGGACGCGCTCGGCCGGTCGCGTTTGGTTGGCGTGTGCCGTTCCAGCACGGCCGCGCGCGGCGTCGCGGGCAGCGCGCCGGCGATCCGCGCGACGGTGGCGACGAGGTGGCGCTGGAGCCAGTGCCCCACGGAGAGGTTCACGGCGCGCACCACGGCGACCCGCTCGGCCAGCCGGTCGAGCAGCGCCGGGCCGTCCTGGCCCAGTGCCGACACGCATTCGACCAGCGCGGCACCGTGGCGCGCGCAGAACCGCGTGGTCTCGGGCAGCGCCTCGGCGGTACCGGCGTCGATCACCACCGATGGCACGGCGTCCTGGCTCCAGCCGTCGCGGGTGGCCCGCAGCACCACCGGGATGCCTTGCGCGGCGCACTCGCTCGCGATCCGCGAACCGAGCCGGCCCGTCACGCCGACGATGCCGACCGTCAGGTCGCCGGCCGGATCAAGCGCCACTGACCGCGCCCTGACTCACCATGTAGTCGACGATCTGCTCGACGGTGCCCAGTTTCCCGGCCGCCTCCTCGAGGTCGATGTAGACCCCGTAGCGGTTTTCGATCGCGTCGATCAGGCGCAGGTACGCGAGCGAGCTGAGACCGAGCTCGACCAGGGTGTGGCCCGGGCGCGTGGCGTCGGCCGCCGTCATCACGCCGTCGCTCGACTCCGCGACGAGGTTCGCGACGCTGGTGTACATCTCCTGGGCGTCCGGCATCGTGTCTTTCTCCTTGTCACCGTGCTGGCGAGGTCGCGATGGCCTCGTGGAACAACTCCTGGACCGCGGCCATCCGCAGCTTCCCGAGGCTGGTACGGGGAATCGCCTCGACGCGCACGAACCGCTCGGGCACCTTGTGCGCGGCCAGCCGCGCGTGGCACCACGAGCGCAGCGCGCGCTCGTCCGGCGCCCCGGCACCGGCGACCACCGCCACGAGAACGGGGTCGCCGTTGTTCTTGCGGTCGGCGAAGACGACGGCGTCGGCGCACCCCGCGTCGAGGACCACCCGGCGGATCTCCTCGCCGTCGAGCTTGCGCCCGGCGATGTTCAGCGCCTTGCCGACCCGGCCGCGCAGGTGCAAGCTGCCCCGGTCGTCGAAGAAGCCCTCGTCCGCGGTGGCGTAGAACCCGTCGGCGCCCACCTTGCGTTCGAACGCGCCGGGCACGTTGAGGTACCGCGACCCCATCGACTCACTGCGCACCTTGATCTCGCCGTCGTCGAGCCGGAACCGCACGCCGGGCAGAGGCAGGCCGAGCCCACCCTCCGGGGTGGGTACCGGGTCGAAGGTCAGCGGCCCGGCCTCGGCGATCCCGTAGTAGTTCGAGACGGCCAGGCCGTGGCGCCGCAGCAGGTCCTGGGCGGTCTGCTCGCTCAGCGGCGCGGCCGAGGACAGCGCCACCCGGACCCCGGCGAGCTCGGGCACCTCGCCTTCCTTGCGCAGCAACGCTTCGTACAGCGCAGGGAACCCCACCAGCCGGGTCGGGGCGAGCTCACGGAGGAACCTGGTCACGTGCCCGGCGCTGGGCAGCCCCGACGGCAGCCACAGACACGCGCCGGCGAGGATCGAGGCGAGCAGGGAAGTGTTGTAGGCCAACCCGTTGAACAGACCGGCGAAGCACAGCACCCGGTCGGCGGGTGCCAGTGCCGTCGCCTCCTTCCAGGCGACGGCGGCGTTGTGGACCGCGGTGCCGGAGAACTCGATGCAGTTCGGCGTCCCGCTGGTGCCGGAGGTGAACCGGCAGACCTCGGTGCCGGCGAGCAGCTCCGGCCGCGGACCGCCGGCGACCTCGGTGAGCCGGAAGCCGCCGAGCTCCGTGCGGGCGCCCGGTCGCGCTGTCGCGGGCAGATCGCGGTCGTGCAGCACGACGTCGATCCCGCAGCTTTCGACCACGCTGGTGAACTCGTCGCCGCCCAGCGCCGGGTCGATCAGGAACGGAACCGCGCCGGCGTGCAGGATCCCGGCGTAGGCGGCGACGTAGGCCGCGGAGTTCGCGGCCGACACGAGCACCCGGACCCTGCCGTCACGGCGGGTGGCACCGGTGCCGTTCCACCAGGCGGCGGCTTCCGCCGCGAAGCGCCCGGCAGCGCCGGCCAGCTCGGCCCCGGTGAGCACGCCCCGCGTGTCCGCGACCAGGGCGGCGTCACGGTGGCGGGCGAAGTGCTCGGTGAGCACCTGGTCGAGCACGGTCATGTCCTCGGCTCCTCTCGTCTCATTCACCGTGGGCGTAGGCGATCGCGGCGCGGTCCTGCTTGACGCGACCGGCACCGTCCTCGCCGAGTGCCATCAGGTACACCGGTTCGTCGTCCGGTCCCAGGCCCGCCAGGAGCCGCCAGCCGTCGATGTCGTAGCCGCCGACGGAGGTCACCGCCACCCCGGCCCGTGCGGCGCCGAGGTAGACGAGGTGCGCCGCCGCGGCGGCGCGGAAGAGCGCTTCGCGGAAAACCTGGGTGCTGCCAAGGCCGAGGGTGGTCCGTCCGTCCACATGGCACACCAGGAACGCCTTCGCGCCACCGAGGTGGCGCTGCCCCATGCACAGCCGGCGGATGTGGTCGGGGTCGTCGGCCGGCGCCGACACCACGACGTCCACGCCCGTGCCGCGCCAGGCCGCGCGACACGCGGCGGCGACCTCGTCTGTGGTGACCACGAGGGTCAGGCGCAGCTCCGACGGCGCGCCGTCGAGGTCGGTGACCAGCCTGGTGCCGAGCGCGCCGAGCGCGTCGGACAGGGCGGAGCCGGCGACGGGCCGGGCCCGGAACTGGTTGCAGGACCGCCTCGCGCGGGTCCACCTCAGCCAGTCCCCCGCCGGGATCCCCGGCCCGGCGCCCGGGACCACGGACGTCGGGACCGCCGCCGAGGTGCCGGGGGTGTCGGCGCCGGTGGCCAGTCCGTCCGGCAGCATCGCCCAGCCGAAGCGCTCGAGATCGCCGTGGGAGTCGGTCCGCACCGCGTGCAGTGGTTCGACCACCGGCAGCGGGTCGGGTCCGGCCTCGACCGGCGCCGGGCCGATGGCCAGCACCGAGTGCGGCTCGCGAAACGGCAGCAGTCCCCACAACGCCTTCTGGATCTGCCGGCGCGCGAGTTTCAGGTGCAGCTCCGCGGGGCCGGTCGCCAGTGCGCCACCCAGCAGGCTGGTCGCGGCGTGCCCGGTGTCGAGCTGCGCGTAGAGGTACCCGCGCGGCCCGTACTTGCGCACCGAAAGCCACGGCCGGGACAGCAGGATCGCCCACACGTCACGGGTCACACCGGCCGCCCGCGGCATGGCCTGGACCACTGCGCGCAGGGCCGGAGCCGGCAGAAGCAGCCGCACACAGGCGCGGCGCACCGCGTCGACGCGGAAAAGACCCGGAGCGGAGCCCGGCTCGTCAGTCAGCACCAGGACGTCGTATGGGAAGATCGCGCCGGCTGAGGGGACCGGCCGGCCGGCCCCGCCGCTCGGCCCGAGCAGTGCGTCGTGCACGATCCGCAACGCCCGGGCGAAGCCGTCGCCCACCTTCGGCACCGGGCGGAACTCCTGGGCTTCGCTGACCACCGCCATGCTGGTCCAGACCTCTCGGAGCGAGACGTCGGCCAGCCCGGCTGTCGGCACCACCATGATCACACCTCAGAGGTCGAGTGGTCAGGCGCGTCCGCGCGCCGATCCGGCCCCGCGGACCCACTTTGGTCGGCAGCCGGGCACACGAGGCTCCTGCCGCGTCGGCCGCGCCGAGGGATCCGCCCGCGATCGGCCGCTGTTTCCAACGTAGCGACGGCGATTCGGCCGGACCGGCAGTTGAGCGGGCACAAGGCGCGGAAGTTCGGCCGCACCGGCGTTCGTCATCGTGACGTCCCGGTGCCGTCGTCCGCGCCGGGATCCGGGGTGGAGACCACCCACAGCACCCGCCACTCGCCGTCGGTCCCGTCGCCCCGCGTCGCGGCGATCACGGTCTCGCCGCGGGATTCGGCACCGCCGCACTCGGTCGACACGAGCTTGCGGCGCCGCGCCTCGACGAGCAACCGGGCCAGGAAGTGGATCTCGCCGTCGCGCGGGCGCGGCTCGGCCAGCCGCAACGGCGGGTACGGCGGCGGCTCGGCCACGACATCGCCGCCCCGCGCCAGGGTTTCCAGGAGCCGCCGGTCCTCCGCCGGCAGCCGCAGCGCGTCCGCGAGGAGCTTCACCGTCTCCGCGCGCGGCCGACGCACCCGGTCCTGTTCGAGGTTGCGAATGGCGCGCACGCTCAACGTGGCGAAGTCGGCCAGCTCCTGCTGGGTCATGCCGGCCCGTTTTCGCAGACGGCGCAACGCCTCGGGAAAGGTCTCCGTGGCCCGCACCGGCAGATCCGACACGAAGGCCGACTCCGGAAGGTTCAGCACGACCGGCCTGTCCGGCCCTCGCGCCCTTCCGGCCGGGCCCGGCACCGCGGTGCCGACCACCCCCGGCCCGCACGAGGCGCCACTGCGGCGAACACCGGATTCGCATCGAACGCGTTCACGCGTCATCCCCTCCACCCGACGACCGCGAACGGGCGCGCGCGACGGTTTCCCGCCGGCGCGTCTAGGCGACCTGCCGGCTGCGTCGCCTGGTCGCCGTCGATCACGCCGACGCGCGTCGAACCCGCTCGGAACATCCAGACCGGTACCCGAGTCCAGCGTGCTCCCGGCCCACCACGGCGCACACCCCTAACGCGCCCCGCAGTTGACCAAGTCGCGGCGCCGGATTCCGCCGCTCGGCGGGCGGAAAGGCCGTCCTGCGGATAGGGGTTGCCCAGGCTGTCGGCGCCGTCCGACGATCGGCCCCGGACCCGGTGGCGGACGCCCCGGCCGGATCGAAGGAGCCTGTCGTGTCTCCCGACGTGGACATCGAACTCTGGACGCGCAGGTACCACCCCGCTCCGGAAGCCGCGGTTCAACTGGTCTGTTTCCCGCACGCCGGCGGTTCGGCGAGCTTCTACTTCCCCGTGTCGAAGGCGCTCTCGCCCGGCGTCGACGTGATCGCCGTGCAGTACCCGGGCCGCCAGGACCGGCGCTCCGAACCGTGCCTGGACAGCGTGGGTGAGCTCGCCGACGCGCTCGTGGCCCCGCTGCTGCGCTACCGCGACCGGCCCATGGCCTTCTTCGGGCACAGCATGGGCGCGTCGGTGGCGTTCGAGGTCGCGTGCCGGCTGGAAGCCCGCGACGTGGTCCCGATCGTGGTGTTCGCGAGCGGCAGACGGGCGCCGTCGCGCCGCCGTGACGAAACCGTCCACCAGCGGGACGACGACGGGCTGCTCGCGGAGATCCGCAGCCTCAGCGGCACCGACGCGCAGATCCTCGGCAACGAGGAGATGCTGCGCATGATCCTCCCGGCCATCCGCAGCGACTACCGCGCCGCGGAAACCTACCGCTGGGCGGGAACCGGGCCGATCGCGGCGCCGATCCATGTGCACGTCGGGGAAACCGACCCGAAGGTCTCGTTCGAGGAGGCCGAGTCGTGGCAGGTCCACACCACCGGCCGCACGACCGTGACCACCCACCCGGGCGGGCACTTCTACCTCAACGACCGGGCGCCCCAGCTGATCCGGGCGATCTCGGACGCGTTGCCGAGATGAGCACCACGGGTTCCGAGGACGACGTCAGCATCCTCGCGATGTCGGGCAGCGGGCGGGCCGGCTCGCCGAACACCGCGCTGCTGCACGCGGCGCGTGGGCTCGCGCCCGCCGGCGTCACGATCGAGATTCACGAAGGACTCGCGCAGGTGCCGCGCTACGACCGCGACGAGGACACCGAGAGCCGGCTTCCGCCGGCCGCGCGCGATCTGCGCGCGGCGGTGGCGAAGGCCGACGGGCTCCTGATCGCGACCGGGGAACTCGCGTTCGCGGTGCCCGAGGTCGTGCGCACCGCGCTCGCCTGGCTCGTCCGTCCGGCGATGAGCACTCCGCTGCTTCGCAAGGACGTCGCCGTCATCGGCGTCTCGCCCGGCGGTTTCGGCACCGTACGAGGGCAGGTTGCGCTGCGGCAGCTGCTGGCCGGGTACGGCCACCGCGTGCTGAGCGGGCCGGAACTGCTCGTGTCGGCCGCGCACGACCGCTTCGACCGCGACGGGCACCTCATCGACCACCAGGCCGCCCAGCGGCTGCGCGAGGTGCTGGCTGCCCTGCGCGAGCAGATCGTCCACGGCGAAGGACCCGGAGGAACACGGTGAAACAGATCGTCGCGGCCGTCACGGCCGAGAACATTTCCGCCGACGAGATCGGTTCGGTGCCCGTGCCGGAGAGCTACCGCGCCGCCGTGGTTCTCGCCGCGGAGTCGGACATGTTCGAGGGCATGGCCACCGCGGACAAGGATCCGGCCAAGGCGCTGCACGTCCAGCAGGTCGCCACCCCCGAGGTCGGGCCCGACGAAGTCCTGGTGGCGGTGATGGCCAGCAGCGTCAACTACAACACGGTGTGGACCGCGCTGTTCGAGCCGTTGCCCACGTTCGGTTTCCTCCAGCGCTACGCCAGGACCGTGCCGGGCGCCGGCAAGCACGACCAGCCGTTCCACGTCGTGGGTTCCGACCTGTCCGGCGTGGTCCTGCGCATCGGGGCGGCGGTCCGCTCGGTCAAGCCCGGCGACCGCGTCGTCGCGCACTGCCTGAACGTCGAGCTCACGGACCCCGACGGGCACGACGACTCGATGCTCGACCCGGAGCAGCGCATCTGGGGGTTCGAGACCAACTACGGTGGCCTCGGCGAACTCGCGCTGGTGAAGGCGAACCAGCTCATGCCGAAGCCCGGCCACCTGACCTGGGAAGAGGCCGCCGCCTCCGGCCTGGTGCACTCGACGGCCTACCGGCAGCTCGTCTCCCGCAACGGCGCCACCATGAAACAGGGCGACGTCGTCCTGATCTGGGGCGCGGCCGGCGGCCTCGGCTCCTACGCCACCCAGCTCGTGCTCAACGGCGGCGGCATCCCGGTGTGCGTCGTGTCCAGCCCCCGCAAGGCGGAGCTCGTCCGCGCCATGGGAGCCGAGCTGGTGATCGACCGCAAGGCCGAAGGATTCCGCTTCTGGCCGGAGGAAAACGTGCAGGACCCCCGCGAGTGGAAGCGGTTCGGCACCCTGGTCCGCGACCTCACCGGCGGCACCGACCCCGACATCGTCTTCGAGCACCCCGGTCGCGAAACCTTCGGTGCCAGCGTCTACGTCGCCCGTCGCGGCGGCACGATCGTCACCTGCGCTTCCACCTCGGGCTACGAACACGTCTACGACAACCGGCACCTCTGGATGCGTCTCAAGCGCATCGTCGGCACCCACTTCGCCAACTACCGCGAAGCCTGGGAAGCGAACCGGCTCATCACCCGGGGCATGATCCACCCGACGCTGTCCACGGTGTACCCGCTCGACCGGATCGGCCAGGCGGTCCAGGAAGTCCACACCAACCAGCACAACGGCAAGGTCGGCGTGCTGTGCCTCGCCCAGGGCACCGACCAGGGCGTCGAGGACCACGAGACCCGCGAACGCCACCTCGCGAAGATCACCCGGTTCCGGTCCTGACCCGCACCTCCTCACCGACGATCCAGCGACGACCGAGCAGCTCGCGGCGCCTTCTCGGCCCAGCCTGCGCTCGTCCGGGCGAACATGAGGCCGGTCACAGTGGCCCGCCGGGAGCCCCCCGGGTATGTTCCCTAAGCGGATGCTTAGCGCGCAGACTGCGTGCCCGATCTCTGTTTCTCAACGTTGAGGAGGGTCCTCGTGACCGATTCCCCCGCCCGGGTTGCCATCGTGACGGGAGCCGGCCGCGGCATCGGTGCCGCCGTCGCCCGTCGCCTCGCCGCCGACGGGTTCGCCGTCGGCCTGCTGGACCTCGACGAGTCCGCGGTGAAGCAGGGCGCCGAGGCGATCGTGGCCGAGGGTGGCCGGGCCGTCGGCGTCTCGCTGGACGTCAGCGACGCCGACCAGGTCGAGGCTGCCGTCACCCGTGTCGCCGAGGAGCTCGGCGCGCCCACCGTGCTGGTCAACAACGCCGGCATCACGCGCGACAACCTGCTGTTCAAGATGACCGAGAACGACTGGGACTCCGTGCTCGGCGTGCACCTCAAGGGCTCGTTCCTCATGACGCGCGCGGTGCAGAAGTACCAGACGCAGGAGAAGTGGGGCCGGATCGTGAACCTGTCCAGCACTTCGGCGCTGGGCAACCGCGGCCAGGTCAACTACTCCGCCGCCAAGGCCGGCATGCAGGGCTTCACGAAGACCCTCGCCATCGAGCTGGGCAAGTTCGGCGTCACCGCCAACGCGATCGCGCCCGGCTTCATCGCCACGGACATGACCGCGGCCACCGCCGAGCGCCTCGGCATGGACTTCGAGGACTTCAAGAAGGCGGCCGCCTCTCAGATCCCGGTGCAGCGGGTGGGCACGCCCGACGACATCGCCCACCTGACCTCGTTCCTCGTGAGCGAGGGCGCGGGCTTCGTCTCGGGTCAGGTCATCTACGTCGCCGGCGGACCGAAGGACTGATGGCCATGCGCGTGTTCACGAACGTCGACGAGTTCGCCGCCGCGGCGGGCGAGCGCCTCGGCGAGAGCGAGTGGCTCACCGTCACGCAGGAGCGGGTGCAGCAGTTCGCCGACGCCACCGACGACCACCAGTGGATCCACCTCGACACCGAGAAGGCCGCGGCGGGACCGTTCGGCACCACCATCGCCCACGGATTCCTCACGCTGTCACTGCTGCCGCACTTCGGCTCGCAGGTCTACCGCGTCGACGGCCTGAAGATGGGCATCAACTACGGCCTCAACAAGGTGCGGTTCCCGCAGCCGGTGAAGGTCGGGGCGAAGGTGCGCGGCAGCGCGGACCTGCTCGAGGTGACAGACGTGCCCGGTGGCAAGCAGGCTGTGGTGCGGTGGACCGTAGAGATCGACGGCGAGGCCAAGCCGGCCTGCGTCGCCGAGTTCGTCGCCCGCATGATCGCCTGACCTGCCCGACCCACCTGACACCGTCGCCTGACGGAACTGCCCGACAACCCGCCTGACCACACGAGAGGCACCCGGCCCGGGGACACCCGGGCCGGCGGCTGTACGACATACCGACTAGTCGGTAGCGTGGCCCGGTGACCCCCGAGGAGGCCCGATGACCCCGTCCGACCCGCCAGGACTCGACCTGGCCCGCCTGCGCGCCTACCTCGACGAGCAGCGGCCCGGCCTGGTCACGGGTGAGCTGACCGCCGAGGTGGTGCAGGGCGGCCGCTCGAACCTCACCTACATCGTGGGCGACGGCACGCACCGCTGGGTCGTCCGGCGGCCGCCCCTCGGGCACGTGCTGCCGACGGCGCACGACATGGCGCGCGAGTTCAAGGTGATCTCCGGCCTGGCCGGCACGGCGGTCCCGGTGCCGCGCACCGTCGTGCTGTGCCAGGACGCCGACGTGCTCGGCGCGCAGTTCTACGTGATGGAGTTCGTGGCCGGCACGCCGTACCGCAGCGACTCCGAGCTGGCTGTGCTGGGCACCGAGCGCACGCGCGAGATCGGGTTCCGGCTCGTGGACACGCTCGTCGACCTGCACGCCGTGGACCCGGAAGCGGTTGGGCTCGGCGACTTCGGCCGGCCCGACGGCTTTCTCGAACGCCAGCTGCGGCGCTGGAAGAAGCAGCTCGACGGCTCCCGCAGCCGCGACCTGCCCGGCGCCGACGAGCTGCACGACAGCCTCGCGGCGAAGCTGCCGACCTCCGGTCCGGCCACGATCGTGCACGGCGACTACCGGCTCGACAACGTGCTCGTGGACGGCGACGACCGCATCACCGCGGTGCTCGACTGGGAGATGTCCACCCTCGGCGACCCGCTCACCGACCTCGCGCTGCTGGTGGCCTACGCCGAGCGCGACAAGGTGTCGCTGCAGATGGTGTCCAACGCCAGCTCCGCACCCGGCTACCCGAGCACCGACGAGGTGATCGCCCGCTACGCCGAGCGCTCCGGCCGCGATGTGTCGGCGCTCAACTGGTACGTGAGCTTCGCGTTCTTCAAGCTCGCAGTGATCCTGGAAGGCATCTACTTCCGCTACAGCAAGGGCCAGACCGTCGGGTCCGGGTTCGAGGGCATCGGCGACGCCGTGGCCCCGCTCGTCTCGCACGGCTACGAGACGCTCAAAGAGGAGAAGTAGTCATGGATTTCGCGTTCGACGCGCGCACCGAGGAGCTGCGCGGACAGCTGCTCGACTTCATGGATTCGCACGTCTACCCGGCCGAACCGGTCTTCGAAGAGCAGCTCGCCGAGCGCGAGAACCCCTGGTCGTCGGTGCCGGTCGTCGAGGTGCTCAAGGCCGAGGCGCGCAAGCGCGGCCTGTGGAACTTCTTCCTGCCCGGTGAGGACGGCGCGGGCCTGACCAACCTGCAGTACGCGCCGCTGGCCGAGATCACCGGCCGCAGCCCCCGGCTCGCGCCGACCGCGGTCAACTGCGCCGCGCCGGACACCGGGAACATGGAAGTGCTGCACATGTTCGGCAGCGAGCAGCAGAAAAAGCAGTGGCTGCAGCCGCTGCTCGACGGCGAGATCCGCTCCGCGTTCGCGATGACCGAGCCCGACGTGGCCTCGTCCGACGCGCGCAACATCGCCACCAGCATCCGCCGTGACGGCGACGAGTACGTGGTCAACGGCCGCAAGTGGTTCATCTCGGGTGCGATGAACCCGAACTGCAAGATCATGATCGTGATGGGCAAGACCGATCCGGACGCGCCCGCGCACCAGCAGCAGAGCATGATCCTGGTGCCGCGCGACGCTGCGGGCGTGACCATCAAGCGCGGCATGCACGTGTTCGGCTACACCGACGGCGACCACGGCGGCCACGCCGAGGTGTTGTTCGAGGACGTGCGTGTGCCGGCGGAGAATCTCATCGCCAGCGAGGGCGCCGGGTTCGCGATCGCCCAGGCCCGCCTGGGCCCCGGCCGCATCCACCACTGCATGCGCGCGATCGGCATGGCCGAGCGGGCGCTGGAGCTCATGTGCCGCCGCACGCTCTCGCGCGAGACGTTCGGCAAGCCCATCGCCGAGTCCGGTGTGGTGCAGGACTGGATCGCCGAGTCGCGCGTGCGCATCGAGCAGCAGCGGCTGCTGGTGCTCAAGACCGCGTGGCTGATGGACACCGTGGGCAACCAGGGCGCGCACACCGAGATCCAGGCCATCAAGATCTCCACCCCGATCACGGTGGAGTGGATCCTCGACAAAGCCGTGCAGGCCCACGGCGCCGGTGGCGTGAGCCAGGACTTCCCGCTGGCCGAGCTGTGGGCGGGCGTGCGCACGCTGCGCCTGGCCGACGGACCGGACGAGGTGCACAAGCGCTCGCTGGCGCGTCGTGAGCTCAAGAAGTACCGGGCGGAGGCCGGCCGATGACCCCCGACGACCTCCGGGCCCAGGTGGCCGGGTTCCTGGCCGCGCACGACCCGAAGACCACCGAACGGCTGGAGTTCCTGCGCGCCCGCTACGACGCGGGCCTGGCGTGGGTGCACTTCCCCGAGGGCCTGGGCGGCCAGGGTGCGCCGCGCGCGCTGCAGCCGGTGGTCGACCGCGCGTTCGCTGCGGCCGGCGCGCCGGACAACGACCCGCGCCGCATCGGCATCGGCCTCGGCATGGCCGCGCCGACGATCCTCGCGTTCGGCACCGAGGAGCAGCGCACGCGCTTCCTGCGTCCACTGTGGACGGGCGAGGAGGTGTGGTGCCAGCTGTTCAGCGAACCCGGCGCGGGCTCCGACCTCGCCGCGCTGGCCACGCGCGCGGTGCGCGACGGCGACGACTGGGTCGTGACCGGGCAGAAGGTGTGGACCTCGGGCGCGCACAACTCGCAGTGGGCCATCCTCGTCACGCGCACCGACCCGGACGTGCCGAAGCACCAGGGCATGACGTACTTCATGTGCGACATGACCGCGCCGGGCGTCGAGGTCCGGCCGTTGCGCCAGATCACCGGCGAGGCCGAGTTCAACGAGGTGTTCCTCACCGGCGTGCGCATCCCGGACTCGCAGCGGCTCGGTGCCGTCGGCGAGGGCTGGAAGGTCGCGCAGACCACGCTGATGAACGAGCGCGTGGCCATCGGCGGCAACGCTCTGCCGCGTGAGGGCGGCCTGATCGGCATGGTCTCGAAGACCTGGCGCGAGCGGCCCGAGCTGCGCACGCCGGAGCTGCGCGACCGGCTCGTGCAGCACTGGGTGGAGGCCGAGTCGCTGCGGCTGGCCGCTTCCCGGCTGCGCCAGCAGCTCACGGCCGGTGCGCCGGGGCCGGAGGGCTCCGCGATGAAGGTGGCCTTCTCCGAGCTGAACCAGAAGCTCACCGGGCTGGAGATCGAGCTACTCGGCGAAGAAGGCCTGCGCTACGACGACTGGACGCTGCGGCGGCCGGAGAAGGTCGACTTCCTCGGGCGCGAGGCGGGTTACCGCTACCTGCGCGCGAAGGGCAACTCGATCGAGGGCGGGACCTCGGAGGTCCTGCGCAACATCATCTCCGAACGCGTGCTGGGGCTGCCGTCCGAGCCGCGGGTGGACAAGGACGTCGCCTGGAAGGACCTGCCGCGATGAGCGAGCTGCCCACCCCGGACCTGCTGTACTCCGACGTCGAGGAGGACCTGCGCGCGTCGGTGCGGGACCTGCTCACCGACCAGGCCTCGCCGGCCGCGCTGCTGGCGCGCGTCGAGACGGCCGAGCCGTACGACCTGAAGCTGTGGAAGACGCTCGCCGCCGACCTCGGCGCGGCCGGGCTGATGGTGCCCGAGGAGCTCGGCGGGCACGGCGCTTCGGCGCGCGAGACGGCCGTGGTGCTCGAAGAGCTGGGCCGCAGTGTGGCGCCGGTGCCGTTCCTCGGCAGTGCGGTGCTGGCGACGTCGGCGCTGCTGGCGGCGGGCGGCTCGGTCGCGGCCGAGCTGCTCCCCCGGCTCGCCGCGGGCGAGCTGACGGGTGCGCTGGCCGTGCCGCTGTCGACCGCGCCGGGTGCGGCTTTCCCGGCGACGGTGTCCGTGAACGGTGACGGGACGCTGAGCGGGCGGGCCGGCACGGTCGTCGACGCGTCCGTGGCCGAGCTGCTCGTGGTGCCCGCGACCGGGCCGGACGGGCCGGGGCTGTACGCGGTGGAGGCTTCGGCGGCCCAGGTGACCGAGCTGGTGTCGCTGGATCTCACGCGGCGGGTGGCCGACGTCGAGCTGGACCACGCCGCGGCGCGCCTCGTCGTGAGCGGCGCGGCCGCGCAGGCGGCGCTGGACACCGCGCTGACCACGGCGGCGGGGCTGCTCGCGTCGGAGCAGACGGGGCTCACGGAGTGGGCGCTGACGACCACCGTCACCTACCTCAAGGCCCGCTACCAGTTCGGCCGCCCGGTCGGCGGGTTCCAGTCGCTCAAGCACCGGCTGGCGAACCTGTACACGGACTTGGTGAACGCGCGCGCGACGGCGCGGTACGCGGCCGACGCGCTCGCCGGCGGCTTCGACGTGCCGATCGCGGTGGCCGTGGCGCAGGCGCGCGTCGCGCCGATCGCGGTGCACGCCGTGGAGGAGGCGATCCAGCTGCACGGCGGGATCGGCATGACGTGGGAGCACCCCGCGCACCTGTTCCTCAAGCGCGCCAAGAGCGACGAGCTCGCGTTCGGCACGCCGGGCCGGCACCGCGCACGGCTGGCGGATCTCGTGGATCTGCCTGCCTGAGGTCGTTTTCCGGGGCCCCGCCCGCCGTTTCGGCTGGCGGGGCCTGGGCACGTGGTGGACACTGTGGACGGTGGTGCCCGGCACGTACGAACAGGCGGCAAGAGTGCACTTTTTCCTGTGGTGGCCGGAAGCTTCGGCTTCCTAGCCTGGTGATCATGGTCCCGGGCACCGAGCAGCTGACGATCACCGTCGGCACCCACCACCACAGCGCGCTCGCCGCCGGCCCCGAGTCCGGGGAGCTCGTCCTGTTGCTGCACGGATGGGCGGAGTTCGCCGACTCGTGGACCACGGAACTCGCGGTACTGGGCGCGGCCGGCTACCGCGCCGTCGCGGTCGACCAGCGCGGCTACGCCTCGGGCGCTCGACCGCTGGACGTCGACCAGTACTCGGTGCGCCACCTCATCACCGACGTAATCGCCTTCGCCGCGGCGCTGGGGTCGGATCGCTTCCACCTCGTCGCGCACGACTGGGGCGGCATGGTCGGCTGGGCGTTCGCCAGCGCGCACCCCGACCAGTTGCGATCCCTGACCATCCTCACCACCCCGCACCCCGCCGCCCTGCACCGCGCCGCCACCGACGACACCCGCCAGTTCCGCGACCTCGGCTACGTCCGCTTCTTCCGCCACCTCGACGGCCGCGCCGAGGCCTCCCTGCTCGCCGACGACGCCGCCGAACTGCGCGCCGCGTACGGCGACCGCGTGCCCGCCGAGCTGGTCGAACGCAACATCACGCGCCTGACCGAGCCGGGCGCGCTGACCGCCACGTTGAACTGGTACCGCGGCCCGGCCGCCAGCGAGTTCGACATCCCCGCCGGCCGCATCTCCGTGCCGACGCTGTACCTGTGGGGCAGCGAGGACCCGTACCTGGGCCGCACGGCTGCCGAGCTGACCCGCTCTTATGTCGACGGCGAGTACGAGTTCGAGGTCGTGGAGGGCGCCAGCCACTGGCTGCCCGAAGAGGCCGGAGAGTTCATCCTGCCGCGGGTCTTGGATCACCTGAAGCGGCACTGAGTTATTTGCCCCGGCTTCGCCAGGGCGTGCGAGATCGCCTTTGAGCCGGCTTCTGGATTGAGCGGTCTGATCGGCCGGGGGCCGATCGCACCGCTCAATCCAGAAGCCGGCGCGATCTCGCGCCCGGGTCGGGTTGCGGTCGCGAACCGCGGTGGGCGGGTGCACCGAATCGTGACCGCAGCGTGGCCTTAGGACGTCCTTGCCGGGCACGGCTTCCCGGCATAGGGCGAAAGGTCTGAACACGAAATGTCTTCGTAATACTCGAAAACTCCCCCGCAACCGCAGGGTCCTAGCGTCGCGCCTGCCCTTCCCCACCTGTTCAGAAGCGAGGCAGTACGTGGCACAACCAGGAAGACTCACGCGGAGATCCGTGCTCGGCGGCGCCGGTGCGGCGGTCGCCGGTGGCACCCTTTCCCTCACGTTGGGTGCGGCGCCGGCGAGCGCGGCGCCGTCCGGCGGCCCGGCGCTGCCGTCGGTGAACCAGATCCCCCACCGCGGCCGGCTCGTGGACTACGAGATCACCGAGCTCGCCGCGCTGCTGCGCGCGGGCCGCACGTCGAGCGTCGAGATCACCCAGGCCTACCTCGGCCGGATCTCGAAGTTCAACGGTCCCTTCGAGGTCTACGGCGACAACGGCGCGTACAACGCGTTCGTACGCGTCGACACCGCCGGCGCGCTCGCCGCCGCGCGAGCCGCCGACCAGCGGATCTCGACCTGGCGCCGGCACGGCGGCGACCTGTCGCCGCTGTGCGGGATCCCCATGGGCATCAAGGACTCCGTGGGCATCAAGGGCCTGAACGCGCAGGACGGCAGCGCGGCGTTCACCGGCAACAAGGCGCTCCAGGACGCGACGGTCGTCGCCCGGCTGCGCGCGGCCGGCGTGGTGCTGCTGGGCAACACCATCTGCTCGGCTTTCTCCGGCTCGATCACCGGCACGTTCGCGGGCAACGCCTGGAGCCCGTCGCACGTGCCGGGCGGATCGAGCCAGGGCTCGGGGGTCGCTCCCATCGCGCGGCTGGCCGCTGCCTGCATCGGCGAGGAGACGGGCGGCAGCATCATCATGCCGTCGGCCGCGAACGGCGCCAGCGGGATCAAGCCGTCGCTGGGCACGGTGTCGATCGCCGGGCTCATGCCGCTCTCACCGGGTTACGACGTGCTCGGCCCGATCTCCCGCAGCGCACGGGACTCGGCGCTGATCCTGAGCACGATCCTCGGTCCGGACCCGGTGAACGACCCGCAGACGCTCTCGGCGCCTCTGCCGTTCCCGGTGATCCCGTCGTCGCCGCGGCCAGGGCGGACTCCGTTGCAGGGCCTGACGATCGGCGTCCCGCAGACGGACTGGATGAACGTGGGCGGCACCATCAAGACCGGGGTCAGCCCGCAGGACACCTACGGCGCCGAGCACCTGAAGGCGTTCAACCGGCTGGTGGGACAGCTGAAGAGCCTGGGCGCCCAGGTGAAGGAGTTCCCCGGTCTGGACATGACCGACCCCGCGCAGAACCCGTACTTCGCGTCGGCGGACGTGCTGGCGACGGTGGACGGATCGCCCGTGTCGCCCTCGGCCGCGGTGGTGAACGCGAACCGCTACGAGGTCCGGTTCGTCGCGGCGGTGGCGGACTTCTGCGCGAGCGGCATCCCGACGGCCGACGCTGTCGCGACCCTCACCGGCCAGTACGGCCGGCGCGCGCCCGGTGAGACGGCGGCGAGCTTCGCGAGCGCCGACCGCTTCAACGGCGGCATCCCCGCCTCCGTCCGCTACGAGGGCGAACAGCGGCGGCGCCGGCTCATCGCCAACTACACCCGGGCGCTGGAGGACGCCGGCGTCGACTTCATGCTCGTGCTGGCCCTCGGCGACGTGATCGGCGAACGTGCCGGCGGTGGCCCCGGCTTCCCGGTGTACCGGGCGTACTACCAGGTGCCGAACGCGCTGGGCTGGCCCATGGTGAGCTTCCCCGTCGGCGCCACCGCCGGCCTGCCGATCTCGGCCCAGTTCTGGGGACCGCGCTTCGCGGAGCCCGCACTGGTCCAGTCGATGGTGGACTACCAGGCCCACTTCCCCGAGTACCACACCGCGGCCCCACCGGACCCGGTCTTCGGGACCCTCACCCCGAAAATCGCGCCGCGCGCCCTCGCCCCGGCCGTCGAGGACCCGACCAACGACCCGATCCTGGGCGAGGAAGCGATCAGGAGGGCTCTCTCGTGAGCGTCGCCGAACCCACCCGGTTCCTGACCGTGGACTTCTCGACCCCGGTGGACATCGGGTTCCTCCCCCAGCACGCGGAGACCCCCGCCGTGTCCCCGCTGACCATCGGCTGGGCCCCCAGGCTGGGCACGACGTATCTCCCGTTCGACCCGGCCGACGAAACAGTGCCGGGCAGTACGACGGCGCCTCGCCCGTGAACCCCGGCGGGCACCGAAACTGTCGGTGCCCGCCGGTAGCGTGCGTGCCCATGAGTGATCCCCCGGCTTGGGCGTACGAAAAGCCGCACGTCACCGCCGCCGACCCGATGTGGGCGGCACGTGGTGCGACCTTGTGCGCGCGCTTGGCCGAGGTGCTCGGGCCATGGCTGGTCGACGGGGTGGAGCACGTCGGGTCCACGTCGGTGCCGGGGTTGGCGGCCAAGCCGGTGGTGGACGTGATGGCTTCGGTGGCGGACGTTGATGCGGTGGTGGCTTCCGCCGGCGCTGTCCTGTCGGCCGATGGCTGGGCGTACGTGCCGCCGTCCCTCGACGTCAGCGCGCAATGGCGGCGGTTCTTCGTGCTACCCGACTCCACCAACGAGCATCGGCTGGCGCACCTGCACCTGATCCCGGCCGGCCACCCGCGTTGGCGGGCCCAGCTCACTTTCCGCGACGCCCTGCGGGCGGATCCGGCGCTGGCCGCGGAGTACGGCACGCTGAAACGCCGCCTCGCCACGGAAACCACGGACCGCGAGGCCTACACCGCGGGCAAAACGGACTTCGTCACCCGCGTCCTCGCGCGCCACGGGGTGGTGGTCGCGCCCGTGGAATGAGGCGTGCGCGAACCCAACCACAGCGCGAGATCGCGCCGGTTTCCGAATTCAGCGGTGCGATCGGCCCCCGGCCGATCAGACCGCTGAATTCGGAAGCCGGCTCAAAGGCGATCTCGCACGCCTCGGCGGAGCCGAGGCAGAAAAAACAGCCGAGGCAGAATTACGGCCGGAGCATCGACAGCAGCAGGTCCGCGAATTGGTCCCCCACCTCGCGCGCCGACAGCGGCCCACCCCGGCGGTACCACGTGCCCAGGTGGTGGACCGAGCCGAAGAAGAAGTCCACGACCAGGTCCGCGGGCTTGTCCGTGCGGAACTGGCCGGAAGCCTGGCCTTCTTCGATCAGGCGGCGGAACCGTTCGTGGTACTTGCGGCGTTCGGCGCGCACGGCCTTGCGCTTGTCGGCGCTGAGCTGGTGCATGGACTGCAGGAAGATGGTGTTGTCGTCGAGGTTGTCGATGCTGCTGACGACCACGTCGGACGCGGCGGCGGCCAGGCGTTCGCGCAGCGGCGCGGCGCTGGAGGCGACGCGTTCGAGCTGGGAGGTCTGCTCGCGCAGCACTCGGGCGTAGATCTCGTAGAGCAGGTCGTCCTTGGAGCCGAAGTAGTGGTACATGGCGCCTTTGGTGACGCCGGCGGCCTCGACGATCTCCTGCACCGACGTGCGGTCGAAGCCCTTCTTCGCGAAGAGCTTCGTCGCGTGCTGAAGCAGGCGGCGAGGCACCGCGGGCGACTCGTCGGAGACGACGGCCTTGCGCGTGCCGGCCCGGGTCATCGCCACACCCCCTCCGGGAACTCAGAGAACAGCCAGCCTACCGGCCGAGGCCGGTCAGTACGCGCCCCCGTGGTCGAGCAGGCGGCGCGGGTTGTCGACGAGCATCGTGGTGAGGTCGGTTTCGCTGACGCCGCGTTCGCGCAGCGCGGGGAGCACGTCGTCGGTGATGTGGAGGTAGTGCCAGTTGGGCAGCACGGCCTCGCGCACCGGTGCCTCGAGCCAGTCGAAGTAGCACGACGCGTCGTGCGAGAGCACCATGCTGCGGGCGTAGCCGCGCTCGCACATCGCCGCGACCGTCGCCACGCGCTGTTCGAACGGCAGGTAGACGTCCAGGCCGAAGCGGTCCATGCCGAGCAGCGAGCCGCGGTCGGCCAGGGCCGTGAGGTAGCCGAGGTCGGCCGAGTCGCCGCTGTGCCCGATCAGCACACGGCTCAGGTCCACGCCCTCGGACTCGAACACGTCCTGCTGCTCCAGCCCGCGCCGCGTGCCCGCGTGCGTGTGGGTCATGATCGGCGCCCCCGTGGCCCGGTGCGCCTTGGCGACCGCGCGCAGCACCCGCTCGACGCCGGGCGTCATCCCGGGTTCGTCGGTGGCGCACTTGAGGATCCCGGCCTTCACGCCGGTGCCGGCGATGCCCTCGGTGATGTCGCCGACGAACATCGCGACCAGCGGGTCGTCACCGCCGAGCGGCGTGCCCGGCCCGCGCAGCGAGAGGTAGTGCGGCACGTCGTGGTAGGTGTACAGACCCGTCGCCACGACGATCTGCAGCCCCACCTCGGCGGCGACCTTCTGCACACGCGGCACGTAGCGCCCCAGCCCGATCACCGTCGGGTCCACGATCGTGTCGATCCCGGCGTCCTTGAGCGCCTGCAGCTTCGCGATCGCCTCCGGCACGTGCACGGACTCGTCGAACCCGTCGTGCTCCGGGTAGTTGGCCACGAACTCCGGGCTCAGCACGAAAATGTGCTCGTGCATGAGCACCTTGCCCAGCGCTGCCGGCTCGACCGCGCCGCGGACCGTCTCGACCACCGTCACGACCTCCTAGCCTCGGGCGCGCAGCTCGCGCCTCAGGATCTTCCCGCTCGCGGTCTTCGGCAGCTCGGCGAGCACCTCGACCGATCGGGGGTACTTGTAGGCGGCCAGCCGCTCCCGGCAGTAGGCCACCAGCTCGTCGGGATCGGGCGTCGCGCCCGGCGCCGCGCTCACGTACGCCTTCACCGTCTCGCCGCGGTACTCGTCCGGCACACCCACCACAGCGGCCTCGCGGACGCCGGGGTGCGTGTACAGCACGTCCTCGACCTCGCGCGGCCACACCTTGAACCCGGAGGCGTTGATCATGTCCTTCTTGCGGTCCACGACGTAGACCCAGCCACGCTCGTCCATGAACCCGACGTCGGCGGTCAGCAGCCGCCCGCCGGGCAGCGCCTCGGCCGTGGCGTCCGGCCGGTTCCAGTAGCCGGGCACGACCATGGGCCCTTCGACGGCGATCTCGCCCGCCTCGCCGAACGGCAGCTCCGTGCCGTCGTCAGCCAGGATCCGCACGATCACGCCGGGCACCGGCAGCCCGATCGACAGCGTGCCCGAAGCCGGGTCGAGGGGCGCCTCGACACCGGCGGGCACCACGACGCAGCCGGCTGTGGTCTCGGTGAGGCCGTAGCCGTTGTGGATGTACTGGCCGAACCGGTCGCGGAACGTGTCGACCACCGCCGGAGGCAGCGCCGCGCCGCCGGAGTACAGCGCGTCGAACGACGCGAAGTGCTCGGGAGTGACGTCCGGGTGCGCCATCAGCGCCATGTACGCCGTCGACGGGCCGACCATGTACGCCGGCTTGTGCTCCAGCAGCGCCCCGAGCACCACGCCGGCTTCGAAGCGGTACGCGAGCGCCAGCGTGCCGGCGATCTCGATGGCGTAGGCGACCTCGCACACCATCCCGGTGATGTGGAACAGGGGCGCGAGCGCGAACACCGTGGCGCCCGGTTCGACGCGGCCGGCGCCGGCGAGGATCACGGCGTTGGTGCCGAGGTTGCCGTGGGTGTTGGTGGCGCCCTTGGGTTTCCCGCTCGTGCCGGACGTGTAGCTGATCAGCGCGACGTCGTCGAGGCCGAGCCCGGGGTCGGGCGGCGGATCACCGGGCGTCGAGCGCAGCACCTCGAGCAGGTCGGCCGCGCCCGGCGTCGCCTCGCGGCGCACCTTGCCGAGCACGCGCTCGTCGTCGCGGGTCTGCAGGTCGAGCTCGCTCGTGGTCACGGCGATCGTCACCGAGCTGTCGGGCACGAGGGCGCTGACGTAGTCGTGCCACGCGGTTTGTGAGCAGACAAGCGCCTTGACGCCGGCGTCGGTCAGCACGTGGCTCAGCTCGCCCGCGCGGTACATCGGGTTGACCGGCACCACGATCCCGCCGGCTTTCCACGCGCCGAGCAGGGAGATCACGAACTGGGGGATGTTCTGCAGCACCAGCGCGAGCCGGTCGCCGCGACCGAACCCGGAGGCGGTGAGGTGGCGGGCGAACGCGTCGGAGAGCTCGTCCAGCTCGCGGTAGGTGATCCGGGCGTCGAAGTACACCAGCGCCGTGGTTTCCGGTGCCTGCGCGACGGTGCGGCGGAAGGTGGCCAGCGGCGTGGTCGGCGTGAACTCGCTCGCGGCGGCGCGCTGCTCGTCGTAGCTCGCGAGCCAGGGCTTCGCGTCGTACCAGCTCATCCCGCGGCCTCCCTCGGACACCGACCAGTCGGTATGGGGACGCTAGAGAGCCCGCGTGCCGTGCGTCAACCCCGGGTACCCGGAACGGGCAAGCCGGAACGCACGGGCGGGCACCCGGAACGGGCAAGCCGGAACGCACGGGCGGGCACCCGAACCGGGCGCCCGCCCGCGACGATCAATCCTCCGGCAGCGCCTCGATCTTGCGCTGCAGCTTGTTCATGCCGCCGAGCCAGCGGTCGGTCTGCGTGGCGCGCAGCGCGTAATACTCGGCGACCTCGGGGTGAGGCAGCACGAGGAACCGGCCCTCGTCGATGGCGGTGAACAACGCGTCGGCCACCTGCTCGGGGCCGATCGCCGACGCGCCCATCAGCAGCTGGCCGCGCGGGCCGCTGCTCTCCAGCATCGCCGTGCGCACGCCCTGCGGGCAGATGGCCTGCACCGTGATGCCGCGGTGGCGGTAGGTCGCCGAAAGCCACTCGGCGAAGGCCAGCGCGCCGTGCTTCGTCACCGAATACGGCGCGGAGCCCAGCGTCGTGAGCAGGCCCGCGGCCGACGCGGTGGCGATGAAGTGGCCCTTGCCGCGTTCGAGCCACGCGGGCAGCAGCTGCTTGGCCGCGCGGACGTGGGCCATCACGTTGACGTCCCAGGTGCGGGCCCAGTCGTCCTCGGTGGCCTGCTCGTCGCCGAAGGGCGCGACGCCCGCGTTGGCGCAGAAGACGTCGATCTCGCCCAGCGTCTCGCGGGCGGCCGCGAGGAGCTTCGCGACGCCGTCTTCGCTCGCGACGTCACCGGTGAACGAGGTGCCACCGACCTCGGCGGCCACCTCCGCCGCGGCTTCGCCGTTGAGGTCGGCCACGACCACGCGCGCACCGTCGGCCGCGAAGCGCCGCGCCAGCGCCCGGCCGATCCCGCCGCCGCCACCCGTGATGACGACCCCGGCGCTCACAGGCCACCGCCCAGAGTCACGCCGCCGTCGAGGACCACGGTCTGGCCGGTCATCCAGCCCGCGTCCTCGGAGAGCAGGAACGCCACCGCGCCCGCGATGTCCTCGGGCATACCGAGGCGCTTCATCGGGTAGGCCGCCGCCACTTCCTCTTCCTTGCCCTCGTACAGGGCGGTCGCGAACTTGGTCTTGACCACGGCCGGGGCGACCGCGTTCACGCGGATCTTCGGCCCGAGCTCGGCGCCGAGCTCCTGCGTGAGGCGGATCAGCGCGGCCTTGCTCACGCCGTACATGCCGATACCGGGCGACGCGCGCAGGCCGGCGATCGAGGCGACGTTGACGACCGAGCCGCCGTGCTCGCCCATCCACGCGTCGCGGGCGCGCCTGGTCCAGGCGATCGGCGCCAGCACGTTCACGGCGAAGATCTTCGCCGCGGCGGCCGGGTCGATGTCGAGCGTGGACCCGTAGACCGGGTTGATGCCGGTGTTGTTCACGAGCATGTCGAGCCTGCCGAAGCGCTCGATCGTCTTGGCGACCGCCTCGTCCTGGTGCCCGGTGTCGTCGGCCTTGCCGGGCACGGCGATCGCGAAGTCTTCGCCCCCGAGCTCAGCGACGGCCTCGGCGAGCGGCTCGGGCTTCCGCGCGGTGATGCACACCTTCGCACCCCGCTCGACCAGGCCCTTCGCGATGGCGAGGCCGATCCCGCGGCTGGCGCCGGTCACGATCGCCACGCGGTCCTTGAACGAGTTCACAGCTCTGGTCTCCTGTTCTGCCGCGCACCCCGGCGGCTAAGCGGTCGCTCAGTGGAGGCTACCGTCTTTCTTCCGGGAGTCGAGTCGCCGCGCTCGGTGCCGGAGCACTCGGCCTGCGCCCGGGTGCGCCGGCGTCTCCGACGACACTCCCCCGGGCGTACTTCTACGCCTGGGCGCGGGTGCTCCGCATCGTCGACGGCCCCGACGCCGTCCACCGGCGCACCATCGCCCGCGGCGAGCTCAAGCGGGCGGCCGCCCGGCGCAGCTCCGGCGTCACGGGCTGAGACCTTGGGCATCCTCCCGCTCGTCCGACACGGACAGGCGTCCTTCGGTGCCGCCGACTACGACCGGCTGTGATGAACGCGGCGGTGGCCAGCGCCGCCAAGGCCCCCCACGGGAACTTGTGGTGCGCGCTTGCGTCCGGGGTCTCGGCCGGCCCCGCGGTTTCGTATCGCATGCCACCAGGATCGAACCTTCACACGAATGTCAAGGTCAACGCGAACCTCGGTGAGGTCGGGCACACGCGCACCCGGACCGGCCCGTGGACCGGCCGAGACGAGGGGCCGGAGGCACCGCCCCTTCGTCTCGGACCTCAGCGCGGGAGCACCCGCACCAGCCCGCGATCGGCGTCGACCTCGACGAGGTCGCCGGTGGTGATGCGGGCGACCGGGTCGTCGTCGAGGTCGGTGATCGCCGGAACCCGGGTCACGATCGCGCCCAGCGCGGCCTTCGTCGTGAGGCGGGTGAAGACCATCGCGAGCGGCGCGGTGCCCAGCAGCCGGGTGGACTGGAAGAAGCCCGACCACCCCGAGGAACCCTTGGCGCCCGGGAACACCAGGACCTTCCCGGTGAAGCAGACGCCGAACAGCTCGTGCCGGCGTTCGATGATCGTGCCCGTCGCCGGGTCGATGCCGCCCCAGCCCGAGATCGTCTCTCGGGAGACCAGCGCCTCGCCGACGACGCGGCCGGGAACGATGCCCCGGCCGCGCAGCTGCACGCCGGTCATCGGCGGGCCTTCCCGACGGGCGCGAGCGAGCCGCGCCACCGGCCGGTGACAGCGGCATCGACGCATTCCTCGAGCGTGCCGAACCACGCCTCGATCCCGAGGATCGCGGGCAGGTAGTGGGCCTGCTTCGCGGAGTCGGTCGCGAACACCTTCGTGCCGTCCGGAGCGACACGCGACATCGCCGGGCAGGAGTCGGTGAGGATCCGCCCGCCGGCGCGCCGGATGGTTTCGGTCCAGCCGTTGCGATCGGCGACCGTCCGCAGCGCGCGGGGGGTCATCAGCCACAGTTCGCAGCCGGCCGAGATCGTGCGGCCCTCGAGCGCGCGAGCGACCCGGCCGACCTGCTCCAGCGAAGCGTGCGGGCAGCCCAGCAGCACGAAATCGACGTCCTCGCTGTCCCCGATCGAGTTGAGCGACTCGTAGACGGCACGACGCTCTGCTTCGCCGTACCGGATCGACGCGGGGATCGAGCGGCCTCCGAAGGCGGCCTCGAGCGTCGGCGCGTCGGGGGTCCGGCCCGGCAGGTGATACATCTCCACGCCGCCGGACGACGCGGCGGCGGCACCGAAATGCTTGAGGTCCGCCAGATCCGGGCTGCCCAGCTCGCCGATGACGACCGGCCGCTCCTCCTGGACGACGTCGCCGGCGAAGTAGCCGAGCAGCCCCCAGTCCTGGAATCCGTTGAGCGCCAGCGTCGTCTCGATGAGGTGCGTGCCGTAGCGGTTTTCCCGGTGGTGGTTGCCCCAGCACGGGATCCGCCCGGTCAGGCTCGCGGCGCCGGTCGAGGCACCACCCTCGCAGTTGGTGCGCGCGCCCAGGACGGAGTTGGCGTAGACGACCGCCGACGACTCCATCCAGGCGACGTGCTCGCCGTAGGTCGGGAGGTTGCCGACCTGGTAGGGCGTGCAAGTGGCGAGCACGTTGACACCGCGGCTGCTGGCGAACGACTCGGCCTCGGCCTGCAGGTCGATCTTGTGCTCGGGGTACGGCATGATGCCGCGCGCGTCTTCGCCGAACCCGTGCTGCAGCTGGCAGGTCGGAACCCGCATCGGCGGGATTTCGAGGTCGTCGTCGCAGTCGAGGCTGATCACCGAGAACGCCTTGGCCCAGCCACCCTCGGCGACCAGCTTTTCCTTGGCCGGTGAAGGTTGTGTGGTCGTGCCCGCGACGTTTCGGGTCTCGCACAGCCGCTCGGCGCCCAGCGCGTCGGCGTAGCGGATCAGCAGATCCATCGCCGCCGCGACCGCGCCGCCTTCCGCGCCGTCGCGCATGCCCTTCTCTTCGTCGGTGAGCCCTACCATCGCTCAGCCCTCCACGTTGTCACGGATGCGGTCACGCAACGCGGTCAGATCGACGTCGTGGACATCGCCACCCAGCGTCAGGTCCAGTGCGTGCGCGGCGGCGCTGCCCATCGCCGAGCACGGGCCCATCACCCGCACGCTCGACAGAGCCGCCGCGTCGCCGTCGACGCACCGGCCGGCCGCGACCAGGTTCCGTGCCTCCGGTGAGGTCAGGCTGCGCAGCGGGACGTAGTGCACGTGATCCGGCCCGAAAGTCTCCCACGCGTAGCCCGACGCCCGGTCGTGCAGCTCCACCGGCCACGCCGTCCGCGCCACCGCGTCCGCGAAACCGGTGCCGTTGCGGACCTCGTCGAGGGTGAGCTGGTGATCGGCGGCCAGCCATCGCGTCTGCCGGCGCCCGGGAAAACCGTAGGCCAGCACGGAAGCGTCCTTGAACGCCGCCGGGAACTCGATGCGCAGGAACTCGACGACCCGGTCGGCCTGCGCCCGCCCCCGCAGCTGCGCCTCGGTCGCCTCGACCGCGGTCAGGGGCGCCTCCACGTGAGTCATGTTCATCACGGCAGTGTTGCGTCCCGGGAAGAAGAAGGCGAGCCCGTCGCGACGGAGGAGGCCGTACTCGTCGGCCTTCTCGTCGATGCGGGCCACCAATTCGGCCGGGTCGGGTTTGGCCGACTCGACCAGACCGGCGAGCCGGATCTGCTGTGAGCCCCACACCGTCCGCTCCGGCACCCGGCACGGCAGCCCGGCTTCCCACGCCAGCGCGGCGTCGCCGGTCGCGTCCACGAATCCCTTGGCGCGCACCGAAACCGGACCGTAGCGGGTCGCGAAGTCCACCTGCTCGATCACCCCGCCCTCAATGGCGACCCCGTTGATCGACGCGCCCAGCACGACCCTGATCCCGAGCTCGGAAACGAGGTTCTCGAACCACCGGCCCAACGCGACCTCGTCGTAGGGGACGGTCTGGGTGTGGGTGCGGTTGTACGCGATGTCGCCGGAACGCTCCAGCGCCGGGAACATCTCGTCGAAGATCCCGTGCGTGAGCTGGTGGTATTCGGGAGCGTTTCCGTAGATCCCGCAGAACAGCCCGATCATGGAGTTCACGCACTGTCCACCCAGGACAGGAAGCGCGTCGGCGAGCACGACGTCGCGGCCGCGTCGTTTCGCGTCGATCGCCGCGGTCAGTCCGGCGATCCCCGCGCCGACGACGAGGATGTCGGCTTCGAGCGACTCCACGGAGCGGTCGGCGGGCCGGGTGACGGTGTTCACCCGCAGATCGGTCAGTGCGTGAGGCAACAAAAACTCCTTAGGACGAAGAAGAACGGCGCAGGGTCGCGCCACGGTCGAGCGGTTCCACGGCGTCGGCGTACACACCGAGCCACGAACCCGGGCGAGCCGGCCAGGTCTGCGGCGACCGCGTGCGGGGGTAGTCCGCGAGCCGGTGCTCGAGCTCGGCCGGTGCCACGAGCAGGTCGGCGGTGCGAGCCGGGACGTCGATCGCGATCTCGTCCCCGGTGCGCACCACACCGAGCGGGCCGGGGACCCCGCCTTCGGGGGTGACCTCCCCGACGACGATGCCCTTGTTCACGAGCCCGGAGAGCTGCCCGTCAGTGACGAAGGCGACCTGCTCGCTCAGCCCGGCGCCGTTGAGCGCGAAGACCACGGCCGACGCCATGCCCATCCCCGGGGTTCCGGTGACGCCGAGCCCGCGGAGCACGAGTACCTCGCCGGGCCGCACCTCACCGCGCTCGATCGCCGCGGTGGCCTCGGGCGCCGACTCGTAAACCCGCGCCGGGCCGCGGAATGTTCGCGCTCGCGTCTCGGTGACCGACAGCTTCACGATCGCGGTGCCGGGGCACAGACTGCCCCGCATCAGCACGATCGTCGACTCCGGCCGGATCGGTTCGGCTCGGATCACGGTGGCGTCCACCGTCACACCGGCGAGGTTCTCGGCCATCGTCCGGCCGCTCATCGTCGCGACCGAGCCGTCGACGACGTCGCCGAGCTGGGCCAGCACCGCGCGAGCACCACCGGCGTCGTCGAACTCCTCGATCGACGACGGCCCGTTGGGGCGCACAGCCGTGAGCGGGCCGACGTGGCGGCCGAGCTCCTCGAACAGGCCGTGCACATCGAAGTCGCCGGGGAGTTCGGCGGCGATCGCCTCGAGGTGTTTGACCGCGTTGATCGACCCGCTGACGGCGATCACCGCGGCCACCGCGTTGCGGACCGCACCCGGTGTCATCACCGTGCTGGGCCGCCGGTCGGCTTCGACCGCGGCCAAAATCGCGGCGCCCGAAGCCCGGACCGCCGCCCACATGGTGTCGCTGTTGGCGCGAGTCGGCGTGGTGCCGGGCAGTGCCATGCCGAGGGCCTCGGCGACGACGTGCATCGTGTTGGCCGTGCCCATGCCCGTGCAGACACCGGGGCCGGTGATCGCCCGGTCCGACATGGCGCACAGGTCGTCGAAGCTGATCGCGCCCGACGCCAGCTTGCCGGCGTCGACGAACACGTCCTCGATGTCCACACGGCGGCCGTCGTCGAGGGCACCGCAGCTCTGGTAGCCGCACGCGATGACCAGCGTCGGCACGTCGGTGCGCGCGGCCGCCATCAGCTGGCCCGGTGTCGTCTTGTCGCACGAGGCCAGGCAGACCATCCCGTCGAGCTGCGCCCCGTCGACGACGGCTTCGATGTCGTAGGACACCAGGTCCCGGCCCGACAGGACGTAGCCACCACCACGGCCGGCGGCCATGATGAAGTCGGTCGGAGCCACGGTCCGGATCTCGAAAGCCAGCCCGCCGGCGGCGTCGATCGACTCCTTCACCGCGGTGGCGATCGCGTCGAGGTGGGCGAAACACGGCGCGAGCCCGGACGACGAGTTGACCACGGCGATCTTGGGCCGCCGGATCTGCTCGTCGGTGTAGCCCATCGACTTCCACTGCGTCCGGGTCGTCGCCCACCGGGGCGAGCCGACCGGGTGGTTGCTGCGTGTGCTGATCGTGGCTCCTCGTTCTTGTCGGGGCGGGATCATTCGGCCGTCTGCGTGGCCCGGCCCGATTCGACCGGCGTGCCGAGCAGCACCGTGCCCTTGGTCTCCGGGCCGATCCACGCGCCGATGAAGAACAGCACGCCACCCAGGACGATCAGCACCACCGCGGTGTACTCGTACGGCAGCACGGCCTGCAGCACGGTGATCCAGACGCTGTAGAGCGCGGGCAGGATGAGGCTGAGGGTGTAGACCGTGCCATAGCCCGAGGAGCGGACACCGGCGCCGAAGCGCTCGTTGAGGTAGACGACCAGGCAGCCGAGCGGGGCGTTGGGCAGTACGAAGGCGACGAACGCGAGGATGCCGATCGGCAGGAACCCCGCCCCGGACCGCGCGACCAGCACGAGGAACACGTAGGCGAGGCTCGCCCCGACGGTGATGGCGACAGCGCAGCCGAGCAGCAGTTTCCGGCGGCCGATCCGCTGGCCCAGTACCCCGGCGAGGATCATGCCGATGATCGTCGCGACGTTGGCGATGATCTCCAGCGTGCTCACGTTGGACGGGTTCTGGTGCAGGACGCCGACCAGGAGCCCGGGCATGAACGAGAGCACGATCTGGGCGGCGAACCACATACCGGTCATCAGGAGGAAAACCTGACCGAAGCCACGGATGTTGCGTCGGCTGAACAGCTCGAAAAGCGGCGCGCGATTTCCCTTTCGCGATTTCTTGAGTGCCTCGAGGTCGACCTCTTTGACGCGCGAATAGTAGGCGACGTACGCGATTCCGAGCAGAAACCCGAAGAAGAACGGAATGCGCCAGCCCCAGGATTGCAGGTCCGGACCGGAAAACCGTTCCAGCACCACGAGCTGAATGATGCTGATGAGCGTGATCGCCGCGGGAGCACCGGCCGCCATCACGCCGCCGACCAGCCCACGCCGGCTCATCGGCGAGCGTTCGATAGCCAGCGGGACCGGCCCCGCGTAGCCGCCACCCAGGAAGACACCGCCGATCAGGCGAAGGAGGATCAAGCCGACGATCGAGCCATAACCCCAGGTTGCGTAGCCCGGCATGAGGCCGATGAGCAGGGTGACGATCGTGAACCCGACGCCGGTGATGAGGGTGACGCGGCGGCGCCCGATCTTGTCCGCCAGGTTACCAAAGATCGGGCCGCCGATCGGCCGTCCGAGCAAGGTGACGACGAAGATGACGGTCACCAGGGTGACCTTCGTCGTCGCCGGCATGGACGGCGGTTCGAAGTAGTCCATCACCGCCGGCAGCACGAGCGCGGGCAGATAGATGTCGAAGCTGTCGACGAACAATGAGAGGATGCCGCCGACGATCGATCGTCGTGCTTCCGGAGTCAGTCGCTCGTCTGTCGTGGATACGGTCGTCGACATCCAGGGAATTCCTTCCGATCACGAATACCGCTCCGCTGCGATATATCGCTGACACCGAAGGAGTCTAAGAATCCTCGCCGTAGCCCGGAAGTCAGAAATCCTGATCCCGATAATCAGCCTGGGTTATGGTTGGCGCCCTCAGTCCAGCCGCTCGCCGATGCCGCGCAGCGCCTCGCGCAGCCAGGCGTGCGCGGGATCGAGGTCGAGGTCGTCGTGCCACCACAGCGTCTCGACGATCCCCTCCGGCTCGCCCGGGCACTCGAGGACCGAGATGTCGGACCGCTTCGCGAACTCGACGGCCAGCCGGCGTTGCACCAGCGCGATCCGGTGGGTTCCGACCACGAGCGCGGGCACGGCCTGGTAGCTCTCCACGCTCATCGCGACCCGCGGCGCGAGCCCCAGCGCGGCGAGCCGGCGCGACACCGGCGGCAGTGGCACCCCCGGCTCGCGGTGATACGGCACCACCCAGTCGAGCCGCTGCAGGTCGGCCAGGGTGAGCCCGGCGGCGCCGAGTTCGTGCCCGGCCCACACGACGCAGACCCACTCGTCGCGGAACAGCTCGGCCGAGCGCAGCCGGGGCAGTTTTTCCAGCTCGATCGGCGGCGCGACGACCCCGTCGACGAACCGGACGACCCGCGGCAGATCCGCGCTCAGCGACTCGCGCACGAGCCGGATCCGCAGCCGCGCGCGCGGCGCCTCCCGCTCGAACAACTCGGCCAGCGGCTGCCCGATCACCGACAGTGTGTAATCGGCCATCAGCAGTGTGAACTCCCGCACCGACGTGCCGGGCGCGAAGCTCGACCCGGTGGCGAACAGCTGCTCGGCCGCCGCGCACACGTCCTCGACCTGGCGGCCGAGCTGGCGAGCCAGCGGGGTCAGGACGTAGCCACGGCCCTCGCGGACCAGCAGCTCGTCGTCGAAGTGCCGCCGCAGCCGCGCCAGCGCCGCGCTCAACGCCGGCTGGCTGACCCCGACCCGCCCCGCCGCGCGGGTCACGTTGCGCTCACGCAGCAGCTCCCGGAGAACGACGAGCAGGTTCAGGTCGAGCCCGGCCAGCTGCGTCGTACGGCGACTCACCTGGCGCCACCCGCTCTACTTCCGGCCATTCCGGTCACTTTACGGGGCCAGGTCGCCGTCGTTAGGCGCTGTGACGTGTCTCCCGGGGAACGGGCCGAGGCCGGGCGCGCGCTGAGCAAGCACTCAGCCGAGATTGCCGTCGAGGGCGCTCCCCGCAGGGCTCCGAGTGTGGGCCCATGCGGGCAGCGCGGACAGCACCGCGACGGCGAGCAGGATGGCGAGTACCGCGGTGAGCAGCCACGTGCCCGGGGGCGTGACCTGGGTTCCGAACAGCCAGTACAGCCCGAGCCCGACCGGGACACCCGTCACCACTCCGGGCACGGCGGGCAGGAGCTGCGAGACGCTCAACGCCGCGACGACCTGGCCAGGTGTGGCGCCCAGGGTGCGGGAGATGGTCAGCGCGAGGCGGGCCTGCACGGCGGTGCTCCAGCCGAGCAGCACAGTGTTCAAAGTGGACAGGGCGATCAGCGCGACGGTGACCGCAAGCAGCACCTGACCGGTTTGGTCGGTGCGCACTTCGATGGGGCCGAACCGCTCGACGGCCGGAGTCGCGTCGAGATCGGCGTGCCACGTGAGCAGCGCGGTGACCATGAGGGTGGTGGCGGCGGTGCCCGCGGAGGCCAGCACGGCGCGGCCGGGCCGGCCGGCGACCAGCCGGACACCGAGCAGCATCGACGTCGGCAGGTACGCCGTCAGGGCGGTCAGGCGCGGGTGCGCATGCGCCGGGTCGGCCAGGGCGTGGACGGTGCTGCCGCGGGCCGCCCGCGCGGCGGGACCGAGCGCACCGGTCACGGCGACCACGACAGCCAGCAGCACCGCGGCGAAAACGGTGCCGGCACCGGGAGGGCTGACGGTGTCGAGCAATCCGGCACTGGGATCGACCAGGTGGGGTGCGGCCACCGTCGCGGCGGTCAATCCGAATGCCGTGGCCACGAGAGTGAGCACCAGGTACTGCGCCAGCAGCACGGCGGCGACCGTGCCGGGCCCCGCGCCGACGGCCTTGAGCACTGCCGCACGCCGATTGTCGCGGGCGGCGCGCGCGGTGGCGAGCGCCGCGAGGGTGACCATCGCGGCGATGGTGAGCAGCCAGCCGCCGATGACCAGCGTGGGCCGGGTGAACTCGATGATGGCCTTGTCCGTCTGCAGGACGTTCTGCCAGTAGTGGAAGAACGTGTCGCCGTCGGGGCGCAAGGCCCGGACCGCCGCGGACTTCCCGAACCCGGTGGCCGCATCGGGGTCGGACAGCTTCAGGTAGATCAGATGGACGCCGGAATCATCGCGCGCCGCTGCGCGGGCGTCGGCGGTGGTGAGCCAGACCATCCCACCGGGGTCGGACGGCCCGATCTGCGCCGGGTCACCCCACGGATACACCGCGGTCGCCGCGCTGATCGCGATCCCCACGACGGGAACGCCGCGGCCATTGACGGTGATCGAGTCCCCGACACCCACTCCGAGCGACTGGGCGAAGCCGCGCTCGATCACCGCTCCACCGGCACTCACCCAGGTTCCCGAAGTCACCAATGGACGGTCTACAGAGGACGCTTCGGCGGTGCGCCCCTCCACCGCGGAGTGCGCGGAACGGCCGTGCGCCTGGATGGTGGTGTCGAACGCGAAGAACGGGCCTCCGACCGCGGTCACGCCGGGCACCCGGGCCAGGCGCGACGCGAAGGCGGCGGTGTCGGGGTCCGCGGTCACCGACATCACGTCGGGGCCGGCGGTGGCTTCCCGGGTCTTCGCGTACCCGTCGGACACCGCGCCGGTGGTCGCGATGCCGACCGTCAGGCTGACGCTGGCGAGAGTGACGGCGACCAGGAAGGTCGCGGCCTCGGCCGGACGGCGGCGCAGGTCGCGCGCGGCCAAGCGCCACATCAGCAGCAGGCGCCCCACGGCTCAGCCCTCCCAGCTCAGGAGCGCGCCGAGCGGTCGGGTGCCGCCGTCCAGGCGGGTGTCGTCGAGCAGCGTTCCGTCGCGCAGGGCGACGACACGGTCCGCCGTGGCGGCGACGCGCTCGTCGTGGGTGACCACGACCAGGGTCTGGCGGGCGGCGCGCAGTTCGCCGAAGAGCCGCAGGATGTCCCGGGTCGCGGTGCTGTCGAGGTTTCCGGTGGGCTCGTCCGCGAAGACCACCAGCGGCTCATTGACCAGCGCACGGGCGATCGCGACCCGCTGTCGCTGCCCGCCGGACAGCTCCGAGGGCAGGTGCCGGGCCCGGTTGGCGAGTCCGACCCGCTCGAGGAGCCCGGTGGCACGGGTGCGGGCCGCCCGAGGCGAGGCGCCGGCGAGCAGCGCTGCCAGCTCGACGTTCTCCACCGCGCTCAGCTCGTCCATCAGGTGGAAGGACTGGAAGACGAAGCCGATGGCGCGGCGCCGCAGCCGGGCCAGCGCCCGCTCGCCGAGGTGGTCGATGCGCCGGCCGCCGAGCCACACCTCGCCGCCGGTCGGCCGGTCGAGACCGCCGAGCAGCTGCAGAAGGGTCGATTTGCCGCAGCCGCTGGGACCGGTCACGGCGAGCATCTGCCCGCCGGGCACGTCGAGGTCGACCGCGTCGACGGCGCGCACCACGCTCTTGCCCTGTCCATACGCCCGCGACAGACCGACCGCGCACACCACCCCGGGCCGGCCCCTCTCCCGCGGTGCGCGGCCGCTGACCAGCCGACCGTCTCTCGTCATCCGTTTCCTCCGTCTTTCCCCCGCGTGGCGCGGGCGGCCCAGGTCCGCTCACACGCCTCCAGCCAGCGCAGATCGGCCTGCAACCGCAGGGCGACGCCCTCCAGGAGCAGTCCGGCCTCCGAGTTCGGGTCGTGATCGAGGCTGGCCTGCTGGGCCTCGGCAAGGCTGCGCATCAGCTCGCGCCGCCGCGCATCCACCAGCGCGAGCGGATCGGCCAGGCCCGACTCGGCGGCGGCCACGAGCTTCAGGTGGAACTCCGGCACGTCCGCTCTCGGCCCGGCACTCTCGCCCATCCACGCGGTCACCCGCTCCTGCCCGGCCGCCGTCAGCGCGTACACCTTGCGCCGCGGGCCGCGCACCGGCGCGTCCTCGCGGTCCTGCACGACCAGGCCCGCCTTCTCGAGCCGCGCGAGCGTCACGTAGACCTGCCCCACGTTCAGCGTCTCCCCCAGCGGTCCCAGCGCCGCCACCAGCCGGCGGCGCAGGTCATACCCGTGCGACGGCTCCTTGGCCAGCAACGCCAGCACCACGTCCTGCACGACCCGTCCTCCCCTGCGGTACCGCAATAGATAGCGGTTATCCAAAAAGGTGTCAACCACCGGTCTCCGGCAACTGCCGATCCGGGACGCATCATCGGATCCCTGCACAAAGCAAGCGCCACGCCGAGATTTCCGGGGATTCATCCCCCAGCGTCCGACTTCGTCGAGCAGACACTCCGACGGAGTGCGTACAACTCTCCACACCGCCATCTCCAGCCGATATGTCGGATTAGCCGGAAGCTGGCGCCGGTCAAGCGGTGGTTGGATGTCTGAGCCGCGAATCTCCGCCCTCATCCCCCGAGTGCGCCGGAGCTAGGTGTAGTGACCATGGACGTTGTTGATCGGTGACATGCGTCCCATTGATCTATGTGTGGGCTTGACTTCAAGCGCTTCAAGTATCGGAGGCTTCCCCCATGGCAGCAGCGACCGGAGAGCAAGCAGCGGGTCTGACCGTTCAGGAGATGGCGCGACGGTCGGGTTTCAGTGAGCCCACGCTTCGCTACTACGAGAAGATCGGCCTGCTCGGAGCGGTCGCCCGGGACGAGTCCAGTGGTCATCGCCGGTACGAGCCGGCGACTGCGGCCCGCGTCGAGGCACTGTCTTGCCTGCGTTCGGCGGGAGTGACGGTAAGCGGGATGCGCCGCTACCTGGACCTGCTCGCCCGCGGAGACTCCGCGGCGGCCGATCAGCGGGATCTGTTCGCCTCGCAGGCGGAAAAGCTGGCCGCTGACATTGAGCAGCTTCAGCTGCGCCTGACGTATCTGCGGCGAAAGGCGGATCTGTGGGACGCCCGGGTCCGTGGGGACGCCACCGCCGAGAAGCGCGCGGGCGCAGCGATCATGCGCGTACTTGAACAATTCACACACTGAAGGACCGAACAAAAATGAGCACAGACGATCTCACCGTCTCCAACCTCGAACGCGGGACAGTACTGGTCACCGGCGGTACCGGTTTCGTCGGCGGACACTCGATCGCCCGGCTGCTGCACGAGGGGTATCAGACCCGCGTGACGGTTCGGGAGTCCGGACAGGAGGCCGCGGTACTCGCAGCCCTCCAGCAAGCCGAGGTGGATCCGGCGGATCGGCTGGAGTTCGCTGTCGCCAACCTCAGCGCCGACGAGGGCTGGGAGGAAGCCATGCGCGGCGTCAGTCACGTACTGCACCACGCGTCGCCCTTCCCCACCACTGCGCCCGAGACCGAGGACGAACTCATCATCCCCGCCCGTGACGGTGCGCTGCGGGTCATCTCCGCGGCCCGAAAGGCCGGGGTAACGCGGATCGTGATGACGTCCTCGTACGCCGCAGTCGGATACACGGTGAAGCCCGACAACCACTACTCGGAGGCGGACTGGACCGACCCGGACACCGAGGGCCTGCCCGCCTACCACAAGTCGAAGGTCCTCGCCGAACGTGCGGCCTGGAACTACGTCGACACCCACGAAGACATCGAGCTGACCGTCGTCAACCCCACCGGCATTTTCGGCCCCCAACTGGGCACCCGGCCGTCCGGCTCGGTAGGCCTGGTCAGAGGCATGCTGACCGGGCAGATGCCCTCGGTGCCGATCATGTACTTCGGCGTCGTCGACGTACGTGACGTCGTGGACCTGCATCTGCGGGCCATGCTGCACCCGAACGCGGCGGGCGAGCGCTTCATCGCCGTGAGCGGATCGTCGATCAGCTTCTTCCAAATGGCACAGATCCTGCGTGAGCACTTCCCCGCCGCAGCCGCCATGCTGCCTACCGTCGAACTGACCGTTGAGCAGGTACACGAGGCCGCGAAGACACAGCCGGCCCTGCGGGACGCCGCGGCCCTGCAAGGCCGGATCCCGGTCATCAGCAATGAAAAGGCCCGCACGATGCTGGACTGGAAGCCCCGGGATGTCACCGAGACGATCGTGGCAACCGCCGACAGCCAGATCCGACGGGGCCTGACCCCGCCCGAGAACAACAGGCTCCGGCCGTGACCGGCACGAAGAATCGACCTCCCTTGCCACAGGCCCGAACGGCAGCCGCAAACGAGCGTGCTCGACCCGCCGAGCCGAACCCGCACGGTCCGCCTGACGACCTACTGCAACGACGGCACCGCGATCCCGACCCCGGTATGACACGTGGTGCAGGCAGTGAACTCACGCGACTACGAGAGGAACTCCCGATGTCCCGAGCCGTGGTCCTGACCGGGCTCGGGGCGGATGCCCGCCCGCTGCCGGCGGTGGAGCGACAGTCTGACGCCGGATGTCGCGCACATTCGCCGGTGTAGTGCGACGTCCCGTTGGAGATTCTCAATTTTCCGGGCGAGGACCGTTATCCGGGGTCGGTGTCAGTGGGTAGTTCCAGGCCGCACAGCAATACTGTGCCGCGTTGGAAGAAGAGGTTCGCCAAGCTCACCGTAGGCGTCCTCGATGTGCAGTAAACTCATTCCCCAGCGCAACTGCGCCCGGCGGTGGGGCTCGCCGGACCCGAACCGCGGCTTCGGCCGCCAACGGTCCCTACCTGGTCCACGATCCCAGCAATACAGGTTGGGGTGCGCGCCCATGACAAGTCCGGCCATGCCGCTCGGCGGCCCACCCGGGATGGCTCTCCGCGCCTGCGTCGATCCGCCGGCGCCCACCGGACTGCCGAAACCCGCCTGGTGGCAGCCCATCGCGATCGGCGGCGTCGTCCTGGTGTCCTGAGCCCGCCGCAATCCGTCCTCGATACCGCGAAGGAGACAGGAGAACATGTTCACCAACGCCGACGAGATCCTCCGCTTCATCGCCGATGAGGACGTCCAGTTCATCGACGTCCAGTTCTGCGACCTGCCCGGCATCATGCAGCATTTCACCGTCCCGGCCGTCTCCTTTGACGCGGAGTCCTTCACCGACGGGCTCGCCTTCGACGGCTCGTCGGTCCGCGGGTTCCAGTCGATCCACGAGTCGGACATGTTGCTGCTTCCCGACCCGGTCACGGCCCGCGTCGACCCATTCCGAGCCCAGAAGACGCTCGCGATGAACTTCTTCGTACACGACCCGTTCACGCACGAGGCGTACAGCCGCGACCCGCGCAACATCGCCCGCAAGGCCGAGCAGTACATCACCGAATCCAGCATCGCGGACCGGGCGTTCTTCGGGCCGGAAGCGGAGTTCTACATCTTCGACTCCGTCCGGTTCGACTCCGCGGAGAACGGCGCCTTCCACGAGGTCGACTCGATCGAGGGCTGGTGGAACACAGGCGCCGACGAAGCCGGCGGGAACCAGGGCTACAAGACGCCGTACAAGGGCGGCTACTTCCCCGTCCCACCACGGGATCACTACGCCGACCTGCGTGATGAGATGGTGCGCAACTTGGCCGGCGTCGGGATCGTCGTGGAGAAGGCGCACCACGAGGTCGGCAGCGGCGGCCAGGCCGAGGTCAACTACAAGTTCAACACCCTCCTGCACGCCGCCGACGACCTGCAGCTGTTCAAGTACATCGTGAAGAACACCGCCTGGGCGGCCGGCAAGACCGTCACTTTCATGCCCAAACCGCTCTTCGGCGACAACGGCTCCGGCATGCACTGCCACCAATCCCTGTGGGACGAGAACGGGCCCCTGTTCTACGACGAGACCGGTTACGGCGGCCTGTCCGACATCGGGCGCCACTACGTCGGCGGCATCCTGCACCACGCGCCGAGCCTGCTGGCCTTCACCAACCCGACGATGAACTCCTACCACCGCCTCGTCCCCGGCTACGAGGCACCGATCAACCTCGTGTACTCCCAGCGCAACCGCTCCGCCTGCGTCCGAATCCCGATCACCGGCGCCAGCCCCAAGGCCAAGCGCATCGAATTCCGCTGCCCCGATTCCTCGGGCAACCCCTACCTCGCGTTCGCCGCCATGCTGATGGCCGGCCTCGACGGGATCCACAACAAGACCGAACCGGCGCCGCCGATCGACAAGGACCTCTACGAATTGCCACCCGACGAAGCCCGCGACGTCGCCCAGGTACCCGGGTCTCTGGAGGCTGTGATCGACCGGTTGGAAACCGACCACGAGTTCCTCCTCAGAGGTGGCGTGTTCACTCCGGACGTGATCGAGACCTGGATCGACTTCAAGCGGGAACACGAAATCGACCCGCTGCGGCTGCGCCCGCACCCGTTCGAATTCGCTTTGTACTACGACGTGTGAGGGGTTACGACGCTGAACAACCGGGATCGGACCCGGCTTTCGCCGCCGCCGGTACCGATCTTCCCCACCGATCGGAGGCCGCGATGACATTTCCCGAGGACTACCTGCATCCGGTGGGCCGCGGCGCGGTTTTCATCGAACACCAGCACCGGCACCCGCGGGTCGACAAGTCGGCGTACATCGCCCCGACAGCCGTGCTGTGTGGAGATATCACCGTCGGGCCGCACAGCCGGGTCCTCTTCGGCGCCGTGCTCACCGCGGAGGGAGGGCCGGTCGAGATCGGCGCGCATTGCGTGATCATGGAGCACGCAGTACTGCGCGGCTCCCTGCGCCATCCGGTTCGCCTCGGGGACCACGTCCTGGTCGGGCCGCACGCTCACCTCAGTGGCTGCGTCGTGGAAGGCAACGCGCGAGTCGCGACCGGCGCGATGCTGTACAACGGCGCGCGCATCGGGTCCGGCGCCGATGTCGGGTTCGGGGCCGTGGTGCACGTGAACACCGTGGTTCCGCCGGGAACGGCGGTGCCGATCGGCTGGTTCGCCGGCGGTGACCCGGTTCGGCTGATCCCACCGCAGCAGTGGGAACGCATCACCGCGGTGATGGAACCGCTCGACTACCAGGGAACCGTCTTCGGCGTGACTGAGGCGCCAGGCGAACCGGTGATGACCCGGATCGCGCAACGCTACGCGCGGGCGCTCGCACTGCACCGCTACGACGAGAACGTCACCCCGGAACTGCTCGGCGAGCCGGACGGTGAGCGGAGGGATCGCGTGTGACCCGGCTTCCTCCCGATGAACGCCGATCCGTTCCTTCCGGAGTGGCACGGGGAGAACACACACGCAAGCCAAGGGAAGACCTCGAACGAGCGGACTGGCCGCTCCCACCGGGCGCAAAGAGCTCGCGAAGCCGGCGAGACCACAGAGTCCCATGGCTCCTCGAAATGATCGAAAACTTCGCCGGCCTCTACATCGCCTACGACGCCAGGAAGCTCAACGTCGCCTACCGCCTGCTCTCAGCTCAGATTCATCCCAGCCCACAGGGTAAATGGGACTGTTCCAAGATCGGTGTTTCCGGCCCGACACGCCGGGCTGCGGTCCGGCGGGATGCGGTTGCTGCACCGCGCGACAGTCGTCGGCCTGGACGGACCGATCTTATCGGCTCCGGTCGCCTCAGTTCACATTGGACAAGCTGCGGAAGGCGGTGAACGCGCATGCCTCCTGACCCACGCGACCCGACCTGCAACGCGACCCGCAAGACCTGCCCGATCTGCTGGGAAGCGTTCGTGGCCACCGGCCGGCAAGCCAAGACCCGGCTCTACTGCTCACCCCGGTGCAAACGCACCACCGGCGCCCGCCCGGAGGTCGAGCGCACCACGCCCGCATCCAGCGTCGCCAGGCCCTTCGGGACACGGGCGCCTGCGGCGACCCCGCCGGCGCCCGCGGCGCCGCTGCCACACTCCGCCGCTGACACCAGTTGCGCTGCAGCCCTCAGCTGGGCATTTCAGCGAGCGCGTCCGGCCCACTTCAGAGAGCGCCATCAGAGTACGGCGGTAGTGCTGCCTCACCGCTATGTCGAGTATCAGCGGCGGGTTTGGATCTTCAGGTCGCCTGCGGTCGCAGCGTGGATCTGATCACTGGCGAGCATGTCGTGCGGGTAGCCGAGGTCGATCGCGCTGACCTTGTCGAGGCGGGCCAGCTGATCGGCGGTGAAGTCGACCTCCAGGGCGCCCAGATTTCCCACCAGCTGCTCGGGGGTGCGAGCGCCGACAACGGGTGCCGTCACTCCCGGGTTCTGCAGGGTCCACGCCAGTGCAACCTGGGCGGATGTGTGTCCCACCTCCGCGGCGACCTCCCGCACGACGTCGGCGATGGCGAGGGTGCGTTCGGTGACCATGCCCAAGCCGGCGTTGAAGCTCTTGCGGTTGCTTTCATCGGAGTCAGCGCTCGTCGCGGTCAGGTCGGTGCGACTGTACTTGCCGGAAAGCACTCCGCCGCCCAGCGGTGAGAACGGGGTCACCCCCAGCCCCATCGTGCGTGCCATCGGGATCAGGTCACGTTCTCCGCCCCGGTTGATGAGGCTGTATTCGATCTGCAGCGCGACCAGCGGCGACCAGCCGCGCAGGTCGGCGATCGCCTGCATGCGCGAGATCTCCCAGGCCGGAGCGTTGGACATCGCCACGTACAGGACCTTGCCGTGGCGGACCAGGTCGTCCATGCCGCGCAGGATCTCCTCGACCGGTGTCGTGAAGTCCCACACGTGCAGGAAGAGCAGATCGATGTAGTCCGTGTTCAGCTGCCGCAGGCTGGTCTCCACCGACGCGAACAGGCTCTTGCGGTGAGCGCCCCCGGAGTTCGGGTCGCCGGGCCGTCGCAACGTCGTGTACTTCGTCGCCAAGACCAGGCTCTCGCGGTGGTCGCGAGTGAATTCGCCCAGCATGCGCTCGGAGCTGCCGTTGGTGTAGGTGCTGGCGGTGTCGATGAAGTTGCCGCCGCGCTCGACGTAGGTGTCGAACAGCTTGCGCGCATCGTCCCGCTCGGCGCCCCAGCCCCACTCGGTGCCGAAGGTCGCCGTGCCCAGGGCCAGCGGTGAGACCCGCAACCCGGAGCGGCCCAGCAGCCGGTAGGTGTCGAGAGTGAGCGACATCAAGTCCTCCTGTGCTCGTGATCGTCGTCGAGCACCAGCCTGCGACCACCGCGAGCCGGGGGTAAGGGAAGGAAGTTCCTGGGAACACCAGTCCTACCCAAGCTGTTGGACCAGCCATGATCACCAACGCCGTGGACGTGACACAGGAGCTGGCCGCGTTCCTGCGGACCCGGCGCGAACGCCTCGATCCGCAGGATTTCGGCCTGCCGTCGCGTCGGCAGGCCCGACGGACCCCGGGATTGCGCCGCGAAGAGGTCGCCGAACTGGCCGGGGTCAGCGTCGACTACATCGTGCGACTGGAACAAGCCCGCGGGCTGCGGCCCTCAGCGGAGGTGGTGGAGGCGCTGTCCCGGGCGCTGCGCCTGGCCCCCGACGAACGCGCCTACCTCTTCGGCCTGGCCCGGCAGCGCCCCCGCAACGGCGACAAGCTCGCCACCACTGCGGCGCCGTCGCTGGTCCGGCTGGTCGCCGACCTCTCGCCGCTGCCTGCCATGCTGATGAACCACCGCTACGACATCCTCGCCTGGAACGGCGAAATGGCGAGGCTGCTCCTGGATTTCGACGCGCTGCCGCCGTCGCAGCGCAATGCGATGTGGCTGTGCCTGATGCATCCGGAGATCCGTGAGTTCTATGTCGACCGCGAACGCGTCGTGCGGGAGGGGGTCGCCCACCTGCGCGCCGCGTGGGCTGCGCATCCGGAGGATCAGGCGTTGACCGACCTCATCGCCGAATGCATCACTCGTGACGAGGAATTCGCGCGATTGTGGGACGAGCGAGACGTCAAGGTCAACGGCCGCGGGCGCAAAGTGATGCGGCATCCTGACGTCGGCGTGATCGCAGTGCATTTCGAAACGCTGACGCCAGTTCAAGATCCGGACCAGCTGTTGGTGATCCACCGCGCCGCGGACGAGGAGAGCCAGTCGGCGTTGGACGAGCTGTGCGCACAGTGATGTCGAACCGTCCATTCGTGCACTGAGTCGAACCGTCGTTCCCGCATGTTTTCGGGATCCATCGGTGAGATCCGAGCCGAAACATGCCGAGATCGCTGCCGCGATGCCACCGGCCGCGCCGGGCTGCCGACACCACGACACCGAGGACCGTTGTAAGTGCAGAGTCGTGAGTCGCGCGATCAGGGGCGCGCCCGCCGACGCATCACGTTTTTCGCGGTGCGGCGCGTGTGCAGCACGCCAGGCAGCGTCAACGGAGCCACGTGCGTGGCCTGGCCGCGGGTGCGCTCAGCAGCGAGGAGTTGATTCACCAATCACGGCAGTGGTGCGGTACCGGAAGCCGAGATGATGGCGCGCAGCAACCGGATCTCGGTCCGGTACCGCGCTTCGAGCTCGGCGGTCGGGGTGATGGCGGTGGCCGGCGCCGCGGCGAACACAGCCGACCAGACTTCGGCCACGGTCGCGCACGGCACCGGCCGCCGCCCGGGGAGGGCCACGGTGAAACCCTCGGGGCGACCTTTGACCCGGATCCGGTTGCCCGCCGCGGCGCACAGCGCGTCGAGGACCTGGCCGGCGATCAGGTTGCCGCGGGTACTGCGGCCGTCCGGGAACACCGGATCGGCGACGACCGTCCGGCCGCAGGCTCCGCACACCTCGAACCCCTTTCCCGCAGGTGATTTCAGGGCATCACGTCGCCGGAGTTCGGCCCCAGCGTCTGCCCCACGAACAGGTTTCCGCCCGGATCGTCGGCCAGCAGCAGCGCCGCCGGGGCGACCTCCTGCGGGGTGCCGAACCGGCCCAGCGGCAGCTCGGCCCGCTTCGCCACCTTCCAGGCCTCGGAAATGCCGTCCACCAACGGGGTTTCGATGGGGCCGGGGGCGATGGCGTTGACCAGTACGTTGTCCGCCGCCACCTCCAGCGCCACCGCTTTGGTGAACCCGATGACCCCGGCCTTGGCCGCGCTGTAGTGGCCGAGGCCGGTGCCGCCCTTGATGCCCAGCTGCGAGGAGATGTTGATGATCCGGCCCCACCGCTGTGCCCGCATCGGCTTGACCACCTCCCGGCAACACAGGAACACCCCGGTCAGGTCGACCGCGATGGTCTCGTTCCACACCGCCAGGTCCATGTCCTCGACCGGCGACTCGGTGAGCAGACCGGCCGAGTTCACCAGGACGTCGACCACCCCGAACTCGGTGCGCACCGAGGAGAACGCCGAACGCACACTGTCCTCATCGGACACGTCCACGGCGATCACGTCGGCGCCCGCGGTCCGGTCGAGCACGGCGACGCGGTCGCCGTTGGCCCGGAACGCCGTCGCGATGGCCTGGCCGATGCCGCTGGCGCCGCCGGTGACCACGACGGTCCGGGCGGTCACGCGCGCATCCGGACGGTCAGGCCGCCGTCGACGACGATGGCCTGACCGGTCACGTAGCCGGCGGCCGGCGAGGTGAGGAAGCCGATCACGTCGGCCACCTCCTCCGGCCGGCCGACGCGGCCCCACGGAATATCGCCGCCGGCGCGCGCGAGCCCGTCCGGGCCGAGCGAGTTGACGGGGTCGAGCGACTGCGGCGTCTCGATCAGACCGGGGATCACCGCGTTGGCCCGGATCTGCCGCGGCCCGAGTTCGACCGCGACGCTGCGCACCAGGCCCAACACGCCGGCCTTGGCCGCGGCGTAGTGGGCGTGGTCCTCCCAGCCGTAGACGCCGCCGGCGATGGAGGACACCGCCACCATCGCGCCGCCCTCGCCCATCCGGGTCGAGCCGGCCCGCAGGGTGCGCAGCACGCCGGTCAGGTCGACGTCGAGCATGTCGTGCCAACGCTCGTCCGACAGGTCGGCCAGCGCGGAGTTGCGCAGGACGCCGGCGTTGGCGACCGCGTAGTCCAGCCGGCCGAACTCGTCCACCGCGCGCTGCGCGAACGCCTCCACCTGCTCGGTGCTGCGCACGTCGACCTCGTGCACCACGGCCTTCCCACCCGCCGCCTCGACCTGCCGGAGCGTCTCGGCCGGGTCGTGCGGGTCGCCGGGGAACGTGCCGATCACCGTGTGCACACCGCGGTGCGCGTAGTGCACGGCCAGCGCACGGCCGATGCCGCTGGCGGCGCCGGTGACGATCGCCGCTTTCGGCTCAGACATCCGCGTGGTCCTCTCGCAGGGCGGCGACGGGCGGTTTGGCGGCGATCATCAGCACACCGGAGACCACGGTGCCGAGCGCGCCGACCCACAGGGCCGCCGCCCCGGTGCCCGAACCCGCCGCGACCGCGGTGAACAGGGCGCCGCCGATGATCGTGCCGGGCTGGCTCATCGCGCCGATGAACGACGTGCCAGTGGCCCGGCAGCTGACCGGGTAGCACTCGGCCATGAAGTACTGGATGGCCGCGTACGGGCCGACCAGGAAGAACAACCCGGCGCCGTAGGTCAGGATGATCACGAACGAAGTGCTCGCGGCCGGGCTGAGCATCAGCGCGAAGCACAGGCCGGAGATGATCCAGCCGATGATGATGGTGCGCTTGCGGCCGATCCGGTCGCCGAGCCAGCCGTGGAACACGTATCCGAAGTAGCCGATGGCGTTGATCACGATCAGCATCCAGAACGCGCTGGACAGCGAAACGTCCTTGGCGTTCTTCAACACCGAGCTGCCCAGCACGCTGAAGATCGCGATGCCGAAGAAGTTCAGGATCCACGCCAGCGACAGCACGATCGTGTTGCGCCGGAACGCCGGTTCCCACAGCCGCTTGAGCGGCGAGGCCGAGGAGTGCTCGACGCCGTAGGACGCGGCCAGCGCGTGCGCGTCGGTCGCGCGCCCGCCCTTCTCCAGTTCGGTCAGCTTCTGGTGCAGCTCGAACTGCGGCGTCTCGCGCAGCTTGCGCCAGATCACCCACACCACGATCGCCGCCGGGACCGCGGCCATCACGTACAGCGCGCGCCAGCCCAGCGAGTCCAGGAAGACGAAGGCGAGCGCGCTGGAGAGCAGGAAGCCCAGCGGCCAGCCACCCTGGATGAACGAGTAGTAGAAACCGGGGCGCTTGCGGCGTTTCTCGTCCTCGGTGACCTGGTAGACCTCGTTCATGTAGGTCGCGTTCACCGCCTGCTCGGAGAACCCGAGCCCGCCGAACGAGCGGATGACGGTGAGGATCACGCCGCTGACCGCGCCGAGCGCGGCCGGGATCAGCGCGGTCAGGGTGGAGATGATCGCGGTGCCGCCGATGGTGGTCATCATGCCGCGGCGGCGGCCGAGCCGGTCGATGATCGGGCCGATCCCGAAGCACACGATCGCGGTGCCCACGGCGATCCACGTGTTGATCTGGTAGGCCTCGGACGCGGTCCAGCCGAACGACTCCTGCATCGCGGGCAGCAGCGTGCCGAACAGGCCGTAGTCGAACACCGCGATGGTCCAGGCGATCAGCGCCAGGACGGTGGCGGTGCGGGTGGATTTCCGGGAGAAGGCGGGGAATCTGCGCTTCTCGTCGACGGCGGGCGCCGTCAGGTCGAGGGGTTCGACGCTCACGACCCGGCTCCCTTCCGGGGGTTGCGGGCGAGGAAGGAGTCGGCGATCTGGTCGAAGGTCAGCCAGCTGACGCCATCGTGGGAGTTGATGTGGTCGATGAGCCGCTCCAGCATGAGCAGCACCTGCGGCCGCCCGGACACGTCCGGGTGGATGGTCATGGTGAAGGTGGCCTGGTCCATCTCGCGGTAGACCCAGTCGAACTGGTCCTGCCAGGTCTGGCCGAGCTCGCGCGGGCTGACGAAGCCGTGCGAGTTGGCCGACGCCTTGACGAACATCATCGGCGGCAGGTCGTCGAGGTACCAGTTCGCCGGGATCTCGACCAGGTCCGTCTCCTCGCCGCGGACCAGGGGCTTCATCCAGGTCTCGGCCGGCTGGGCGTAGTCGATCTTGGTCCAGCTGTCGCCGACCCGGACGTAGTACGGCTCGAAGTCGCGGTGCATCAGCGAGTGGTCGTACTTGATGCCGCGTTCGAGCAGGATCTCGTTGGTGACGGGGGAAAATTCCCACCACGGCGCCACGTAGCCGGTGGGCCGGCGGCCGGCGGCCTTCTCGATCAGGTCGATCGAGCGGTCCAGGATGGCCGTCTCCTGCTCGCGGGTCATCGCGATCGGGTTCTCGTGCGAGTAGCCGTGCGCACCGATCTCGTGCCCGGCGTCGACGATGGCGCGGGTCAGGTCGGGGAAGGTCTCGATGGAGTGGCCGGGCACGAACCACGTCGTGGTCAGCCCGTACCGCTCGAACAGACGCAGCAACCGCGGGCCGCCGACCTCGCCGCTGAACATCCCGCGGGAGATGTCGCAGGGCGAGTCTTCACCGCCGTAGGAGCCGAGCTGGCCGGCCACGGCATCGACGTCGATGCCGAACGCGACCTGGATGTCCTTCGTCATGAACAAGCCTTTCGTGGAGTGGGGAACAACGGATGCGGGCCGAGCAACGGAATCAGGGTTCGCCTCCCCTCCGCGCGAAGGCCGCCGCGATGTCTTCGCGGGACCACCCGAGCCGCAGGAGCAAAGACAGCAGGATGAGCGACTGGGAAGGACGTAGCAGCCCAGTCGGGATCGCGCCGGCGGCCAGCAGGTCCTTGCCGCCGCCGGCGCCGTACACCGGGACGACCGGGCCGGCCTCGACGCGAGTGCTGGTGACCACCACCAGGCCCCGCGCGGTGGCCGCGGCGACGGCCTCGCACAGCACCGGGTTGGCGTTGCCGATCCCGGTCCCCTGCAGCACGATTCCGGCCGCGCCGGCGGCCAGCGACGCGCGCAGGTGCGCCGCGTCGGCGCCCGGGTAGGACGCCACCAAGTCGACGCGGCAGCCGGCGCCGCCGTCCGGCAGCGGCAGCGGCTCGGGCCGGTCGCCGGCCCAGCCGTCGCGGCCCTCGTCGGGATTGCTGAACGCGTGGGCCAGCAGGGTTTCCGACTTGCGCACCCCGCGGGCGGCGAACACCTCGCCTGCGAAGCAGACCAGCACCCCGCGGTCGCGGGTGTCGGGCGTGCCCGCAAGGGCCAGGGCGCGGGCCAGGTTGTCCGGGCCGTCCGGGTTGGGCGCGTCCGCGGCCCGCTGCGCGCCGGTGAACACCACCGGGCGCGGGTCCGCGTGCACGAGGTCGGCGAGGAACGCCGTCTCCTCCATGGTGTCGGTGCCGTGCGTGACCACGACGCCGACCACCGCGGGGTCAGCCAGCGCTTCACGGATCCGGGCGCAGACTAGCAGCATGTCGTCCACGTCGAGCATGTACGAACCGACCCGCAGCACGTCGACCACGCGCACTGGCAGCGAGTGCGGCCCGCCGGTGCTGCGCAGCAGGTCGTCGGCGCCGTCCGAGGCGACGGCGGCGCCGTCCAGCTCCGCACGGCTGCGGGAGGAGATCGTGCCGCCGGTCGCGAGCAGCACGACGTGCTCACCTCGTTCCCTCGTCCGGCCGGTCGTCACGAACGCTCTACCTCCGTCGTTACCTGGTCGTTTCCGAACCCAATCGTTTGGGTTACGGTGCCCGTGGCGTACCCAAACGATTGGGTACGATGGCTGCGGACTGTACGGTGTGCGTCGAATCGGGGTCAATACCCCGCGGAGAGGTGGGGGCTTGCCCAGGGCGAAGGCTGCGCGGGAAGGCGATGGCACGGCCGCCGGAGACGGGGCGGCCGTCGAGCACGTGCCGACCTTGAAGGATCTGGCCCAGCAGCTGGGCATCCACCCGTCGACCGTGTCCCGTGTGCTGCACTCCGATCCGGAATCGGCACGCGGCGCGGCGTCGGACGCCACCGCGCGCCGGATCCGGGAGCTCGCCGCCGAGCTCGGCTACTCCCCCGACCCGCAGGCGTCCGGCCTGCGCACGCGCCGCACGCGGCTGCTCGGCGTGGTCGTGCCACGGCTGTCCGACCTCGTGCTGGCCGTGATGTACGAGGGAGTCGAAGCCGAAGCGGCGACCATCGGTTACTCCTCGTTCGTCACCAACTCCCGCGACGACGTGGACGAGCAGCGCCGCAAGGTCGAGCTGATGCTCGCCCGCCGCGTCGACGGGCTGATCATCGGCGACCGGCACCTGGACGTCGACGTGGTGCTGTCCGACCTGCGCCGCCGGGCCGTGCCGTTCGTGCTCATGAACCGCCACCACCCCGAGATCCCGTCCGCCACCTGCGACGACACCCGCGGCGGCGAACTGGTCGCCGAACACCTGTGGGACAAGGGACACCGCGACGTCTGCGTGATCGCCGGCGAGGCCTACGCGACCACCGGCGTGGACCGCACCGCCGGCTTCGTCCACCGCTGGCGTGAACTCGGCGGCGACATCGCCGCCGACGACATCGTGCTGTCCCGCTTCGACACCCAGGGCGGCCGGGAAGCCGCCGAGCAGATCCTCGCCTCGGGCCGCCGCCCGTCGGCGTTGTTCGCGGTCAACGACTTCGCCGCGATCGGCGCGATGGGCGCGCTGCGCTCCCACGGCCTCACCGTGGGCCGCGACTGCGCGGTCGTCGGGTTCAACGACACCTCGCTGGCCGCCGAGCTGCCGATCCCGCTGTCCTCTGTGCGCTCCCCGATGTTCGAGATCGGCCAGGCCGCCGTGCGTCTCCTGCACGCCGTCATGCACGGCGAACCCGCCGAGTCCGCCCGCCTCACCCCGACCCTCCAAGTCCGCGAAAGCAGCAGCTGACCACCGCGACAGGCCGCAGCCTTGGCAAGAACCGAAATCGGGCGTGGGCGTCGGCGATCCGCCCGCTGAGGTAGGTCGCGTTGGCCAAGATGAGCTGCACGGTGCCGGGATCGTGCTCGGTCGTGTGCGACGCCGCCGATGAACTGGCCGCCGGCTGAGGCGTTTGCTCAGCGCGCGCCGGTCGGTGGGCGCAGCCCGTCGAGCACGATCTCGAGCAAGCGCCGCCAGTCGCCGGCTTCGCTGCGGATGGTCGCCGAGACCGACCCGACGATCATGTACACGTCCGCGACCGTGCAGTCGTCGCGGAGCGTGCCGGCCCCCCGGTCGCGCTCGATGAGCTCACCGACGACGGTTTCGAGTTGGGCGCGGGTCTCGCCTCGCGGTTCACTGCTCGCCGACTGCCGCGCGCCCTCGATCGACTCGGAGAGTCCGCGGTCGGCGGCCAGCACCTCGCCGACGTGGTGGAGGTAGCCGGCCAGCGCGTGTCCTGGTTCGGCGCGCAGGCATCGGGTGCGGGCGAACTCCTCGATCTCGGCGAAGCGCAGTTCGGCCGCGGCCTCGACGAGGTCACGCTGGGTGGGGAAATGGCGATACACCGTGCCGGTGCCGACTCCGGCAGCGCGAGCTACTTCGGGTAGTTGCACCTCGCTGCCGTGCTCGGCAAGCAGGGTGCGGGCGACCGCAAGAATCCGGGCGCGGTTACGCGCGGCGTCGGCTCGCGGCTTGCGCGGTGGCGAACTTGACAACTGCGTTCTCTCCACGGATACACTCAGTAATACGGAGTCGGAGTCCGGTTCCGATTCTTGGCAGATGGAGGGTATCACCCATGCCCGACGATCGTTTTTTTCTGCTCGAACCCGGCGAGGTACGCCCAGGGCGCGTACCACTGCCTCCGGCCTTCGCGGTGAAGGCCATGACCAGCGATACCGAAGGCCGGTTCTCGCTGCTGGAGGTGGTTCTCGCCCGCGACATCCCGCGGCACACGCACCACGTCGCGGACGAGTGCATCTACGTACTGGACGGTGAGCTCGGCGTCGACTTCGACGACCGTGTGTTCACCGCGACGAAAGGCATGTTCGTCCTGCTGCCGCACGGGGTCCCGCACGCACTGCGCCGCGTGTCGTCGCCACCGCCGCGATTGCTGCAGATCTCGTCACCGGGCGGCTGGGAGTGCTACCTGGAGGACCTGTTCGAAGCCGGCCCGGCGGTGCTGACCGACGGGGCGCTGGACCCGCGGAAGATCAACCCCATCGCCGCCGAGTACGACATCCGCTACGAGGAGCCCGCGTAGGCGATGGGCCGCTCCGGCCGCGTGCAGCGACGTGTCTGCCGCGGCCGGGCAGGCCCGGCTCGTCGCGAGGCCGGCCGGTGCCTGACGTCGGACCGGCCGCACGGCCAGCGCGGGTCAAGCGGCCTGCAGGCCCAGCAGCAGGGCGGCGACGTTGAGCAGCAGGAAGGCGACGGCAAGCCCGAACTGCGCGGTGTAGTCACGTGCGCGGGTGTGGGTGTAGAGGGCGCAAACGAAGAACAGCACGAGGCCGATCGCGGCCGCCCGGCCCACTTGCGGGACGCCCAGGACCCCTGCCGGCAACCCGACCGCGCCGGCGGTCTTGAGCGTGCCGATCGGGAACGTCAGCCAGGACTCCGGCACCCCGGCGCGGGTCATGCCCGGCAGGATGGGTCCGAAGTGGAGCAACGCGGCGATGCCGGAGAAACCGTTGCACAGCACGGCGATCAGAGTCACGACGAGGAAAGTGGTGGACATCGGGGACGCTCCAGGGTCAGTACGCGACGGCGATCGAGTGCCCCACGGTCTCGGGCATCCCGAGGCACGCGAGCACGAAGTGGGCGGCATCGGCCCGTGCGATGCGGTAGCCGCGCGGGACGCTCTGCTCGCAGGACGTCCGGTAGTGCCCGGTGGGCGGCCGATTGGTGAGCACCGGCAGCTGCACCGACGTCCAGTCGGGCCCGCTGGCGCGCAGGTCGTCCTCCATCCGCGCCACGTCGGCGTAGTGCCGGCCCAGGCGCAGCCGCGCGAGGGGGCTCAGCACGGTCCGCACAAAGACCCCCACGCCGGGGTCGCCCGGCGGGTGCGGCCGTGCGGGTGTCGGCAGCGCGAGCACCCCCGCGACGCTGACGACGACGAGCCGGCGCACGCGCGCCGCCCGCATTGCCGTGACGATGGCGCGCGTGCCGCGCGAGACGATGCCGTACTCGGCCGCCTTGCGCGGCCCCAGCCCGGAAAGCACGGCGTCCGCGCCCGCCACGGCCGCCTCGAGGACTGCCGGGTCGGGGTCGTTCAGGTCCGCGACGACGGTGCGCACAGATGCGCGGAGCGCGCCGGGGTCGCGGACGACGGCGGTGACGTCGTGACCGGCGGCCACGGCTCGGTCGAGCACGTGGCCGCCGGTACCCCCGGTCGCGGCGAAGAGCGTGAGTCTCATGACGGGCATCCCCGAGCCTGAGTTCGTGCCATACGATTATCATATCATATGAGTTACGTACTATCCGGTCATCCGCGCCAGGCCCATCGCCGGCGGCGTTCGACGTTGGCCGTCAAGGAGTCGTTGCGCGAGCTGCGCACCCAGCTGTCGCTGTTCCACCACCAGGTCGGCGGACGGCGCACGGCGGCTGGATCGTGCGCGGGCGCAACGGGAGCTGTTCCGGCTCCACGCCGGGAGGAACACGGCGATGGCCGAGATCCTCGCGGACTACAGCGAGGCCGAACCCGAGCTGCTCGCCGGGTTCCTGCGGCACACCAGAGCCGCCACGCGACCGACGACCTGTCCCGCAACTGAGCCGGCCTCGAGACGCGGTTGCTCGATCACCAGGCCGCACCCGGGACCGGAGTTCACTGATGGCCGGCGGCGGGGGCTCCTTCGACGTGCGCACTGAGACGATCACGGCGCAGGGGTGGGGCCTCCTGCTGACGAGCCGTGAGCGAAGCTCACGGATCCCGGACCCACCGCGATGCGGTGCCCGCTACGAGCCGCCGGGCAGGTTCGCAGCGTCGGCGTCGAGGCCGGTGCGCTGAAGCTTCTGCCACGGCAGCTGCGCCCCGGCGAGCGCGGTCACCACGGACTGCACGACGACGAGGTACATCAGCTGCCGGTACACGAACTGCTGAAGGGGAAGCAGCAACAGCGAACGCAGGCGCTCACCGTCGAGCCGGAACGCGATCCCCGCGGGTATCGCTTGCAGCGCCAGGAAAACCAGCCAGTACGCGCCGACGGCGAGCCCGTCGCTGGTGAGGATCGCGAAGAGCGCGGCGGCGTCCACGAGAGGCGCCAGCACCGGGAGCAGCACCTGGAACAGCAGCAGGTACGGCAGGCCACGCCGGCCCAGGCGGCCGGCAGCACCGCGTTCGAGCACGGCACGGCGGTGCTTCCACACCGCCTGCAGCGTCCCGTAGCACCACCGGTACCGCTGCTTCCACAGCTGCCCGAGCGTCGTCGGCGCCTCGGTCCAGGCCCGCGCCTCCTGCTCGTAGACGACCCGCCAGCCGGCGCGTTCCATGGCCATGGTCAGATCCGTGTCCTCGGCCAGCGTGTCGACGGGAATGCCGCCGAGCCGCAGCACCGCGGACCGGCGGAAGGCCCCGATCGCGCCCGGCACGGTCGGCATGCACTGCAGCACGTCGTAGAGCCGGCGGTCGAGGTTGAACCCGATGACGTACTCGATGTGCTGCCACTGCCCGAGCAGGCCGCGGCGGTTGCCGACCTTCGCGTTGCCGGACACCGCCCCGATCCCGGGGTCGGCGAAGTGCTGGACCAAGGTGCGCACGGTGCCGGGTTCCAGCACCGTGTCTCCGTCGACGAGCACCACGAGGTCCGTGCTCGCCGCGGCGATGCCGGCGTTGAGCGCCGCGGCCTTCCCCGCGTTCGCCTGGCGGATCAGCCGGACGCGCCGGCCGACGTACTTCTCGACGAGTTCGGCGGTGCCGTCGGTCGACCCGTCGTCGACGACGATCAGCGCGACGCGGTGGTCGGAGGCGAGGACCGAGCGGATCGTGGCCTCGATCCCGGCCCGCTCGTTGTAGGCGGGGACGATGACGGTCACCGGTGCGGTGACGGCGCCGAGCCTCCTCGACCGGCGCCGCCGGACGTGCATCGCGGTGGTGATCAGCGTGACCAAGGTGCGCAGCCCGGCGAGCACACCGGCGACGATCAGCAGCACGGTCAGCGCACTCGCGACCACGCCGCTGGCCTGCACCGCGCCGATCAGCAGCCAGCCGGCCGCTCGCTGGCCGAAACCGGCGGGAGCCCCGGCCGAGCCGAGACCGACCGCGGCGCTCACCGGACCCAGCCGCCACCCCTTGGCCTGCAGCTCCGGGATCAGCCGGTCGAGCGCGGCGACGGTCTGCGAACGATCACCGCCCGCGTCGTGCATGAGCAGGACGGTTCCCCGATCGTCCTTCGGGGTCGAGTTCGCGACGATCGAAGCGATCCCGGGCCGCTGCCAGTCTTCGGAGTCCGTGTCGGAGAGCACAGCGATCTTGCCGTCGGCGCCGATCCGCTGGATCGACGCCCAGGCCGGGTTGTCGATCGAAGCGGGCGTGGCGGAGTACGGCGGACGGACCAACGCCGGGGACTTCCCGGCCGCACCGGCCACGGCGAGATCGGTGAAGCGCAGCTCGAGCTGCGTACGCAGGTCGCTGGCCGAACGGAGATCGACGTGGGTGGCCGTGTGGTTGCCGATGTCGTGACCGTGAGCCGCGATGTCGCGCACCAGCCCCGGGTACTCGGCCGCGTGCCCGCCGGTGACGAAGAACGTGGCCTTGACGTGATAGCGGTCGAGAACGGCGAGGACCGCCGGAGTCCAGGTCGGGTCGGGTCCGTCGTCGAAGGTCAGGGCCAGCGTCTTGTCCGGCGGGCGCCGCACGTCCGGCGAGCCGTTGCGGTCATCGATCAGGGAGCCGCCGGTGCGCACCTCGTCGGGCACGCCTGACGAGGTCATCTGGGGCGCGGTCTCGTCGCTGTGGAACTCCCCCAGAACCACGGCGTGCAGCGCGAGCAGGCCGACGACGGCGGCCAGCACCACGATCAGCAGGAACCAGTGCGCGCGTGGGGCCGGAGCGCCTCTCCGCGGCCGGTGGCGGCCGGTGGCCATCAGGGCCGCGGCTTCTTGCTGTGGTCAGCCTGACCCGGTGGTGTGTCCGGGGCGTGGGTATTGCGGTGGTCGGGGCCTGAAACCGTCTCGGCGGGCGGCTGCCCGGTGGTGGCCGAGGGCACCCCGCCGGTGTCGACCGGACCGGCGCCGCCACGGCCAGGGGTGGAGTCGGCCCTGGATTCCGGTGCCGGCGAGGCGTCGGTCGTGGTGCTCTGCTCCGGCGGATCCGCGGGCGTGGTCGCGACGTCGGTGTGCCCGGGGCCGAGCTGCGTGATCGGGACGAGCAGCGGCGCCGGAACCGGGGCACCCAGCAACGCGGCGACCAGAACCGCGACGTACCCGATCGTCAGAACCCCTCCGCCGACGGCCACTCGGCGGAAGATCTTCCGCCGCCGCCCCGTCGCGTCCACGAACACCGGCGAATCCGCTGCCGTGTCTGCGGCGTCATCGTTCAATAGATCAACCGGTTCGGGCATGCTTCACTCCATCGGCGGGGACGCCCACCTAAACACACCACGATCCGTGATCGAACCACGATCCGCGTTGCGGCAGGCAATCTCACACACCGATCAAGCCGAAACCTTGGTAGGGCGTCACTCCGGCGACGAACCGGGCGCCGGGCTTACGGCCTGCCGCACGGACAGGGACGTGAGGCGGCGAGCCCGCCCCTGGCGAGCTACCGCGGTGCTACGCCTCGACCAGGCCAAGGATTATCGAACCAAACGAAAATCCGGCCGCAAACGTCAAGAAGCCTCGCCGTCATCAGAGCCTTCGCCGCGAATTGTCGTATCAACAGCTCCGATATCAACCAGGTCGCGTCCACGACCGGAGACGACCCCACCTCGATACGCTCTTGATCCGCCTCGACACCGAGACGGCCTGCCGCCGCGGCGGGGCCCTCGCCCTGTGTCCTGCGTCCTGTCGATCTCAACCACACGAACTCCACGGTTCGGCTGCACGAGAAGGGTCACGCCTTGCCCACCGGCCCGGAGCCCGTACCTCCGGACGACAGGACGCGGCTGACCAGCACGAAAACCAGCTGCCTTCCGCGGGTCTGGACCTTGATGTCCGCCAGGGGTTTCAGGTACGGCATCCCAGAATCGGGGAATAGTCACCGGATCCCTGCACAAAGCAACCGCTTAGACTGGGTGGACGGTTCACGCCCGCCGGGCGCGGCAGCAGATCTGGGAGGATCGCCGGATGACGACTTCGCTCTCGGCCGAGCTGTGGCCCGACGTGCAGCCCGAGACCGCGCGCCGGCTGATGCTGGCCGGGGTGGAGTCCTTCGCGAAGCGCGGGTACCACGCCACGACCACGCGGGACATCGCCAGCGCCGCGGGAATGAGCCCCGCCGCGTTGTACGTGCACTTCCCGTCGAAGGCGGCGCTGCTGTTCGAGATCAGCCGCAGCGGCCACGAGCAGACGCTGGCCCTGGTGGAGAACGCCCTGGAGAAGGCCGAGGACCCGGTCGAGCGCATCCGGCTCGTGGTCGAGGACTTCGTGGCCTGGCACGCGCGGCGCCACACCGTGGCGCGGGTGGTGCAGTACGAGCTCAACGCACTGCCGGAGAAGGAGTTCGAGGTCGTCACGGAGCTGCGGCGGCGCATCGAGCGCATCGTGCGCGACGTGATCGCCGCGGGCGCCGAGTCCGGTGCGTTCTCCGTGACCGATTCGCATACGGCGGCGCGCGCGGTGCTGTCGCTGGGTGTCGACGTGGCCCGCTGGTACAGCGAGCGCACGCGCCAGACGCCGGCCGCGCTTGGCAAGGAGTACAGCGAGCTGGTGCTGCGGATGCTCGGCACGCGAACAGCCTGACCCCTCGACCGGCTCAGCTGCGCGCCGCCGCCGAGGCGAAGCGTTCCGCGATGCGCGCCAGCCGGTCGAGCAGGCCGGGCGGCGCGTCTTCCACGACGAAGTCGTAGTCCCACTGCGCGAGGTAGAACGGCGCCGCGGCGAGGTCGGTCGCGCCGGTGCGCAGCCGGCACGTGTGCTCGTCCACGTGCTCGACGGTGCCGGCGGTCGGCGGCACGCGGGCCGCGAGCACCTCCGCAGGCACCGACACGAGCAGGGACATCTGGTGTGCGTACGGCGCCGAAGAGATCGCCTGCGACACGTACGCGGCGAGGTCTTCCGCGGGCGGTTCGCGCGGCGTGAAGCGGAACCCGGGCGCCGGCACACCTTCGATGCGGTCGACGCGGAACGTACGCCAGCCGTCGCGGCCCAGGTCGTAGGCGACGAGGTACCAGCGACGACCCGTGTGGACCAGGCGCAGGGGCTCGACGTCGCGTTCGGTGACCTGGCCGGTGTGGTTGGCGTAGGTGAAGCGCACCCGCTCGTGGTCGCGGCAGGCCGACGCGATCACGGTGAGCACCTCGGCGTCGATGACCGGTCCCCCGCCACCGAGCTGCAGCATCGCCGAGCCCATGGCGCTCACGCGGTGGCGCAGCCGCGCGGGCAGCACCTGCTCGAGCTTGGCCAGCGCCCGCACCGACGTCTCCTCGATGCCCGACACCGTGCCGTTCGCCGCCGTCCGCAGCCCGACCGCGACGGCCACGGCCTCGTCGTCGTCCAGCAGCAACGGTGGCAGCGCGGCGCCGGCCCCCAGCCGGTAGCCACCCGCGACCCCCGGCGTCGCGTGCACCGGGTAACCGAGGCCACGCAGGCGCTCGACGTCGCGGCGGACCGTGCGCACGTCGACGCCGAGCCGGTCGGCCAGGTCCGGCCCCGGCCAGTCGCGGCGGGCCTGCAGCAGGGACAACAGGCGCAGCAGCCGCTCCGAGGTTCCGTACATGCGGGCCACTCTGCCAGACATCGCGGACAGGATCTGTCCTCGATGTCCGTGGACTTGCCTTCCGCGAGCGGGGCCGGTGAAGTGTGGGCCATGCAGATCGATCCGCACGCGTTGCTCGCCGTCGCCCGTGAGGAGGCCGAGCTCGGGAAGGCCGAGGGCGGCGTGCCGATCGGCGCGGCCCTCTTCGACCACTCCGGCAAGCTCCTCGGCCGCGGCCACAACCGCCGGGTGCAGGACGGCGACCCGTCGCTGCACGCGGAGACCACGGCGTTCCGCAACGCCGGGCGCCGCCCCCACTACCGCGACACGATCATGGTCACCACGCTCTCGCCGTGCTGGTACTGCAGCGGCCTCGTGCGCCAGTTCGGCATCCCGCGGGTGATCATCGGCGAAGCCAAGACCTTCTCCGGCGGCCACGACTGGCTCGCCGAGCACGGCGTGCGCATCGACGTCCTCGACGACCCCGCGTGCACGGCGCTGATGGAGGAGTTCATCGAGACTCGGCCGCAGCTGTGGTTCGAGGACATCGGCGTCCCGTCCACTTCGGACTGACCTACTGCGCTTCCGAAGCACCGGCACACACGGTCCGGTTGCGACCGCCGGCTTTCGCGCGCCGCACGGCTTTCACAGCGGCCGCGAAGACCGCGTCCGCCGTGTCGGCGTCAGTGGAACGGGAGGCGACGCCGACGGACACGGTCGCCCACGCGAACTGCGGGCTGCCGTAGGGCGCCTTCAACGCGACGGCTGTCGAGGCGACTCGCAAGCGGATGCGTTCGGCGATGGCGAGCGCGTCGAACGGCTTGGTGCCGGGGAGGAACACGGCGAACTCGCCACCACCGGAGCGCCCCACGAGGTCGGCGGAGCGGACTTCGTCGCGCAACGCGTCGGCGATGGCCCGCAGCACGGCATCGCCGACGCGGCGGCCGTGGCGGGCGTTGACGTCGCCGAACCGGTCGAGGTCGAGCACCAGCACGGAGTACGCCGGGGCCGGCTGCACACGGACGGCGTCCCACCAGGCGGAAGCTGTGAGGGCGCCGGTGCCCGCGTCCGCCGTCGGCTCGGCGCGCGAGGTGGCGCCGACGCCGCCGCGGTGCAGCACCACGAGCGCCGCGGCGAGCAGTGGCACGACGAGCGGCGAATCCACCACGGCCCAGGCGAGTGCGATACCCAATCCGACCATCGCGACGTCGAACAGCAGCCCCGCCACACCCTGCCGGTAGCCCCGCACAACCCCGGTCAGCGCCGCGTCGACGAGCGTGAACACGACGGCCGCGACCACTAGCAGTCCCATCAAGCGGACATCGCCCAGCGAGCTCGGCGGGACGGGCACCGTCACGGCGAGGAACCGGCCGACGAGCAGCACGGCCAGCGCCGTCGCGGCCACCTCGAACACCTGCCGGTACGGCGCGCGCCGCCGCACGCGCAGCCACCGGTGCGCGCCCGAGACCACCGCGAGCACCACGGCGGGCACCGGCGGCAGCACCACCGCGCCGGCGAACACCCACGGCGTGCCGAAACCCGGGCCCAGCAACGTTTCCCCGCGTCCGCGTTCGGCCGAGCGGCTCAGTTCCGCGCTCACCAACAGCCCCGCGACCAGCACGGCGAACCGCGCGGAACCCGTGAGCGGCAAGGGAACCAGCACCGCCACGGCGATGGTCGCGGCCAGCGCCACCACATCCACGCACACCACGAACGCCGCCAGCGCGCGGGTGCGCACGCGCCACAGCTCCCAGTTCGCCACAGCGACAGGAAACCGGCGCCGGCGACCCCCTCCGGCCGTCGCCGGATCCCCCACCATTTCGGCAAAATAGCCGGTTCACCGCGGTTGCGGCACCTCCTTAAGTGGGCAGGTGCTTCAGAGCCGCGATGCCGCGCGGATGGGTCCCGGACGCGGTGAGAGTGATCACCGGGCCGCGGTGGTCAGCCGGCGGGGTGCTCGGAAAACCGTCCGATCGAAGCCGATCACGGTTTCGGACCGACGAGAAGAAGAGCTTCCATGAACACCATTCGCCGCATCGTGGCCGCCGGCGCGATCGCCTCGGCCGACACATTCACCGATACGAACGTCGCCGCCGGGACCGACGGCAACGGCGCGCCCCACCACCGCGTTTCCCGCTCACCGGAACCCCGGGAATTCACCGGCGCGATACCCGCTGTCCCGAACCGCGTCACGACCGGCGTGTCTACTGAGCCGTCCTTTCACCCAGACCAGACAGCGGGGTAGCTCGATGAGACGTGTTGTGGCCGGAATCGGCGGGGCCGCATTGGCCCTGTCGGGGCTGTTCGCCCTGCCGGCGCAGGCGCACGAGGGGAACGCGAACCAGGACGCGTTCACCACCAAGACCGCCTACGAGCCGCAGGGCAACCTGTACTCCTACGAGCGGCTGCCTTCGTCGTTCCGCCCGGTGTTCACCGAGAACGTCTCGCGCCACGGCGCGCGTACGCTGTCCGACAGCGACGACGGCGACGCCTTGCTGGCGCTGTGGAACACCGCGAAGTCCGAGGGCGCGCTGACCGGCGTCGGCAAGCAGCTCGGCCCGGACGTGCAGGCGCTGCTCGCCGCCAACGCCCGTGACGGCTACGGCCTGCTCACCCAGGTTGGCCGCGACGAGATGCGCACCACAGCGCAGCGCATGGTGCGACGGCTGCCGTCGCTCTTCGCCGACGCGGCAAAGGGAACGACGCCGAAGATCGACGTCGTCGCGTCGAGCCAGCAGCGCACGGTGGACAGTGCCAACGAGTTCGTCGCCGGCCTGAAGGCGGCGAAGCCCGGCTTGGCGACCACAGCCACCCGCACCGACGACGCCCTGTTGTACTTCCACAAGTCGAACGTCGAGTACAACGACTACGTCGACAACGACCCGCGCGTCGCCGCCGCCGAGAAGGCCGCGACGGACCAGCCGCACACGCACGCCGTGGCGCGTTCGGTGCTGCAGCGCAGCTTCTCGAAGAAGTTCGTGGACGAGATCGCGGCCGGGAAGCACGCCGAGTTCAAGGACGAGGTCGCCGCGGCCGACGCCTTGTACTCGATGGACCAGGTCACCGTGGACCTCGCGGGCGAGGGCCACTGGCACTTCGACCGCTACATCACGCTCGACGAGGCCTCGTGGTTCGGCTACCTCGACGACGTGACTTCGTTCTACGAGAACGGTCCCGCGTTCTCCGGCAGCGACATCACGTACAAGATGGCCGGCGGCCTGCTCGGCGACATGTTCGCCCAGCTCGACGCCAAGCGCGCCGGCACCACCACGCGCGATGCCGAACTGCGCTTCACCCACGCCGAGGAGATCTTCCCCCTGGCGTCGCTGCTCGGCCTGCCCGGCGCCACGAAGCAGCAGCCCGAGAGCAAGCTGTTCACCTACGCGAACAACCCGTTCCGCGGCGCGCAGGTGGCGCCGATGGCGGCGAACATCCAGTGGGACCTCTACACCGACGGTCACAGCTACCTCGTGCGCATGCTCTACAACGAGAAGCAGACCGCGTTCAAGGCGAGCTGCGCGCCGGTGCACCGCGGCAGCCACTTCTACCGGCTCGACGAGCTCGAGCGTTGCTACGCCCAGTCCTGACCCGTCTCTCCAGCACCACCGAGCGAGCCCGTGGCGACCGATCGCCGCGGGCTCGCCGATTCGTTGGAGCCGACCCCAGCGCGAGATCGCCCCGGCGGAGCCGGGGCCAAAGACAGTGGGTTTTTTTCTTTCCGAGCCGGAACCTTGACACTTGTCAATGGTCTAGTCCATTGTGGCGGGGCACACATCCCTGCCGAGTGCTCCTCTGAGTTGATACCGCCGCATCAAGCATCGGAGGTGCTCCACACAAGCGCGCTCACGCGTGCGTCCCACGTTGGAGGACCAATGAAACCCCTGCGCCGTCTGGCCACCGTCGCGCTCACCGCGGGCGCCGCGCTGGCCACCACCCTCGGCCTCGCCCCGTCGGCGCTGGCCGCGCCGGACCCCGTGCTCGCTTCGCCGTACCTGTACCAATGGGGCGGGCAGACCGACCCCGCCGCGGCCATGTCGGCCACCGGCGTGAAGGCGTTCACGCTGGCCTTCATGCTGTCCGACGGCGGCTGCAACCCGAAGTGGGACGGCAACCGCGACCTGAACGGTTCGGATGCCGCCCTGATCCAGAAGATCCGCTCGGCCGGCGGCGACGTGATCCCGTCGTTCGGCGGCTGGTCGGGCACCAAGCTCGGCTCGCAGTGCGGGTCGCCGGAAGACCTGGCCGGCGCGTACCAGAAGGTGATCGACGCCTATCAGCTCAAGGCGATCGACCTCGACATCGAGAACACCGACGAGTTCGAGAACGCGACGGTGCAGGACCGGATCCTGAACGCCGTGAAGATCACCAAGCAGAAGAACCCGGGCGTGCGCGTCGTCATCACGATGGGCACGAGCCCGCAGGGCCCGACCGAGTGGGGCAGCCGCCTCATCACGCAGGCCAAGGCGATCGGCGCGAACGTCGACGTCTGGTCGGTCATGCCCTTCGACTTCTCCGACGGCGGCGACATGGCCGCGATGACGAAGTCGGCCGTCGACGGCTTGAAGGACCAGCTGAAGTCCGCTTTCGGCTGGAGCGACGACGAGGCCTACCGGCACAGCGGCCTGTCGTCGATGAACGGCAAGACCGACAACGCCGGCGAGAACATGTCCGTCGCGAACTTCACCTCGATCCGCGACTACGCCTCGAGCCACCACCTCGGCCGCTTCACGTTCTGGGCCACCAACCGCGATTGCAGCGGCGGCGGCGAGTGCAGCGGCATCGACCAGGAGAAGTACGCGTTCACGAAGATCGTGGCCGGGTACCAGGGCTGAGCTGCCTGAAGACGGGGATCCCTTGGTTTCGGGATCCCCGTTTCTTCCGGTCGATAGTAGCCATGGACATAGTATCCATGTACATTATCTTTCATGCGCCTCGAGAACCCGACCACCGGTCACCTCGTGTGGCGGCTGTCCATGAAGTGGCGGGCGGCCGTCGACCGGACCGTGAAGCCGCTCGGCCTGACCCACGCCCAGTACTCGCTGCTGGCGACGCTCACCGGCCTCGTGGTGCGCGGGGTCCGGCCGAGCCAGCGCGAACTGGCCGACCACACGGGACTCGAGGCGCTGCACGTGTCGAAGCTGGCGCGGGCGCTCGAACAGGCCGGCCTCGTCACCCGTCCCCCGGACCCGGACGACCCGCGCGCGGTGCGGCTCGACCTCACCGCCCGGGGCCACGAGGTGATCACCGAGGCGATCGCCCTCGTGCGCGACCTGCACGAGGAGCTCACGGCGGACCTCGGCGGCTCCCGCAGCGCGCGGACCCGCCGGTTCCGACACACCCTGCAGACGCTGCTGGGTGAGGACCCCACCGGAAGCGAGAAGACCATGACCACAGCCCGTGCCGTCGGCGGCCGCGACCTGAACCTGGCCGCCGCGGCGTCTCGTTCCCTGCTCACCGCGCTACTGGACCGCGAAGGTCTGGACTTCACCGAATACGTGGTCCTGCGGACGGTGGCCAATGGCGCCCAGCCCGCCGACACCTTGGTGGAGACCATCGCGGCGACGGCCGTCGCGCCCGCCGAGGTGGTGCGCTCGGTGGTGGACCGGCTCGTGTCGGCGGGTCGGCTGACCAGTGGGGACGTCGTCGACGTCACCCCGGCAACGCGGGACCTGGTCGAACGCCTGACGGCGGACTCGACCGCGGCCGGCGATCGACTGTTCGCGGGCATCGCCCCTGAGGACCTGGAGGCGGCGAAACGCGTCCTCGACACCGTGACGGCGCGAGCGGGCGAGATCCGCTCGCAGCTCTGACGGCGGAGTCCTACCGCGGGCGAGGTGGTCCGACCTCATCGGCCGAGGGCAGGGGCCTGGACCACCAGCGCGCGGTGTGAAGCCGATTCGCGAGGCAAGCCCGCACGTAGCCGAGGCGGCGTGGTTCGACCTCGCTACCCGAGGGCCCGACCGGACCAGCGATATGCGCCCCGGAACCGGTGCAAGAACCGGCTGGTCACGCGCGAAATCCGCGAGCAACTGCGGCTGGCGGCGCGGTGGTTGAACCTCACCGTGCGAGGGTCACGACCGGACCACTCACACTCAAGCCCGACCCCAGGCCAGGGGCACCGACCCGAGCCGAAGGGTCACCCGAACGGGCAAGCGAAACCTTCACCCGTTCGCGAGACCGCGTGGTCGACTCAGGCGGCGACGGTGATCTCCAGCGCGGCGTGCCCGGCCTCGGTCAGCTCGGCGGGCACGCGGCCCGCGGCGTCCTGCACGGCGGGGCGGATGTAGCCGCCGTGTGCGAGGTTGTGGGCGGTCATCTGGTCGCAGCAAGCGAAACCGTCGATGAAGAGGTCGGGCTCGCTGCTCGTGGTCATCTCCGCGCGGTGGGCGGCGACCGCCCTGAGCATCGCCATCGCGCGGTGCGTCAGCTCGACTGCCGCGTCTTCTGAACCGGACACCGGTACCGACCTTCTTCCTGGTGGAGCCACTTACTCGGAGTCATCGTCCGTTGGGCCGAATGTGTTAACAACCACATCGTATTAGGCCGAAGTTGTGACGTTCACTAGGCCTCGCCGGTTCCGGACAGTCGCGTCTCCAGAGTGTGGGCCCACTCCCGCACGATCTGGCGCCGGCGGCGGGTGTCGTCGGTCAGCAGGTTGGCGAGGCCGAGGCCGCGGGCCAGGTCCAGGGTGGCCTGGACCAGCTCGCGGACCCCTGGCTTCGCCTCGTCGACGCCCAGCAGCTCCACCGTCACGCGGTGCGCCTCGCGGCCGACGCGCGCCTCGAGCGGCACCAGCGTCGACCTCAGCTGTTCGTCGCTGGAGGCCACGGCCCACAGCTGCAGCGCGGCACGGAACAGGGGTCCGGTGTAGAGGTTGAGCACCATCTCCACCACCCCGAAGATCCGCGACGCGCCCGTCGGCAGGCTGTCGGCCTTCGTCCGCAGCTCGGTGATCTGCGACTCGCCGAGCAGCTCCACGGCCGCCGCGACGAGGTCCTCGCGCGTCGGGAAGTGGTGCTGCGCGGCGCCGCGCGACACGCCGGCGCGTTCGGCGATCACGGCCACCGTGACGCCGTGCCAGCCCCGCTCGCCGATGCAGTCCATCGCGGCCTCGATCAGCCGCCGGCGAGTGGTGCGGCTGCGCTCCTGCTGCGGTTCCCGGAGCATCAGGCCGGATCGACCCAGAAGTCGAGCTGCAGGTCCGCTTCCGACGACCCGATCCGGTACTTCGACAGATCAGTGACGCCCTCGGCCGCGAGCACCTCATCGTCCAGGAAGAAGTTGCCGGTCGTCGAGCGGCTGGGCCGGGTGAGGATCGCGTACGCGGCGTCGGCCATGATCTCCGGCGTGCGGCTGCGGTCGGCCAGCTCCGCGCCCACGACGTTGCGGATCGCCGCGGTGTCGATCGTGGTGCGCGGCCACAGCGAGTTCGCCGCGATGCCGTCCTTCCTCAGCTCCGCCGCGAGCCCGACGGTCACGAGGCTCATCGAGTACTTCGCGATGCTGTACGCGAGGTGCCCGGCCGTGAACCACTTCTCGTCGAGGCTGATCGGCGGCGACAGCGTGAGCACGTGCGGGTTGGCCGACTTGCGCAGGTGCGGGATGGCCAGCTTGGACAGCAGGAAAGTGCCGCGCGCGTTGATGTCCTGCATCAGGTCGTAGCGTTTCATGCTCACCTGCTCGGTGGGCGTGAGGTCGATCGCGCTCGCGTTGTTCACCACGACGTCGATGCCGCCGAACTGCTCGACGGTCTTCGCCACCGCGGCGGCCACGCCCTCGTCGTCGCGGACGTCGCCGAGGATGGGCAGCGCCTTGCCGCCGGCCTTCTCGATGGCCTCGGCCGCGGTGTAGATCGTGCCGGGCAGCTTCGGGTGCGGTTCGGCGGTCTTGGCCAGCAGAGCCACGTTCGCGCCGTCGGCGGCCGCGCGCAGGGCGATCGCCTCGCCGATGCCGCGGCTGCCGCCGGACATGATGATCGTGCGGCCCGCCAGAGACCTCTCAGTCTTCTCAGACACACTCACTCCTAATAGGACTTCGGCAGCCCGAGGGTGTGCTGCCCGACGAAGTTGAGCACCATCTCGCGGCTCACCGGCGCGATCCGCCCGAGCCGCACCGCGGTCACGAGCGTGCCGAGGCCGTACTCGGTCGCGAGCCCGTTGCCGCCGTGCGTCTGCACGGCCTGGTCCACGGCGTGGATCGCGGCCTCCGCGGCGGCGTACTTGGCCATGTTGGCCGACTCGCCCGACGCGAAGTCGTCCCCGGAGTCGTAGAGGGAAGCCGCCTTCTGCGTCATCAGCTTCGCCAGCTCCAGCTCGATCTTGATCTGCGCCAGCGGGTGCGCCAGCCCCTGGTGAGAGCCGATCGGCGCGCCCCACACCTGGCGCTCGTTGGCGTACGCTACGGCTTTGTCGAGCGCGTAGCGAGCGGTGCCGAGCGAGAACGACGCGCCCATGATGCGTTCGGGGTTCAGGCCCGCGAACAGCTGCGCGATCGCCGCGCCCTCCTCCCCCACCAGCGCTTCGGCCGGCAGGTGGACGTCGTCGAGGAACAGGCCGAACTGCTTCTCCGGCGAGACCAGATCCATCTCGATCTGCTTGAACTCGAAGCCCGGGGTGTCGGTGGGCACGATGTAGAGCGCGGGCTTGAGGCGGCCCGACTTCGCGTCCTCCGTGCGCCCGACCACGAGCACCGCGTCGGCCTCGTCGACGCCGGAGATGAACACCTTCCGTCCGCTCAGGACCCAATCACTGCCGTCGCGGCGCGCGGTGGTGGTGATCTTGTGCGAGTTGGACCCGGCGTCGGGCTCGGTGATGGCGAAGACCATCTTTTTGCTGCCGTCGGAAATTCCCGGCAGCCACTGCTTCTTCTGCTCGTCCGTGCCGAAGCGCGAGATCACCGTGCCGCAGATCGCCGGAGAGACGACCATCAGCAGCAACGGCGAACCCGCGGCCGCGAACTCCTCCAGCACCGCGGCGAGGTCGGCGATGCCCGCACCGCCGCCGCCGTACTCCTCGGGCAGGTTCACGCCGAGGTAACCGAGCCGGCCGGCCTCGTCCCACAGCTCGACGGTCTTCTCGCCCGAGCGGGCCTTCTTCGAGTAGTACTCGTGCCCGTACTTGCGCGCCAGTTCCGAAGCCGCCTTGCGCAGCGCCACGCGCTCCTCGGGCTCGACGAAGTTCATCGCGTTCATGCTCGTTCTCCCACCACAGCTTCTCCCACCACAGCCAGAATCGTGCCGACCTCGACCTGCAACCCGACCTTCACCGGCAGCTCGGTGACCACGCCGTCGGCGGGGGCCGCGATCCGGTGTTCCATCTTCATCGCCTCCAGCCACAGCAGCGGATCCCCCGCCGCCACGGCGTCGCCCACGCCCACCGCCAGCCGCACGATCGTGCCCGGCATCGGCGCGACGAGCGAGCCCGCCGCCAGCGCCGCCGACGGGTCCGCGAACCGCGGCTCCGCCGTGAACGCCACCGAGCCGAGCGCGGAGTCGACAAAGGACTTTTCGCCGTGCCGCGCGACGGTGAACGTGCGTCGCACACCCGCCACGTCGAGCACTACCCGGCCCGGCTCCGCCGAGACCAGCCGCACGTCGTCGTGCCCCTCGGCCCGCAGGCCGTCCCGGGTGAGCGAGTACAGGACCTCGTGGGTCGTGTCCCCGCGCGTGAAAACCTTGCGTTGCCCCACCGAACGCACGTTGCGCCAGCCACTGGGCAGGCGGCCCAGGGTGGTCGCGGCCGCGCGGTTGCCCGCGGCGCCGGCCAGTGCGGCGGCGAGCGCGGAGAGCTTTTCCCCGTCACCGCTGACCAGCGGCTTCGCGAGCGTGCCGAGGCCGTGGCGGTCGAAGAACGCCGTGTCGGTCTCGCCCGCGAGGAAAGCGTCGTGGCGCAGGATGTTCACGAGCAGGTCGCGGTTGGTGACCACGCCGTGGATCTTCGCCCCGGCCAGCGCGGTGGCGAGCCGGCGGGCGGCCTCGTCGCGCGTCGGCGCCCACGTGATGACCTTGGCGAGCATCGGGTCGTAGTGCACGCCGACCACGGACCCGCTCTCCACGCCGGAGTCGAGCCGCAGCCCCGCGCCGTGTGTGAACTCGCGGTCGACGCCGGGCACCTCGAAGGTGTGCAGCGTGCCGCTCTGCGGTTGCCAACCCGCGGCAGGGTCTTCGGCGTAGAGGCGGACCTCGATCGAATACCCTTGCGGCGCAGGCGGTTCCGGCGGCAGCTTCGCGCCCTGGGCCACGGAAAGCTGCAGCGCCACGAGGTCGAGGCCGGTGACGTTCTCGGTCACCGGGTGCTCCACCTGCAGGCGGGTGTTCATCTCCAGGAAGTAGAACCGACCGTCCGGCCCGGCGAGGAACTCCACCGTGCCCGCGCCGACGTAGTCGATGGCCAACGCGGCCTTGCGCGCCGCGTCGAACAGCTCCGCGCGCATGGCGTCGTCGACGAACGGCGACGGCGCTTCCTCCACCACCTTCTGGTGCCGGCGCTGGATGGAGCACTCGCGCTCCCCCACCGCCCACACCGTGCCGTGGCTGTCGGCGAGCACCTGCACCTCGATGTGGCGGCCCGTCTCGAGGTAACGCTCGCAGAACACCGTCGGGTCCCCGAACGCGGAACCGGCCTCGGCCCGGGCGCTCTCGACGGCCTCGGCGAGCTCACTCACCTCCCGGACCACCCGCATACCGCGACCGCCGCCGCCTGCGGAAGCCTTGACCAGCAACGGCAGATCGGCGTCGCCGACTTGACTGGGGTCCAGTTCGGACAGCACCGGCACACCGGCGGCGGCCATGATCCGCTTCGACTCCACTTTGGAGCCCATCGTCTCGATCGCGGCGGGCGGCGGGCCGACCCACGTGAGCCCGGCGTCGAGCACGGCCCGCGCGAACGCGGCGTTCTCCGACAGGAACCCGTAGCCCGGGTGCACGGCGTCGGCGCCCGCGTCGGCCGCGGCCTTCACGATCAGCTCCGCGCGCAGGTACGTCTCTCCCGGCGCGTCTCCCGGCAGCCGGACCGCGACGTCGGCCTCGCGCGTGTGCGGGGCCGCGGCGTCGGCGTCGGAGAACACGGCCGTCGTGCCGATGCCGGCGTCGCGGCAGCTGCGGAAAACGCGGCGGGCGATCTCGCCGCGGTTGGCGACCAGCAGGTTGTGGATCACGACTGCACCCCTACATCCGGAAGACGCCGAAGCCACCCTCGGCGCCCTTCACTGGTCCGTTGTGGATCGCCGACAGGCTCAGGCCGAGCACCGTGCGGGTGTCGCGCGGGTCGATGATGCCGTCGTCGTAGAGCATGCCCGAGAGGAACATGGGCATCGACTCGGCCTCGATCTGGTTCTCGACCATGGCGCGCATCGCCGCGTCGTTCTCCTCGCTGTAGTCCTGCCCCCGGCTCGCGGCCGCCGCGCGGGCCACAATGGACAGCACGCCGGCCAGCTGCGCCGGGCCCATCACGGCCGACTTCGCGCTCGGCCACGCGAACAGGAACCGCGGGTCGTAGGCGCGCCCGCACATGCCGTAGTGCCCGGCGCCGTAGGACGATCCCATGAGGACGGACAGGTGCGGCACCTTGGAGTTCGACACGGCGTTGATCATCATCGCGCCGTGCTTGATGATGCCGCCCTGCTCGTACTCCTTGCCGACCATGTAGCCGGTGGTGTTGTGCAGGAAGACGAGCGGGGTGTCGATCTGGTTGGCCAGCTGGATGAACTGCGCGGCCTTCTGCGATTCCTCGCTGAACAGCACGCCCTGCGCGTTGGCGAGGATGCCGACGGGGTAGCCGTGGATGTTCGCCCACCCGGTGGTCAGGCTCGACCCGTAGAGCGGCTTGAACTCGTCGAAGTCCGACCCGTCGACCACGCGGGCGATCACCTCGCGCGGGTCGAACGGCACCTTGAGATCACTCGGCACGATGCCGAGCAGGTCCTCGGGATCGAACAGCGGCTCGGCGTACCCGGTCCGAGGCGCCGGCCCCTTCTTGTGCCAGTTGAGCCGCTTGACGATACTGCGGCCCAGCCGGATCGCGTCCTGCTCGTCGGCCGCGAGGTAGTCGGCCAGGCCCGACGTGCGGGCGTGCATCTCGGCGCCGCCCAGCGACTCGTCGTCGGACTCCTCGCCGGTCGCCATCTTCACCAGCGGCGGCCCGCCGAGGAACACCTTCGCGCGTTCCTTGACCATCACGACGTAGTCGGACATGCCCGGCAGGTACGCGCCGCCGGCGGTCGAGTTGCCGAAGACCAGCGCCACGGTGGGTACCTTCGCGGCCGAAGACCGCGTGAGGTCGCGGAAGATCCGCCCGCCGGGGATGAAGATCTCCTTCTGCGTCGGCAGGTCCGCGCCGCCGGACTCGACGAGGTTGATCACCGGCAGGCGGTTCTGCGCCGCGATGTCGGCTGCACGGAAGCTCTTCTTGGTGGTCCACGGGTTGCTCGCGCCACCCTTGACCGTCGGGTCGTTCGCGGAGATCAGGCACTCCACGCCCTCGACCACGCCGATGCCGGTGATCACGCTCGCGCCCACGCGGTAGTCCGAGCCCCACGCGGCCAGCGGCGAGAGCTCCAGGAACGGCGAGTCCTCGTCGATCAGCAGCTCAATCCGTTCGCGGGCCAGGAGCTTGCCGCGCTTGCGGTGACGCTCCACGTACTTCTCGCCGCCGCCGGCCACGGCCTTGGCGTGCTCGGCGTCGATCTCGGCGAGCTTCTCGAGCATGGACTCGCGGTTCGCGGCGAACTCGCCGGCCCGTGTGTCCACGACAGACCTCAATGCGGTCATGCGGTGTATCCCAATCGCTTCGCGGCCAGGCCGGTGAGGATCTCGGTGGAACCGCCGCCGATGCCGAGGATGCGGACGTCGCGGTAGTGCCGCTCCACTTCGGACTCGCGCATGTACCCGAGCCCGCCGTGCAGCTGCACGGCCTCGTTCACCACCCATTCGGCGGCTTCGACGGCGGTGTTCTTGGCGAAACAGGCCTCGGCGATCACTTCTTCGCCGGAGACGTGGCGCACAGCGGTCTGGCGCGCATAGGTGCGCGCGACGTCGGTCTTGCGCGCCATCTCGGTGAGCTTGTGCTGCACGACCTGGCGCGAGATGAGCGGCCGGCCGAACGTCTCGCGTAGCCGGCACCAGTCGAGCGTGAGGTCGAGCGCGCGCTGCGCGTGGGCGTAGGCCTGCACGGCGAGCGAAAGCCGCTCGGTCACGAACTGGGTGGCCACCTGCGCGAAGCCGCTGTTCTCGGCGCCCACGAGGTTCTCCACCGGCACTCGGGCGTCCACGTAGGACAGTTCGGCGGTGTCGGACGCGGCCCAGCCCATCTTCTCCAGCTTGCGCGACACCGTGAACCCGGGCGTGCCACGTTCGACCACCAGCAGGGAGATGCCGTGCGCGCCCTCCCCGCCCGTTCGGACCACTGTGGTCACGAAGTCGGCGCGGCAGCCGGAGGTGATGAACGTCTTGGCGCCGTTGACCACGTACTCGTCACCTTCGCGCACGGCGGTGGTGCGGATGCCGGCGACATCGGACCCGCCGTCGGGCTCGGTGACGGCGAGCGAGCCGATCTTCGTCCCTTCCAGTGTCGGCCGCACCCAGCGCTCGACCTGCACCGGGTCCCCGGCCGCGGCGATGTGCGGCACGGCGATGCCGCACGTGAACAGCGACGCGAACAGGCCGCCTGAGCCGCCCGCGTAGTGCATCTCCTCGGCGACCACGAGTGCGTCGAGGTAGTTGCCGTCGCCGCCGCCCACGGCCTCGGGGAACGCGACGCCGAGCAGCCCGAGGTCCCCGGCCTTGCGGTGCAGCTCGCGCGGCAGCTCGCCCGCGCGTTCCCAGTCGTCGAGGTGCGGCAGCACGTCCTTCTCGACGAACCGCCGCACGGTCGCGCGCAGCTCCTTGCGTTCCGGCGTGGCGAACGGGTCCACGATCACAGCAGCGCCTCCGGCACGTCGATCTCGCGCGCCCGCAGCCATTCGCCGAACGCCTTGGCCTGCGGGTCGAACCGCGCCTGCGAGGCCACGCCCTCACCGAGGATGTCCTCGACCACGAAGTTCATCGCCCACAGGTTCGGCAGCAGGTGCCGGGTCACGGGCAGCTGCGCCGTCTCCGGCAGCAGCAGGCGGAACTCGGCGACGGTGAGCCGGTGCACGAGCCAGCGCCACGCTTCTTCCGAGCGCACCCAGACGCCGAGGTTGGCACTGCCGCCCTTGTCACCGCTGCGCGCGCCGATCACCCGGCCGAGCGGGACACGGCGGGCCGGGCCGTCCGGCAACGGCTCGGGCAGCGCCGGTTCGTCCACTTCGGTCAGTGCTCGGGTCTTGGTGGACGGTGCTATGTCGACACGTCGACCATCGGTGAGCACCGCGATGTGCGGTACCTCGCCGGCGTCCACAAAGGCCGCCGAGTAGACGCCGTACGGCGACGCGTCCGAAGGCGGAGCGGTCACGTGGAAGCCGGGATAACTCGCGAGCGCCAGCTCCACCGCGGCGCCGCTGAACGCGCGGCCGGCGATCTTCGGGTCCGCGTCCTTCACCGCGACGTGCAGCAGCGCGCTGGCCTGTTCCTCGGTGTCGGCGTCGCGGTGGTCCGTGCGCGCGAGCGTCCAGCGGACCTCGGCGGGGGGCTTGCGTTCGAGCGCCGTCTCCAGCTGCTCGCGCACGAGCGCGGCCTTCTCCTCGATGTCGAGGCCGGTGAGCACGAACGTGGTCTCGTTGCGGAACCCGCCGAGCCGGTTCAGCGCGACCTTGAGCGTGGGCGGCGGGGCCTCGCCAGTCACGCCGCTGATGCGCACGCGGTCGGGGCCGTCCTCGGCCAGCGTCAGCGTGTCGAAGCGGGTGGTGACATCGGGGTTCGCATAGCGGGCGCCGGTGATCTCGTACAGCAGCTGCGCGGTGACCGTGCCCGTGTTCACGACCCCGCCGGTGCCGGGGTGTTTCGTGATGACGCTGGACCCGTCGGCGTGGATCTCGGCGATCGGGAACCCGGGCACGCCGATCGGCTGCGCGCGGAAGAACGCGTAGTTGCCGCCGGTCGCCTGCGCGCCGCACTCGATCACGTGCCCCGCGGCGACGGCGCCGGCCAGCGCGTCGTAGTCCTCGCGCGTCCAGCCGAAGTGCGCGGCGGCGGGCCCGACGATCACCGACGCGTCGGTGACCCGGCCGGTCACGACCACGTCGGCGCCGGCGTTCAGGCACTCGACGATGCCCCACGCGCCGAGATAGGCGTTGGCGGTCAACGGTTCCTTGAAGCCCAGCTCGTCGGCACGCCCGATCAGGTCGTCGCCCTCGACGTGCGCGATCCGCACGTCGAGGGCGAGCTTCGCGGCCAGCTCACGCAACGCCGTCGCCAGGCCCGCGGGGTTGAGGCCACCCGCGTTGGCGACGATCTTCACGCCCTTTTCCTTGGCCAGCGCCAGGTTCTCCTCCATCTGGCGCAGGAAGGTCTTGGCGTAGCCGCGTTCGGGGTCCTTCATCCGGTCGCGCCCGAGGATGAGCATGGTCAGCTCGGCGAGGTAGTCGCCGGTGAGCACGTCGAGCGGCCCGCCGGTCAGCATCTCGCGCACGGCGGAGAACCGGTCGCCGTAAAAGCCCGACGCGTTCCCGATCCGGATCGGGGCCTTGTTCACGCGGCTCATGCGAACTGCCCCGGCTTCCGGCCGCCACCGGGAGGACCGGCGAACGCCTGCGCGATGGTGAGCCATTCTTCGACGTCGGCGCCGGTCGCGACCAGGTCCGTGTCCGCGGGGTGGCGCCGCTGCGTGATGACCAGGCAGAAGTCCACGGCGCTGCCGGTGAGCCGCTGCTCGGCGTCCTCGGGCCCGAACGCCCACGTCGTGCCGTCCGGCGAGGCCAGCTCCACGCGGAACTCCACGGGCGGCGGCGCCAGAGAGTTGAGCTTGAAGGCGAAGTCCCGCGTGCGCGTGCCGAAGCGGGCGATGTGCCACAACCGGCCGGTCGGCTCACGGGCCAGCCCCAGCGCGTCGAACACGTCCTGGCCGTGGGCCCACGTCTCCATCATCCGCGCGGTGGCCATGGACGCGGCGCTCATCGGCGGCCCGTACCACGGCAGCTTCTGCCCGGCGGGCACGGCGGCGAGCGCTTCGGACAGCGCCGCCCGCCCGGCGCGCCACTGCGCGAGCAGCTCCTGCGGCGGCGTCGCGGCGGCTTCCTCAGCGGCGAGGTCGACGTAGCTCTCCCCCACGCTCAGCAGGTGCTCGACCTCGGTCTGCCACTCCTCGGGCCGGGCCGCGGCGATCAGCGCCTTCGAGTCCGTCCAGGCCAGGTGCGCGATCTGATGCGCGACCGTCCACCCCTCCGCCGGCGTCGGCCTGGCCCACCCCTCGGGCGGCAGCCCGGCCACCACGTCGTCGATCGCCTGTGATTCGGCAGCCAGATCCCCGAGGATCACGCCGAGATCAGCCATCCTGCGCCTCCATGCGTCCTCTTGTAAGCACTACGCGCTCAGGCCCACCCTCGCACCCCGACCGAGGAAAAATCAAGCGCGCCTGATTGTTTTCTCCCCTGATCGAGCGCGGAGCCACTATTGACACGTTGCCAGTAGAACCCCCGTTGTCCTACCGTTCCAGCCATGAGCACCTACGCGGACATCACCTACGAGGTCGCCGAGCGGATCGCGACGGTCAAGCTGAACCGGCCCCAGGCGCGCAACGGCTACACCGTGCGGATGGCCGACGAGCTGGGTGACGCCATGGACCGCGCCGACCGCGACGAGGACGTGCGCGTGGTCGTGCTCACCAGCACCGGCAAGGACTTCTCCGTGGGGGCCGACCTGTCGTCCGGCGGGTTCGACTTCGAGCTCGGCGAGGGTCCGCCCGACGGCTGGCAGGAGCCGGCGGGCCGCTGCTCCAAGCGGATCTTCACGATGAACAAGCCCGTGATCGCCGCGTTGCGCGGCGCGGCGGTGGGCGGCGGCATCACGATCACGCTGTCGTGCGACTACCGGCTGGCCGCCGACGACTCGAAGTTCGGCTTCGTGTTCACCCGCCGCGGGATCTACCCCGAAGGCGGGTCCGCGTGGTTCCTGCCCCGGCTCGTCGGCATGGGCACGGCCGTGGACTGGATGGTGAGCGGACGCGTCTTCGGCGCCGAAGAGGCGTTGCGGAAGGGGCTGGTGCACAGCGTCCACCCGCCGGAAGCCGTGCTGGACAAGGCTTACGAGCTCGCGCGCGACCTCGTGGCCAACACCGCTCCCGTGTCGGTCGCCGTCACGCGCCAGCTGCTGTACCGGATGGCGTCGGCCCCGTCGCCGTTCGAGGTGCACGAGCTGGACTCGAAGCTGATCGGCGGGCTGCCGACGAATCCGGACGCGGTCGAAGGCGTGTTGTCGTTCCTGCAGAAACGCCCACCGGAGTTCAAGCTCCGCGTCGACCACGACCAGCCGGACTACCTGCCCTGGATCGAGGAATGACCGCCTACCCGCCCGAACCGTGGCACCTCGCGGGCCAGGCGCAGCTGTCCGCGTGGCTGCTCCCGGCCGGCAAACTACCGGAACTGCCCGAAGGCGTCGAACCCGTCACCACCGGCGGCCACGCCGCGGTGTTCACCGCGTGGGTCGGCTACCGCGCGCCGGGGCAGCTGAGCTACCACGAGCTGCTCGCCGCCGTCGCCGTGCGCGGCGGCCTCACCGCGTCGATCACCGACATCTGGGTCGACAGTGAGGTCTCGCTCGCGGGCGGACGCGAGCTGTGGGGCATCCCGAAGGACCTCGCGACGCTCGAGTTCAGCGGCGACCGCGAGTTCACCGCGGCCACCGGCGACGACTGGATCGCCACCGCCGCGTTCTCCCGCCGCGCCGGGCTGCCGGCCGCGCTGCCCGCGCGGTTCGAGATCGCGCAGACGCTCGGCGGGCGGCTCAAGCGCAGCCCCGTCACCTCGCGTGCGAAGCCGCACGCGGCTGCTGCCGACTGGTCCGTGAACCCCGCCGGACCGCTCGGCTTCCTGGCCGGACGTCGCCCGATCGTGAGCGCGAGCCTGCGCGACTTCACTCTCGTCTTCGGCGGCTGAACCGCCCCCGACCAGCCGCTCTGAGTGATCGACTAACCCGCGAGGGTGAGCCCGCGACACGCCACCCCTTGGGGCACGTGCAAGCCCGAACCCCTAGATGTAGTCTCTGTGGACCGGCAGCCCCCAGCGACGGGGAGACCGCTCAGGAAGGGCAGCCGGGCCGATTTGAGAAACAGCAGCGCACGGCCTTGTGAGGCCGTGCGCCGATGAAGCGCGCCCATTTTCGACTTCGTTGGAGACCCGCATGTCAGTGGAAACCGGTCAGCGTCCGCCCTCGTCGGCGGACTCGGCTCCGAGCGCGGTCCGCGTGATCCGGCGCGACGGCAGCGTGTCGCCGTTCGACGCCGGCAAGATCAGCGTGGCCCTCACCAAGGCCTTCCTCGCCGTGGAGGGCGGCGACGCGGCCGCTTCCTCGCGCGTGCACCACGTCGTCGCCGAGCTGACCGAGCAGGTCGAGGCTTCCCTGCTGCGCCACGCCGGCCCCGAGCCCGCCTTGCACATCGAGCAGATCCAGGACCTGGTCGAGCTCGCCCTGATGCGCGGTGAGCACCACAAGGTCGCCCGCGCATACGTGCTCTACCGCGACGAGCGTTCGAAGGCCCGCGAGGCTGCCACGCCGGCGCCCGCCGAGGCCGCGATCAGCGTCAAGGGCACCGACGGCTCCCTGCGCCCGCTCGACTGGGCCCGGGTGTCCCACGTGGTGGGCGAGGCCGTGGCCGGGCTCGACGACGTGTCCGCCGAGCCGGTGCTGGCCGAGGCCAAGCGCAACCTCTACGACGGCATCAGCGCCGACGAGCTCGCGCTCGCGCAGATCATGGCCGCCCGCGTGCTCGTCGAGCAGGAGCCGAACTACTCGTACGTGAGTGCGCGGCTCCTGCTGGACAAGCTGCGCGGAGAGGCCCTGAGCTACCTCGCCGGCCGCGCTCGCCTGGCCAGCCAGGACGAGATGACCGCCGAGTACCCCGCGTACTTCCGCACCTACCTGCGCCGCGCGGTCGAGCTGGAGCTCGTCGACGGCGAGCTGCTCACGTTCGACCTCGACAAGATCACCGCGGCCATCCACGCCGAGCGTGACCTGGACTTCGGGTTCCTGGGCCTGCAGACGCTGTACGACCGGTACTTCCAGCACCACAACGGCACGCGCTTCGAGCTGCCGCAGGCGTTCTTCATGCGCGTGGCCATGGGCCTGGCCATCCGCGAGGACAACCGCGAAGCCCGCGCGATCGAGTTCTACGAGCTGCTCTCCACCTTCCACTTCATGGCCTCGACGCCGACGCTGTTCAACTCGGGTACCACGCGCGCGCAGCTCTCGTCGTGCTTCCTGACCACTGTGGACGACGACCTGGACTCGATCTTCCAGGCGTACAAGAACAACGCGCTGCTCGCCAAGTACTCGGGCGGCCTCGGCAACGACTGGACCCCGGTGCGCGGCCTCGGCGCGCACATCAAGGGCACCAACGGCCAGTCGCAGGGTGTCGTGCCGTTCCTCAAGATCGCCAACGACACCGCCGTCGCCGTGAACCAGGGCGGCAAGCGCAAGGGCGCGGCGTGCGCGTACCTCGAGACGTGGCACGTGGACATCGAGGAGTTCCTCGACCTGCGCAAGAACACCGGTGACGACCGCCGCCGCACGCACGACATGAACACGGCGAACTGGGTGCCGGACGAGTTCCTGCGCCGCGTCGAGGCCGACGCGCAGTGGACCCTGTTCTCCCCCAACGAGACGCCGGACCTGCACGACCTCTACGGCAACGCGTTCGCCGAGCGCTACCGCGAGTACGAGGCCGCCGCCGACCGCGGCGAGATCAAGGTCTTCCGCCGCCTGCGCGCCGTCGACCTGTGGCGTCGCATGCTGACGATGCTGTTCGAGACCGGCCACCCGTGGATCACGTTCAAGGACCCGTGCAACCTGCGCTCGCCGCAGCAGCACGTCGGCGTGGTGCACTCCTCGAACCTGTGCACCGAGATCACGCTGAACACCAACATCGACGAGGTCGCGGTCTGCAACCTCGGCTCGGTGAACCTGCTCAAGCACGTGACGCCCGAGGGCCTCGACACCAAGCGCCTCGAGAAGACCGTGCGCACCGCGGTCCGCATGCTCGACAACGTGATCGACATCAACTTCTACACGATCCCGGAGGCGCGCCGCTCCAACCTGCGCCACCGCCCGGTGGGCCTGGGCATCATGGGCTACCAGGACGCGCTGTTCGAGATCGGCGTTCCGTTCGCTTCGCAGGAGGCGGTGAAGTTCGCCGACCTCAGCATGGAGCACGTGTCCTACTACGCGATCTCCGCGTCGACCGACCTCGCCGAGGAGCGCGGCCAGTACCAGACGTTCGAGGGTTCGCTGTGGAGCCGCGGCATCCTGCCGATCGACTCGATGCAGCTGCTGATCGACGCACGCCAGGGCGACGCCCTCGCCGTCGACACCTCCACGACGTTGGACTGGGCGCCGCTGCGCGAGCGCGTGAAGACCGTCGGCATGCGCAACTCCAACGTGATGGCGATCGCACCGACCGCGACGATCTCCAACATCTCCGGCGTCGGCCAGTCGATCGAGCCGCTGTTCCAGAACCTGTACGTGAAGTCGAACATGTCGGGCGACTTCACCGTGGTGAACCCGCACCTGGTCAAGAGCCTCAAGGCCCGCGGTCTGTGGGACGAGGTCATGGTCAGCGACCTGAAGTACTTCGACGGCAGCCTCGGCCAGATCGACCGCGTGCCGGACGACCTCAAGGCGCTCTACGCCACCGCGTTCGAGATCGAGTCGAAGTGGATCGTGGACGCGGGCTCGGTCCGGCAGAAGTGGATCGACCAGGCGCAGTCGCTGAACCTCTACATCGCGGCGCCGAGCGGGCGCAAGCTCGACGAGCTGTACCGCTACGCGTGGCACAAGGGCCTCAAGACCACGTACTACCTGCGCGCGCAGTCGGCGACGCACGTGGAGAAGAGCACCCTGCGCGGCACCGACGGCAAGCTGAACGCGGTCTCGGCCGCCCCGGCCGCCGCCGCTGCTCCGGCCGCGACGCCGGCCTCGTCGCCTTCCACAGCAGGCTTTCCGAGCGCACGCGCTACCTGCGCTACTTCGGCGCCTACCCGCG
>NZ_JBFAHL010000020.1:107153-212493 GCF_040654155.1 Amycolatopsis sp. NPDC050768
CCGGCGCCGTTGCCCTCGGCCGCTGTCCCGGCGAGCCCCGCCGCGGCCGTGCCCGCCGCGGTCCCGGCCGCCAAGCCCGCCGAGCCTAAGGAAATGCCGAAGGTCGACGACATCGACTTCGTCGCCACCGAAGGCGCCGCCTGCCGCATCGACGACCCCGACTGCGAAGCCTGCCAGTGACCTCCTCGTGAGGGGTGCGGCGGGCGAGAACCCGCCGCGCCCCTCACGAGCCTTTTCTTGGAGCCTCTTGATGACCAACGTGGAGACCACGGACGCCACCGGCCTCGGCGAGATCGAGGTCGGCGCCGCCCGGATCAACGTCGACGACAAGCGCATGATCAACGCGCGCGCCGACGTGAACCAGCTGCTGCCCATGAAGTACCGCTGGGCGTGGGACAAGTACCTCGCCGCGTGCAACAACCACTGGATGCCGACCGAGGTCGCCATGCAGGCCGACATCGCGCTGTGGAAGTCGCCCGACGGCCTGACCGAGGACGAGCGCCAGATGCTCAAGCGCAACCTCGGCTTCTTCGCCACCGCGGAGTCGTTGGTGGCCAACAACATCGTGCTCGCGGTGTACCGCCAGATCACCAACCCCGAGTGCCGCCAGTACCTGCTGCGCCAGGCGTTCGAGGAAGCCGTGCACACGCACACCTTCCAGTACATCTGCGAAAGCCTCGGCCTGGTCGAGGGCGAGCTGTTCAACATGTACCGCGAGGTGCCGTCCATCTCCGAGAAGGACGCGTGGGCGCTGAAGTACACGCAGAACCTCGAGAACCCGGACTTCGAGACCGGCACGCAGGAGGCCGACCAGGCGTTCCTGCGCGACCTCGTGGCCTTCTACGTGATCTTCGAGGGCATGTGGTTCTACACCGGCTTCGCGCAGATCCTCTCGCTCGGCCGCCGCAACAAGATGGTCGGCATCGCCGAGCAGTACCAGTACATCCTGCGCGACGAGTCGATCCACCTGAACTTCGGCATCGACTGCATCAACCAGATCAAGATCGAGAACCCGCACCTGTGGACCGAGCAGTTCCAGGCGGAGATCCGGCAGATGCTGACCGACGCGTGCGAGCTGGAAGTCCGCTACGCGCGCGACACCATGCCGCGCGGCATGCTGGGCCTCTCGGCGCAGCTGTGCGAGCAGTACATGCACTTCATCACCGACCGGCGCGCCCAGCAGATCGGCCTCGCGCCGATCTTCGGGGAGACGGAGAACCCGTTCCCGTGGATGTCGGAGGCGATGGACCTGAAGAAGGAGAAGAACTTCTTCGAGACCCGTGTGATCGAGTACCAGTCGGGCGGCGCGCTGGACTGGGACTGATCCCGGACTCTGGGACCGGGGTGCGTCTTGTGCCGCCGGCAACCCCGACCCGCTAGGCTCGGCCACGCCACTGGTTCGCCAGGGCGTGGCCGAGCTTTTTCGGTCGTGCCCCGGTGAGGCAACAGGGAACCCGGTGTGAATCCGGGACTGCCCCGCAGCGGTGAGTGGGAACGAAAGCCGTCACCACGATTTCGTGGTCAAGCACTGGGCGAAGGCCCGGGAAGCGACGGTGAGTAGGCGCGAGCGGTTCGCCCACGAGTCCGAAGACCTGCCCGTGGTACGTGCGCCGACGGCGTGCGTGAGTCCGGGCCCCGTGGGAGCAGGCCTGAGGCGAAACGCGGTTCTCGCGTGCCCGGGCTCGTTGGCGAGCTCGCGAGGAGAGAGCCTGTGACCACCATCGGCACCACCATCCTGGGATACCCGCGCATCGGCCCGGCCCGGGAGCTCAAGCGCGCCCTGGAGCGCTACTGGGCCGGCACCACCGGCGAAGCGGAGTTGCTCGCCACCGGCCGCAAACTTCGCGCACAGACCTGGTCGCGACTGCGCGACGCCGGCCTGGAGTCGATCCCGTCCGGCACGTTCTCCCACTACGACCACGTGCTCGACACCGCCGAGCTGTTCGGCGCGCTGCCGGAGCGCTTCGCGCGCCTCGGCCTCTCACCGCTGGACACGTACTTCGCCGCCGCGCGCGGCGTGCAGGACGAGCCTGCGCTCGAGATGACCAAGTGGTTCGACACCAACTACCACTACCTCGTGCCCGAGCTGGGTCCCGGCTCGCGCTTCACGCTGTCGGGCACGAAGCCGCTCGACGAGGTGCGCGAAGCCCGGGAGCTGGGGATCGAGACGCGGCCGGTACTCGTCGGGCCGGTCACGTTCCTGCTGCTCAGCAAGGCGACACAGCCCGGCTTCAAACCGCTGGAGCTGCTCGACGAGCTGCTGTCCGCCTACGCGGAGCTGCTGGCCGCGCTGAAGGCCGAAGGCGTCGAGTGGGTGCAGCTTGATGAACCGGCGTTCGCCGGTGACCGCACCACGAAGGAGCTCAACGCGCTGACCCGCGCGTACCACGTGCTGGCCAAGGCCGAGGACCGCCCGAAGCTGCTCGTCGCCGGTTACTTCGGCGGACTCGGCCGCGGGCTGGGCGTGCTGGCCCGCTCCCCCATCGAGGCGCTGGCCGTGGACCTCGTCACCGACGCGTCCTTTGTGGACGCTGTGGCCGCGGAAGGCGCGTTGCGCGACAAGGAGGTGCTCGCCGGCGTCGTCGACGGGCGCAACGTGTGGCGCACCGACCCGGACCGAGCGTTGGAACGCGCCGCGCGGCTGGCCGGCACCGCGCAGCACGTGAGCGTCACGACGTCGTGCTCGCTGCTGCACGTGCCCTACGACGTCGAGGCCGAGAACCTCGATTCACGACTCGGGAGCTGGCTCGCGTTCGCCGACCAGAAGGTCGCCGAGGTCGTGCTGCTCGGGCGGGCGCTGCGCGGCGAAGACGTGGACCTGTCGGCGGCGCGGGCGGCCGTCGCGGACCGCGCGACGAACCCGGCAGACGCGGCCGTGCGGGAGCGGCTGGCGGCGCTGACACCGCAGGACGCCGTGCGTGCCCCGTACGAGCAACGGGCGGCCGCGCACCGGGAATCCCTCGGCCTGCCGCCGCTGCCGACCACCACGATCGGCTCGTTCCCGCAGACCACCGACCTCCGCAAGGCCCGCGCCGCGTACCGCGCGGGCACGCTCGACGAACCCGAGTACGTGGCCCAGATGCACGCCGAGATCGACCGAGTGGTGCGGCTGCAGGAGGAGCTGGGCCTCGACGTGCTGGTGCACGGCGAGCCCGAGCGCAACGACATGGTGCAGTACTTCGCCGAGCAGCTCGCCGGGTTCGCCTCGACCGAGCACGGCTGGGTGCAGTCCTACGGCTCGCGCTGCGTCCGCCCGCCGATCCTCTACGGCGACGTCTCGCGCCCGCGGCCGATGACCGTGCCGTGGGCGCGGTACGCGCAAAGCCGCACCACCAAGCCGATCAAGGGCATGCTCACCGGCCCGGTCACGATCCTCGCGTGGTCGTTCGTGCGCGACGACCAGCCGCTCGCCGACACCGCGCTGCAGGTCGCGTTCGCGATCCGCGACGAGGTGACCGACCTCGAAGCCGCGGGCGTGCGCGTGATCCAGGTCGACGAGCCGGCCCTGCGGGAGCTGCTGCCGCTGCGCGCGGCCGGGCACGAGGCCTACTTCGACTGGGCGGTGCGGGCGTTCCGCGTCGCGACGGCCGGAGCCGCCGCGGGCACCCAGATCCACACGCACATGTGCTATTCGGAGTTCGGCGAGGTGCTCTCGGCGATCGACGGCCTCGACGCCGACGTGACCAGCATCGAAGCCGCGCGCTCGAAAATGGAGGTACTCGCCGACCTGTCGGCCGGCGGGTTCGCGCGCGGCGTCGGCCCCGGCGTCTACGACATCCACTCGCCCCGTGTGCCGGGCGTCGAGGAGGTCGCGGACCTGCTGCGCACGGCGGCCGCCGCCGTGCCGGCGCACCGGCTGTGGGTGAACCCCGACTGCGGCCTCAAGACGCGCCGCTACGCCGAGGTGGAGCCCGCCTTGCGCCACCTCGTCGCGGCAGCCCGCCAGGTCCGCGCCGAGCAGGGCTGAGCAACCCCGGGCAACGGTGCCGGGCGGCGCGAACCACCGCCCGGCACCGGATCTTCGTCAAGGATCACCCGGATGGAGCCGGCCAAAGGTATTGTCATTCGGTCAACAGCGCGGCACGGTGGAGGTCGGATCGGGGTTCCGCCAGTGAAGGCAGGTCGCCATGACGAGCGCAGTCGGCAAGGTCGGCAAGGTCGCCGAGAGCCTGCGTGAGCGGGTGCCCACGCTCACGTCGATGCCACTGCCCCGCACCGTCGACCAGCGCTGGCAGGCGGCCACCTATCCCGTGCGCGAGCTCGCGGCGCCGCCCGCGGGCAGTGGCCTGAAGCCGGTGCTCGGCGACGACGGCCCGCCGGTCGTGGGCCACGCGCTGGAGATGATGCGCTTCGGCCTGGACTTCAGCTTCAGCCGCTACGAGAAGTACGGCCCCGTCTCGTGGATGGGTGGCTTCGGCCGCCGGATCGTCTCGCTGTCCGGCCCCGAGGCCACGCAGATCGCCCTGGTGAACAAGGACAAGGCGTTCTCGCAGGAGGGCTGGAAGTTCTTCATCGAGAAGTTCTTCGACCGCGGCCTCATGCTGCTCGACTTCGGCGAGCACCACCTGCACCGGCGGATCATGCAGAGCGCGTTCACGCGCGAGCGGCTCGTCGGCTACGTCGGGCAGATGGGCCCGGCCCTGCGCGCCGGCGTCGAGGCGTGGCCCGGCGGCACGCGTCCGCGGCTGTACTGGGCGCTCAAGCAGCTCACGCTCGACGTGGCGACGCGCGTGTTCATGGACATGCGCTCGCCCGACGACGCGATGCGGATCAGCCGCGCGTTCGTGAACACCGTGCGCGCGGGCACGGCACTGGTGCGCTACCCCGTGCCCGGCGGCCGCTGGTCCGCGGGCCTGCGCGGCCGGCGGCTGCTGGAGCGCTACTTCGGCGAGACCCTGCCGGAAAAGCGCCGCGCGGGCGGCGACGACCTGTTCGCCGCGCTCTGCACTGCCACCACCGAGGACGGCGACCGGTTCACCGACGCGGACATCGTGAACCACATGATCTTCCTGATGATGGCGGCGCACGACACCACGACCATCACCAGCAGCGCCATGGCCTACTACCTGGCCAAGCACCCGGAGTGGCAGGAACGCGCCCGCGCGGAGTCGCTCGCGCTCGGCGACGACGTGCCGGACATCGAGGCGCTGGAAAGCCTGGAAACGCTCGACCTCGTGATGAAGGAATCACTGCGGCTGCGGGCCCCGGTGCCGTCGATGGCCCGCAAGACCACAAAGGACACGGAGGTGCTCGGTCACTTCATCCCCGAAGGCACGCTCGTCGGCGTCTCGCCGACGCTGAACCACTTCACCCCCGACTGCTGGACCGACCCGATGCGCTTCGACCCCGAGCGCTTCGCCGAGCCGCGGCGCGAGGACAAGTCGCACCGGTTCGCGTGGATGCCCTTCGGCGGCGGTGCGCACAAGTGCATCGGGCTGCACTTCGGCAGCCTCGAGGTCAAGGCGCTGATGCACGAGATGCTGCGAACTTTCCGCTGGTCGGTGCCCCAGGACTACACCGCACGCTGGGACTACGTGTCGTTGCCGGTCCCCGCTGACGGACTGCCGGTGCGCCTCGAATATCGTTGACGGACGCTGCGGGAGGCGGGGAGCCGACAGTGCCGGAGAAACGGAAATCGGACGAACCGAAAAACACGTTCGAGCACTCAAGGTGACATCACGTCACCATTTGTGTACGGGTCATCACTCGTTCAGCCGGTAGACACCCCGTTTCGCGCATGATGCCGTGGCATCACTCACGGCCAACTCATACCTAGTGTGGGTCCATGAACCTTCACACCGGGTCTGAGCTGGCTTTAGTCCGCGCATGAAGAGGTGGAGTGTGCCTGAGCCTGGTGCCGCGCCAGGGTTGGTCGACGTCGCGCGCAAGTTCGCGACGACGCTGACCGACACGAAAGGAGTAACGCTTCCGCCCGCGGAATTGGAGCGTCTCCTGCTCTCCTTCGCCCAGGAGGTCACGGAGTTCGCGACCCCCGCGTACGAAGCCGCCGTCCTGCGCTTCACCACGCTCTTCTCCACCGCCCCGATCGGGATCGCGCTCGCCGATCCCTCCGGCGTGATCATGGAGGTCAACCTCGCGCTGGCCAAGCTGCTCGGCTCGACCCAGGACCGGCTCAGGGGCAAGCACCTCGCCGACCTGGCCGCCACCGAGCACGGCGCCACGCGGATCCGCGCCGGCCTCGAACGCCTCATCACCACCGACATCGGCAAGGTCATCGAGCGCGGCATCCGCCTCGACCACAGCGAGGACGGCGGCCTCACCACCAACGTCACGCTCGCGTGGCTGCCCGGCGACCGGCCCGACACCCACTTCCCGGTGCTGATGGCGGCCGACGCCGACGACCTGCACCTGCTCGGCGAACGCCTGATGCACCAGAACGTGCACGACCCGCTCACGGGTCTGCCGAACTCGCAGGCGTTCACCACCCGCGTCGAGGCCGCGCTCGCCGCGCCGCGCACCGAGCAGATCGCGCTGGTGTACCTCGACCTCGACGGCTTCAAGGTGATCAACGACGGCCTCGGCGCGGGTGTCGGCGACGAGGTGCTGAAAGAGGTCGCGAGCAAGCTGTCGGCGGTCTTCACCGGGCACCACGACGGGTACGTCGCCCGCCTGTCCGGCGACGGGTTCGCCGTGCTGCTGCGCGGCGAGGACCTCACACGGCAGCACGTGGTGAACCTCGTGGACCGCGCGCTGGAGGATCTCAACGAGCCGGTCTACCTGGGTGGCCACGGGATCGGGGTGAGCGCGAGCGTCGGCATCGTCGTGGGCGCGTGCCGCGACGGCGGGCACATCGAGCTGCGCCGGGCCGCGGAGCTCGCGCTGCACCGGGCGAAGGAACACGGCAAGGCGAAGTGGATGTTGTTCGACCCGGACGAGGACGCACGCGACCGCAGCCGCTACCAGCTCGGCGCCGTGATCGCGGGCGCGCTGGAGAACGGTGAGTTCTCCCTGATCTACCAGCCCACGGTGAAGCTCGCGAAGCCCGACGAGATCGCGGCCGTGAACGCCGGCCTGCGCTGGAACCACCCGGAGAAGGGCGAGCTCGACTCCGAGGACTTCTACCCGCTGGCTCAGACCACCGGCATGACGGTGCCGCTCGGCAAGTGGCTGCTCGCCGAGTCGCTGGCGGCCACGGCGCGCTGGCGCGAGCGGTTCGGCGACGCCGCGCCCGACGTCTGCATCCGGCTGCCGAAGCGCCTCGCCGCTGACGACGAGCTCGTGATGCTGGTCAAGGAGCAGCTCGACCGCCACGACCTGCCGGCCCGTGCGCTGCGCCTGTGCACCGACCGCGAGTCGATGTTCGACGACAACGGCGAGGTGCACGACTCCTTCACGGTGCTCGCCGACCTCGGCGCGCAGCTCGTGCTCACGATCTCCGGCTCGGCGGACCTCGAGCTGATCCCCCGCCACAGTCTGCCCATTCGGCACGTCATCCTCAGCGGCCCGGTCGTCGACGCGCTCGCCGACGGCGCCGCGGAGACCGACGTGCGCCACCTGCGTCAGCTGGTCGAGCGCGGCAAGGAGCTCAAGCTGCGCATCGGCGCCGAAGGGGTGCGAAGCGCCGAGCACGCGGCGCGGTTGCGCGAGCTCGGCGTGCTCGCCGCGCGCGGTTCGTTCGTCGCCGATTCGGCCACGGGCGACGAAGTGGACGAGATGATCGAGCGCCACGCCGGCTGACCCGTCCACCTGCGGTGCGGCTCCGAACACCGGGGAGGATCATCTCCCGCGGACCCGACCGAAAGGACCCCGATGGACACCGGCGACCTCGCGCCCGACTTCACCCTCTCCGACGACCAAGGCGACGACCGCACACTGTCGGACTTTCTGACATCCGGCCCCGTCGTGCTGTTCTTCTACCCCGCCGCCATGACGAGCGGCTGCACCGCGGAAAGCTGCCACTTCCGCGACCTGGCCGCCGAGTTCGCCGAGGTGGGTGCCCAGCGCGTGGGCATCAGCCCGGACGCCGTGGCCAAGCAGCGGGAGTTCTCCGCTGCCAACGGGTTCGACTACCCACTGTTGTCCGATGTGGACGGTGTGGTGGCGAAGCAGTTCGGCGCCTGGCGCAAGTTCATCCCGCTGCACACCAAGCGCACCACGTTCGTCATCGACACCGACCGGCGCGTGCTCGACGTGATCAAGAGCGAGCTGAACTTCACCGCGCACGCGGACCGCGCGCTGAAGGTGCTGCGCGAGCGCAAAAACGTCGCCTGATGCTTTCCTTGCCCGGCAAGGGATTCTCGGGTCAGTCCGGCCGCTGGATGCGCCACACGAAGTCGTTGCCCGAGCACGCCGGGGCCAGTGCGTCCGAGGCGGCTTCCTTGTGGTGCAAGGTGAATCCTAGCCGGGCGGGAATGGCACCACTGCGGGTGTTCAGCTCGTCGTGGAGGATGTCGACGTGGGGCGCGCCCAGGCGCCAGGCCTCGGCGACGAGCAGGGCGGTCGCGCGCGTGGCCAAGCCGCGGCCGGTGCACGGCTTCGCCAGCCAGTAGCCGATCTCGCGGCCGTCGCCGCGGCGCATCAGGCCGCAGCCGCCGGCCAGCGTGCCATCGGCGGTGTAGATGCCGTATTCCCGCGCCTCACCCGACTCCCAGCGTTCGGCCGTGCCGGTGAGGAACTCCGTGCCCTCGGCCGGGCCGTAGCTGTCGGTGGCCCAGACGAGCCACGCGCCGATGTGCTCGCGTGACGCCGAGACGGTGTCCACGAGCACGTCGAGGTCTTCGGAGCGCCAGCGGTTGAGGGTGACCACGCCGTCGGTGAGGGTGTCCATGTCCTCATGGTGGCACCGCAACAGCACTGCGACATCGAAATAACGCTGGGGCCCGCCGTTTTCCGGCGGGCCCCAGCGGTCGGTGCTCCTGAGCTAGTTGACGACGGCCGTGGGCGGCACCGGGGTGTCGTTCTTCAGCGCGTCGAACAGCTGCGCCGACTTCGTCTTGTCCCAGTGCTCGGCCGAGCCGTCGGTGACCGGCACCGTGCCGGTGAGCACGCCGTCGGACGAGATGCCGCGCATCGCGATCGCCAGGCCGGCCAGGTTGTGCACATGGTCACCCGAGTCCATCGTCAGCGCGTCGGGCGCCGAGGACAGGAGCGGGAAGAAGTCGAACGGGTTCAGCAAGGTCCCCGGGCTCGCGATCTGGCTCACGAGGGCACCGATGAACTTGCGCTGGTTGGCCACGCGGTCGAGGTCCGAACGCGGGGTCGCGCTGCTGTGGCGCATGCGGACGAACCCGAGCGACTCGCGCCCGTCCAGCGTCTGGCAGCCGGCCTTGATGTCGATGTTGGTGAACGTGTCGTGCATGTCCTTGTCCACGCACATGCCCACGCCGCCGATCGCGTCGACGATGTTGGCGAACCCGCCGAAGCCGATCTCGGCGTAGTGGTCCATCCGCAGGCCGGTGACGCCTTCCACGGTCTTGACCAGCAGGGCCGGGCCGCCGAGCGAGAACGCGGCGTTGATCTTGTTCGTGCCGTGGCCCGGGATCTTCACCTGGGAGTCGCGCGGCAGGCTCAGCAGCGTCGGCTTGGTGTCGTTGTCCGGGATGTGCGCGATCATGATCGTGTCGGTGCGCTGCCCGCCGCCGGCCGCCGCGACGTCACCGGTCGCCAGGCGTTCCTCGTCCGCGGCCGAGAGTCCGTCACGGCTGTCGGATCCCACGATCAGCCAGTTGGTGCCCGACGCGGCCGCGGGACGGCCGTCGTAGTCGGCCAGCGCGTCGACGCGCTTGATCGAGAACTCGAGGTAGGCCCAGATCCCGCCGAGGAACACGACGAAGATCAGCACCAGCGTCATCAGGACCTTGCCGAAGCTCCACCGGCGGCGCCGGCGCGGAGCCGGTCCGGGCGGCGGGGACTGGCGCGGCGGAGCGTGGCGAGGCGGTGCGGGCGGCGGGGGCACGGGAGCCTCGCCGCGCGAGCCCATGGGTCTGGTGCGCTCGTCGTACGGGCTGCTGCTCGTGCCCGGCAGCGGCATCATCTGTGCCCGCTGATGCTGCCGCGGGCGTGCGGCGGGCTGCGGTGGCCGGGGCGGCACCCGCCGCCTGCCGTCGTCGCCTCCGTACGTCATTGGCTTTCACCCAATCCCCGAATCCGGCAAAACTCGTGCGGCCCAGTGAACCGCACGTCCTCCACCAAAGGACGTGCGGCACCTGGTGCAGGTTCATCCGGCGGGGAATGGCCTGCTCAGCGGGGGTCTGCGAACCCGAACTGGTGCACCTTGATGTGCCCCGAACGGAACCCGGCCTCCGAATAGGCGAGGTAGAACTCCCACATCCGGTGGAACACGTCGTCGAAGCCGAAGCCGCGGATGTCGTCCCAGCGCTGGTGGAACCGCTCGCCCCACAGCTTGAGCGTGCGTGCGTAGTCCTGGCCGAACTCGCGCATCCCGGCCAGCTTGAGGCGGGTGTTGTCGCGCATGCCGTCCTCGATCGCCTGCACCGACGGGATGATGCCGCCCGGGAAGACGTACTTGTGGATCCAGCTGTACGACCTGGCCGCCGCCAGCATCCGGTCGTGGTCCATCGTGATGGCCTGCAGGCCGAAGCGCCCGCCCGGGTGCAGCCGCTTGCCGATCGTGGCGAAGAACGTGGGCCAGTAGGACTGCCCGACGGCCTCGATCATCTCCACGCTCACCACGGCGTCGTACTGGCCCGTGGCCTGGCGGTAGTCGCACAGCTGCACGTCGATGCGGTCGGACAGGCCCGCCTCGGCGATCCGCGCGTCGGCCAGCACCTTCTGCTCCTGCGAGATGGTCAGCGACGTCACCTTCGCGCCGCGCGAGGCCGCGCGGATCGACAGCTCGCCCCAGCCGGTGCCGATCTCCAGCACCTCGCTGCCCTCGCGCACGCCCGCGTAGTCCAGCACGCTGTCGAGCTTGCGGTGCTGGGCCTGAGTCAGGCCGTCAGCCGGGCCGAACAGCGCCGAGGAGTACATCATCGACTCGTCGAGGAACGCGCTGAACAGGTCGTTGGACAGGTCGTAGTGCCGGTGGATGTTCGACCGCGAGCCCTCGATCGTGTTCTCCTCGTGCGCCGGCTGCACGCGCTCGGCGAAGCGGCGGAACCGCTGCAGGAACGGCGGCACGACCGTGGCCAGCTTCTCGGCGAACGGCGTCAGCACTCCCGCGAGGTCCTCGGCGGTCCAGTCCCCCACCATGTACGACTCGCCGAAGCCGATCTTCGCGTCGGCGCCGAGGCGGTGGAAGAACGCCGAGGGCCGCAGGATGCGCATCTCCGGCGCTTCCGGGCCACCGGCACCCAGGACGGTGCCGTCGGGGAACGTGACCCGCAGGTCGAGGTTCTTCACGGCGCGGCGGAAGAGCGCCTCCGCGGCCCGCGCGCGCAGCGGCGAGTGCGGCGGCGTGGCCAGTCCCGGCCACCGGGTTTCGTCGGGCACCGGCTGCGAGGCGGGCCCCGCCGCTCGGTCAACACTTGAGGTGGACAAGACACTCCCTCCGGAATGGGCCCATCGGCCCACATCTGATGGTATTCCCGGCACACGCGACCTGCGCTGCGCGGTTGTCACCGGATCCGGTCACACGGGGATGCGCAGCCGCTCGTCCGCGGGCCGGGTCCACGCCTGCCGGAGAGTTTCGTCGGTCTCCCCCGCGTCGATCGCTTCCAGTGTGAAAGCACACATCAGCCTGGTCCAGACCGCCGGGCGCTTGATCATCGCGTGACCCTCGCCGGTGACCTCGAAGCGCGCGAGGCGCTTGGCGAGCTCCCGCGCGCGCTCGGCGAAGGCGTGGGAATCACGCGGTGAGGTGATCCGGTCGCGCGTGCCGTGCAGCATGACCACGGAGCGGCCCGTGACGGCGTCCACGGGCTCGCCGGGCGGCGTCCACGGTGCGAGGGCGCACACGCCCACCACGGCGGGGTCGTCGGCCACGCGCAGCACCACCCGTCCGCCCATCGAGTGCCCGACGAGCACGACGGGCAGGCCCGGGTGTTCGGCGCGGACGCGCTCCAGCGCCCAGCGGGCGTCGTTCACCGGGTCTTCCTCGGGCGCGTTCCAGCCGTAGCGGCGGTTGCGCACCAGGCGCACCTCCAGGCCCGCCGCGCGGCCCGCGCGGTGCAGGGCGCGGGCCAGCGGCACCATGCGCAGGTACGCCAGCCGCCACGGCCCCACGGCCGCGATGCCGTGCTCGGCGCCGCCGTGCAGCACCAGCGCCACCGCCCTCGTCCGCCCGTGCGCGCGCCGCACCGAAACGACGGGTACTCCGTCCACGTGCCGCCTCCCAGTCACCGGTACGCCCGGATGATCAGCTCTCACGCTAATCCACCACGAAGCGTGTCCAAGCGATACATTTGGCGCCCGAACCCGCGACGAAGGGCAGGTGTGGTGAGCGCCACGGAAATCTGGAAGAGCACCTCGGAAAAGCTCGCGGCCGCGCGGGAGGCCAACGCCGAAGCGCTGACGGCGGCGGCCGACCTCGTCCTCGGGGTCATCCGGTCCGACGCCCTCGTGTTCACCGCCGGTGCCGGGCACTCGCTCGCCGCGGTCGCCGAGACGTTCTACCGCGCGGGTGGCCTCGCCTGCGTCTACCCGCTGTACCACCCGGAGCTGCTGCCCCTGCACGGCGCGCAGCACAGCACGAAGACCGAGCGCCGCAGCGGGCTCGCCGAAGAGGTGCTGGCCGAGCGCGCGCCGGGCCCCGACGACGTGCTCGTGGTGTTCTCGACGTCCGGCGTGAACCCGTACCCGGTGGAACTGGCTGCCGGTGCCCGCCGCCGGGGCGCGTCGGTGATCGCCGTGACGTCGCGCGCGTGCGTGGCCGCGGCGCCGCGCCGCTCGGCGACGACGCTGGTCGAGGAGGGCACGGTCGTGCTCGACTCGCTCGTGATCCCCGGCGACGCGAGCCACCCGGCCGCCGCGCCGCGCACCGCACCACTGTCCACTGTGGTCAACGCGTTCCTGTGGAACCTGATCCTGGCGGAGGTCTACGACCGCGGGACGGCCGAGGGCATCGACGTCCCGCTGTGGCGAAGCTCCAATGTGGAGGGCGGCGACGAGGCCAACACGGCCCTGCTCGCCAAGTACGGCCCCCGCGTGCCCGCACTGCGGTAGCCCGTCGCGAACCGGGGTCGCACCCGGCGAAAAAGGACCGGGCCCGGCAGGTCTTGACGGGCCCGGTCCGCCCTTCTAACTTCGGCGTACCGACCAGTCGGTGTCGAGTGGAGGCGGGCCAGCATGGATGATGAGACGGCCGTGCCCCTGCACGGCACCTGCGCGCCCGGGTTCGAGGCGGTGCAGGACGCGTTCGTCGAGAACATCTCCGAGCGCGACGAGCTGGGCGCGGCCTTCGCCGTGACCCATCACGGCGAGGTCGTGGTCGATCTCTGGGCCGGCTGGGCGGATCCGGGCCGCACCACGCCGTGGCGGCCGGACACGCTGACCAATGTCTGGTCCACCACCAAGGGCATGGCGGCGATCTGCGCGCACCAGCTCGCCGACGCCGGCGAGCTGGACCTCGACGCCCCCGTGGCGCGGTACTGGCCCGAGTTCGCTACGGCGGCCAAGCAGGACATCCCGGTGCGGTGGCTGCTCTCGCACCGCTCCGGTGTCGTCGGCATCGGCCTGGCGCGCCCGGTGAAGGTCGAGGAGCTCTACGACTGGGACCACATCACGGGGCTGCTGGCCGCGCAGGAACCGCTGTTCCCGCCCGGCTCGGCCAGCGGGTACCACGCGCTGTCCTACGGATTCCTCGTCGGCGAGGTCGTGCGCCGCGTGGCCGGGCAGGGCATCGACGCGTTCTTCGCCGAGCACGTCGCAGGTCCCCTCGATGCGGATTTCTCCATCGGCGTCAGGGAAGCCGACCTCGGGCGCTGCTCGACGCTCGTGGAGCCGGTGCTCACGCCGGAGATGACCACGGCGCTCACCGAGGCGTTCGCGAACGCCGGCCCGGTCGCGCTCGCCGCCATGGCGAACCCGCGCGTGGAAGGCCACCACGCCAACGATCCCGCGTGGCGGCGCGCCGTGATGCCCGCGCTCAACGGCCACGGCACGGCGAAGGGGCTCGCGATCATCTACGGCGCGCTGGCCGACGGCTCCGAACGCCTGATCTCGGCCGGCGCGCTCGCCCGGGCCCGCGAAGGCCAAGGCGCCTCGGTCGACGTGGTCGCCGGCGTGCCCAACGAGTGGGCGCTGGGTTTCTACCTCGGCAGCGACGCACGCGGCTTCGGTCCCAACCCGGCCGCGTTCGGCCACGACGGCCTCGGCGGCTCGTCCGGTGGCGCCGACCCGGAGGCCGGCGTGGGCTTCGGTTACGTGATGAACCGCATGGGCCCGTTGCTGCGTGACGACCCGCGCAAGATGGCGCTCGTCAACGCGACCTTCGCCTGCCTCGAACACTGAGCGGATACGCCAAGGGCGCCTCGAGTCTTCTCGAGGCGCCCTTCACAGTGTGTCACGCGACGGCCGTCGGCTCCTCGTCGAACTGCGTGCGGTGCAGCTCGGCGTAGCGGCCGCCGAGGGCCAGCAGCTGTTCGTGCGTGCCGCGTTCGACGATCCGGCCGTCCTCGACGACCAGGATCAGGTCGGCGGCGCGGACGGTCGAGAGCCGGTGCGCGATCACGAGCGCCGTGCGGCCTTCGAGCGCACCCGTGAGGGCCTCGCCGACCGCGGCCTCCGATTCGGAATCCAGGTGCGCCGTGGCCTCGTCCAGCACCACGACCTTCGGCTGCGCCAGCAGGAGCCGCGCGATGGTGAGCCGCTGGCGTTCGCCGCCGGAGAGGCGGTAGCCGCGTTCGCCGACGGTCGTGTCGAGGCCGTCGGGCAGCGACTGCACCAGGTGGGCCAGGCGGGCCTGCTCCAGCGCGGCCCAGATCTCGTCGTCGGTCACGCCCGGGCGGGCGTAGGCCAGGTTGGCGCGGATGGTGTCGTGGAACAGGTGCCCGTCCTGCGTCACCACGCCCACGGTGGCGCGCAGCGCCGCGAAGTCCAGGTCGCGGACGTCCACATCGGACAACCGGACCGCACCACCGTCCACGTCGTAAAGGCGCGGCAGCAGCGAGGCGATGGTCGACTTGCCGGCACCCGAGGAGCCGACCAAAGCCACCATCTGTCCCGGTTCGGCGCGGAAGCTGATGCCGTGCAGCACCTCTTCGCCCCCGCGGCTGTCCAAAGTGGCCACGTCTTCCAGCGACGCCAGCGAGAACCGGTCGGCCGCCGGGTACCCGAAGCGCACGTCCTCGAACTCCACGGCCACGCCGCCCGCGGGCAGCGCCTTCGGCTTCGCCGGTTCCTTGATCATCGGGTCGAGGTCGAGCACCTCGAAGACCCGCTCGAACGACACCAGCGCGGTCATCACGTCCACGCGGACGTTGGCCAGCGCCGTGAGCGGCGCGTAGAGGCGGGTCAGCAGCAGCGCCAGTGCCACCACGGTGCCGGGCGCGATCTGGCCGGTGAAGGCGAGGTAGCCGCCGAGGCCGTAGACCAGTGCCTGCGCGAGCGCCGACACGAGCGTGAGGCTGGTCATGAACCAGCGGGTGAGCATCGCGGTGCGCACGCCGATGTCGCGCACGCGCCCGGCGCGGTCGCTGAACTCGCCGACTTCCTGGCGCGGCCGGCCGAACAGCTTCACGAGCGTGGCGCCCGGCGCCGAGAACCGCTCGGTCATCTGCGTGGTCATGCCGGCGTTGAGCTGCGCCGACTCGCGCTGCAGCCCGGCCATCCGGCGGCCCAGCCGGCGTGCCGGGAGCACGAAGATCGGCAGCAGCACCAGCGCGAAGACCGTGACCTGCCACGACAGCGTCACCATCACCGCGAGCGAGAGCACGAGCTGGATCACGTTGGTGACCAGGCCCGAGAGCGTCGCGGTGAACGTGCGCTGCGCGCCGATCACGTCGTTGTTGAGCCGGCTCACCAGCGCGCCGGTACGGGTGCGCGTGAAGAACGCGATGGGCAGCTTCTGCACGTGCGCGAACACGGCGACGCGCAGGTCGAGGATGATCCCCTCGCCGATGCGCGCCGACTGCCACCGCTCCGCCAGCCCCAGCCCGGCGTCGAGGATGGCGAGCACCGCGATCACCACGGCGAGCCAGATGATCAGCGGCAGGTCCTGGTGACCGACGATCGCGTCGACGACCTTGCCCGCCAGCACGGGCGTGGTCACCGCCAGCACGGCGGACACCACCGTCAGAACCAGGAAGACGAGCAGCCGCACCCAGTGCGGACGAGCGAAGCGCCCGACCCGTTTCACGGTGCCGCGCGTGAGCGCCCTCGGCGTGTCGGCCCCGCGCATCGCGGAGCCGAGCAACGCCCACGTGTTGTCCATGTGGAGCCTTTCCCCCGGTCGACAAAACTTCTATATTACTTGAGCTTTTTTCCAGAGATGCCCAGCACAACGCCGGTTCGTCCCGAGTTCTTCCCTGTGGCGTCCACCCGGGGCGTTCACCGGCGGTGAACAACCGCCCGCAGCGCCTCGCGCAGCGCGTCGGCCTCGCGCCCGTCGAGCGGGTCCAGCAGCCGCCGTTCGGCCTCCTCTGACGCCTCGGTGGCCGCCTTCAGCACGCGCAGCCCCTCCTCCGTCGGCGTCACGATCCGGCGGCGGCGATCGGCGGGATCGACGTGGCGCCGCACGAGCGCCTTGTCCTCCAGTTCGTCGACGAGCTGCACCATGGTCGTCCGGTCCACGCCGAGCCGCGCGGCCGCCTCCTGCTGCGCCTGCGGCTCGCCGTCGGCCAGCAGCGCGAGCACGGCGACCTGCCGCCCGGTCACCCCGTGGGGTGCGAGTAGCGGCTCCTGCAGCTCGGCCAGCCGCAGCTGCGCATGCTTGAGCAGATAACCGAGCCGGCGGGTCACGACGGCCGGGGTTTCGGGGGCACTCGACATGAACCGCATCCTAGCCCTACCCTGATCATCAGTAGTCCTGATGATTTCTCTACCTGACGATCAGGAGTCCCCCATGGTGACCTTCGGACTGAAACCCGCCCAGCAGTTCACGGACGTCGCGACGCTGCGCGAGATCTGGGCGATCGCCGACGACGCGCGGTTCGACGGCCTCTGGACCTTCGACCACTTCGCCCCCATGGGCCCCGTCCGCACCGGCGCCGTCTTCGAGGCCTGGACCCTGCTCGCCGCCATGTCCGAGGCCACGCACCACGTCCGGATCGGCTGTCTGGTGTCGGGCAACACCAACCGGCACCCGGCCGTGCTGGCCAAGATGGCCGCGACGATCGACCACCTCTGCGGCGGCCGGCTCGACGTGGGCCTCGGCGCGGGTGGCGACGAGCTCGCCGACACGATGCTCGGCATGCCGACCCCGCCGGCCCGCGAACGCGTCGAGCGGCTCGCCGAGGCGTGCACCGTCCTCGACCTGCTGTGGACGCGCCCGGTCGCCGACTTCAGCGGTGCCCACTACCGGCTGACGGCCGCGACGAGCGACCCGAAACCCGTGCAGACGCCGAAGCCGCCGCTGTGGCTCGGCAGCAACGGCGAGCGCCGCGGCCTGCGGATCGTCGCCGAGCACGCCGACGTGTGGCTCAACGCGAGCCTGCCGGGGACGCCCGTCGAGGAGCTCACGCGGCTTTCGGGCGTGCTCGACCGGCACTGCGCGGCGGTCGGCCGTGGCCCGGCGACGGTGCGCCGGGCCGTGCAGTTCCGGCTCTCGGCCGAGGACGACGACACCCTGCGCGAGGCGCGGACCTACCTCGACTCCGGGTTCACCGACCTCGTCCTCATGCTCCCGTCCACCGGCGACACCGTGGGCCGGGCGAAGCAGGCGGCCGCACTGCTCCCGCGGCTGCGCGAACTGGGCCGAACGGGCGAGCACGGGTGATCCGGACGCCCTCGGTAGCCTGACGCGACGGGGACGGCCAGGTTCGTGAGGGGGAAGCGGTGCATCTGCTGATGGCGCCGGCCCGGGCCGCCGCGGACCGGGCCCGGCGCGTCTTCACCTGGGATCTCGTGTTCTACCTGGGCTGCTTCGCCTTCGCGTTGATCAGCGCGCTCAAGTCCGAGTTCTACGGCTACCGCATCTGGGCCAACTTCGCGACGGCCGCGTACGGCTTCGCCGCGGCCCACAGCGGCTGGCTGCTCGTGTCGGCACGGCTCGGGCGCACGCCCCGCGGCCCGCTCGGCTCGCGGTGGTGCTCGATCGCGGTGATCGGGTTGTTGGCGATGATCATCCCGCTCGTGGTGCTCGTTATTCGCCGACTGACCGGGGTCGACTGGCTCGTCACGCCGTTCTCGTGGGCCGCGCAGCCCGAAGTGTGGGTGATCGAGCGCAGCGCGAGCCTGCTGCTTCAGCACGGCACGCCCTACGTCGACGTCACCGCTCTCGGGCGCGCTCCCGAGGTGAACGACTACACGCCCTACGGGCCCGTGATGACAGTGTTCGGCCTTCCGCGCGCGTTGTTCGGGGGAACGCCGTTCACCAATGCGCTCACCGATGCCCGGTGGATGTTCGCACTTTGTGCGTCTCTCTGTGTGATCGCCTCACTACGAATGCTGAAATGGCCGAGAATTCCGGTTCTTTCGGCACAATTGGCAATCGCGTGCCCACTCACCGCATTGACTTGGGCCGTCGCCGGTCCCGATCTCGCCATTGTGGGACTGCTCGTGCTCGCGTGCGCACTCGCTGCAACCGGGCGCGCGGGCTGGTCGGGTTTCGTGCTGGCACTCGTGATCAGCGCGAAGCTCATCGTCGCGCCGGCCGCGGCCGTGCTCGCGGTCTTCGTGTTCTGCCGTACGCACAACGGAAATTCACGCGACCGCAGAGCGCTCGCGTGGTTCGTGACCACTTTGGTCAGTGCGACCGTGGTGCTGCACCTGCCGGTGTACCTGGTCGCCCCGGACGCGTTCGTGGAGCACGTGATCCGGTTTCCGCTCGGGATGGGCGTGGTGCGCTCCCCCGCGGCGAGCCCGCTTCCGGGCCACCTGATCGCGGAAACCGGCTCAGCGGGCCGCGTGATCTCACTCGTCCTGGTGGCGGCCGCAGCAGTGGCGATGCTGGTGTGGCTGGTGCGCCGTCCCCCCGCGACGGGATCCGCCGCGCTCTTGCGGATCGCCGTCGGGCTCGGCGCGTTGGTCCTGCTCACCCCGGCAACCCGCTACGGCTACCTGGTTTATCCGTTGGTGCTGCTCGGAGGAGTGCTGACGTTCCGAGCGGCCGAACAGGGACTGCGCCCCCCGCGCAGTCGGCCTGGTACTGCTACTTCTTCTTGACCCGCGTGGCCCCGCCGCGCCCCCGCAGCTGGACCCCGGACTCAGAGAGAACACGGTGCACGAACCCGTAGGAACGCCCCGTGGACTCAGCAAGGGCCCGGATGCTCGAGCCCTTCTCGTATTTCTTCTTCAGGTCAGCGGCCAGCTTGTCGCGCGTGTTGCCGGTGATCCGCGCGCCTTTCTTGAGATCAGCCACGTCGATCGCCTTCCCGCCGAGTGGAGTTCTGGGCCATTTGACGGCCCCTGCCGGGGCAATGATCGAACACGAAGCCCAGGAATGCCAGACGACAGACGTAAAACGAGCGAAATTGCGATCACATTGGGCCATTCAAGTGCTTCACGAGGCGTGACAAGCACCCAAATGGCCGTATCTGATCACGCTAGCTGGACAAGTTCCAGATAATCCGGGGACCAATGATCCTCGGTCCCGTCGGGCAGCAGGATCACGCGCTCGGGCTCCAGCGCCTCGACCGCACCCGGGTCGTGCGTCACCAGCACCACGGCGCCCGCGAAGCTGCGCAGGGCGTCCAGGACCTGCGCACGGCTGGCCGGATCGAGGTTGTTGGTCGGTTCGTCCAGGAGCAGCACGTTCGCCGCACTGGAGACGAGTCCGGCCAGCGCCAGGCGGGTCTTCTCGCCGCCGGAAAGCGTGCCGGCGGGCTGGTCGAGTTGTTCACCCGTGAACAGGAACGAACCGAGCAGGTTCCGCAACTCCTGCGCGCCCGTGTCCGGCGCGAGGTGTCGGATGTTTTCCCACACGCTCGCATCGTGGTCGAGAGTTTCGTGTTCCTGTGCGTAATAGCCCAAACGCAATCCGTGACCCGGCTCGACGGAACCCGTATCCGGAGTTTCCATTCCGCCGAGCAGCCGGAGCAATGTCGTCTTTCCGGCACCGTTCAAACCGAGTACGACGACCTTCGAGCCGCGGTCGATCGCCAGATCGACTCCGGTGAAGATCTCGAGCGAGCCGTAGGACTTCGACAGCCCGTCGGCCGTGAGCGGCGTGCGTCCGCACGGGGCGGGTTCCGGGAACTTGATCCGCGCGACCTTGTCGGCCTGACGCGTGTCGTCGAGCTGCGAGAGCATCTGCTCCGCGCGGCGCGCCATGTTCTTGGCCGCCACGGCCTTCGTCGCCTTGGCCCCGAGTTTCGCGGCCTGCTGCTGCAACGCCGACGCCTTCTTCTCGGCGTTTGCGCGCTCGCGGCGGCGGCGCTTCTCGTCGGTGGCGCGCGCGTCGAGGTAGCGCTGCCAGCTCATGTTGTAGAGGTCGATCTCGCCGCGCGTGGCGTCGAGGAACCAGACCTTGTTCACGACGTCGGCGAGCAGCTCCACGTCGTGGCTGATCACCACGAGACCGCCGTCATGTTGCTTGAGGAAGCCGCGCAGCCACGTGATCGAGTCGGCGTCGAGGTGGTTGGTCGGCTCGTCGAGCAGCAGGATCGTCTCGGACTTGCCGCCCGCGCCGGCCTCGGCGGCCGCGAACAGGATGCGCGCCAGCTCCACCCGCCGGCGCTGGCCGCCGGAGAGCGTGTTGAGCGTCTGCGCGAGCACGCGGTCGGCGAGACCGAGGTTCGAGCAGATGCGCGCGGCCTCGCTCTCGGCGGCGTACCCGCCCAGGGAGGCGAACCGCTCTTCGAGGCGGCTGTAGCGGTTGATGGCCTTGTCGCGCTGGTTGTCGTCGACGAGCTCGGACATCGCGGTCTGCGCCTTTTCCATGTCGCGCAGCAGCGTGTCGAGGCCGCGCGCGGACAGCACGCGGTCCTTCGCCGTGACGGACAGGTCGCCCTCGCGCGGGTCCTGCGGCAGGTAGCCGAGCTCGCCGCTGCGGCGGACTTCGCCCGCGTGCGGTTCGCCCTCGCCCGCGAGAACCTTCAGCGACGTGGTCTTGCCGGCGCCGTTGCGGCCGACGAGGCCGATGCGGTCGCCGGGCTGGATGCGGAGGGCGGCGCCGTTCAGCAGGATGCGCGAGCCGGCACGCAGCTCGAGGCCAGTGGCCGTGATCAAGAGAACTCCCGGATTCGGGGGTGAACGTGGACAGCGGCAGGCACCGGCATCGCTCGCCGTCTCCGCTCCCTGCGAAGATCGGTCACGAGCGCCCGATGCGGCAGCTACTCCGTGAGGATTTCCCGTTCCACGTGACCCAGTGTACGGGGCGACGCCGAACGGTTTTCCGCCGCGTGGCGGGTCTCACGCTTCCCCTGGAACCGCGTCCGTGAAGATCGCCTGTTCGGCCGCGTCCGTCCAGCGCCACCGCGTCCACTTCGGACAGCCACGGCACGAGGGCCCGCTCATCGACTCTCGGCTTGATGAGCAGGCCACGCGACGATCAGTTCCCCGACCGGATCAGAGCGAGACCACCGGCCAGTCGTTCTCGACGCCCGCGAGCACGTTGAAGTAGTTCGTCAGGACGTTGAGGGAGATGTTCAGGACCAGTTCGCCGATTTCCTCGTCGGTCACGCCGGCCGCGCGCGCCTTCGAGAGGGCGTCTTCGCCGACGTTGCCGGTGTTGGAGGCGATCTCGTTGGACAGCTCGAGCAGGGCCTGGACGTGCGCCTCGTCGGACTCGGCCTTGCGCGCCGCCGCCAGCTCGCCGGCCGGGACGTAGGCGATGTTCTCGCCGATGAAGGTGTGGGCCGACAGGCAGTACTCGCAGCCGTTGAGCTGAGCGGTGGCGATCGCCAGCCGCTCGCGGATCCCGGCGTTCAGCGCGCCGCCGGCCGCCGCCCCGCTCAGCGCCAGGTAGGCCTTCAGCAGAGCCGGGCTGTTCGCCATCACCTTCGTCATGTTGGGCACCAGCCCGAGCGCCTTGTTCACCTCGGCGAGGAGCTCCTTCGCGACGCCCGTCGCGGCCTCGGGCTCCACAGGAGTGATGGTCGTGGTCATGCGAACTCTCTTTCTCACGGGTAGATCTGGAACTTTCCGTGAGAAGTAGTAGGAGGTCGTTCTAACGCATGCAACCCCATCCACCCGTGATAAGGTGTCCACATGGGAGCAGCCGAGCGGACCTGGGTACTGCCCGACGAGCCCGTACCCGTTCGCCTCATGACCACCATCTGGGCCGACACCCACGGCGTCCACGACGACCTGACCTCGGCCGGCGACGTGGACGAATGGCTGCACGCGGTCGGCTTCGGGAGCGCGGGCCCCGGTGCGACCTCCGCGGACCTCGCCTCGGCGCGACGGCTCCGCGCGGCCGTCCGCCACCTGGCGGCGATGGTGACGAAGGACGAACGTCCGCTGGCGCAGCACGGAAGCCCGGACGTGGATTCCGCGCTGCGGGATTTGAACGAGGTCGTCACCCACCGGCCCATTCCCCTCCTCGAACTGACCGGCGGCACGCTGAGGGAAGGCCTGTCCTACGCGAGCTCGCCGGTCGCGGCCGGACTGGCGGACATCGCGCAGCAGTCGATCGCCCTGCTGGGCGGCCCCGGGGCAGCGAAATTGCGAGCGTGTCAGGCGCCGGGCTGCGTGCTCTTCTTCGTGAAGACCCACCCGCGCCGCGAATGGTGCTCCATCGCGTGCGGCAACCGCGCCCGGGCCGCGCGGCACTACGAGAAGGTGCGGTCGCCGCGGTAGTCCGCCCCCGGCCTAGCCGTACGGACAACAGAACGGGGCCGCCGCGAGAATCGCGACGGCCCCGTACTCACCTGAGGATCAAGCGATCGCGGGGTGCACCGGGCCGGTGTTCACCGTCTTGTGCACGACCGCGGCCGCGCCGGGCGACGAAGCCTGGGCGTAGCCGTTGACGTGCAGCGAGACGCTGCGGATCGAGCCCGAGTCACCGCCGGCGACGTCGACCGCCTTGAACGTCCACGTCCCGTCGGCCGAGGTCCCGGCGAGCGGGGTCTGCGGGTCGATCGGCAGGTACGTGCCCGTGAACGGCGCGAACTGCGACCCGACCGTGCTCAGCAGCGCCGAGGCGCTGTCGTCGAACACGACCTGGCACAGGTTGTTGCCGCCGCTGCCGGCCCGCTGGAACAGCGTGGCCGACGCGCCCGAGGGCGAGGTCAGCGTGCCGACCAGGTCCGCGACGTAGGTGTGGTCCAGGCCGACCGTGGTCGAGCCCTCGTCGGCGGTGCAGCTGGAACCGTCGATCGAGACCGAGACCTTCGACGCGGCCCCGACGCCGCTCACCACCAGCGGCACCGAGGCGCCGAGCTGCGAGTTGTCCGGGATCGCGACCGGCGCACCGGTGTAGGAGAAGGTCTGCACCACCGGCGACGGCGTGCCCACCGGCAGGGCGAACGTGCTGGTCACCGGCGAGAACGAACCCGCGAACGTCACCTTGGCCGACAACACCACCGGCACGCCGAGACCCTGGGTGGCCGGGACCGTGACGGTGAAGTCGTTGACGCCGGTCTGGCCCGGGCTGATCGTGCCGTACGACTTGGCGCGCGGCGCGATCGTGACGCCGGGCGTCGTCGTGGTGAGCACCACGCTCGTGGACGACGCGACCCCGTCGCCGGTGTTGGTCACCGGCAGCGTCACCTTCGCGGTGTCACCGGGGTCGAGGGTGCTGCCGCCGTCAGGCCCGGTGACGGTGGGCTGCTTGGCCTGCGCGTAGGGCTGCGGGCTGGCGCCGGTGTAGGCGAGCACCTTGTCGGCGAGGACCACGCCCGCGCCGGTGAGGTTGTCGCTGCCGGGCGCCTCGATGTCCACGGCCGTCGCGAGGAACGCGTCGCGAACGTCCGAACCGGACAGACCGGGGTTGCCCGAGAGCACGAGGCTCGCGATGGCGGCGGCGTGCGGCGCGGCGGCCGAGGTGCCGAAGAACGGGTCGAACCCGCCGACCGAGGTGCGGACGCCGTCCGCCGCGGTGATCTCCGGCTTGTCGCGGACCTCGCCGCCGGTCGAGGAGACGTTGCCCGGCGTGATGGGCGTGCCGTCGGCCTCGTAGAACATCCGGCGCGGGCCGTCGGAGCTGAACCGCTCGGCCTTGCTGGCCGAGGAGAACGCGCCGGGGAACGGACCGGTCGGGTTGGCCGGGTCACCCGGCTCGAGCGCCCGGCCGAACGCGGCGGCCGCGGGTGCCGCGGCGACGGAGAACGCGTCGCGCGCCGAGGAGTGCCCGACCGTGACGCCCGGGGTGCTGAAGGCCTTGAGGCCATCGGCCGAGTCGCGGAAGCGGCTGCCGAACGCCGTCAGCGAGAGGTAGCGGCCCTCGCCGGAGAACTTGACCACCGCGAGCCGCAGACCGGTACCGCCGAAGAGCGGGGTGGCGAGCTGCTCGTACGGGTCCTGGGTGCCGTCCTGCACGTCCTGGCTGAACGCGACGACGTTGCCCGCCGCGTCGAGCAGGTAGAGGTCGTAGTCGTCGCCCGAAGCGCCGAGCGGGTCGGACCAGTGCAGCGTCACGGGGATGTTCCCCGACGACGCGTCGGAGATCGGCTCGAAGATCTGGTTGCCCGCCGCGCCCGCGAAGTTGTGCGCGGTGCCGGCGAACTTGCCGACCGACTTGCCGGAGTCGGCGAAGTCGCCCTCCCAGTGGGCGGCGGTGCCGTCGGCGACGTTGCCCTCGTTGCCCGCGGAGGAGAAGTAGAGCGCGCCGTCGGCGGTCACGTCGTTCACGGCCTGGGCGATGATCCAGTCCTGGAACGGGGATTCCTTGAAGTAGATGACGTCGTCGACGATCACGTCGCAGTGCGACTCGAAGCGCAGCTTGCGGATGTTGTCGGCGAAGCTCGCGTCGGAGGCGAACGCGGAGGCGAAACCGAGAGCCGCGTTGGGCGCGAGGTCGTGGATGATCTCGAGCATCGCGGTGCCCTCATCGCCGTCGCCGGCCTGGCCGGGAACGACGTCGACGGCCGGCAGCTCACCCTTGGCCTGCGAGACCTTGAGCGAGTCGACGCCGTCGGACAGCGCACACGCCTTCACGCCGGTGCCCGTGACGCCGTACTGCTGGCGGGCGAGGTCGGCGTTGTGCGCGCGGTCGCCCTCACTGGTGATGGTGGCCGCGGCGGCACGCCGGTTCTTGGCCGCGAGGGCCTGGTTCAACGCGGCGTCGAGCCGGGCGGCCTTCTGCTGCTTGGTTTCGACGGGCGCCGTTTTCCCTTGTCCCGCCTTGGTTTCCAGCTCACGGGCGGTGATCGCCTGGTCGGCGGTCTCGACCCGCTTCACGTCGGCGCGCGCGGCGATCGCCGGCAACGCGGCGAGCGGCACCTCGGCGCGGATGCTCGCGGCCTTGTCCGACACCGTGCGCACGGCGGCGCCGGCCTTGCGCAGGTCGTTCACCAGCGCGTCGGACACCTTGGTGACACGGATGTCCACGACCGCGGTGCTCGCCGTACCCGCCCCCAGCGCGGGTACGGCCGAGGCACTCAGCTTTTGGGAACGCAGCTTCTGCGTGACGAGCAGGCGGCTGTCCAGTTTGGACTCTGCCTTGGTCTGCCCGGTCTTGATCGACTGCAGTGCCGCGATCTGCCGGGCTGAGTTGTCGGAGAAGGAGTCCGGTGTGGACGCCGTGGCGGCGCCCGCGACCGGCGGGGTGACGATGCCCAGCGCGGCGATCAGCGCCGCGGCGCCGGCGGCCAGGACGGTCGTCCGGCTCGCGGCTCTGGTTCTGGTTCTGGTTCTGGTTCTGGTGGGTCTCTTCGAACGGCTTCGACGCACGTGCGCCTCCGTATCTCGCACCGCGTGCCCCGACTCACGCTGGCCAACGCCGGTGATCACCGGCTGGATCCAGCTAAGTACCGTGGCTAAATCGGAAAAAGAAGCCGTTAGAGTGACGTATGGCCGTGATTTTCCCATACCCACCGGAGGTCGTAGGCCATTCAGCGGCAGTGCCGCCCCGAAGCGCCGGGTCGGGCAGCCTTTCGGAGCGCGGCCTCAGAGCACGAACGAGTCCGACCACGGCTGCGCGGCGCGCCCGGACAGCGCGTCGAGCAGCGTCACGGCCTGCTTGTCGGTGAGCGAAGCCACAAAGTCGACCACGGCGCGCCCGCGCGCGAGGCCGCGCACTGCGTCGGTGCCCTCCACGCGTTCGCCGGTCGCGCCCACGAGCACTTCCGGCATGGTGTGGACCAGTCCGGCGTACTCGTCCTGCGCGAGCTCCACGAGGTCGTGCAGCCGGCGGGGCAGCCGGCCGATCTCGTCTCGGTCGAGCAGCCACGCGTCGAGCGCGTCGACGAGCGTGGTCACGAGGCTGGCCTGCCCGCGCTGGTGCAGCGCGAGGTCCGGGCGCAGGAGCACGAACCGGCGGTGCACGAACTTGAGCACCTGCACCTCGTGCCACTGCGCGGTGCGCAGCGAGACGTGCCCGGACCGAGTGGAGGGCGAGGACAGCACGAAGACGCCGTCGACGAGCCGCGAGATCCAGCCGGCCGAGAACGCGGCCGTGGCCTGCTCGGCCTCGATCGAACCGTCGAAGCCGTTCTCCAGCAGCCCGTCGACGAGCTCTCGCTGCACGCGCCGGACCGCGGCGGCGAACGCGTCGTCGTCGGCGATCCAGCCGTCCTTGAGGTGCATGCGCCGGCGCAGCTGTTCGAGCGAACGGCCGGGGCGGCGCAGCTCCGCGGCGACCCGCTCGTCGTCGAGCGAGGCCAGCTCCAGCGCCTGGTCGAGCCACTCCCCCAGCTCCGCGGCGACCGGCGCGTGCTGCAGCACGCCGATGCGGTGGAAGTCCTGCAGGTCGTGGATCGCGTAGGCGATGTCGTCGGCGGTGTCCATCACCGACGCCTCCACGGTCTGCTGCCAGGGCTCGATGCGCCCGATGAACGGGCCACGCGCCTGCGCGAAGTCGTCGAGTTCGGTGGCGTAGGCGGAAAACTTGCTCGCGCCGGTGCCCGGTGAGCCGTCGGGCTCGGCCGCGCCGCGGGGAGGCGTGCGCATTTCCGTGGGGTGCGGCTCGGGGTAGTGCAGCCGCGCCCACGGGTACTTCAGCACCGCGGCGCGCACGGCCGCGGTGAGGTCGAGACCGATCGCCGATGGACCGCGCACGTCGGTGGTGGTGAGGATGCGAAACGTCTGCGCGTTGCCCTCGAAGCCGTCGGCCAGGCTGAACCGGTGGCGGGCGATGCGGTCGAGCGTCTGCTCGCCGAGGTGGCCGAACGGCGGGTGCCCGAGGTCGTGGGCGAGCGCGGCGGCCTCGCAGACGTCGGGGTCACAGCCGCCGAGCTTCGCGGCCAGCTCGGCCGACTCGCTGGCCGCGGTGATCCGCTCGGCGATCGCGCGGGCGACCTGCGCGACCTTGAGGCTGTGGGTGAGCCGGTTGTGCAGCAGCCCGGCGCCGCCGGCGCTGACCACCTGCGTGACCCCGCCCAGGCGCGCAAAGAACGGCGACGCGGCGATGCGGTCGCGATCGATGCGGAACGGGCTGGTGGCGAGGTCCGTGAACCCGCCCACGGAGCTCGACGGGTCCCTGCGCGCGGCTCTCGGGTCGGTCTCGGCCATGCGCTCCACCGTATCTGTCCGGCCCCCGGCGGACTCGCCGGATACGGCAGGATCGGACGGGTGAGCGACGTGCTGATCGCGGGCGGCGGGCCCGCCGGGTGGGCGCTGGCGCGCGCCTGCGCCCGGCGCGGGCTCGCGACCACGCTCGTCGACGCCGCGCCGCAGGCACCGTGGCGTGCCACCTACAGCGCGTGGGCCGACGAGCTGCCCGGGCTGCCGGGCGAGGTGATCGCGTCGGCACCCAGCGCGACGGTCGCGTTCGGCACGTGCGAGCACCGGCTCGACCGCGGCTACCTCGTGCTCGACAACGCCGGTCTGCGGTCGTGGCTCACGGCCGCGCCGGTGACGGTGGTGGCCGGGCGGGTCGCGCGCGCCGAGCACGGGCACCACGGCTCGACGGTGGTGCTCGCCGACGACCGTCGGCTCGCCACGGCGGTAGTCGTGGACGCGTCGGGGCGGAACCGGGTGCTGTCCGGCGGCCCGCCTCGTGGGCACCGCGCCGAGCAGACCGCGTACGGGCTGGTCCTGCCGGCCGCCGACGCCGAGCGGCTGGTGCCCGGCGCTTCGGACACGGCCGTGTTCATGGACTGGCGCGACGGCGCGCCGAGCTTCCGCTACCTGCTCCCGCTGGGCGACGGCTCGGTGCTCGTCGAAGAGACGTCACTCGCGCACCGGCCGGGCGTGCCGGTGGAAGAGCTCGCCGCGCGGCTGCGGACCCGGCTCGCGGGCGCGGGGCTGCGGCCGCACGGCCGAGAGGAACGGGTGCGGATCGTGCTCGACGTACCGCTGCCGGGGCGCGGCGCGGTGGTCCCGTTCGGGGTCGCCGCCGGGCTCGTGCACCCCGCCACCGGGTACAGCGTCGCGACCGCGCTGCGGCTGGCTCCGCGCGTGGCCGCGGCGCTGGCGGGCGCCTTCGAGGCCGGGCCACGGGCAGCCGTGCGCGCGGCCCGCCGGACACTGTGGACGACCGAGGCGCGGGCCGTGCATTCCCTGCGGCAGTACGGATTGCGCGCTTTGCGCCGGATGTCGCCCGCCGAGCTCGCCGAGTTCTTCGACCTCTTCTTCGCGCTGCCGGCTCCGGTGCAGCAGGCCTACACGTCGGGCCGGGAAGACCTGCCGGGCACGGCGGCGGCGATGGCCCGGCTGTTCCGCGCGGCGCCGCCGACGCTGCGCGCGCGGCTCGCGGGCCGCCGGCCGAATACGATTCGGTAACGGCGTCGAAATCGGCGGCCGAATGCTCCGGCGCACAGCCGGGAGCGGTACCACGTGCGGAAGCGGCGGGCCGGACGGGGACGGTCCGCGAATTCCGTATCCGAAAATTCTTCGGGTCAAACGATCAAGCTCCAGGTGGACGGACCCGCTGGTCACTGCCGCGAGCCGGGCCACCACGGACGGTGTGCGAGTTCGTGTGAGTGCATGGTGAAGACGGGAATTTTCACACTTCCGAACGGCCCACGGAAATCCATCCCGAACGGGTGATCGCTACCGATTTCGTTACTCCGATTCAGGTAACTCAGGTTCCGGCGCGGTGAACATCTGCCGACAACGGTTTCGTTTCCGCGCGAGAGGATGCGACGATCTCCGGGTGACGACGCCCCGTGCGGTCCGGTTCGCCTTCCAGCCGATGTACAGCCTGCACACCGGCGGCGTTGTCGCGTACGAAGCGCTCGCCCGCCCCGGCAAGGGCACGGCCCACGAGCTGCTCGCCGAAGCCCGCCGCGCCGGCCGCCTGGCCGAGGTCGACCTGGGCCTCGCCGCGGCCGCGGTGCGCCAGGAGGCCGAGCGCCCGAGCGCGCTGCCCCTGCACCTGAACATCTCCGCCCGCACGCTCGCGTCGGGCCCCGCCGCGTTCGACGAGCTGATCGCCGAGCTCGGTGCCGCCGGCCGCCGCACACGTGACGTGGTCCTCGAGATCGGCCCGCCGTTCACGCACCTGCCCGGAGACCGGCTTCTGGGCGGTATGCGGGCTTTGTCGGAGCTGGGCTTCCGGCTGGCGCTCGACGGCCTCGGTCGCGGCGACCTCCCGCTCGCGTTGCTGGCCCAAGCGCCCGTGGACTTGGTGAAGCTCGACCGCAGCGTGCTGCGCGGCCTGCCGGACGAGCCGGCGGCGGTGGCCGTGGTCGAGTCGCTGCTGCACTTCACGACGCGCACCGGCATCCGGCTCGTCGCGACCGGCATCGAGACCGGTCCGCAGCTGGACGCGGCGCAGAACCTCGGCGTGCGCATCGCGCAGGGCAACCTCCTGGCGCCCCCGGCCGCGCACCGCAGCGCGCCGTCGGCCGGCGCCGTGGTGCCCGACGACCGCCGCTCGCCCGCGCCGCCCACCGCGCCCCGCGTCGGCGACTTCCTGCGTCCCGCCACCACGCTGCCGTCCGACGCGACCTGCGACGCCGTGCGTGAGGTCCTCGCGGCGGCCGACGCCCCGACCGGCGTGATCGGCGTCGACGAGCACAACCGTCCACAGTGGTCGGTCGACCGCACGCGGTTCCTGGTCGCTGTGACCGGCCCGTACGGCCACGCCCTGCACGCCAAGCGCCCGGCCGAGCGGCTGGCCGACAAACCGCACACCATCGACGCCACGGCGAGCGCGCTGGAGTTCCTCGAGCTGGTCACCGACGCCGACTGGGGCCGCACCGGCGACGACGTGGTCGTGGTCGACAACGCCGGCCGGACTCTTGGCGTGGTCCTGGTGACCGAGGTGGTCCGCGGCGTCGCCGAGGCGAAGGTCGAGGAGGCCGTGACCCTGAGCCCGCTCACGCGGCTGCCCGGCAGCGAGGCCGTGGCGCGCGACGTCGAACGCCGCATCTCCACGGGCGAGCAGTTCGTGGCGGCGTGGCTCGACGTGGACTCCTTCAAGTCCGTGAACGACAACGCCGGCTTCGCCGCGGGCGACGACCTCATCCGCGCCCTCGGCGAAACCCTCACGGGCCTCTCGCGGCGCCTCCCGCGCATGCGCGTCAGCCACGTCGGCGGCGACGACTTCCTCATCGTCTGCGACGTCGACGAGATCGGCACGGTCGCCGCCGCCCTCCTCGACACGCACTGGTCCGCCGAGGGCATGCCGGTCACCGTGTCGCTGGCCACCCTCGTCTGCGGCAGCGGCTCCATCCCCTCCTACCGCGACGCCTCCCGCCTGCTCGCCCCGCTCAAAAAGCGAGCCAAAGCGGTCCCCGGCTCGAGCTGGGTCCTGAGCCGCCCGGGCTCCGACCGCGTCGAGGTGCTCCGCGGCATCGGCCGCGACGTGGCGGTCAGTCGCTCGGCTTGACGAGCCGACCGACCTGGCCGTGGCTTCGTCGGCGCGCGGCTGGGCCGGGATTCGAGACGTGCGGGCCGCTCAGGGTTTCGGCGTCACGAAGCCCGACTCGTAAGCCCGGATCACCGCCTGGGTGCGGTCGCGCGCGCCGAGTTTGGAGAGGATGTTGCCGACGTGGGTTTTGACCGTTTGGAGGCCCAGGTAGAGGTCCGTGGCGATTTCCGTGTTGGACAGGCCGGCGGCCATGAGGCGCAGGACTTCGCGCTCGCGGTCGGTGAGGGCGGCGGAGGTGAGGCCGTCGCGGGCCGGGCCGCGGGGGTGGGCGGCGGCGAGGCGGCGGATGGCGGCCGGGAAGAGCAGTGATTCACCTGTGGCCACGGTGCGGATGCCCGCGACGATCTCCTCCGGGCGGGCGCGCTTGAGCAGGAAGCCGCTGGCGCCGGCGAGCAGGGCGTCGTAGACGTAGTCGTCGTTTTCGAAGGTGGTCACCACGATCACCTTCGGCGGAGCGTCCACAGTAGACATCAGGTGCTGCGTCGCGCGGATCCCGTCGACGGCGGGCATGCGCACGTCCATCAGCACCACGTCGGGACGCAGGCGTGCGACCAGGCCCGGCACCTCGGCTCCGTCGGCGGCCTCGCCGACCACCGTGAGGTCCGGCTCCGCGTCGACGATCGCGCGCAGGCCGGCGCGGATGAGCTGTTCGTCGTCGACCAGCAGCACGGTCACCTTCATCGGTTCCCCCACGGCACCGTCACCACGACCTCCCACCGGTCCCCCGCCGGTCCCGCCGCCAGCTTGCCACCCAGCAGCTCCGCACGCTCGGCCATGCCCCGAAGGCCCCGCCCACCTCGGGCCCGCGGTGGGCGGGGCACGCCCAGCGGGTTCGCCACCGTCGCGCACAGCTGCCCCGCCGACACCACCACGGCGACACTCACCGGCACCGTGCCCGCGTAGCGCACCGCGTTGGTCAGGCACTCCTGCAGGATCCGGTACACCTCACGCGACACGACCGCGGGCACCGCACCCAGCGAACCCTGCACGTCGGCGTGCACTTCCGTGCCCGCCAGCCGCGTTGCCTCGACGAGCGCCGGCAGCTCCGCCAGGCCCGGCTGCGGGTTGCGCGACGAAGCCCCGTCGCGCAACAACCCGAGTACGTGATCGAGGTCGTCCAGCGCAGTGCGCGCCGATTCCTCGATGGCCGTGAGCGCCTGCTCGGTGAACCCCGGGTCGGTCCGCAGCGTCCGGCGCGCGGCCCCCGCCTGCACCGTCACCACGGACAGCGCGTGCCCCACCGAATCGTGCAGCTCGCGCGCGAGCCGGGTGCGCTCGGCCAGCTGTTCGGTCCGCCGCTCTAGTTGCGCGATGCGCTCGGCCGCCGACATCCCCAGCAATGTCCCAGCCACCCGCCGCAGCAGCCCGCCGACGCCCCACACCGCGTAGACCAGCACCACGAACGCGGCCGCGAACGCCACCGGCAGCCACGCCGACCCCCACCCCCGGTCCACCGCGAGGACCTCGGTGCCGTTGTCCACCAGCTTCCCCGTGAACACCGCGCTTACCGAAAACCCGAACCCCACCGGCACCGCGAGCGTCACGGTGCTGACCACCGCCCCGACCCCCACGTGCAGTACGAACATCACGCTGTACCGCGCCCGCGCCCGCACGGTGGCCGGCCGCCCCGCCGCCGCCTCGCCCAGCAGCTCCCGCACCGCGGCCGCCTCCAGCACCCGCACCGCCGGCAGGAACGACGTCGCCCCCAACACCACCACCGTCACCAAAGCCCCGAGCGCCGACGCCCACCCCAGCGACGTCACGAACGGTGTCAGCGAAGGCACCGCCACCGCCGCGAACAACAGGTACGGCACGCTGATCGCCCCGCCCAGGATCAGGTAGACCCATCGGCGATAGGTCACCCCGCTCACCACCGGCCGGAGAACTCCCACCCCCGGATCCTCCCAGCCGCTTCGCCTTCCCGCCTCCCTCCACAGCGGGAACCACACCCACAAACCGCCGGCCAACGCCCCCGACAAACCGCAGCCGATCTACCAATCGCCCGGGAACGCGCAGTCCCTCCCCCGCCCCGATCCGAAGCCAAAACGCGGTTCAGGGCCCTTTGTCAAGGTACTCTTTCCCGCCTTGACAAAGGGCCCTGAACCGTAGTCACAATCAACCTTCGGGGGCGCCTTCCCGCACCCCTGTAATCCCGGTTCCGAAAATCCCGGAAAATATCAATAAACCCCAGCCGTAACCCGAGTCCCCACGCCCTTAACACCTCCGAACCCGTTGCGCCACAACTGCTGCACCTTCGCCGCCTCCTGCGCACTGGGCTTGGCATTGGTGCACGACGTCCCGGGACCGTGCCCCGACATCAGCTCCGAACAAGGCCCGTCGTAATCATCCGGCAGCCCGAGATTGTGCCCCAGCTCGTGCGCCGCAATCCTTGTCGGATCAAATCCCTCCGCCACCTGAGACGTATCCAAATACACGTCCCCATTCCCGTGACCATCGGTCTGCGTGTACGACCCGCCACTGTGGATCTCGTGGAACACCACCGTCGCCCCGGACGAGCGCTTCACGAGCTTCACATCGGCCACCACGGCGTTCCAGTTCGCCGCGCCCTGGTCGATCTGGGCCACGTAATCCGGTGCCCCACTCGACGTGTAGTACACCGTCGTCGCCGCGGCGGCCTCCGCGCCCGGCCCCGCGACCAGCCCGACACCCAGCGGCGCCGCCACCGCCACCGCGATCGCCGCGATGCGCCCGAACCCGCGTGCCCTCATTCGCGTCTCCTTCACCGAAATGTCCGCTCCGGTCACCGGAAACCCGGCAACCGCGGTTCGCCCCACGACGTTAGGAGTTCACCAATCCCCGTGGCCACGTCCGAAAGTAGGTGACCCGGCACCGTCCGTCATCACGGTCCCCCGCGAGAGGGAGCGCGGTCCCGCCGCGGCTGGAACCGCACGACCGGGAACCCTGGTGTGCTCGGCAACCATGGAAACCCTGCTGGTCGGCCTCTTCGCCTACGTCCTCGTGCTGTGGCCGCTGGTCGCCGCGTCGCGGCGGGTGCTCGGCGTGCGGGTCGGGTACGTCCGGGCGCTGTGCGCGGCGGTGTTCGGTTGGGTCGTCGGCGGCTTGGTGGTGCGGACCTTCCCGCTCGCGGTACTCGACAGCGCCGGCGCGGCAGTCGGGCTGCTCATCCCGCTGGCCGGGTGCGCGCTGGCCGCGACGCTGCTTGTCCTGTTCGTCGCGGAGCTCGCCGCGCCGTCGGGGACCGGGCTCGGGCTGTTCGGGCAGCTGCGTTCGGTGCGCGCCCGCGTCGCGCGGACCCGGCGCTACTCGCGGATCATGCGCATCGCGATCGGCCACGGCCTCGGCGGGTACCTCACCGGCCGACGCGAACCCGGCCTCGGGCCCGGCCGCCACGCCAAGCTCGCGCGGTCACTGCGTCGCGCGCTGGAGGAGGGCGGCGTGCCGTTCGTGAAGCTCGGCCAGCTGCTCTCCACCCGCTCCGACCTGCTGCCTCCCGCCTTCGTCGACGAGCTCGGCCGGCTCCAGGACCGCGTGGCGCCCGCACCCGCTGAAGCCGTGTTCGCCCTGCTACGCGAGGAACTCGGCGCCGATCCCGACGACGTGTTCGCCGAGTTCGACCCGGAACCGCTCGCGGCGGCGTCGATCGCACAGGTCTACGGCGCGCGGCTGCGCTCCGGCGCCGAGGTCGTGGTCAAGGTCCAGCGGCCGGGCATCCGCGCGCAGGCCGAACGCGACGTCGACATCGTCCGCCGCCTCGCCGCGCTCCTCGACGAACGGGCCGGCTGGGCAAGGGCGCTCGGCGTCACCGACCTGGCCGACGGCTTCGCCGACGCGCTGGCCGAGGAGCTGGATTTCCGCGTAGAGGCGGCCAACATCGAGGCCGTGGCAGCGCGGCCCGTGGCCGGGGTAACGCTGCCGACCGTCCACAAGGCACTGTCCACCGAGCGCGTGCTCGTGATGGGCCGCCTCGACGGCAAACCCCTCTCGACCGCGGCGCCGGGCGACCGTGAAGAGCTCGCGCGGGTTTTCCTGCGCTGCCTGCTCGACCAGGTGCTCATCGGCGGCGTCTTCCACGCCGACCCGCACCCTGGCAACGTCCTCCTGCTCGACGACGGCGCCCTCGGCCTGCTCGACTTCGGCTCCGTCGGCCGCCTCGACGCGGGCCTGCGCGCCGGTCTCCAGAGCCTGCTGCTCGCCCTCGACCGCGGCGACCCGGCGGGACTGCGCGACGGCCTGCTGGAGATCGTCGACCGCCCCGACGAGATCGACGAGCAACGCCTGGAACGCGCGCTCGGCGCGTTGCTCGTGCGCCACTTCGGCCCGGGCCGGGCGCCAGGGTTCGACCTGTTCACCGACCTGTTCCGTGTGGTCGCCGACTTCCGCCTCGCCGTGCCGCCGCCCATCGCCGCCGTCTTCCGCGCGCTCGCCACCGCCGAAGGCACCCTGGCCACGCTCGCGCCCGGCTTCGACGTGGTCGCCGAATCGCGCACGTTCGCCGCCGAGCAGATCGGCGCGCGCCTGCGGCCGGAGACCGTGCGCGACGAGGTGCTGGCCCTGCTGCCGGTGCTGCGCCGGCTCCCCCGCCGCGTCGACCGGATCGGCGCGGCGCTCGAAGAGGGCCGCCTTTCGGTCAACGTGCGGCTGTTCTCCGACGAACGCGACCGCCACCTCGTGACGGGCCTGGTGCACGAGGTGCTGCTGGCGTTCGTCGGCATCGCGACCGGCCTGATGGCCGTGCTGCTGCTCGGCAGCACGAGCGGCCCGCGGCTGCTGCCGGACCTCACGCTCAACCAGGTCTTCGGCTACAACCTGCTCGTGATCAGTGCATTGGTGGGCCTACGGCTGCTCTTCGTCGTCTTCCGCCGGAGCGCGCGACGGTCACGATCAAGCAGATGAACCCGAGCACGAACAGCGCGGCACCACCGAGGATCAGGTACCGGGCCACGTGGAGTCCGGTGTCCGCGGTGGACGCTCCAGGCAGGCCGGCGTCGGTGAACGCCGTGGTGGGCTTGAGGGTCACGGAGGAGAAGACAGTGCCCCTCGCGACAATCACTCCGTCTACTTTGGACAGCGGGATGGCCCCGTCGCCGGGCGCGTAGACATAGTTGCGGGAATCGCCGGGGATGTCGCGCTTGTCGCCCGCGACGAAAATCGAGCCTGGCGGCACCTGCGCGGTGAACTCGTAGGCGGCGGCCGAGAGCGGCACCGCCGGATCGAGGTAGGGCTCGGTGACGGACTTGCCGTTCACCTGCAGCCGGTTGTCGGGCCCGCAGCAGACCACCCGGTCACCGCCGACGGCGATCACGCGCGCGAGGAGGTGGTAGCCGGGCGGCGAGTCGGGAAACGCGTCGATCTGGAACAAGACCAGGTCGCCCCGGTGGATCTCGTGGCTCCCGGCCCAGTGGAGAACCATGGGCTCGTCATATCCGACCGTGGCTTCCATGGAGCGTTCGCCGATGCGCACGGTGGTGTAGCCGAACAGCTTGACCACCCCGGTCCCCGCGAGCACCGGGCCGGCCAGGACGAACACCACGAAAAGCGCCAGAAACGGCGAAAAGCGGCGCGTGCGAGGCGACGCTGCCGGGGGCGCCGGGAAGTCAGTCACGCCCCTCTATCGGGCCGGCCCCGGCGGCGTTACCGGTCGCTCTTCGGCTGCAACCTGCACGTGATCAGGACACTCGCGGGGCGCTTTCCGTCGTCTTGCGGCGGATCGCACGCCGGTGACGATCGCGCCGATGAACCCGAGCAGGAACACCGCCGCGCCACCCGCGGCCAGGTAACGGTCCGTGGTCAGGCCGGTGTCCTCGATGGACGCGCCCGGGAGGCCCGCGTCGGTGAACGCCGTGGTGGGCTTGAAGCTTTCCGAGGCGAAGAGCGTGCCCTTCGCGACGACCACACCGTCCACCTTGGACAGCGGGATGGCGCCCGCGCCGGGTGCGCTGACGTAGATGCGCGAGTCGTTGGAGTTGTCACGCGTATCGCCGGCGACGAAGATCGTGCCCGGCGGCACCTGCGCGCTGAAGGGCATCGCCGCCGCGGCGGGCGACACCTTCGGGTCGAGGTAGGGCTCCGTGACCGGCTTGCCGTTCACCTCAATGCGGTGGCCGGGGTCGCAGCAGACCACGCGGTCGCCGCCGACCGCGATCACGCGCTTGAGGAGCCGGCCGGGCGGCATATCGGGCAGCGCGTCGGCCTGGAACACGACCGGGTCGCCGCGGTGGATCTCCCGGCCGTCGCCCCAGTTGTAGACCACGGTGGTGCCGGGCGGGATGATGCCGGCCATCGAGCCGCCCGGAACGGTCACCATGCCGAAGCCGAGCACCTTCACCACGCCGATCGCGCCGGCCACGGCGCCGGCGACCGCGAACACCAGGAAGATCGCCAGCGGCGGCGAGAACCGCCGCTTGACCTGCACCGGAGCAGGCGGCGGCGGAAAGTCGGGTTCGGTCACGTTGATCTATCGTGGGCGTTGTGCGAGCGTTACCCGGTTCGCGGCGCGTACATGATCACCGCGACGCCCGCCAGGCACAGCAGCGCGCCGATCACGTCGAACCGGTCGGGCCGGTAGCCGTCGGCCACCACACCCCAGGCCAGCGAGCCCGCCACGAAAACCCCGCCGTAGGCAGCGAGGATGCGGCCGAAGTGCGCGTCGGGCTGCAGCGTGGCGACGAATCCGTAGAGCCCGAGCGCCACGATGCCACCGCCGATCCACGCCCAGCCGCGGTGCTCGCGCACGCCCTGCCAGATAAGCCACGCGCCGCCGATCTCCAGCACCGCCGCGGCGACGAACAGCGCGATCGACTTGAGGACCGTCACCGGCCGAAGGGGTTGCCGAGGGTCCCGATGTCGAAGTTGGCCACCGTCGAAGTCCACAGTGGATTGACCGCGAACGCGACCGCCCCGCCGAGCGCGACCACGCACGTGACCACGCCCAGCAGCACGCCGGCGCGAGCCACGTCGCCCCCGTATTCGCGCCCACCGCCGGTCAGGCCCAGCACGATCGCCAGCACCCCGGCCAGCAGCCCGACGAAGAACAGCGCCCCCAGCACGAGCAGGAACACCTGCCCCACGATCGGGTACACCGGCCCCGCCTCCATCCTGGGCCGCACCAGCAACCACGCGATCCAGGTCGCCACGACCAGCATGAAGGCCACAACCGCGATCGCCACCGCCGCGACGGCCTGGCCCCGCCGGGGTTCCCGCTCGTTGTCCGGTTCGGTCATAGGCCAGTCATAGCACCCGGATCCGGTTTTCGTCGGACCTTCGCGCTAGCTTCACCACCATGGATTTCGACGAGGCCGCCCGCGACCTGGCGACCGCACTGCGTTCCGCCGCCGGCGCCGAAGAAGCCGTGCTGCAGGTGCGCGCCACTGGCGGCTCGCTGGCCCTCGACGCCTGGACGCCCACCCGTAAGTGGCTGCGGATCAGCGGCAGCAGCCTGCGAAGCCTCTTCGACGCGCCTGCCGGCGCGTACGAGCTGCGGCTGCGCCCGGATGGCAGCTACACCTTCGCCGCGGGCGGCGCGCTGTCCCCTGTCGGCGACGGCTGGCTCGTGTTCGACGAGAACTTCCGCTACCCGGGCCACCCCCGGCCCGGCCTGCTCCGCCCGGCCGCCGCCGCGCCCACCGGAGCGCCGACGAACCCGGCCGTGCTCGCCGAGGTCACGCGGCTGTGCGAGGAGTTCGGTGCGCACTACACCCGGATCAAGGGCCAGGCGCCGCCGTGGCCCGCCGGGCGTACGGAGGAGGACATCGCGGCCGCCGAGGCGCGCATCGGCGCGCGGCTGCCGGAAGACCTGCGCGCGCTCTACCGCGTGGCCGACGGCGATCCCGAGCAGGTCGGCCTGCTCGGCCCGTACTCCTGCAACGACCTCGACCAGGTGGTCTCCGACTACACCGAAGGCCTGCCGGGTTCCTACAGCTGGGAAGACTCGGTGTCCGACACCGGCGTGGTGTTCGAGCCGCTGCCGTTCGGGCACGTGAAACGCTTGTCCCGCAACGACTGGTGGGTCACCTTCGGCAGCGACCGCGCGATGAACTTCCTGTTCACCGACCTCGACCCCGCGCCGAACGGCCGCGCCGGCCAGGTCGTGGAGTACGGCCGCGATGTCCACGGCCCGCTGCGCTACGTCGCGCCGTCGGTCACGGCGATGCTCACCGAGGTCGTCGAGGCGCTGCGCGAGAACCGGTACGAGGACTACGAAGACGAAGTGTTCCTCGAACCCGAGGTTTCCTTGCGCGACAGCCACTTCCGCAGCCACACCGAGGTCGTCACCGGCCCGGGCATCGAGCGCGCGCACGACATCGCCGACCGGACCCTCGTGCAGCAGCTCTACCTCAACGACGCCGGCACCGTGAACCTCGATGTGCTGCAAGGCTTCCCGACGCTGCGCGAGGTGAGCATCAACCGCGCCGCCCGCGTCACCGGCGGCCTCACCCAACTGCCGGCGCTGGAGGCCCTGTCCGTCGAAGCAGGCGAAGTCGACTTGGCCGCCTTCGCCGGGCACCGGCTGTGGCGCCTGGAGCTGAAGGTGCTCGACCATTCCGTCGACCTGGCCCGGCTCGCCGCCCTGCCGAGCCTGGTGCACCTGGACGTCAGCGGCGTCGACGTGACCGGCTTGGAGCGGCTCGGCGAGCTGCGGCACCTGCGGGTGCTCGGCCTCTCCCGCGCCCAGCTCGACCACCTGCTCGTCTCGGGCGCGCCACTCCCCCGGCTCGCGGCCCTGCACGTCGACCGCCGCACGTCGCTGGCCGAGGCCGTTGGGCTCTGGAGCCGCTTTGCCCCCGAGCGCGAGGCACCTTGGTACGTCGAATCGATCGGTGCTGTATAGATCGTTATACAACCCTCAACGCAGAACAGGCCACCCCGCTGCGAGCGGAGTGGCCTGTTCCTTCGAAAAAGCTCAGACGGTGAACCCGAGCGCACGCAGCTGCTCGCGGCCGTCGTCGGTGATCTTTTCCGGGCCCCACGGCGGCATCCAGACCCAGTTGATCCGGAAGTCGCTCACGAGGCCGCCGGAGGTCAGCGCCGCGGAGGTCTGGTCTTCGATCACGTCGGTGAGCGGGCAGGCCGCCGACGTGAGCGTCATGTCCAGCGTGGCCGAGTTGTCCTTCTCCACGCGGATGTCGTACACCAGACCGAGGTCGACGACGTTGATCCCGAGTTCGGGGTCCACGACGTCGCGCATCGCCTCTTCGATGTCCTCGATCTTGGCGACGTCGGCGGGCACCGACGACGCCGTCTGCTCCGGCAGGTCCGCGGCGGTGCGCCCTTCGCGAGGGTCGGCCTCCGGGGCCACGGTCTCTTCGCTCATGCCTTCTCAGCTCCTGTGGTGGTGCGGGCCACGGCGTCCTTGAACGCCATCCAACCGAGGAGGGCGCACTTCACGCGCGCCGGGTACTTGGCGACGCCGGCGAACGCGATGCCGTCCTCCAGCACGTCCTCGTCGGGCTCGACCTTGCCCCTGCCCTGCATCAGTTCCACGAAGGCGTCCATGGTGGTGAACGCCTCCTCCACGGTGTGGCCGGTGACGAGGTCGGTCAGCACCGACGTGGAGGCCTGGCTGATCGAGCAGCCCTGCCCCTCGTACGACACCTGCTCGACCTTGCCGTCCGTGAGCTTCACACGCAGCGTCACCTCGTCGCCGCAGGTCGGGTTGACCTGGAACGACTCGGCGTCGTACGGGTCGCTCAAGCCACGCCCGTGCGGGTGCTTGTAGTGGTCCAGGATGATCTCCTGGTACATGCTCTCGAGGTTCACTTCGCGACCCCGAAGAACTTCTGCGCCTCGCGGATCCCGTCGACGAGAGCGTCCACTTCGGACAGTGTGTTGTAGAGGTAGAACGTGGCGCGCACGGTGGCCTGCGCGGAGCACGCCCGGTGCAGCGGCCACGCGCAGTGGTGGCCCACGCGCACGGCGATGCCCAGGCTGTCGAGCACCTGGCCGGCGTCGTGCGGGTGCACGCCGTCGATCACGAACGACACCGCGCCGCCGCGGTCGGCCATGTCGGTCGGCCCGATGATGCGGACGCCGTCGATGGCGCTGATCCCGGCGAGCGCGTGCTCGGTGAGCAGGTGCTCGTGGGCCGCGATGCGCTCCATGCCGATCGCAGAGAGGTAGTCGACGGCCGCACCGAGGCCGATGGCCTGCGACGTCATCGGCACGCCGGCCTCGAACCGCTGCGGCGGCGGGGCGAACGTGGAGCCCTCCATGCGGACCAGCTCGATCATCGACCCGCCCGTGAGGAACGGCGGCATCGCTTCGAGCAGCTCGCTGCGCCCGTAGAGCACGCCGATGCCGGACGGCGCCAGCATCTTGTGCCCGGAGAACGCCGCGAAGTCCACGCCCAGCGCGCCGAAGTCGACGTTGCCCTGGCCGTACACCCCGTGGGGCACCGACTGGCACGCGTCGAGCACGGTCAGCGCGCCGACCGACTTGGCCTTGGCCACGAGCACGTCGACCGGGTTGATCGTGCCGAGCACGTTGGACTGGTGCGCGAAGGCGACCAGCTTGGTGCGCGACGTGATCAGCTCGTCGATCTCCGACAGGTCGAGCCGGCCTTCGGGCGTCACCTTGAACCACTTCAGCGTGGCCCCGGTGCGCTGGCACAGCTGCTGCCAGGGCACGAGGTTCGCGTGGTGCTCCATCTCGGTGATCACGATCTCGTCGCCGGGACCGACCTTGAACCGCTCGGACTCCGGGCCGGCCGTGCTCGCGTTGCTCATCGCGTACGCCACGAGGTTGATGCCCTCGGTGGCGTTCTTGGTGAACACGAGCTCCTCCGGGGAGGCACCGACGAACTCGGCGATCCGCGCGCGGGCGGACTCGTAGGCGTCGGTGGCCTCCTCGGCGAGCTGGTGCGCACCGCGGTGCACGGCGGCGTTGGAGTTCTCGAGGAACGCGCGCTCGGCGTCGAGGACCTGCGTCGGCCGCTGCGAGGTCGCGCCGGAGTCCAGGTACACCAAGGGTTTCCCGTCGCGCACGGTGCGGGACAGGATCGGGAAGTCGGCACGCAGTGCCGCCACGTCAAGGGGAACAGAGTTGGTCGGGCTGTTCGAAGCCGTGGTGGTCATCGAGCCAACTCCTCTCGGTGTAGTCGGGAACTTCTCGTGGTGCTCGCGAACTGTGCGGAAACTCAGAGGGCGGCCGGCTCGGCCTTGCCCACGTACTTCACGTAGCCGTTCTCCTCCAGCTCGTCGGCGAGCTCCTTGCCACCGGACTCGACGATGCGCCCGTCGGCGAAGACGTGCACGAAGTCCGGGGTGATGTGCCGGAGGATGCGGGTGTAGTGCGTGATCAGCATGACGCCGACCTCGCTCGAAGCCTTGTACTGGTTGACGCCCTCGGAAACCACGCGCAGCGCGTCGACGTCGAGCCCGGAGTCGGTCTCGTCGAGGATGGCGATCTTCGGCTTGAGCAGCGTCAGCTGCAGGATCTCGTGGCGCTTCTTCTCGCCGCCGGAGAAGCCCTCGTTCACGGAGCGCTCGGCGAACTCCTGCGAGATCTCGAGCTTGCCCATCTCCTCCTTGACCTCCTTGACCCAGTGGCGCAGCTTGGGGGCCTCGCCACGGACCGCGGTGGCCGCGGTGCGGAGGAAGTTGGACATCGAGACGCCGGGCACCTCGACGGGGTACTGCATGGCCAGGAACAGGCCGGCGCGGGCGCGCTCGTCCACGCTCATCTCGAGCACGTTCTCGCCGTCCAGCAGCACCTCGCCGGAGGTCACCTGGTACTTCGGGTGGCCGGCGATCGCGTAGGACAGGGTGGACTTGCCGGAGCCGTTGGGGCCCATGATCGCGTGGGTCTCGCCCGACTTGATCGTCAGGTTCACGCCCTTGAGGATCTCCTTGGCGCCTTCGTCGGTGTTGACCGAGGCGTGCAGGTCCTTGATTTCCAGGGTAGCCATTCTTCGTTTCCTAAAGTCTGCGGTGGACGGGGTCAGGCGCCAACGGCTTCGAGCTCGGCCTCGATCGCGGCTTCGAGGCGCTCGCGCACCTCGGGCACGTCGATCTTCACCAGGATCTCGTGGAAGAACCCGCGGACGACCAACCGCCGCGCCGCCTCCTCCGCGATTCCGCGCGACTGGAGGTAGAACAACTGCTCGTCGTCGAACCTTCCCGTCGCGCTCGCGTGGCCGGCGCCTTCGATCTCGCCGGTCTCGATCTCCAGGTTCGGCACGGAGTCCGCGCGCGCCCCGGGTGTGAGCACCAGGTTGCGGTTGAACTCGTAGGTGTCGGTGGCCTCGGCCGCGGCGCGGATCAGCACGTCGCCGATCCATACCGTGTGCGCGCCCTCGCCCTGCAGCGCGCCCTTGTAGCCCACTCGCGACTTGCAGTTCGGCACCGCGTGGTCGACGAAGAGGCGGTGCTCCTGGTGCTGGCCGCCGTCCGCGAAATAGACGCCGAGCATGTCGACGTCGCCACCCTTGTCGGCGAAGGTCGCCGTCGGCGAGACGCGGACCAGGTCACCGCCCAGGGTGATCACGGTGTGCCGCAGCGCGGCGTCGCGGCCCAGCTTGAGGTGCTGCTCGGAGACGTGCACCGCGTCGTCGGCCCAGTCCTGGACGCTGACCACGGTGACCTTGGCGCCGTCGCCGATGACGAACTCGACGTTGTCGGCGTAGGTGCCGGAGCCGACGTGGTCGAGCACGACGACGGCTTCGGCGAACGCCTCGGCGCGGACCTGCAGGTGCCCGTAGGCGACCAAACCCGCACCCGGGCCGTGGATGCGCAGCACCGACGGCTTCGACGCCTTCGTCTCCTTGGGCACCGTCACGACGGTTGCCTTCTGGAACGAGGAGTACGCCTGGGCGGCGATCCGGTCGCTCGGCACACCGGCCTGGCCCAGCCGCGAGTCGTCTCGGCCGACGGTCTCGATCGTCAACTCGGGCGCGGCGTCGGCTTCGAGCGTGATCTCGCCGGAGGCGACGGCCGTGCCGTCGTGGAGGCCGCGCAGGCGCTTCATCGGGGTGAAGCGCCAGTTCTCCTCACGTCCGCCGGGGACCTCGAAGGCCTCGACGTCGTAGGAAGTGAAGCGCTCCGCGCGGGAAGCGGCCGGAATGACCGCTCCCTCGCGCAGTGCCTCGGAAACGTTGTTCTCGGTAACCGACATGACTAGCCGACGGACCCTTCCATCTGGAGCTCGATCAGGCGGTTCAGCTCGAGCGCGTACTCCATCGGCAGCTCACGCGCGATGGGCTCCACGAACCCGCGCACGATCATCGCCATCGCCTCGGCCTCGTCGAGACCGCGCGACATCAGGTAGAACAGCTGCTCTTCGCTGACCTTGGACACCGTGGCCTCGTGGCCCATGGACACCTCGTCGTTGCGGATGTCCACGTACGGGTAGGTGTCCGAGCGCGAGATCGTGTCGACCAGCAGTGCGTCGCAGACCACGCTGGAGCGCGAGTGGTGCGCCCGCTTCGCGACGCGGACCAGGCCGCGGTAGGAGGTCCGGCCGCCGCCGCGCGCCACCGACTTCGACACGATGGTCGAGGAGGTGTGCGGCGCAAGGTGCTCCATCTTGGCGCCCGCGTCCTGGTGCTGGCCCTCGCCCGCGAACGCGACCGAGAGGACCTCGCCCTTGGCGTGCTCACCCATGAGGAAGACCGACGGGTACTTCATGGTGACCTTGGAACCGATGTTGCCGTCGATCCATTCCATGGTCGCGCCCTCTTCGCACTTGGCGCGCTTGGTGACCAGGTTGTACACGTTGTTCGACCAGTTCTGGATCGTCGTGTAGCGGCAGCGGCCGCCCTTCTTCACGATGATCTCCACGACCGCCGAGTGCAGCGAGTCGGACTGGTAGATCGGCGCGGTGCAACCCTCGACGTAGTGCACGTAGGCGTCTTCGTCGACGATGATCAGCGTGCGCTCGAACTGGCCCATGTTCTCGGTGTTGATCCGGAAGTAGGCCTGCAGCGGGATGTCCACCTTCACGCCCTTGGGCACGTAGATGAACGAGCCGCCGGACCACACCGCCGTGTTCAGCGCGGAGAACTTGTTGTCCCCGGCCGGGATCACGGAACCGAAGTACTCCTGGAAGAGCTCCGGGTGCTCCTTGAGCGCGGTGTCGGTGTCCAGGAACAGCACGCCCTGGGCCTCCAGGTCCTCGCGGATGGAGTGGTAGACGACCTCGGACTCGTACTGCGCGGCGACACCGGCGACGAGGCGCTGCTTCTCCGCCTCGGGGATGCCGAGCTTGTCGTAGGTGTTCTTGATGTCCTCGGGCAGCTCTTCCCAGCTGGTGGCCTGCTTCTCGCTGGACCGCACGAAGTACTTGATGTTGTCGAAGTCGATCCCGGAGAGGTCGGCGCCCCAGTTGGGCATCGGCTTCAGCTCGAAGAGCTTGAGCGCCTTCAAGCGGGCGTCGCGCATCCACTCCGGCTCGGACTTCTTCCCGGAGATGTCGGTGACGACATCCTCGTTCAGTCCGCGACGGGCGCTGGCGCCCGCTTCGTCGGAGTCGGCCCAGCCGAACGCGTACTTGCCAAGGGACTCGATGGTCTCTTCCTGGCTCAGTGGCGCGGTGGTGGGAGTGCGCTGCTCGGCAGCGGCAGTCATGCGGGTTTCCCTCCATTCGGGATCCGTGCTGTACGCCCCTGGGCCGCCCGCGCCGGCTGCGTCGCCGCAACCGCCTCGGTCGTCCCGGAGGGCCTGGTGCTGTCCGGCTCGGGAAGGGCCGGGATACCCGTCGTCACGGCGGGTACGTGTGTGGTGCACGCGTTGTCGCCGCGTGCGATCGTCGCCAGCCGCTGCACGTGGGTGCCGAGCAGCCGAGCGAACGCCTCGGTCTCGGCCTCGCACAGCTGCGGGAACTCAGCCGCGACGTGCGCGACCGGGCAGTGGTGCTGGCACAGCTGTTCACCGACACCGACCTGGCGGGTCGACGCAGCGTAGCCCTCCCTGGTCAGGGCCGTGGCCAGGGCCTCGGCGCGCTCCGCGGGATCACTCGAACCGGTGATGGCGGAGCGGTGCGGGCCCACCAGCGCGTCGACGCGGCTCTCGGCGAAGGCGCGCACGGCGTCGGGGCCGGCGTGCTCGGCGAGGAACCGGATGGCCGAAACCGCGAGGTCGTCGTAGGCGTGCCCGAACCGGGCGCGGCCCGACTCGGTGAGCAGGAAGAACTTGGCCGGGCGCCCGCGCCCGCGCGGACCGCGCCGGGGCGCGTCGCGGGTCTCGGCCTCGCCGTCGGCCACCAGTGCGTCGAGGTGCCTGCGGACGGCCGTGGGGCTGATGCCGAGCTGCTCCGCGACCACCACGGCGGTCATCGGGCCCTGTTCGAGAAGCAGGCGTGCCACCTCGTGGCGCGTGCGCCCTTCTGCGGCGCTGACCTGCACGGGAACGCCGAGGTCCGCGGCGCGCGGCTGATCGCCGAGCTCCTCGCAGACCTCTCTCTCACGCGTCCCGTTCTTTTTCACAACACAAGTGTGTCTTATTTCCGGCGCAGGGGCAAAGGTGGGGTGTCCGGCAGTGACCTGAGTCACGGCCGGAGGGACTCGATACCCTTCCTGACGTGGCAGTCGGCGAGCAACCCGTGCAGCGGGACCCGGAAGTGGGCACACCCGGCGACACGGCGACGGCCGTGGCGCCACCTTCGCCCGTCCTCCCGCGCGAGCCGCAGCCTCTCGACCAGGCCGAACACCGCGGCCTCGACATCGTCCGGCGCTTCGGCACGGTCGGCTCGCTGTTCCTCGCGCTCGGCTCGCTCGGCGCCGGCGCGGCGCCCGTGATCAACCCGGTGCAGGACCTGCCGGTGCTGCGCCTGTTCACCCGCATCCCCACCGTCTCGCTCGCCATCGCGTTCTCCGGCATGGGCATCCTCGTGCTGAGCTGGCTGATGCTCGGCCGCTTCGCCCGGCCCGCGAGCGCCCGCCTGGCGAGCCAGGGCCAGCTGGCCCGCACGATCGCGATGTGGGTGGCGCCGCTGCTGCTCATCCCGCCCCTGTTCTCCCGGGACGTCTACAGCTACCTCGCGCAGAGCGAGATCGTGCACCGCGGGATGGACCCGTACACCCTGGGCCCGGCCCAGGCGCTCGGCGTGGCCGACCCGCTCACCGCGGGCGTGGCCAACATGTGGCGCGAGACGCCGGCGCCGTACGGGCCGCTGCTGCTGCGCCTGGGCGGCTGGCTCGCGCCGATCGGCGGCAACAACATCGTGACGGGCGTGCTGCTGCAGCGCGGCCTGGCGCTCGTCGGCGTGGTCCTCATCGTGTGGGCCGTGCCGCGGCTGGCGCGCCGCTTCGGCGTGCAACCGGTGACGGCGCTGTGGCTGGGCGCGGCCAACCCGCTGCTGATCTTCCACTTCATCGCCGGCGCCCACAACGACGCGCTGGCCATCGGGCTGATGGTCGCCGGGCTGGAGGTCGGCATCCGGCGGCTGCCGGTGCGCGTCAAGGGCGACTCCCCACCGCCGATGGCCAAGGGCGAGCTGCTGTGCATCGGGCTCGGTGTCGCGATCATCACGCTCGGGGCCGCGGTCAAGGTGCCCGCACTGCTCGCGTTGCCGTTCTTCGCGGTGATGGTGGCGCGGCGCTGGCACGGGAGCATCAAGGACCTCGTGCGGGCCGGAGTGCCGATGGCGCTGCTGTTCGGCGCGGTGCTCGTCGCGGTCTCCTACGGCACGGGTCTGGGCTTCGGCTGGATCGGCGCGCTCGGCACCCCCGGCCTCGTGCGCTCGTGGATCTCCCCCACCGCCGAGCTCGCGAACCTCACCGGGGTGCTCGGCATCGCACTCGGGCTCGGCAACCACACCGACGCGCTGGTGCCCATCATCGGCGCGCTCGGCTACCTGGTGACGGCGTTCGTCACCGTCAAGTTCCTGTGGGCCAGCTTCAAGTGGCGCTACCGGCCCATCATCGGGCTCGGGGTGGCGCTCGGCGCCGCGATGATCCTGCAGATCAACCTGCAGCCGTGGTACGTGCTGTGGGCTGTGATCCCCCTGGCCGCGGCGGCGGGCACGTCGCGGTTCCGCGTGGCCGCGACCGTGGTCAGCGCCGGGCTGCCGTTCCTGCTGCCGCCCACCGGGAGCACGTTCGACGGCCACGCCTACATCCTGCCGTGGGCCTACGGCGCGGCCGTGCTCGTGACGCTCGGCGGGCTCGCGTGGGTGTACCGGCTTTCGCCGCTCCTGCTCTCCAGGACGTCCCCGGAACGGCCCGCCGTGGTGGACGTCGTATCGTAATTCGTTGTGGACAACCCAGCGGTCGAGATCACCGGCCTGGTGAAAAGCTACGGCTCCACCACCGCGGTCGACGGGCTCGACCTGCGGATGGAGCGTGGCTGCCTGCTGGCCTTGCTCGGGCCCAACGGCGCGGGCAAGACGACCACGGTGGAGATCTGCGAAGGGTTTCGCAAGCCTGACGCCGGAAAAGTCCGGGTCCTCGGCCTCGATCCTGTGAAAAACAGCGCCCGGCTGCGCCCGCGCGTCGGCATCATGCCGCAGGGCGGCGGCGCCTACCCGGGCGTGCACGCCGCGGAGATGCTCGGCCTTGTCGCGTCGTGCGCGGCGAACCCGCTCGACCCCGCGTGGCTGCTCGACGTGCTCGGGCTGGCCGGCGCGAAGCGCACCCCGTTCAAACGCCTCTCCGGCGGGCAGCAGCAACGGCTTTCGCTCGCGTGCGCGCTCGTCGGGCGACCCGAGCTGGTGTTCCTCGACGAGCCGACGGCGGGCATGGACCCGCAGGCGCGGCGCCTGGTGTGGGAGCTGCTGGCCGCGCTTCGCAGCGACGGCGTGAGCGTGCTGCTCACCACACACCTGATGGAAGAAGCGGAAGCGCTCGCCGACCAGGTCGTGATCGTGGACCACGGCAAGGTCGTGGTCCAGGGCTCGCCCCACTCGTTGACTCTGGAAGAGGGCGACGCCGCGCAGCTGCGGTTCCGCGCGCGCACGCGGCTGGACCTGTCGCTGCTCACGGCGGCGTTGCCCGAGGGCTATCGCGTGACCGAGTCCTCGCCCGGTTCGTACCTCGTGGAAGGCGCGGTGGATCCGCAGGTGGTGTCGACCGTCACGTCGTGGTGTGCGCAACAGGGCGTGCTGCCCGAACAGCTGCAAGTCGGGCGGCGCACGCTGGAAGAGGTTTTCCTCGAGCTGACCGGACGGGAGCTGCGAGCGTGAGCACGACGTTCCCGGAAGGCACCTTCACCCCCGCGCCGGGCCGCGGGCCGCTGGGCCGGATGCTGCGCACGCACGCGCGCGTCGAGGCCGCGTTGACGCTGCGCCACGGCGAACAGCTGCTGCTCACGCTGATCATCCCGCTCGCGCTGCTCATCGGCCTGAGCCTGCTCGACATCCTGCCCGCGAGCCAGCTCGGCTCGGCGTCCAAAGTGGACTGGATCACACCACGGATCCTCGCGCTGGCCGTGATGTCGTCCGCGTTCACCGGACAGGCCATCGCGCTGGGCTTCGACCGGCGCTACGGCGTGCTCAAACGGCTTTCGGCCACCGCGCTGCCGCGTTGGCTCCTCGTGGCCGGGCGCGTGGTCGCGGCGCTCGTGGTGGTCGTGCTGCAGTCGCTCGTGATCGGTGTGGTGGCGGCGTTCCTGGGCTGGTCGCCCTCGGGTGCCGGGATCGCGTCGGCGATCGTGCTGCTGGTGCTGGGCACGGCCGCGTTCGGCGCCCTGGGCGTGTTGCTCGGCGGTGCCCTGCGAGCCGAAGCCGTGCTGGCGCTGGCCAACATCGTGTGGTTCGTGCTGCTGCTCGCCGGCGGAATCCTGCTGGCGCCTTCGGCTTTGCCGGCGGGCCTCGGTGTGGTCGTCTCGCTGCTGCCCTCGGGCGCGCTCGCGGAAGGCATGCGCGCGGCACTGGTGGACGGTCACTTCGCCGTCGGGCCGATGGCGGTGCTCGCCGTGTGGGCGATCGTGGCCGGACTTATCGCGACACGGACCACAAAACTCACCTGAGTGCTCGTGAAATGGGTGTGAGAAAAGCGTCGCAGCGCATGCGGCGGGAAAGCGCGGAATTGCGCGCGAGTACGATTCCCCCGTGCCTCTTCGCAGTTTGATCGCCCGCCTGCCCTATCCCTCCGCCGCGGTCCAGCGGGCCGTCGGGATCGCCGCCGTGGTGGCGCAGGGCGGCATCGGCGTCACGGGGTCCGTGGTGCGGGTGACGGGTTCGGGCCTCGGTTGCCCGACGTGGCCGCAGTGCGTGCCCGGCAGTCTCGTGCCGGTGCAGCACCCCGGGATCCACGCGGTCAACCAGTGGATCGAGTTCTCGAACCGCATGCTGACGGGCGCGGTCATCGTCGTGGCCGCCCTGGCTGTGCTCACGGCGTGGCGCATCCTCATCGACCACCCGAGCCGCAAGCGCCTGCTGGTGCTGGCCTGGACGATGCCGGGCGGCGTCGTGCTGCAGGCCGTGCTCGGGGGCATGACCGTGCTGGCCAAGCTGGAGTGGTGGACGGTCGCGATCCACTTCCTCGCGTCCACGCCGTTGATCTGGCTCGCCGTGCTGTTGCTGCGCGCGTTCCGCGAGGGCGACGAACCCGCGCGCCCGATCGTGCCGCCGCTGGGTCGCAAGGTGCTGGTGCTGCTGACGGTACTGATGTGGGCTGTCCTCATCGCCGGCACGACCGTCACCGGCGCCGGCCCGCACGGCGGCGACATCCACACCCACCGCCTCGACGTCCCCATCGAGAAGCTCGCTCAGGTCCACAGCGGACTCCTGATCGTCTACCTCGTGGTCCTCGCGGTCTTCGGCCTGCAGCTGCTGCGCGTGGGCGCCCCGAAGAGCGTGTGGCAGCGCTACGCGTGGGTCTGGGCGGTGGCGCTCGCGCAGGGTGTGGTGGGGACCGTGCAGTACGCGCTCGGCGTCCCCGAGGCGATGGTGTCGTTCCACGTGCTCGGCTCGGCCCTGGTCATCGTCGTCACGGCGGCGCTGTGGACCGGCACCCGTGACCGCGGCCCGGTGATGTCGCTGGAGCCGGCGCCTCCGACGGACCGCGAACTCACCCCGGCCGGCTGACGCCCCGGACGGCCACGCCTTCGTAACTCTCCGTCGGCTCGCCGTCGGCGCAGCGGACAGAACGGGCACTTACTCTTCGGCTCGGAATCGCCATCCGAAGCGCCGCGAGGTGACGCTCATGACGTCCGTCCAGTCCAGCACCGTGAAGCCGTTGATCTCCGGACGCCGGGGTCCGGCGGAGATGGTCGTGCTCAAGACTTTCCTGCTGGTGCCGTTCGTGGCGCTGGTCGCCGCCGTTCCCCTGCTCTGGGGCTGGGGGCTCAGCTGGGTCGACGCGGCGCTGTTCGTCGTCTTCTACACGTTCGGCACGCTCGGCGTGACCGTCGGGTACCACCGCTACTTCACGCACGGCGCGTTCAAGGCGCCGCGCGCGCTGCGGATCGCGCTGGCCGTGTCGGGGAGCATGGCGGTGCAGGGTTCGGTGATCTTCTGGGTCGCGAGCCACCGCCGCCACCACGCGTTCGCCGACCGCGAGGGCGATCCGCACTCGCCGTGGCTGTTCGGCACGTCGCCGGCGGCGCTGTTGCGCGGGTTCTGGCACGCGCACATGGGGTGGATGTTCAAGCGCGAGGTGACCAACGCCGACCGCTTCGCCCCGGACCTCGTCGGCGACCGCGACCTGCGGCTGGTGAACCGCTTCTTCGCGCTGTGGATCGCGCTCAGCGTCGCCCTGCCGGCCGCGCTGGGCGGGCTGATCACGTGGTCGTGGTGGGGCGCTGTCACGGCGTTCTTCTGGGCGGGCCTGGTGCGCATCGCGCTGCTGCACCACGTGACCTGGTCGGTCAACTCCGTGTGCCACCTGATCGGCGAACGCCCCTTCGCCAGCCGCGACAAGGCCGCCAACTTCTGGCCGCTCGCGATCCTGTCCATGGGCGAGTCGTGGCACAACTCCCACCACGCCGACCCGACCTGCGCGCGCCACGGCGTGCTGCGCGGCCAGGTCGACGTGTCGGCGCGCGTGATCTGGCTGTTCGAGCGCTGCGGCTGGGCCACCGACGTGCGGTGGCCCCGAGCCGGTCGCCTGGCCGCCAAGCGAAAAGCCTAGGCAGCCAGCAGGCGCAGCAGGCGCGCGGTCTCCTCCTCGACGGCCGCGCGCCCGAGCCGGACGTACTTGCGCGGGTCGACGACGTCCGGCCGCTCGTCGAGGAACTGCTTGAGCGAGCGGGTGAACAGGCCGTTCAGGTGCGTCGAGATGTTGATCTTCGTCATCCCGCTCTCGACGGCGCCGCGCAGCTCGTCGTCGGACAGGCCGGACGAGCCGTGCAGCACCAGCGGCACCGCCACCGCGTCGCGCAACCGCGAGACGAGCGCGCGGTCGACGCTGGCCGTGCGCGACACCATGGCGTGCGACGTGCCGACGGCGACCGCCAGCGCGTCGACGCCCGTGGCCTTCACGAACGCGGCGGCCTCGGCCGGGTCGGTGCGGGCGCCGGGAGCGTGGACGCCGTCCTTGCCGCCGACCTCGCCGAGCTCCGCCTCCACGGCGATGCCCGCCGCGTGGCACAGGTCGGCGATCTCGCGGGTGGTGCGCACGTTCTCGTCGTAGGGCAGGCGGGACCCGTCGTACATCACGCTGTCCACGCCGAGCTCGACGCCTTCGCGCACCAGGTCCTGGTCCTCGATGTGGTCCAGGTGCACGAGCACCTCGACCTTCGCGCGCTTGGCGATCTCCAGCGACGCGAGCGCGATCGGCGCCAGCCCGCCGTGATAGCGCACGCAGTTCTCGCTGATCTGCAGCACCACGGGCACGCCGGCCTGCTCGGCGCCGCTCGCGATGGCCTCGGCGTGTTCGAGCAGGATGACGTTGAACGCGCCGACCGCGGCGTTGCGCTCACGCGCCGACGCGAGGATCCGGGCGAGAGCCGGGCGGGTGATCATGCGGGTTCTCCGTTCGGTTCGAGAAAACGTCGGTAGGCCTCGACATCGACCTCGCCCGCCACCGGGCGCAGCACGGCCGCCGCCCCGAGCGCGGCGGCGCGGCGAAGCGCTTGGGCCAGGGGGACGCCGTCGACAAGCGCCGCCGCGAGGCCGGCGGTCGCGGCGTCGCCGGCTCCGGTCGGGTTTCCGGTGACGCCGGGGACGGCGGGGATTTCGATGACTTGTTCGGCTGTGTGCGCGGCAATTCCCTCGGCACCGCGGGAGACAACCACGAGCCCGGCGCCTCGCCGCTTCAGTTCGGCGACGCCGTCGTTTTCGTCCACAGTGGACGTCGCATCGAGCAGCTCGGCAATGTTCGGCTTCACCACATCCGCCCCGGCATTCGCCGCTGCCACCAGTGCGGGCCCGGAAACGTCGGCGAGCACCCGGACACCTGCCTCGTGCGCCGCCCGCACCCAGTCCCCGAGCAACTCCGCCCGCGCCCCACGCGGCAACGATCCCGAGACGACCAGCAGTTCCGCGCCCGCGAGCCGCCGTCCGAGCAGCTCACCGAACGCGGTCCACTCGGCTTCGCTCGTCTGCGGCCCGGGCTCGGTGTAGACGGTCGGATGCCCCTCACCCACGACGGTCACCGTCGTCCGCGTCTCCCCGGCGAGCGGCGAGACTTCGTGCGGCACAGTCAGTTCGCCCGCGACCCACCGCCCGGCCTCACCCCCGAGCGGCAGCAGGGCCAGCACCTCGACCCCCAGCCCGGCCAGCACCCGCGCGACGTTCAGCCCTTTGCCACCGGGCCGGCGCTGGACCTCGAGAACGCGGTTCGTCTCCCCGGGCTCGTGCCGCGCCACGCGGTAGGTGACGTCCACCGCCGGATTCGGCGTGACCACGACGATCATCGGGCCACTCCCGCGGCCGGCAAGTCCTGCGCCGGCAACGTCGCACCGATCACGGGAGGACGCCCACGACGAGCGAGTCCTGTGCCGACAAGCGCCGCGCAACCTCGGTGAGTTCGCACGGTCACCGACTCGTGCCGAGCCACGCGATCGGTGGCTCCCGCTGCCGAATCGAGCAACATCACGCCGGTCATCGGGCCACTCCCGCGGCCAGCAAGTCCTGCGCCAGCAACGTCGCACCGATGACCGCGGCCGCGTCGCCGTGGTGGGCGCGGACGACCGACGGCGCGCGGAGGATGCCGAGGCGGGCAGCGACCTCGTGAGTGAGCGGGTCGAGCAGCAGGGCGCCCGCCTCGGCCAGTCCGCCGCCGACCACGACGGTGCCGCAACCCACGGCGGCGGTGGTCCAGGCGATGGACTCGGCGAGCACGCGGACGCACTCGCGCCAAGCGGTAAGGGCGGCACCGTCGCCGCCGCGGACGCGTTCGGCGACGGTGAAGGCGTCGGGCGCGCCGGCGTGGCGCGCGAGGGCGGAGGCCGAGGCGACCTCCTCCACCCGTCCGCCGCCGGCCAAGAGCACCTGGCCGATTTCGCCGGCCCACGGGCTGTCGAGCACCCGGCCGTCGACCACGAGGGCGCCGGCCAGGCCGGTGCCGACGGCCGCGAACAGAACCGGTTCCGAAGAACCGGCCGCCGCGCCCGTGCGGACCTCGGCCAGCGCGCCGGCGCGGACGTCCTGCCCGAACGCCAACGGCACGTCCACCGAAGCGGAAACGAGCTCCCGCACCGGAACGTCGCGCCAACCGAGGTTCACGGCCTGCAGGCACAGCCCCGCACGCTCGTCGACGATGCCGGGCACGACGAGGCCCACGGCGTCGACCGGGTACCACTCGGTGGCACGGCGCACGAGCCCCGCCAGCGCCTGCGGGTCGCCCGTCGGCGTGGGCTCGCGCCACTGCGCGAGCACCGCGCCGTCGTCGCCGGTGACACGCGCCTTGACCGTGGTGCCGCCGACGTCGACACCGAGCACCGCCATCAGGTGAGGATGACCGAGCGCGTGAGCGAGCGCGGGTGGTCGGGGTCGAGCCCGCGGCGCACGGCCAGCGCGACGGCGAACCGTTGCACCACAACCAAAGCCGCCATCGGGTCGAGGTCGTGGTGGACGAACGTCGCGCCCGTGCGGGCGATGTCGTCGGCCAGGCCCTCGGGCGTCGCGCCGAGCGACCACACGAGCCGGCCGGGCTGCGCGATCGCGATCGGGCCGTGGCGGTAGTCCATGGCCGGGTACGACTCCGCCCAGAACTGCGCGGCCTCGCGAGTCTTCAACGCGGCTTCGAACGTGAGGCCCACGGCGGCGTCGCGGCCGACGAAGCTCACCTGCTCGGCGTCGAGCAGCTCGGTGATCGGCACCTGCAGCGCCTGCTCGGCCTGCGCCGCCAGCGCTTCGACGTCGTCGCCGAGCCCCGCGCGCAGCAGCGCGAGCGTGGTCGTCGCGAACCGCGTCTGCACCACGGATTCCTCGTCGGCGAAGGGAAGTTCGACGACCTCGTCGGCCACCGCGGCGGCCGGCGCGTCGCCCACGGCCGTGATCAGCACCGTGCGCTGCGAGTCGAGCGCGCCGAGCAGGTCGACGATCTCGGTCGTGGTGCCGGAGCGCGAGATCGCGACCACGCGGTCGTACTGGCGCTCACGCGGGTACTCGGACCCGGCGAACGCGTCGGTCAGGCCGTGCCCGCGCTGCTCGCGCGCGACGGCGTAGCTCATGGCGATGAACCAGCTGGTGCCGCACCCGACGACGGCGACGCGTTCCCCCGGCTGCGGCAGCGCGCTCGCGACGGAGGGGAACAGCTCTGCCGCCGTGCGCCACATCTGCGGTTGGGACGCCAGCTCACGGGACACGAAGGAGTCGGACATGGAGACCTTTCGATCCGAGGGCGATCGACGTGATCGCATGGTGAGCATAGACGATCATTCTTGATTGGAGTGAGCGATATACGTCATCTTCAATCATCCGGCTCAGTGGAGATGACCTCTAGGATGAGTCGGTCCTACCCCTCGACCTCGAACGCGAGCCGCCCGATGACACCCCAGCAACGCCTCAACGCCCTGCTCGAGCTGGTGAGCGAACGAGGGAACGTGACGATCACGGAGATCGGCGAAACGCTCGGCATCTCCCCCGCCACCGCGCGCCGCGACCTCTCGATCCTCGCCGACCAGCGCCTGATCACCCGCACGCACGGCGGCGCAGCAGCCCTCGGCGCCGGCTACGAGCTGCCGCTGCAGTACAAGATCGCGCGCCAGGCCGAGGCCAAGACCGCGATCGCCCGCACCGCCGCCGAGCTGGTCCGGCCCGGCGAGACGGTAGGGATCAACGGCGGCACCACGACCACCGAGGTCGCCCGCGCACTCGGCAAGAGCGAGCGGTTCATCCGCGCCGACGGCGAAACCGGCCTGACCATCGTGACCAACGCCCTGAACATCGGATATGAGCTGTCAGTGCGCGCGCACGTGAAGATCGTGGTCACCGGCGGCGTGGCCCGACGCCAGTCCTACGAGCTGGTCGGCTCACTGGTGTCGAACGCACTCGCGGCGTTCGCCCTCGACACCGTGATCCTCGGCGTCGACGGGCTGAGCGCGCAGTACGGCGCCACCACCCTGCACGAGGGAGAAGCCGAGGTAAGCAGGCATTTCAGCCAGGTCGCGCGGCGCGTGATCGTGGTCGCCGACGCCACGAAGCTGATGAAGTCCACCTTCGCTCGCATCTGCCGCCTCGCGGAGATCGACGTGCTGGTCACGGACGCCGAAGTGCCCGCTTCGTTCGCCGCCGAGCTTGCCGCCGCGTCGGTCGAGCTCGTGGTCGCGAGCTGACCCCGGACCGGCCGAGGCCCACGTAACGGTTCGCGCACGCGTCTGAGCAGACTCATCATCGCGTGTTGTGCATTAGTGATTGGTTTGCCATCATACAGATCAATATCACGCAGAGGTGAGGTGACCAGGTGGGAAACGGCGAAGCTGTCCGCGTTGGTGTGGTGGGAGTCGGCCAGCGCGCCGTCATCGCCCGGCACATCGCGGAGTCCGGGCTGGCCGCGACCGTGGTGGCCGCGGCCGACCCGACCGAGGCCGGCCGCGCCCGGGCCCGTGAGCTGTTCGGCGAGATCGACGTCGTCGAGCAGCACACGGATCTGATCGACCGCAAACTCGTCGACGCCGCGATCGTGACCGCGCCGGACTGGACTCACGCCGAGATCGCCGTCGACCTGCTGCGCGCGGGCATCGCCGTCTACCTCGAGAAGCCGCTCGCGATCACGCTCGAAGACGCCGACGCCGTGCTGGCCGCCGCACAGGAGTCGAACACGCCGCTCTACATCGGACACAACTTCCGGCACTCGGGCGTGGCCCGCGCGCTGCGCGAAGTCGTCGCCCGCGGCGAGATCGGCGAGGTCAAAACCGTGTGGTGCCGCCACTTCGTGGGCAACGGCGGCGACTACTACTTCAAGGACTGGCACGCCGACCGCAGCAAGGTCAACTCCCTGCTGCTGCAGAAGGCCAGCCACGACCTCGACGTGATCCACATGCTGGCCGGCGGCTACACCCGCCGCGTCGTCGGCATGGGGCAGCTCGCGGTCTACGGCGGCATCACCGACCGCGGCGGCCACGAGAACGAGCTGATGCAGGACTGGTTCTCCTTCGACAACTGGCCCCCGGCCGCGCAGACCGGCCTCAACGAGGTGGTCGACGTCGAGGACGTCTCCCTGGTGCTCATGACCCTCGACAACGGCGTACTCGCCAGCTACGAGCAGTGCCACTTCACCCCGGACTACTGGCGCAACTACACCGTGATCGGCACCGAAGGCCGCGCCGAGAACTTCGGCGACACCGGCGGCGGCGTGGTGAAGGTGTGGAACCACCGCCGCGGCTGGTCCGCCGACGGCGACCGCGAGTACCCGATCTCAGGCGTCGAAGAAGGCCACGCCGACGCCGACCTGCTCACGATGACCGAGTTCCTGCGGTACGTGATCGACGGCGAGACGCCGACGCTCTCGCCGGTCGCCGCCCGCGAGGCCGTGGCCGCCGGCGCGCTGGCCACCCGGTCGCTGCGCAATGGCTCGGTCCCCCTCGACGTGCCCGAGCTGCCCGCCGCCGTGCGCGCCCACTTCCCCACCGACACCCGCTGACCCTGATCCTCTCCCCCGCCCGCTGAAAGGAATCCCGATGGCTTCATTCCCCCGCCGAGCCCTGGCCGCGGTGGCCGGCACGGTGGCCGCCGCCGCCACGCTCGCCGCGTGCTCGTCCACGGGTGCGTCCACCGCGTCCGATTCGGACACCCCGTACAGCCCGCCCGACGCAAGCGTCTCGGCGAACCTGACCTACGCGGTCTGGGACCAGACCCAGGTCAAGGCGATCAACGCCAACCTGGCCGAGTTCAACAAGAAATATCCGAACATCAAGGTGAACGTGGACGTCACCCCGTACGCGAACTACTTCACCAAGCTGCAGACCGAGGCCTCCAGCGACAGCCTGCCCGACCTGTTCTGGATGAACGGCCCCAACTTCCAGCTCTACGCGAGCAACGGCAAGATCGAGCCCGTCACCGGCGAGGTGAAGGCCGGCGCGATCGACCCGAAGAACTACCCGCAGTCGCTCGACCAGCTGTACACATTGGACGGTGTGCAGTACGGCGTACCGAAGGACTTCGACACCATCGGCGTCTGGGTCAACAAGGCACTGTTCGCCGAAGCCGGCGTGCCGATCCCGAGCAAGGACTGGACGTGGGCCGACCTGCAGTCCACCGCCACGCAGATCTCGCAGAAGCTCTCCAGCAAGGGCGTCTACGGCATCTCCGCCGGCATGGACGGCCAGACCACCTATTACAACACCATCTTCCAGTCCGGCGGCTCGGTGATCTCGCCCGACGGCAAGACGTCCGCCTACGACGACCCGAAGACGCAGAAGGGCATCCAGTTTTGGACCGACCTGGTGAAGTCCAAGGCGATGCCGACGATGAAGCAGCTCACCGACACCACCGGTGACCAGTGGTTCGTGTCCGGCAAGTCGGCGATGTACCAGGGTGGCAGCTGGGCCCGCAGCGAGGTCGCAGCGGCGCCCATCGCCAAGGACGTCATGGTGCTCCCCGTGCCGAAGGGCGACCAGCAGGCGACCGTGATCCACGGTCTGTCCAATGTGGTCGCCACGAACAGCCCCAACAAGCAGGCCGCGCAGGCGCTGCAGGTGTTCCTCGCGAGCAAGGAAGCCCAGCAGCAGCAAGGTGACCTCGGTGCGGTGATCCCGGCCTATAACGGCACGCAGGACGCGTTCGCGAAGTCCATGCCGGGGGTGGACCTACAGCTGTTCCTCGACGAGGTCTCCTACGCCAAGCCGCTGCCGGTGTCGAAGAACACGGCCGCGTGGAACACGCTCGAGACCAACCTGCTGCCCGACGCCTTCGACGGCACCAAGCCCGTCGACGCCGTGCTGAAGGATCTGACCTCACAGATGAACGCGGACCTGGCCAAGGAATGAGCGCCGTGTCCGCCGACGTCTCCGAGTCCGCTCCGGCGCCCGCCGCTCCCGCCACCCGGCGGAAGCGGCGCGGCGTCCGGCGCGGGGACGGCCTGTGGCCCTGGGCGTTCGTGCTGCCGCTGCTGGCCGGGGTGCTCGTCTTCTACATCTGGCCGATCCTGCAGACGGCGTTCTACTCGTTCACCACCTGGGGCGTGTTCGGTGGCTTCAAGTGGTCCGGGCTGGACAACTACAGCCGGCTGTTCACCGACCCGCAGCTGTACCGGTCGCTGCTGAACACCCTGATCTACACGGCCGTGGTGCTGCTCGGCGTGCCGATCGCGGCGTGGCTCGCGAGCCTGCTCAACACCCCGGGCCTGCGGTTCGCGCAGTTCTACCGCGTGCTGTTCTTCCTGCCGTACGTGGCGATGCCCGCGGCCGTCGCGCTGGTGTGGCGCATGATCTTCAACGGCGACTACGGCATCCTCAACTGGGCGCTCTCGCGGATCGGGATCACCGGCCCGTCGTGGGTCAATACACCGGGCTTCGCGCTCGCCGCGGTGGCCGTGGTGGGCCTGTGGTCCTCGCTGGGCTTCTCGATGATCGTGCTCGGCGCGGGCCTGAAGAACATCCCGACGGAGCTGTACGAGGCCGCCGAGCTCGACGGCGCGAGCCGCTTCCGCCAGTTCCGCTCGATCACGCTGCCGCAGCTGGCGCCCAGCGTGTTCTTCGTGATCGTGGTGACCACGATCGCGAGCTTCCAGCTCTTCGACCTGCTGTATGCGTTGCTGGGCAACCACAACGCGGTGCTGCCGAAGACGATGTCGCTCGTCTACTACTTCTACGACGCGGGTTTCGTCCAGAACGACAAGGGTTTCGCCGCGGCCATCGCGATGGTCATCTTCGTGCTCATCGGTCTCGTCACGCTCGTGCAGTTCCGCTTGCAACGGAGGTGGACCGGCAATGCCTAGAACACGGCGCCGGCGGCAGTCCCACGCGCTGATCCACCTCGTGCTCGGGGTGGGCGGGCTGATCATGGCCTTCCCGTTCCTGTGGCAGATCGTGATGTCGTTGTCCACCAACGCCGAGGTGCAGAGCGTGACGCCCACGTTCTGGCCGGCGCACCTGCAGTGGCAGAACTACGCGGCGGTGTTCCAGCGGCTGCCGTTCCTGTCGCAGCTGTGGACCTCGGTGCTCATCACGGTGATCCGCACGCTCGCCCAGATCGTGCTGTGCACGCTCGCCGGGTACGCGTTCGCCCGCATGCGCTTCCGCGGGCGGGCGGTGCTGCTCGGTCTCGTGCTGTCGATCCTGCTGGTGCCCTCGCAGGCGTACCTGATCTCGCAGTACCAGATCGTGCAGGGCCTCGGCTGGCTCAACACCCTGGCCGGCATCGTCGCGCCCGGGCTGTTCAGCGCGTACGGCACCTTCCTGATGCGCACGGCCTTCCTCAACCTCCCGGCGGAGCTGGAGGAGGCGGCGCGCATCGACGGCAGCGGGCCGTTGCGGACGTTCTGGAGCGTGCTCCTGCCGGTGGTGCGCCCGAGCATCAGCGTGCTCGCGATCTCGGCCGTGCTGTGGTCGTGGAACGAGCTGCTGTGGCCGCTCGTGGTGTCGACGCGCGCCACGCAGATGCCGCTGTCGGCCGCGCTGGCCACCCTGGCCGGCGACGTGACGGTGAACTACCCCGTGCTGATGGCCGCCAGCCTGCTGGCGATGGCGCCGATCCTGATCCTGTTCATCCTGCTGCAACGCCGGGTGATCGACGGGCTGGCGTCGTCGGGCTTGAAGTAACCGGGCTTGAAGTAACTAGGCCAGCTGCTGCCGCACCGCCGACGCGAACCTCAACGGGGCCCCCGCGTCGGCGTTGCGGAAGCCCAGCGACGGCTCGGCCAGCTCCAGCTCCAGCACCAGCGGGTGTCCCTCTTCGCCGCGCACGATGTCCACGCGGGCGTAGAGCAGTTCGGCGCGCAGGATGCCCATCAGGGAGCACGCCGCGTCCAGGGCGTCTTCCGCGACGGCACGCACACCGGACGCCGGGACGGCCGGGGCGAGCGTCTCCGTGAGGAACAGGCCGGACGGGTCGGTGCCGGCGCCGAGCATCGCCGCTTTCGTGAAGGCGTGCGAGTAAACGCCGCCGAAGTACACGAGCGCGATCTCGCCCTGGGTGTCCACACTGGACTGGTACGGCTGGATGACGGCGGTGCGGCCGTCGGCATGCAGCTCGCGCAGGTGATCGGCCGCACCGGCGGCGTCCGCGCCGAAGCGGGCGGCGCCGCGAGAGCCCGCGCCGACCGAGGGCTTCACCACGAACGGCACCTTCGGCCACTTCGCCTGCTCACCCGGCTCGACCAGCGTGGTCGGCACCGTGGGCACGCCTGCCTCGATCAGCTCGGCGAGGTAGGACTTGTCGGTGTTCCAGCGCACGACCGCGGCGGGGTTGGCCAGTGTCGGCACGGTCTCGCACCAGTCGAGGAACTCGGCGCGGCGCTCGGGGTAGTCCCAGGTCGCGCGCAGCACCACGAGGTCGGCGCTCGTGTAGTCGGCGGCCGGGTCGTCCCACACGGCCCAGCGCACGGTGAAGCCCAAGTCGTCGAGGGCGGCCGCGGCGGCGGTGTCGTCGCCGTCGCCTTCCGGCATCTGCGCGCAGGCGACGAAGATCGCTTCGCGGTTCACCGGCCGGCTCGCGGACCGGCCATCTTGCGGCGGTGGGCCGCGCCGATCTTGGTCGCCTTCACGGTCTCGCTGTCCCATTCGGCGGGTTCGAGGTCCTCGACCGCCTCGACGAGCGCCGTGCCCGTCTCCGGGGCCGGCACGATCACGTCGCCGAGGGCTCCGTCGGCTCCCACGAGCACCACGCGAGCGCCCACGCGGCCGATGTTCTCGACCACCGCGCGCGACGGTTTCCCGTGCCGCGCCACGAAGTCACGGGCGGCGGCCAGCTGCCGGCCGGTCGGTGCGGGGGGCGTCTGCTCGGTCTCCTCAGCCACGTCGGCGAGCTTAACCGGTCTCACCCGGTGGCGCGGAACAAGCGTGGCGTCGGCCATAGTTGGCACCTGGTGAGAGCCGAACCCGACGCGAGGAGGAAACATGCCGTCCGCTGTGCAGGTCAAGACGACCGGTGGTCCCGAGGTACTGGAGGTCACCGAGGTCGAGGTCGGCTCGCCCGGTGCCGGTGAGTTGCTGGTGGACGTGGCCGCGGCCGGCGTCAACTACATCGACACCTACCAGCGCCAGGGCATCTACCCGATCGACCTGCCGTTCGTGCTCGGGCTGGAGGGCGCGGGCACCGTGGCCGAGGTCGGCGAGGGCGTGACGGCGTTCGCCCCGGGTGACCGCGTGGCCTGGCAGGGCTCGCTGGGCAGCTACGCGGCGCGCAAGCTCCTGCCCGCGGCCGGCGCCGTGAAGGTGCCCGCCGGCGTGTCCGACGAGATCGCCGCCGCCACGATGCTGCAGGGCATCACGGCCCACTACCTCATCCGCTCGACCTACGAGGTCAAGCCGGGCGACGACGTGCTGGTCCACGCCGCGGCCGGCGGCGTCGGCCTGCTGCTGGTGCAGCTGGCGAAGGCGCGGGGCGCGCGCGTGATCGGCACGGTGTCCACCGAGGAGAAGGCCGAGCTGGCCCGCGGGGCCGGCGCCGACCACGTGATCCGCTACGACCGGGAGGACTTCGCCAAGGTGACGCGCGAGCTGACCGACGGCGAGGGCGTGCACGTGGTCTACGACGGCGTCGGCAAGGACACCGTCGACGGCAGCCTGTCCAGCCTGAGGATCCGCGGCATGCTCGCGCTGTTCGGCGCGGCCAGCGGCCCGGTGCCGCCGATCGACCCGCAGCGCCTCAACTCGGGCGGCTCGCTGTTCCTGACCCGCCCGACGTCCGTTCACTACGTCCGCACGCGCGAGGAGCTCGACTGGCGCGCCGACGAGCTGTTCGCCGCCGTGACCGACGGTTCGCTGAACATCCGCATCGGCGGGCGCTACCCGCTGGCCGACGCCCGCAAGGCCCACGAAGACCTGCAGGGCCGCCGGACGACCGGGAAGCTGATCCTCATCCCGTGACGCGTCATCCCTGACGCTTTCGCCCTACCGACCCCAATGTGGCGTTCGGTGCACCCAACGCACCCAATGCGGCGTTCGTTGCGCTCAACGCACCGAACGCCACATTGGGGCGCTTCAAGCGGGGCGAGGACCGACGGAGGCGGGCACGGTCAGCTCTTGTCGTTCGGCACCGTCACGGCGTCGGTGACGAAGACGAGGGTCTCGTTCGGCGCGATGCCGTTGCCGCCCTGGCCGTAGCCGAGGTCGGGCGGGATGATCAGCAGCCGGCGCCCGCCCTGCTTGATGCCCACGAGGCCCTGGTCCCAGCCGGGGATGACTTTGCCCGCGCCCAGTGGCAGGGAGAACGGCTCACCGCTGTCGAAGGAGCTGTCGAGCTTCTTCTTGTCCGACCACGTGACCAGCGTGTAGTTCATCGACAGTTCCTGGCCGGCCTTCGCGCCGTTGCCGGTGCCCGGGACCAGGTCCTTCGTGATCAGCTTCTTCGGCGGATCGCAGTCGTCCGGGATGGTGATGGTCGGCGCCTGGCCGAAGGTCCCGGTGGTCTTGATGTCGTCCGCGGTGCACTCGCGGCCCTTGGTCTGGGCGCCGGCCGCAGCGGCCGAACTCGACGGGGCGGCCGGGGCCGACGGGGTGCCGGACGGCTGGGCCGCGGTGTCGCCGCCGCCGCACGCGGTCAGGCTGAACGCCGCGGCCACGGCCACGGCGCCCACGGAGGCGATCTTGCCGATTCTCTGCATGCCCGGCACCCTAGCCAAGCTCTGCCAATGCCGGTACGACGTCACCGGTCTGGACCACGCCGAGCCGCTGGGTCGCGCGCGTGAGGGCCACGTACAGGTCGTTGAGCCCGCGCGGTGACGCCGCGACGATCTCGTCCGGCGCGACCAGCAGAACGGCGTCGAACTCGAGGCCCTTGGCGCGCTCGACCGTGAGCACGCTCACGCGTTCGTCGGCGGGCACCGCGGCTTCCACGGCGGCGAGCCGAGCCGCCGGTGTGAGCACGGCCACGGTGCCACCGTCCACAGCGGACAGCTCCTGCGCGACGAGACCGCCCAGATCTGCGTCGAGGTCGCTTGTCGCCTTCGACCACGGCGCCACGCCCGTCTCACGGACCGACGCCGGGGCCACGAGGTCCACGTCGAGCTGCGCCAGCACGCGCGCGGCCACGGCCATGATCTCGGCCGGCGTGCGGTAGTTCACGGTGAGCTGCTCGAGGCGCCAGCGGTCGGCGACGTAGGGCGAGAGGACCTCGTCCCACGTGCGCGCTCCCCCGGGCGCGCCGGTCTGCGCGACGTCGCCCACGAGCGTCATCGAGCGGTTGGGCGAGCGGCGCATGAGCAGGCGCCAGTCCATGGCGGCCAGTTCCTGGGCCTCGTCCACGATCACGTGCCCGAACGTCCACGTGCGGTCCTGCGCGGCGCGCTGGGCCGCGGTCAGCTCGCTGCGCTCCTGCTGGCGCTCGGCGAACAGCTCGGCGTCGAGCACGTCGGACACGCGCAGGATCTCCTCGTCCTGGATCTCCTCGTCCTGCTCCAGGACGTGCAGCACGCCCTCGGCGTAGGCACGCTCGACGCGCTCGCGGCGCCGGCGCTCGGCGCGCTCCTCGCTGTCGTCCTCGCCGAGCAGCTCGGACAGCTCGTCGAGCAGCGGCACGTCGGCGGGGGTCCACTTCGCGTCGCGGCCACTCTCCAGGTGCGCGCGATCGGCCTCGGACAGCAGCTTGCCGGCGGCGCGATCGAGGTGTTCGCGCTCGGCGAACAGGTCGTCTAGCAGGCCTTCCGGCGTCAGTTTCGGCCACAGCTCGTTCACGGTGGCGGCCACGGCGGGGCTGGCGGCGAGCTCGGCGCGGATGTCCTGCACGTCCTGTGCGTCGAGCAGGTCCTCCCCCAGCTTGCGGGCGGCCTGGCGGGTGAGCGCGTCGAGCACGTCGGACACGAACAGACGCCGCGCGAGGTTGTGGGGCCGGCGCGAGCGGCGCGCGCGGGTGCGGGCCTCGACGCAGGTCTTGCGGTCGAGCTTGAGGATCTCCCGCTCGTGCTCGATCTCCACCACGGGCTCGGGCACGCGCTGGCGGTCGCGCACGGCGCTGGCGAGCACGTCGGTCATCACCAGGCGCCCCTTGACCTCCGCGGCCTCGGGCGGCTCGATGCCCTCCGCGTCGAGGCCCGGGTAGAGCTGCCCGATCGTGGCCAGCAGCACGCCGGTCTCACCCAGCGACGGGAGGACCTGGCCGATGTAGCGCAGGAACGTGCTGTTGGGCCCGACCACGAGCACGCCGCGCGTGGTGAGCTGCTGGCGGTGCGTGTACAGCAGGTACGCGGCGCGGTGCAGCGCGACGGCGGTCTTGCCCGTGCCCGGCGCGCCCTGCACCACCATCACCCCGCCGAGCGGCGCGCGGATGATCCGGTCCTGCTCGGCCTGGATGGTGGCGACGATGTCGCTCATCTCGCCCGTGCGCCGGCGTTCCAGGGCGGCTAGCAGCGCGGCCTCGCCCGCCAGCCCGAGGTCCTGGCCCTGGTCGGCGGCCCAGAGGTCGAGGATCTCGTCGTCGAACCCCGTGACCTTCCGGCTCAGCGACCGCAGGTGCCGCCGCCGGCGCACACCGTCGGGCGAGGCGGCCGTGGCGAGGTAGAACGGCCGCGCGACGGGCGCCCGCCAGTCCACCAGCAGCGGCCGGTAGTCGTCGTCCTCCTCGAACAACCCGAGGCGGCCGATGTAGGTGGTTTCTTCGGCGCTCTCGGGCACGAAGTCGAGGCGGCCGAAGCACAGCCCCTGCTCCACCGACCCCAGCTGCGCGAGCCGGTCGGAGTACAGCGTGGTGGCGACGTCCCGCTCGGTGCGTGCCTGCGGGGTGCCGCCGGTCTGCCGCAGCGTGGTGTCGAGGCGACGCTGGGCCTCGACCCGCTCGGCGTCGAGCTTCGTGTACAGCGTCGTGACATACGCCTGCTCACGCGCCAGCTCGGCGGCGTGCTCGGGCGTACCGTCCTCGAGGGCGCGGTCTGCTTCCCGGTCCGGGGACACGGACAAGGTGAATCCTGCTTTCGCATCGGGGAAAGGCGGCGGAGAGCCGGAAGAACACAACGGCCAACCAGACTACGCCATTCCCGAGGGCGGCTCAGGAGGATCGGAGGCCGTGGAGCGTGCGGAACCGCTCACTTTCCCGCGACTCCGGGGTGGCAACACGGGTGAACTCAGGTTGTGGACGTCGCCCGGGTTGCCGTAGCAGCACCGGTTCAGGGCGACGTCGCGGGCGAACCGAGCGGCCCTGCGCAGAACGCGGAGTGACCGGACCTGGGAGGCCAGACCGGGCGCAATCCTGTGAAAACCGACGAGGCCGAACTCGTACCCACAACCGACCCCGCAGCCGGCACTGGGCCGGGCCTGGTCCACACGCCAAAACGCCGCCGGGCCGAAGCCACGGCGGCGCTGCTGGTCAAAAAATCAGAACGGCAAGCCGAGCGTCGGCAACCCGATCGCCGAGTCCACGGCCAGCGCGACGAACACGATCATCAGGTACGTGTTCGAGCGGTGGAACAGCGACATGGGCTTCGTCTCCTCGCCGCGGCGGACGGCGGCCTGGAGGCGGTGGGCGTAGAAGAGGAACCAGGCGCCGGCGAGGACCGCGAAGGTGGCGTACAGCCAGCTGGTGACGGGCAGCAGCAGGAGCGTCCAGGCGACCATCACCCACGAGTAGATGACGATCTGCTTGGCCACGTGCTGCGGCGTCGCCACGACCGGGAGCATCGGGACGCCCGCGCGCTCGTAGTCGTCGCGGTACTTCATGCCCAGGGCCCACGTGTGCGGGGGCGTCCAGAAGAAGATGACGCCGAACATGACGAACGCGGGCCACTGCACGGTGCCGGACACGGCGGCCCAGCCGATGACCACCGGCATGCAGCCGGCGGCGCCGCCCCACACGACGTTCTGCGACGTGCGCCGCTTGAGGCCCAGGGTGTAGACGAAGATGTAGAACAGAATGGTCGCGATCGCGAGGATCGCCGACAACAGGTTCACGGTGAAATACAGGACGACGAACGAAGCGACGCCGAGCACGAGGCCGAAGATCAGCGCGTTGCGCCGCGGCACCGAGTCCTTCACCAGCGGGCGCTTCTTGGTGCGGTTCATCACCTTGTCGATGTCCGCGTCGATCACGCAGTTGAGCGCGTTGGCGCTGCCGGCGGCCATCGTGCCGCCCACGAGCGTGGCGAGCACGAGCCACGGCGAAGGGATCTCGCGGCCCGCGAGGAACATCGCCGGGATCGTGGTGACGAGGAGAAGCTCGATCACCCTCGGCTTCGCGAGCGCGGCGTAGGCACCCACAACCTGGCGGACACTTCGCCGGGCACCACGCGGTCGTTCACCGTTCGGGTGTTCGGCGCTGGTGTTCTCACTGCGTCCGTGCGCAGCGTTCACCAACGACATTTCACTCCCTGGGTCAGTTCGGGGCCGGGCGACGATCCGGAAGACCGCGATGGAACTGGTGAAGCTCCCGGACCAGGCCCGCGTTCGATGTTAGACGTGGCGAATCCGCCTGCGTGATCGAGGGTCCTCGACACGCCGCGGCCTGTCTTCTGCGTCACGCCACGGGGTTCACGCTCGACGACAACGGTGGCGCACGGTGTGTCCGGAAGGACCGGTCGCGGTGTCCGGCGGGTCCGTTCGGTCCCCTCGATCGTCCCTTTTGCACGGCCCGTGACCAGCGGCGGACGGCGGGCGACCCGCATGGGCGGGATCACCCGGCCGGACGGGCCGGGCGCGGCTGTCGCGGCTGCCCGGAGTACACCCCAAGCACTAGGCTGTCGCGGACGGGCCGCGTGGTACCCCGGCGCAGTGCTCCCAGCAGGAATATCGTCCCTTCGGGATCGATTGAGATTACTGGCAGTGCACACCGGCTACACCACGACGGAAAGCAAGCGACAACCTCAGGACGGGGAGTTCGAGTTCAGTGTCCGAAACCGCCTCTACCAGCGAGAACAACCCTTTGCTCCGGCGTGACGTGCCCGCCGACTGGACCGGGACCGACTCCCGCGCCGTCGACACCGTCCGGGTCCTCGCCGCGGACGCCGTCGAGAAGGTCGGCAGCGGTCACCCGGGCACCGCGATGAGCCTCGCCCCGCTCGCCTACACGCTGTTCCAGCGGACCATGCGCCACGACCCGACCGACCCGCACTGGCGCGGCCGCGACCGCTTCGTGCTCTCGGCGGGGCACTCCAGCCTCACCCTCTACATCCAGCTGTACCTCGCCGGCTACGGCCTCGAGCTCGAGGACCTCAAGCAGCTGCGCACGTGGGGCTCGCTGACCCCGGGCCACCCGGAGTTCGGCCACACCAAGGGCGTCGAGACCACGACCGGCCCGCTGGGCCAGGGCCTGGCCAACGCGGTGGGCATGGCGATGGCCGCCCGTCGCGAGCGCGGCCTGCTCGACCCCGACGCCGCGCCCGGCGAGAGCATCTACGACCACCACATCTACGCGATCGCCTCCGACGGCGACATCGAAGAGGGTGTGACCTCCGAGGCCTCGTCGATCGCGGGCCGCCAGGAACTGGGCAACCTCATCCTCTTCTGGGACGACAACAAGATCTCCATCGAGGACGACACGAACATCGCGCTGTCCGAGGACACCGCGAAGCGCTACGAGGCCTACGGCTGGCACGTGCAGGTCGTCGAGGGCGGCGAGAACGTCACCGCGATCGAGGAGGCCATCGAGGCCGCCAAGGCGGAGACCGAGCGCCCGTCGTTCATCGCGCTGCGGACGATCATCGGCTACCCGGCGCCCACGAAGATGAACACCGGCAAGGCGCACGGCGCCGCGCTCGGCGCCGACGAGATCAAGTCGGTCAAGGAGATCCTCGACTTCGACGTCGAGCAGACCTTCCAGGTCGACGACGAGGTCATCACCCACACCCGCAAGGCCCTCGACCGCGGCAAGCAGGAGCACGCCGCGTGGCAGGAGCGCTACGACGCGTGGGCCGCGGCGAACCCGGAGCGCAAGGCGCTGGCCGACCGGCTCGCGACCCGCACGCTGCCCGAGGGCTTCGCCGACAACCTGCCGCACTGGGACCCGGACCCCAAGGGCATCGCGACCCGCAAGGCCTCCGGTGAGGTCCTCAACGCGCTGCGCGACCCGCTGCCCGAGCTGTGGGGCGGCTCCGCCGACCTGGCGGAGAGCAACAACACCACGATGAAGGGCGCCGACTCGTTCGGCCCGGCGAAGGCCACCACCTCGGCGTGGAATGCGAACCCGTACGGCCGCACGCTGCACTTCGGCATCCGCGAGCACGCGATGGGCTCGATCCTCAACGGCATCGCCCTGCACGGCGGCACCCGGCCGTACGGCGCGACGTTCCTCATCTTCTCCGACTACATGCGCCCGCCGGTCCGGCTCGCGGCGCTGATGGGCCTGCCCACGCTGTACGTGTGGACGCACGACTCCATCGGCCTCGGCGAGGACGGCCCGACGCACCAGCCGATCGAGCAGCTCTCCGCGCTGCGCGCGATCCCGGGCCTCAACGTCGTCCGCCCGGCGGACGCCAACGAGACCGCCTACGCGTGGAAGGCCGTGCTGGAAGACGTGCACCACCCGTCGGGTGTCGCGCTCACCCGCCAGAACGTGCCGGTGCTCGAGGGCACCAGCGCCGAAGGCGTGAAGCGCGGCGGCTACGTGCTCGAAGAGGCCTCCAACGGCACTCCCGAGGTCGTGCTGATGGCCACCGGTTCCGAGGTCCAGCTGGCCGTCGCGGCCCGCAAGACCCTCGAGGCCGACGGCGTGCCGACCCGCGTCGTGTCGATGCCGTGCGTCGAGTGGTTCGACGCGCAGGAGCAGTCCTACCGCGACGCGGTGCTGCCGCCGGCCGTCAAGGCGCGCGTGTCCGTCGAAGCCGGAATCGCGCAGTCGTGGCACCGCTTCACCGGTGACGCGGGGGTGAACGTTTCGATCGAGCACTTCGGTGCTTCGGCCGACGCCGCCACACTGTTCCGTGAGTTCGGGTTCACCCCGGAGAAGGTCGTCGAGGCCGCCCGTCGCTCGATCGCCAACACCAAGAACTGAATTTCTTCCTTGAAGGGGATGAAGAAGGTATGAGCACCACCGATCGGCTCGCACAGCTTTCGGAGGCGGGCGTCTCCATCTGGCTGGACGACCTCTCCCGCGAGCGGCTCAACTCGGGCAACCTCGCCGCGCTGATCCGCGACAAGCACGTCGTGGGCGTCACGACCAACCCGACGATCTTCGCCAACGCGCTGTCGAAGGGCGAAGCCTACGACGCGCAGGTCAAGGAGCTGGCCGAGCGCGGCGCGGACCTCAACGGCACCGTCCGCGAGCTGACGACCAGCGACGTGCGCAACGCCGCGGACCTGTTCCGCGATGTCTACAACGCCACCAACGGCACCGACGGCCGCGTCTCCATCGAGGTCGACCCGCGCCTGGCGCGCGACACCGACAAGACGATCGCCGAGGCCAAGGACCTGTGGAAGGCCGTGGACCGGCCGAACCTGATGGTCAAGATCCCGGCCACCGACGAGGGCCTGCCCGCCATCACCGCGGCGCTGGCCGAGGGCATCAGCATCAACGTGACGCTGATCTTCTCCGTCGAGCGCTACGCGCAGGTCATCGACGCCTACTTCGCGGGCCTGGAGCAGGCGAAGGCCAACGGCCACGACCTCAAGGGCATCCACTCGGTCGCGTCGTTCTTCGTGTCCCGTGTGGACACCGAGGTCGACAAGCGCCTGAACAAGATCGGCACCGACGAGGCCAAGGCACTGCTCGGCGAGGCGGCCATCGCCAACACCCGGCTCGCCTACGCCAAGTTCGAGGAGCTCTTCGCGAGCGACCGCTGGCAGGCGCTGGCGGCCGCCGGCGCCAACGCGCAGCGTCCGCTGTGGGCCTCGACCGGCGTCAAGGACCCGGCGTACTCCGACACCCGCTACGTCGACCAGCTCTTGGTCCGCGACATCGTGAACACGATGCCGGAGAAGACCATGGACGCGGTGGCCGACCACGCCGAGCTCACCGGCGACACGGTGTCCGGCCGCGGCGCCGAGGCGCAGGGCGTGTTCGACAAGCTGAGCGCCGCCGGCATCGACGTGCCGGACGTGTTCGTGGTCCTCGAGACCGAGGGCGTCGAGAAGTTCGAGAAGTCCTGGCAGGAGCTGCTCGAGACGGTGACCGGCCAGCTGAACAAGGCGAAGGGCTGAAGCCAGACCATGACAGGGGACGAAACCGGCGTCGAGCTCGTCGACGCCGAACTGGCAGGCAAGGCGGCGCCGCTGGTCGAGCGCCTCGTCGCCGACCAGGCCGCGTCGAAGCTCGCCGCGCAGGACGCGACGCTGTGGGGACCGGACGCCGAGTCCGAGGCGTCGATCCGGCTCTCGTGGACGTCGCTGCACAAGTCGTCGCGGCCGCTGATCGGTGAGATCGAGGCGCTGCGTGCGGAGCTGCAGTCCGAGGGCGTGGACCGCGTGGTGCTCGCCGGCATGGGCGGCTCGTCGCTCGCGCCGGAGGTCATCACCGCCACCGCGGGTGTCGCGCTGACGGTGCTCGACACGACCGACGCGGGCCAGGTCGCCGACGCGCTCGCGGGCGACCTCGAGCGCACGGTGATCGTGGTGTCGTCGAAGTCGGGCGGCACTGTGGAGACCGACAGCCACCGGCGCATCTTCGCGAAGGCCTTCACCGACGCGGGGATCGACGCGGCACGGCGGATCGTGGTCGTGACCGACCCGGGCTCGCCGTTCGCGGAGCTGTCCGAAAAGGAGGGTTACCGCAAGACCTTCCTGGCCGACCCGCACGTCGGCGGCCGCTACTCGGCGCTGACCGCGTTCGGCCTCGTGCCGGCCGGTCTCGCGGGCGCGGACATCGCGCGTCTGCTGGACCAGGCCGCCGCGGTGGCCGAGGTGCTGGGCTCCGACTCGGCCGACAACCCGGCGATCAAGCTGGCGGCCGCCTGGGCCGCCGCCCACGAGGGCGGCGCGGAGAAGGTCGTGCTGGCCACAGTGCCTTCTCAAAGCAGCGATTCCGGCGTCAAGGGCTTCCCGGAGTGGGCCGAGCAGCTGATCGCGGAGTCGACCGGCAAGCTGGGCACGGGCCTGCTGCCCGTGGCCGTCGAAGGTCCGCAGGCCCCCGGCTTCGCCGACGCGAAGTCCGACGCGACCCCGGTCGCCGTCGGTGCCGCGGAAGGCGCCGCGAAGATCTCGGTGACGGGCCCGCTCGGCGCGCAGTTCCTGCTGTGGGAGTTCGCGACCGCGCTCGCCGGCCGGCTGATCGGGATCAACCCGTTCGACCAGCCCGACGTCGAGGCCGCGAAGAAGGCCGCGCGCGCGTTGCTGGACGAGCCGGAGAAGCTGTCCGGCAAGGAGGCTCCGGCCACTGTGGACGGTTCCGTCGAGGTCTTCGGCAGTGAAGGCGTTGCCACGGAAGGAAAGCTGGTGGACGTGCTGCGCGCGTTCTTCGGCTCGGTCGCCGACGGCGGCTACTTCGCCGTGCAGGCCTACCTCGACCGGCTCGACGACGCGTCGACCTCGCTGCTGCGCGGCGAGATCGCCAAGCGCACCGGCGTGCAGACGACGTTCGGCTGGGGTCCGCGGTTCCTGCACTCCACCGGGCAGTACCACAAGGGCGGCCACCAGAACGGCAGCTTCCTCCAGATCACCGGCGCGGTCGCCGAGGACCTGGGTGTGCCGGACCGCCCCTACACCCTGGGACAGCTTCAGCACGCGCAGGCTCTCGGCGACGGTCAGGTCCTCGCCGACCACGGCCGTCCCGTGCTGCGGCTGCACCTGACCGACCGGGCCGCCGGGCTTGCCGAGCTCGTGCGGGCCGTACAGGAGGCCGGCGAGTGACGACCTGGCAGAACCCGCTGCGGGACCCGCGCGACAAGCGCCTCCCGCGGATCGCGGGCCCGTCGAGCCTGGTGATCTTCGGGGTCACCGGCGACCTGGCCCGCAAGAAGCTCATGCCCGCCATCTACGACCTGGCCCACCGCGGCCTGCTGCCCGCCGGCTTCTCGCTGGTCGGGTTCGCGCGCCGCGACTGGGAGCACCAGGACTTCGGCGAGCTGGTGCACGACTCGGTGCGCGAGCACGCGCGGACGCCGTTCAAGGAGTCGGTCTGGAACCGCCTCGCCGAGGGCATCCGCTTCGTGCAGGGCACGTTCGACGACGACGACGCCTTCGACCGCCTCGCCCAGACCGTGAAGGACCTGGACGCCGAACGCGGCACCGGCGGCAACACGGCGTTCTACCTCTCGATCCCGCCGGGCGCGTTCCCGGTGGTGACCAAGCAGCTGGCCCGCTCGGGCCTGGCCGCCACCGACGCCACGACCTGGCGCCGCGTGGTCATCGAGAAGCCGTTCGGCCACGACCTCAAGAGCGCCAAGGAGCTCAACGGGATCGTGAACGACGTCTTCCCCGAGGAGTCGGTGTTCCGCATCGACCACTACCTCGGCAAGGAGACGGTGCAGAACCTGCTGGCGCTGCGCTTCGCCAACCAGATGTTCGAGCCGATCTGGAACGCGAACTACATCGACCACGTGCAGATCACCATGGCCGAGGACATCGGCCTCGGCGGCCGCGCGGGGTACTACGACGGCATCGGCGCCGCGCGCGACGTCATCCAGAACCACCTGTTGCAGCTGCTCGCGCTGACCGCGATGGACGAGCCGCTGTCGTTCGAGCCGAAGGCGCTGCGCTCGGAGAAGGCGAAGGTGCTGGCGGCGACCATGCCGATCCGGCCCTTCGACGAGACCACCGCGCGGGGGCAGTACGCCGGCGGCTGGCAGGGCGGCATGAAGGTCCCGGGCCTGCTGCAGGAAGCGGGCTTCGCGAAGGACTCCAAGACCGAGACCTACGCCGCGGTGACGCTGGAGGTGCAGAACCGCCGCTGGGCGGGTGTGCCGTTCTACCTGCGCACCGGCAAGCGGCTGGGCCGGCGCGTCACGGAGATCGCCGTGGTGTTCAAGCGCGCGCCGCACCTGCCGTTCGACTCCACCTCCACCGAGGAGCTGGGCCAGAACGCGCTGGTCATCCGCGTGCAGCCGGACGAGGGCATCACGCTGCGGTTCGGCTCGAAGGTGCCGGGGACCACGATGGAGGTCCGCGACGTCACCATGGACTTCGGTTACGGCCACGCCTTCACCGAGTCCTCCCCCGAGGCGTACGAGCGGCTGATCCTCGACGTGCTGCTGGGCGAGCCGTCGCTGTTCCCGGTGAACGAGGAGGTCGAGCTCTCCTGGGAGATCCTCGACCCGATCCTGGAGCACTGGGCCAAGGAAGGCGCGCCGGAGCAGTACGCGCCGGGCACGTGGGGTCCGCAGAGCGCTGACGAGATGTTGGAGCGTACGGGCCGGAACTGGAGGCGTCCGTGATCATCGACCTGCCATCCACCACGACTTCGCAGCTGAACAAGAAGCTGGTGGAGATCCGCGACCAGGGCGGTCAGGTCGCGCTGGGCCGGGTGCTGACCCTGGTCATCGTGGCGGACGACGACGCCAAGCTCGAGGAGGCCATCGAGGCCGCGAACCACGCCAGCCGGGAGCACCCGTCGCGCGTGATCGTGGTCGCGAAGGGCGCCCGCACGGCGGCTCCGCGCATCGACGGCCAGATCCGCGTGGGCGGCGACGCCGGCGCGAGCGAGGTCATCGTGCTTCGCCTCTACGGGCCGCTCGCCGCGCAGGGCCAGAGCGCGGTCGTGCCGCTGCTGCTGCCCGACGCGCCGATCGTCACGTGGTGGCCGGGCGCCGGTCCGAAGGCCCCGGCCGAGGACCCGCTGGGCGCGATCGCGCAGCGGCGCATCACCGACTCGGCCGCGGAGAAGGCCCCCATAAGGGCTCTGACCACGCGGGCGAAGGCCTATGTGGAGGGCGACACGGACCTGGCGTGGACGCGGCTGACGCACTGGCGTGCGCAGCTCGTGTCGGCGCTGGACCTGCCGCCGTACGAGGAGATCACGGCCGCGACCGTGACCGGTGAGGCCGACTCGCCGTCCACGGAGCTGCTGGCGGGCTGGCTCGCCGAGTACCTCAAGGTGCCGGTGAAGCGGATCAAGAGCTCCAGCGCGCAGGGCATCATCTCCGTCGAGCTCGAACGGCGTTCGGGTGCGGTGGAGCTGACCCGGCCCGACGGCCGCGTCGGCACGCTGACGCAGCCGGGCCAGCCGGCGCGGCGCATCGCGCTGCAGCGGCGGAGCAACCCGGAGTGCCTGGTGGAGGAGCTGCGCCGGCTCGACCCGGACGAGGTCTTCGAGGCGGCGCTGCACGGGCTGCCCAAGATCTCCGCGCCGACGACCACGGCGAAGGCTGCTTCTGCGGCTGCGAAGCCGAAGGCCGCGGCGGCCAAGGCTCCGGCGAAGAAGGCCGGTAAGGCCAAGGCGGAAAAGAGCGGTTCGTGAGCCGCACGGAGGTCGTCGTCTACGAGAACGCCGGCCTCCTGGCGGCCGCCGCGGCGGCGCGGCTGGTCACCCGGATCGTCGACGTGCAGGCGGCCAAGGGCTCGGCTTCGGTCGTGCTCACCGGCGGCGGCACGGGCATCGCGGTGCTCGAGGAGCTCAACTCCTCCAGCGCGCGCGACGCGATCGACTGGTCGCGCCTGGACGTCTACTGGGGCGACGAGCGGTTCGTCCCGGCCGACTCCGACGAACGCAACGAGAAGGGCGCGCGTGCGGCCCTGCTGGACCACGTGCCGCTCGACCCGAAGCGCGTGCACGTGATGGCGCCGTCGGACGGCGAGTTCGGTGACGACGCGGACGCCGCGGCCGCGGCGTACGCGGAGGTGCTGGCCTCGCAGGCGGGCCCGGACGAGGGCGGCGTGCCCGCGTTCGACATCTGCCTGCTCGGCCTCGGCGGGGAGGGGCACACCGCTTCGGTGTTCCCGGACTCGCCCGCTGTGCACGAGACGCGGCTTTCGGTGGTGGCGGTGCGCGACTGCCCCAAGCCGCCGTCGACCCGCGTCTCGCTCACGCTCACGGCCATCCGCCGCGCGCGTGAGGTGTGGCTGATGACCGCGGGTGAAGCGAAGGCCGAGGCCGTGTCGCTGGCTCTCGCGGGTGCGCCGGAGGTGCAGGTGCCCGTGTCGGGTGCCCGCGGCTACCGGCGGACGCTGTGGCTCCTGGACCGCACCGCGGCCGGGAAGCTGACGAAGGTGTACGAGCCGCCGACTGCGTGACGCTCGCCGGTTCTCGAAGGCCGCCCCGGGTTCGCCCGGGGCGGCCTTTTTCTGTCTCCGCGCAGCCGCTTCGCGGCCCTGACCGTGGGTTTCCGGGCCCGCTCGACCGGCTGACGCGTGCCACCCGTAAGCGTGAAGATCATTCATGTGCCGAACGGAGCAGTGACCACTACTCCATCAAGCGGCTCACCAGTATGTGGGATCACCCGTAAGGTGAACGTAGGGTGTTGTGATCGACACGAGGTGACGTCAGACGTCTTCGCCCCACCCGATTGCCGTAGTGATGGAGATCAGACGACCAAAGTTGTGGGTCCGGGTGAAACTTACCGTCGTCACACGTCTTCTCGTTAGCATCCGCACATTTGTTGCCCGCCGCGCGTCCCGATCGGGTGTCCGGCGCATCTCATCATCAAGTCCACAAGACGAATGGGGTCGCCGCATGAGCACTGAGGGACTCTCGATTCCAGGAATCTCGATGGGCAGCCCCGGCGCGGGGGCCGCCGATCGGGTCCGGCGGTTCAGCCTGCGCGGTGCGTTCGCTTCGCTGCGCCGGCCGATCGCGACGACGGTCGGAGTTGAGGCCGTCGCCGTGCTGCTGGCCGTGCTCGACGTGTGGCTGGTGATCCCGCCGAAGGCCCCGCCGTACTCGATCTACCTGTCGGCGGCCGCGTGTCTCGCGGTGGTGCTGCGGCGGAAGCTCCCGTTCCTCGCGGTGGTGCTCGCGGTGCCGGGCTTCCTCGCCGGGTGGGCGCAGCTGGCGTCGATGATCACGCTGGGCACGCTCGCGACCAAGCGCCAGATCCACTGGCAGACGTGGGTCGGCGCCGGGCTGGTGTTCACCTGCCGGTTCGTGCAGTGGCCGCTGGACGACTTCGCGCAGCTCAGCTGGCGCGAGCACGTGCTCGACGGCATCTACGGCGTGCTCGTGGCGGGCATGCCCATCGCGATCGGCCTGCTGATCGGCGCCCGAGCGGAGATCTCCGCGAAGCTCGCCGAGCTGGCCAAGAGCCGCGACCGCGAACGCCGCTTCCACGCCGACGCCGTGCGCGCCGAGGAGCGCGCCCGGCTGGCCCGCGAGATGCACGACGTCGTCTCCCACCAGATCACCCTCATCGCCATGCAGGCCGGCGCGCTGCAGGCCCAGACCACCGATGGCCCCTCGCTGCAGACCGCGCAGGTCATCCGCCAGCTCTCGACCCGCACGCTGGAGGAGCTGCGTTCACTGGTGAGCGTGCTGCGCTCCGGCGCCGAGGACGAGGGCCCGCGCCCCGGCATCGGCGAGCTGGACCACCTGATCCGCACCGCCGACGTCCCGGTCCACCTGACCGTCGAGCGCCTGCCGGACACCGTGCCGAGCCAGGTGTCGGCCGCCGCGTACCGCACCGTGCAGGAGTGCCTCACCAACGTCCACAAGCACGCCCCCGGCGCCACCGCCACCATCCGCATCCAGGGCGGCAGCGGCGCCCTGAACATCGAGGTCCGCAACGAACGCGCCGAACGCGCCGGCGAGCACCTCCCCTCGGGCGGCCACGGCCTCACCGGCCTCGCCGAACGCGCCCGCCTCCTGGGCGGCAGCTTCGAAACCTCGGACACCGAAGACGGCGGTTTCCGCGTGCGGGCCAGGTATCCCCTGGACCGCTGACCCTCTGACCTTCCCCGGTCCCCCGTAGGTCGAAGGGGTGGCCCCGGTGCGCACCGCGATCCGGCTGCGTCCCGGGGGCCACCCCTTCGCCGCGTTCGGGGGTTTCTCGGGTGTGCACAACTCCGCTCGCGGCCTCGAAGGGCTTGCCGGAGAAGAGGTTTCAACCCTGGCCCGCGCTCAGGCGACCGCACCGTACGGAGCCGAGCCACGAGCGCCCGCACCGGGAGCAGCCCTCGCCACCAGCACTCAAGCCGGCGCCAAACCCCCGGAAACGCGAAAACCACCGGCCAGAGCCGAATCGAATCGGCCTGGTCGGTGGTTTCCGACAGGGAAAACCTAGATCAGTTCCCGGCGCTGACGCAGACGCTCGAGGGCCTCGGCGAGGATCGCTTCGCCGTCGGCGTCACTGCGGCGCTCCTTGACGTACGCGAGGTGCGTCTTGTAGGGCTCAGTGCGGGGCGCGGCGGGCGGGTTCTGCTCGTCCTGTCCGCCGGGCAGACCGCAGCGCGGGCAGTCCCATTCGTCGGGGATTTCGGCCTCCATCGCGAACGACGGGCGGGCCTCGTGGCCGTTTGCACACCAGTAGGAGATGCGGCGCCGCGGCGCCGACTCACCCCGCTCCGATTCGCCCGAAGGACCGGCACCCACCCGGGTGCCTCGAATCGCGTTACCGCCAACCATGAATCCTCACACCTAGGAATCGGCGGCGCGCCCCCCAATAGGCACGCCGATGCACACGGAGCCCCTGACTCGCCGGCCCCGAGCGGGGAGTCCGGTCAGACCTTGAGCAGCAGGCCGAGGCCCACGATGCTGATCAGCCAGATGGCACCCAGCAGCAGGGTGATCCGGTCGAGGTTCTTCTCGGCCACGCTCGAGCCCGAGAGGCTGGACTGCATACCGCCGCCGAACAGCGACGACAGACCGCCACCCCGGCCGCGGTGGAGCAGCACGGCCACGACCAGCAGCACGCTGGAGACGATCAACAAGATTTGCAGGAACAGCTTCATGTCATCCTCTGTGCTCTTCGGAGAATGCAGGGGTACGGCTCGAATATCACCGTACCCCTGGACTCGTCCACTGCTGTGTGACGGACCGGATACACAGGTTACCCGGTAGTGGCCTCGATCAGGGCAGGGGGCCACCCGCCGCGAGTGCGCAGAGTTTGGTGAACTCGTCACCGTCGAGGCTCGCGCCACCCACGAGAGCACCGTCGATGTTCTCGCAGCCCACCAGCTCGCCCACGTTGCCCGACTTCACCGAACCGCCGTAAAGCACCCGAACGGCCGAAGCGACCTCGTCGCCGTACTTCTCCGCCAGCACCGTGCGGATGGTCTTGCAGACCTCCTCGGCGTCGGCCGGCGTCGCGACCTTGCCGGTGCCGATGGCCCACACCGGCTCGTAGGCCACGACGACGTCCTTGACCTGCTCGGCCTTGAGCCCCTTGAGGCCCTCGATCAGCTGGGTCGTCGCGTGCGAGTGGTGCTCGCCGGCCTCGCGGACCTCGAGCTTCTCGCCGACGCACAAGATCGGCGTGATCCCGTGCTTGACGGCCGCACGCACCTTCTTGTTGACCAGCTCGTCGGTCTCGGCGTGGTACTCGCGCCGCTCCGAGTGGCCGATGGTGACGTAGGTGCAGCCCAGCTTCGCGAGCATCAGGCCCGACACGTCACCGGTGTAGGCACCGGAGTCGTGCGGGGACACGTCCTGCGCGCCGTAGGTGAGCGACAGCTTGTCGCCGTCGGTGAGGGTCTGCACGCTGCGGATGTCCGTGAACGGCGGCAGCACCGCCACGTCCACCTTCGCGTAGTACTTCTGCGGCAGCGCGAAGGCGATCTTCTGAACCAAGGCGATGGCCTCGAGGTGGTTCAGGTTCATCTTCCAGTTGCCGACGATCAACGGCTTGCGTGCCACTAGTGCTTCTCCTCCAACGCCGAAACACCGGGCAGTTCCTTGCCCTCCAGGTACTCCAGGGAGGCGCCGCCGCCTGTGGAGATGTGGGAGAAGCCGTCCTCCGGCAGGCCCAGCTGCCGCACCGCGGCTGCCGAGTCACCGCCGCCGACCACGGTGAACGCGTCGCTCTTCACCAGCGCCTCGGCCACGGCACGGGTGCCGCCCGAGAACGCCTCGAACTCGAACACGCCCATCGGGCCGTTCCAGAACACGGTGGCCGCGTCGGCCAGCTTGCTCGCGAACAGCTCGCGGCTCTCCGGGCCGATGTCGAGGCCCTGGCGGTCGGCCGGGATGGCCGTGGCGGCCACGACCTCCTGCTCGGCGTCGGCCGCGAACTCGGTGGCGGCCAGCACGTCGACCGGCAGCACGAGCTCCACACCGCGCTTCTCCGCCTCGGCGAGGAAACCCGACACCTGGTCCAGCTGGTCGGCCTGCAGCAGCGACTGGCCCACCTCGTGGCCCTGGGCCTTGAGGAAGGTGTAGGCCATGCCGCCGCCGATGAGCAGGCGGTCGACCTTCGTCAGCAGGTTGGCGATCACGCCGAGCTTGTCCGACACCTTCGCGCCGCCGAGCACCACCACGTACGGGCGCTTGACGTCGTCGGTGAGCTTCTTCAGCACGTCGAGCTCGGCCAGCACGAGGCCGCCCGCGTACGCCGGCAGCACCGCGGCGATCTCGTAGACCGAGGCCTGCTTGCGGTGCACCACGCCGAACCCGTCGGACACGAACGCCCCGCCGGGGACGAGCGCGGCCAGCTCGGCGGCCAGCTCGGAACGGTCCACGGCGTCCTTGCTGGTCTCGCGCGCGTCGAAGCGCACGTTCTCCAGCAGCGCGACGCCGCCGTCGGCGAGACCGCCGACGAGCGCCTTGGCCGAGTCGCCCACGAGGTCACCGGCGAGCGGGACCTCGGCGCCGAGCAGCTCGCCCAGCCGCTTCGCGACGGGCGCGAGCGTGTACTTCGAGTCGGGCTCGCCCTTGGGGCGACCCAGGTGCGCCGTGACGACGACCTTGGCGCCCGCGCCGGCGAGCTTCTCGATCGTCGGCAGGGCGGCGCGGACGCGGCCGTCGTCGGTGATCCGGTCCGCGCCGGTCGCTTGCGGGCCGGCGCCATCAGCACTGGCGAGCGGGACGTTCAGGTCGCTGCGTACGAGTACGTAGCGGCCCTGAAGACCCTCGCTCAGCAGGTTTTCGAGGTTCTTGACCGTCATCGGGTTCAGGAGAGCTTCGAACCGACGAGCTTGACCAGGTCGGCGAGGCGGTTGGAGTAGCCCCACTCGTTGTCGTACCAGCCGACGACCTTGACCTGGTTGCCGATGACCTTGGTCAGCGGCGCGTCGTAGATGCACGACGCCGGGTCGGTGACGATGTCGGCCGACACGATCGGGTCTTCGTTGTAGCGCAGGTAGCCCGACAGCGAGCCCTCGGCGGCGGCCTTGTACGCGGCGTTGACCTCTTCGAGCGTCGCCGGCTTGGTCAGCGTGACGGTGAGGTCGGTGGCCGAGCCGGTCGGCACCGGGACGCGCAGCGCGTAACCGTCGAGCTTGCCCTGCAGCTCCGGCAGCACCAGGCCGATGGCCTTCGCGGCACCGGTGGAGGTCGGCACGATGTTCATCGCGGCGGCGCGGGCGCGGCGCAGGTCCTTGTGCGGCGCGTCCTGCAGGTTCTGGTCCTGCGTGTACGCGTGGATGGTGGTCATCAGGCCCTGCTCGATGCCGAACGCGTCCTGCAGGACCTTGGCCAGCGGGCCGAGGCAGTTGGTGGTGCAGGAGGCGTTGGAGATGATGACCTGCGAGCCGTCGTACTTGTCGTCGTTGACGCCCAGCACGATGGTCAGGTCCTCGCCCTTGGCGGGCGCGGAGATGATGACCTTCTTGGCGCCGCCGGCGATGTGGGCCTTCGCGGCGTCGGCGTTGGTGAAGAAGCCCGTCGACTCGACGACGACGTCCACGCCCAGGTCGCCCCACGGCAGGTTCGCCGGGTCGCGCTCCGCCAGGGCCTTGATGGTCTTGCCGTCGACGACGATGCCGTCGTCGCTCAGGCTGACCTCGCCCGGGAAGCGGCCAAGGATGGTGTCGTACTTGAGCAGGTGGGCCATCGTCGCGACGTCGCCGAGGTCGTTGAACGCGACGACCTCGATGTCGTGACCGCTCGCCTTCACGGCGCGGAAGAAGTTGCGGCCGATCCGGCCGAAGCCGTTGACACCTACGCGAACGGTCACTGCTGCCACTCCTCTTGTCGTGATCACTGCTGTGTGCATTCGAACCGGGGCCCACGCCCCGGAAGACTTCCGGGCTCGGCGCAACCCTAGCGTGCGGGCACGGCCGACCCTGACTGCCCCGACGAGACTTCCACCACTGCGCCGAACCGTCAAGAATCGATTAAGAAGCCAGCTCACGAGCTTGCGACAGGAAAACCGGCGGTGTCACAGGAGGGGGTGCGGACCACGCGCTTGATCGGTCTTGGTGCCGCGGTTCACGCGGTGGCCTGACGGGTGGTGGAGTCCGGAAGGTCGGGATCGGGGTGGGCTGGTCCGGGCGCGTCGTGAGCGGGATGCGCGGGTGCCGCCTCGGGCCGCGGCCGCGCATCGCGGGTGCGCGGTCGCGTCTCGCGGGTGCCAGGTCGCGTCTCGCGGGTGCCCGGCCGCGTCTCGCGGGTGCGGCCGGCTCGCCGAGGCGTCGGGACCGGCCGGGCGTCGGTCACGAGCGCGGCGGGTGGCCGCGGAAACCGGGTCTTGCGGCCGGCCGGCTCAGCCGTTGTCGACGGCCGGGCCCCGTAGCTCTCGGGCGCTTCGCGAGGTGACCCGTCGAGCCGGCGGTGATGCCCGGACGGCCGGGGCTGCTCGTCGGCGTGCTCACGTCGACAGCTCGCGTTCGGCCGGGGTGCGGAACTTCGGCACGACGCGCGTGTCCCCCAGCCACGTCGTCAGGCGGGCGGCTTCGGCTTCCAGGGCGGCCGCGCGGTCGGCGCCGACGTCCTCCAGGAGGCGCAGCACGACCTCGCCGGTCGGGCGCTGGGCCCAAGCGCCGACGACGCGGCCGTCGCACCAGGCCGTGGGGCCGATGTTGCCGCTGCGGTCGAAGAGGGCGGGGCGGTGGGGGCCGAGGTACCAGTCGCGGGCGGACCAGCCCATGGGCGTCGGGTCGAGGGCGGGGAGGAGGGCGACCCAGGGCGCCGGTTCGGGGACGGGCTCGAGGTCGTCGGACAGGACGAGGCCGGGTTCGCCGTCGAGGTCGACCTCGGTGGGGGCGACGGCGGCGAGGGCCTGTTTGGTCTGGCCGGCCGTCCAGCCGGTCCACCAGCGCAGGTCGGCGACGGGTGCCGGGCCGAACGCGCGCAGCCAGCGCCGTGCGAGTTCGGCGCGGGCGTCGGCGGGTGGGACCGGGGGCAGGCCGCCGGGGAGCCAGCCGTCGAGCGGGGCCCAGTGGTACTGCGTGCTGAGCCAGCTGCCGCGCGGGCGCCCGCGCACGATGCGGCCGTCGACGGCGAGCTGGAAGAGCACGCGGCTGGTGACGTTGCCGATCGCCGCGTACGGCTTGCCCTTGGCCATGTGGAGCTGCTGGCGCAGGCGCGGTTCGTCGTCGACCAGATCCTGCGCGGTGGCAGATCCCCTGGCGCGCAAGGCTTTCTCGACACTTGCGGCGACGTCGGCGAGCCAACTCGGCGGATCCTCCACATTGGTGGGATGGCCGACCGTGCCGAGGTGCTGTTCGAGCAGTTTCCGTTGCTTCACGGCGATATCGCTCGCGCAGCCGGCCTGGACGAGCGCGGCCGTGGCCACCTCGGTGACGAACATCGTGCGGCGCATGCCGAGGAGCCGCAACAACGTGCGGTCTTCGTACAGCGCGCGCTCGACATCGGCCACGCCCACTTCCGGCACCCGCGCCCACGCGGCGAGGAACACCGACGCCGGGTCAGTCGCGTGCAGGGCGACGACCCCGGCGGCGGCCTCCTCGACGGTGGCCGCGGGAGCCGCGAGGTGGTGGCGCACGCCGAGCCGGGCGCGGCGCTGCGCGAGGGAGATCTTCACGCGCTCGTTGTACCAGCGGGGTCCGACAAAAACGTCTCGTCGCGACCCGGCCGCGCGTTCTACGCTCGGGAGATGGTCACGCCTGCGCACTTCGCGGCCTTCGCCGCCCTGACGTTCCTCATGGTCGTCGTCCCCGGGCCCAGCGTGCTGTTCACCATCAGCCGCGCGCTCACCGTGGGCCGCCGCGACGCGCTGCTCACGGTGCTGGGCAACGCCACCGGCGTCTACACGCAGGTGGTGGCCATCGCGTTCGGGCTGGGCGCGGTCGTCACGACGTCCGCCACCGTCTTCACCGCGATCAAACTCGCGGGCGCGCTCTACCTCGTGTACCTGGGCGGGCAGGCGATCCGCAAGCGCCGCAAGCTCGCCGACGCCATGGCCGCGGCCGTGCGCACCACCCCGGGCCGCACGCTTGCCGTGCTGCGCGACGGCTTCATCGTCGGCTTCGCGAACCCCAAGTCCATCGTCTTCCTGGCCGCGCTGCTGCCCCAGTTCGTCGCCCCGGCCGCCGGCTCGGTGCCCGCGCAGATGCTGCTGCTCGGCCTCTGCCTCCCGGTGATCGCGCTCGCGTCGGACACCGCGTGGGCCCTGGTCGCCGGCACGGCCCGCACATGGTTCGCCCGCTCGCCCCGCCGCCTCGAACTCGTCGGCGGCACCGGCGGCCTGGTGATGATCGGCCTCGGCACGACGCTCGCGTTCACCGGCCGCAAGGACTAACCCAGCGCGGCCACCAGGCCGCCGTGCCACGATTCGGGCACTCCGTCCAGTGACACCACCACCTGGTCGGCACCCGCGGCCCGATACTCGCGCAGCCGGGCCACCACCGTGTCGAACGAGCCGTGGACGGTGACCCCGTCGACGAGGCGGTCGGACAGGTCGGCGACGTCGGCGGGGGTGAAGCCCATGCGGCGGAAGTTTGCGACGTAACCCGGGACGCCGGCGAGGAAACGCAGCGAGCCGCCGCGCACGAGGTCGCGGGCGCGGGCCGGTTCGGGCTCCGCGACGACGGTGACCAGCACCGCCAGGCGCGTGCCGGCGCCGAGCAGCTCGCGCGCCGAGGCGACGTAGTCGGGCGTCACGAGGAACGGGTACGCGGCCGAAGCGCGGTCGCGGGCCAGTTCGAGCATGCGGGGCCCCAGCGCGGACAGCACGCGCCCTGAAGCGGGGACCGCGGTGTCCAGCTCGTCGAGGTACGCCGTGAGCGTCGCGAGGGGACGAGGGCCGTGGGCGCCGCCGAGGCCGGGCAGCCAGCGGCCGGGGTGTGTGGCCGCCAGTGCCCGGTACACCGTCGCCACCTCCGCGGCCGGGACCTGGTCCACCGAGAGAATCCCGTTGGCCACGGTGATCCGCCGGGTCGCGCGGACGAGGTCCGGGACGAGCGCCAGGTTGTCGCCTTGGCCGCCCGGCATCCACAAGGTGGAGTAGCCGAGTTCCTCCAGCCGCACGGCCGCGGCGATCGCGGCTGCCGAGTCCGTGGTGTCGAACGCCGGTATCGCCGCGCCCAGTGGGCCCAGTTCGCTCATGCCGGGGGCAACTCCCCCGGCCTCGGCACTGTTCCGCGTCACGCGGGTTGTTCGTCCACAGCGGAATCCTCGGCCGGCTCGGAGACCGGCTCACTCACCTTCGCGAACATCCGCGTCGCCGAGAGCCGGGCCACCCCGTCCGGCTCGCCGAGGTCCTCCAGGGAGTTGCGGACGGTCGAGTCCACCGACAGGTACTTGCGCCCGGCGCGCAGGTCGGCGTCGTTGCGCAGGCGGACGATCAGCGGGAACTCCGCGAGCGCGCCGGCGTCGAACAGGCCCGTCGTGTAGATCAGCTGCACGCCCAGTGCCTCCGCGACGGCGCGCTGCAGCTCCAGCAGGTAGCCCGCCGACGCGCGGCCGATCGGGTTGTCCAGGAACAGCACGCCGGAGTGGCGGTTGCGGGCCTTGCCGCGGTTGTTCGCGCGCAGCGACGCGAGCGTGCAGTACAGGATGATCGCCGCGGTGAGCTGCTGGCCGCCGGAGAACACGTCACGGATCTCGGACACACGCTGGCGTTCGGTGCGCAGCACGGAGTCCGGCTTGAGCATGTCGACGCGGAACCCCTTGGGCGCGGCCACCTGCACGCCGCGCAACACGAGCGAAAGGCCGTCGCGCTTCACGTCGCGGCCGTCGGCCGTCTTGCCCACCGCGGCCTCGTCCACGACCTCGCCGAGCTTCTCGGCCAGCACGTTGTCCTCGAGCTCCGTGAAGCGGATGCGCAGGAACTCCTGACCCGACCAGTCGCCGAGGCCGTCGGGCAGCCGCGACACGCGCTGGGCCGAGCGCAGGGTGCGCAGCGCGCCGTCGACCATGCCCTGCAGGCGCGTGATGATGCCGCCGCGGTGCCGGTCGATCTGGGCGAGGTCGTCGGTGAGCGTGCGCAGCCGCGGCCGCAGCGCCTCGGCCCACTCGGCCGCGTGGCCGGGCAGCTGGTCGCGCTTCACGGCGATCACCTGCTGGCGCACGGGCGTGCTCAGCTTTTCGAAGCGCTTCTCCGTCGCGTACTGCGCCAGCTGGTCGGTGGCCGCGCGCACCCGGCGGTCGCCCGCGTCGGCGGCTTCCTGCGCGGTCGTCAGCACCGTGTTCAGCTGCGAATGCTTGGTGCGGGCCGATTCCACGTCACCGTCGTACGCCTCGGCCGGATCCTCCGGCAGCAGATGCGCGAGCGATTCGCCGAGCAGCCCGAAGCCGGACGCCGACGCCTTCGCCGCGTCCAGCGTCGCCTCCGCCGCCGCGCGCCGCTCCTGCAGCTCTTCCCACGTGCGCGCCGCCGCTGAAACCTCCAGCGAAGCGGCGTCGACCAGCTCCAGGCCGTGCTCGATGTCGCGGGGCCGCTCGGCGGGCGAGGCCGCGCCCGTCTGCAGCGGCAGCACGTCCAGCTCCGCCCGCCGGGTGGACACCTGCCCGATCGCCTCGGTGCGGTCCTCCTCGACGGAGTCGACGACACGGCGCGCGCGGGCCAACGCCGCGGCGCGAGCCGAAGCGTCCGAGCCGTCCGGTGTCTCCAGCAGCTCCGCCGCCCGCGTGCGCACGGCTTCGTCCAGCGCTTCGAGCGCCGAGCCCGCCGCGGCTTCCGCCGACTCGGCCTGGTCCAGCTCCGCGCGCAGGTCGCTGCCGACCTCCACCTTCGCGTAGGCCTCCGAGGCCGACGCGAACGTCCGCCGCAGCGCGTCCACGGGCTCGGCCGGCGCCTCGGCGTCCTCGGTCACCTCGGCTGCCCCCGGGACCGCGGCCAGCTCCGACCGCGCGGTGGTCGCCGTGCGGCGGTGCCCGTCCGCGGTCCGCTGCTCCTCCCCCGCCTGCTCGCGCAGCCGCGCCGCGCGAGCCGCCGCGTCGGCCGCCGTGGCCTCGGCCCGCTCCGCGATCTCCGTGGCCCGCTCGACTTCCTCGGTCCACTCGGCGACGCGCGTGGCCCGGGTCGTGAGCTCACCCAGCCGGCGCGCCTTCTCCTCGCCGTCGGCCACAGCCAGCCGCAAAGCCGGCACGCGCTCGCGCAGCGCCGCCGCCTTTTCGCTCAGCCGCGCGAACTCCGCCTCCGCCTGCCCGAGCGCGGTCTGCCCGGTTTCCCTTGCCACGCGGGCACTTTCGGCCTGCTCCGCGAGCGTGGCGATCGCCCCGGCCGGGTAGTCCTCGCGCCAGGTCGTGAGCTTCCACGTGAGCGCGCCGTCGGTGGCGAGCGCGCCGGCGAGCTGCTCCAGCCGCCGCTGGCGTTCGGCGTGCCGCAGCGCCACGGCCTCGCGTTCGGTGTCGGCCGCTTCCTCGTCGTACATCGCCGGGTTCGGCGGCACGAGGAACTCCACGCCCGCCGCGGCCTCGCCGTCGTCGCTCTGGAACGCCTCCGTGGTGCCCACCGCGATCACCGCACTGGGCAGCAGCCGCCCGGCCGCCAGCACCTCACGCGCCCGCGGCACCTGCGCGGCGTCGTTCAGCAGCACGCCCGCGACGAGCTGCGGCAGGCGCTCCAGCACGTCGGCGCGGCGGCCGGCGTCCAGTTTGGACAGGTAGCGCCAGCCGGACCACGCCGTGATCCCGGCTTCTTCCAGGGCGTCCAGCGCGGCCTGCACGTCGTGCGGCGGCGGGAGCAGCCCGCCGGAGCCGAGCGCGGCCAGCGCACGCTCGTCGGCCGACTCCTCCATCCGCAGCGCCGTCTGCTCCTTCTCGACGGCCGCGCTCGCTTCCCGAAGCCGTTGCAGCAGAACGGGAAGGTCGCTTTCCAGGCGCACGTCGTCGGCGCCGAGCAGCTCGACGAGCCGGGGTTCGACGGCGAGCGCGTCCGTCCGGCGGTGCGCCCGGTCCAGGTCTTCCGCCGCGCGCACCAGACGGTCCTGAGTGGACCCGGCGAGCTGGTTCGCCTCGTTCACGGCCCGTTGCGCCGCCTGCAGATCCTCCGCCGCGCGGTCGAGCTCCTGCTCACGCCGGCCCAGCTCGGCCGCCGACTCGTCGGCTTGCCCGCGCGCCGCGCGCGAAGCTTCCGCGACGTCCGCGCCGGCCGTCAACAGTCCACTTCGGACCGACGTCGAGATTTCCTCGCGCAACTCGGCGATCCGCGACGACAGCCCGCGCGCCTCGGCTCGCCGAGACGCGGCCAGGTTCGCGGCCTCGTCCCGATCGGTCTGCGCCTTCTCGGCCTCCGCACGCAAAGCGCCGGCGCGGGCTTCGGCTTTGTCCGCCTGGCGCTGCGCGTCGCGGGCCAGCGACGTGAGGCCACGCGCCAGCGCCGAGGCCGCGGAGTTGCGCGCCGCCAGCGCGGGCTTCGCCTTCTCCTCGCGGTTGCCGACGAGCTCACGCAGGTCCTTCGCCTTGCGGGAGGCGTTCAGGTGGTTCAGCACGGTCGCGGTCTCGCGCCACGCCTCGGCCGCCGTCTTCGCGTCGGCGAGCTCGGCGTCCACGCGCTGGCGCGCTTCCTGCGCTTCCTCCAGCCGCAGCACGGCGACGAGCCGGCGCAGCTCGGTCACGCCCGCGGCGAGCCGGCGATGGTCGCCCTCGGCCAGCTTCTCCGCCGACTTCACCTCGTCGACGTGTTCTTCGAGCCCGGACAGCCGCGCGTTCTCCAGCTCGTTGCGCGCGTGGATCCGGCCGGCGAGCTCACGCAGGTCGGCGCGGGCCGACTCGGCGATCCGGCGCGACGCGGCGGCCACACCTTCCTCGTCGGCGAGCGGGCCGAGCAGCTCGAGCGCGCCCTCCACGAAGTCCTTCTCCGCCAGCAGATCGCCGCGCTGCGCGAGGTTGTGCGCATACGTCGACACGACCTCGGCGAGGTCCTTCGGCTCGTCCTCCGACAGCACGGCACGCAGCAGGAACTCCACGAACGCCTCGTCGGTGGAGAACTGGAACGCGTCGGCCGCCTCGCCCTCGCCCGCGTTCATCGCGCGCTGGTAGCGGAACAGCTCGGTGTCGAGGCCGAGCGAGTCGAGCCGGCCGGTCCATTCGTGGTGGCGCCGCGTCCAGGACAGCTCCAGCTCCGGCTCGGCCATGGCCGCCGCGGCGATCCGGTCGTGGAAGCCGGACATCGTGAGCAGCCGGCCGTCCGCGGTCAGCGGCAGCGAGTCGAGGCCGAGTTCCTGCGTGGGGCGGAAGCAGTACCAGGAGTCCACGAGGTTCTCCGAGTCCGCCGACGTCACGTGCCCGCGCCACTCCGAGACCTTGCCGGTGATCACGCGGTGCCCGGTCTCCACGTGCAGCCACTCCAGCGCCACGTGCGAGACGTCCTTGGCCGCCACGAACTTCTCCAGCACCTTCGTGCTCGTGGTCCCGACCACCTGCCGGCGGCCGGGCAGCATCACGGAGAAGATCAGCTTGATCAGCACCGACTTGCCGCCGCCGTTCTCGAGGAACAGCACGCTCGCGGGCGAGGGCCGGCGCACCGGTCCCCCGGCGTGGATGCCGGCGCTGAACAGCGCGTCCTGCTTCGGCGCGGTGACGGTGGCGCCGACGCCGCTGAAGTCCAGCACCACGTCCTGGTAGCGGGCGCCCGCGGGGCCCACCGAGTGCAGGCGGACCCGCGAAAGCTCGTACATCGAATCCCCTCTACTGCAACGTGTCCGAAGAGGCTGCGCGCAGCGTTCCCCCCGCGCTCGCGACCGCGACGACGTCGAGCGCGAGCAGGTCGTCGAACGCCGCGTCGGCGGCCAGCTCGCGCACCTGGATCTGATACCGCGGCGTGGTGCGGTAGGTGCCGCCCTGCTCGTCGCTCACCGGCACCAGGAAGCCCTGGTCGGCGAGGAACCGCAGGGCGCGCGCGACCATGCCCCGGGTGGTGTCGGCGGCCATGCGGCCGTCCTTCGTGGCCGCCGCGGCCGGGCGCCGGGCGTAGGCGCGCCACGCCTGCTCCAGCTCCGGCGCGTCGGCCAGCGGGTCGTTGTTGGCCTCGGCCTGCTGCGCGCGCTCGTCGAGCATGCGCGCGGCCTCGCGGACCATCGCGTCGACCTGCTCCACGCTCACGCGGCCGATGTAGGTGTCGTTGGCGAGGTCGTCGGGCCGCGGGTAGGCCAGCGCCGCGGCGGCGAGGTGGATGAGGCCGTGGATGACCTTCTCCGTCTCGCGGCGTTCGCGGATCTTGGCCTGGCGCGCGTAGCTGTCCATCTTGATCTCGAAGATCGACTCGTCGACGGCGGCCAGCACGGCGCCCGCCTGCTGATTGACCTCCAGCACCATCAGCCCCAGGCCCGACGCGACGGCGTGCGTGAGTGCCTTGAACGCGTTGTCCTCGGCGTAGCGGCGCACCAGCTCGCCGTAGACGACGTCGCGGGCGGGCAGCTGCTTCGGGCGCATGCCGAACGCGACCAGGCGCGCGGCGGCCTCGGCGTCGACGCTCGTGTGGGTCACGGGCATCAGGCGACCTCCTCGCTGTCTTCGGTGTTCTCTTCGGCGCGCTCGACCTCGGCGGTGGACAGCAGCAGGTCGGCGCCGCCGAACTCGGGGTCGACGAGCAGCGTGCCGTCGTCGACGGCCAGCAGCACGTGGCGTTCCCCCTGGCGGCGCGCGGCGCCGACCTCGGGACTGTAGGCGTGCAGGGCGCGCAGCGCGACCAGGGTCGCCAGACCGGGTTGCTTCGTGCGGCGCGCGTCCTCCAGCAGGCCCGACAGGCGGCGCGGCACGTCGGGCAGGTCGAGCAGGTCGTCGGCGAGGCGCCACACGTCGTCGCCGAAGCGGTCGGTGTCCTCGGCCGGCATCAGCTCGGGTTCGGGGATCTCGCCGACGAGCTGGTCGCGCTCCGGCGCTGGGCGCAGCAGCAGCGAGACCAGCGAGGACAACGCGGGCACCGCGGGCGGCGTGATGCCCGCGACCGCGTGGAAGAAGTGCTCGGCGGGCGCGAGGGCGTCGGCCAGCGGCAGGCCGAGCGTCGGGACGAGCAGCTGGCCGAACAGGTCGATCGTCGCGCGCTGCGGCGGGCCGGAGAACTGCTGGCGGTCCTGCTCGGCGCGGAACACGGCGCCGGCGGCGGCCAGGCGCGACTGCAGGCGCGTGTGGCGGCGGATGCAGTCGGCGACGATGTCGACGAGCTCGGCCGCGCGCCGCTTGTGGTCGAGCTCCTCCGACTCGTCGCGCGCGGTGGTGATGTTCTTGAGGATCGCGTTCTCCGCGCGGAAGCGGGACTCGATGTGCCCGAGCGCGGAGTCGATCAGGTCCGGCACCTCGAGCTCCCAGTCGACGGCGCGCACGTCGCGACGCGTGGCGTCGAGCTTGGCGCGCAGGGTCTCGCCGTACTGCACGGTGCGGTAGCGCGCCTGCTCGGCCGCGAGCTTCGCGTCGGCGAGCCGGCCGCGGTTGATCAGGTTCTCGAGCTTCACCTCGGCCGCGATCTGGGCCGACTCGACGTCGGTGTCCAGCGCGCCGACGAGCACGTTGATGGCCTCGTCGGTGGCGCGCAGGTAGACCTCGCCGTCGGGCGCGGCCAGCTCGACGAGCAGCTTGAAGTCGAACTGGCGGCGCTGGTAGCCGCCGGGGCCCATCGAGCCGTAGACGCGCCGGAAGCCGCGGTCGGTGGTGCCGACGTTGATCAGGTTGTCCAGCACCCACTTCGCCACGCGCACGTGCTCGAACGGCGTGCGCGAAGGCGCCTGCTGCGAGATGAACGGGAGCAACCGGTCGATGACCTGGTCGTGGCCCGCGCCCGTGTCGAAGTCCATGGCGATGGTGACCTGGTCGATGGTGTGCAGCGCGATCTCGGCCATCTGGTAGATCGTCGCGTCGGCCCAGTCGAGCTTGGCCTTGCGCGCGTCGAGGTCGTGCAACGGCGCGGTGCACGCGAGCGCCTTCAGCCGGCGGGTCAGCCCCTCGTCGGCCAGGCCCGCGAACCCCATCTCGTCGTCTCGCACAGCAGGCCAGGCTAGTCGGACTGCTCAGGCGCCCGCACACGCGGACGGCTAGCGTGACCCACATGCGTGAGATGAGCAGGGCCGAGTGGTGGGCGTTCGCGACCGAAGGCACGCGGACGGGGATGCTGGGGATCGTTCGCGCCAACGGGGCCCCGATCGTCACGCCGATCTGGTTTCTGCTGAACGAGGGCCCCGACGGTGACGAAATCGTGTTCACCACAGGCACGGACACACTGAAGGGCAAGGCGCTGCGCCGCGAGCCGCGGCTGTCGCTGGCCGTCGACGACCAGAAGCCGCCGTATTCCTACGTGCAGTTCACGGCCGAGGCGACGCTGCACCACGACCTCGACGAGATGCTCGAATGGGCGACCCGGCTCGGCGGCCGCTACATGGGCGCGGACCAGGCCGAGGCGTACGGCAAGCGCAACGCCGTGCCGGAGGAATCGCTCGTTCGGGCGAAGATCACGAAGGTGATCGCGCGGGCGGACATCGCGGGCTGAGTTCTCGTCTCGCTTCCTCGCGGGTCACGCCGGGCGAAGAACCGGCCCGTCGAGTTCTTCGAGAAGAACTTCGTCGTGTTCCCCGCGTTGACGAAGGACGCCGCCGAGCAGGCGGTGGCGGAGCTGGGCCGCCGCCGAGAGTTCGCGTGGCTGCTCGACTGATCCTCGATGAGGGCCGGTCGGTGGTGGCGAGCGGTCGGGTTGACGGACAGTGATCGAGCGGTCCGGTATTGACACCACCCTGTCCGGGATGGTGTCATTTCTTCCAATAGATAGGAAAGTTTCCTAACTATCAACCTCGGCCAGTCCTCGACCCCACCCCCGGCACCTCCCGCTCCGCCCTCCCGGCCGCACCGCCGCCGAGGGACCCCCTGTCCCGCAGGGGTTCCCTCGGCGCGACGACCCTCGGCGGCGCGCACTCGTGCCGGAACCCCAGGACTGCGCCAGGGGTGACCGGAGCGGCGCCGGTCACCCCTGGCGCACACCAGCGTCGTCGCCTTCGCGGCGGCACGCACCCCGGACCGCGGCCGGGACGACCGGAGCGGCGCTGGTCGTCCCGGTCGCGCCGGTGTCCGCTGGTGTCCACAGCGGACTGGTCACCAGCCGAAGAGCGCGGCCATCACGCGGGCGCAGCGGTCGGTCATCGCCGCGGCGGTTTCGCCGGGCCGGTCGATCCACCAGCTGATCAGCGAGTCCACGACACCGGTCCAGACGTGGGCGAGAGCCTCGACGTCCAGCGCGTCCCACGGCCCGCGCGAACCCAGCAGCTGACCGGCGCCGACGAGGGCGAACGCGTCGAGGCGTTCGCGGTAGTCGCCGGCCGCGGCGGCGATGTCACCCGTCGCCGGCACCGTCGGGTCGCGCAGGAGCTTCCACGCGTAGCGGTCGTGGTCGAACGTCGCGAAGATCGCCGCCAGCACCGCGAGCGGCATGCGCTCCGGGTCGCCGCCGGCCGCCATGGTCTCGGCCACGCCGTCCGTCAGCCGGTCCCCCGCACGGTGCAGGCACGCGAGGTACAGCCCGTCCTTCGAGCCGAAGTACTGGTACAGCAAGGGTTTCGTGACACCCACGCGGCGCGCGATCTCCACCATCGACGCGCCCGCGTACCCCGCCCGGCCGAACTCCTCGGTGCCCGCCACGAGGATCTGCGACTCGCGCTCGCCGCGCGGCACACCCTTCGTCCCGACGGCCCTTGACCCTGTCACAGGGTTGAGCCTACCGTAAGTGACCCTCGGGTAAGTTACCTCGGAGTTAGTTCAGTTCGGGAGGAGACGACGTGGCCGACTTCCTGGCGCACCTGCGTGACCCGGTGCTGTACGCGATCCCGGTGTTCCTGCTGTTCGTGGCCGTCGAGATCGTCGCGGTGCACGTGCTCGGCCACGACGACGACGTGGTCGGCTACCGCCCCGCCGACACTCGCACGAGCATGCTGATGGGCACGGTCGCGCTCGGCGTGAACGCGCTGTTCCGGCTCGTGATGCTGGTGGTCTTCGCCGTGCTCTTCGAGCTGGCGCCGGTGAAGTTCGACCCGCGCGACTGGTGGACGTGGGCGCTCATGCTGCTGGGCCAGGAGCTTGTGTTCTACGCCTACCACCGCGCGAGCCACCGCGTGCGGCTGCTGTGGGCCGGGCACCAGGTCCACCACTCCAGCGAGCACTACAACTTCTCGACGGCGCTGCGGCAGAAGTGGACCCCGTACTTCCAGCTGCCGTTCTGGTCCGTGCTGGCGCTGTGCGGGATTCCGCCGTGGATGATCCTCACCGGCCTGTCGATCGACCTCGTGTACCAGTTCTTCGTGCACACGGAGAAGGTGCGGAAGCTGCCGCGCTGGTTCGAGTACGTCTTCAACACCCCGTCGCACCACCGCGTCCACCACGGCAGCGACGCCGAGTACCTCGACGCGAACTACGGCGGGATCCTGATCGTCTGGGACCGGCTGTTCCGCAGCTTCGTCCCCGAGGGCAAGCGGCCGACCTACGGACTGACCACGAACATCGACACGCACAACCTGCTGAAGGTCGGGTTCCACGAGTACGGCTCGATCCTGCGCGACCTTCGTGGTGCGCAGGGTTGGCGGGACCGGGTGGGGTACGTGGTCGGCCCGCCGGGCTGGTCACCTCGCCACGAGCTTGCCGACGAGCCGGGCGAGCCCAGCCGCCGCGGCCGCGTCGTCCGCGCGGCGGCTGATCACGAACAGCGGACCGGCCCGGTCGAGGGTCACGCCGTCGCTCGTCAGTAGGTGGTACGCGGCGAGCATCGCCGCTCGGCCATTGCCGTCGGGAAACGGGTGGAAGAAGCAGACGTCGAGGTACGCCCGCGCCACGCGCGCCGGCAACAGAGCCGTGCCGTGGGCGTCGGCGAGGTGCGCGTCGAACTCCGCGGGGGTGGTGGGGCCGTAGCGTTCCCGGCCGCCCTTGGCGAACGCGGCGGTGGTGCGGAACGCGGCCGGCTCACCGAGCACGAGCTCCTGCCAGCCGGCGAGGAGTTCGAACGTGAGGGGGCGGCCGGTGTCGGCCCGCACCTGGGTGAGCGCGGCCAGCAGCCGCTCGGCCCGCTGCTTGTCGCGACGGCGAACGATCGTGTCGACGAACGCGACCACGCCGTCAACCGTCCCGGTCCGCGGCGTGACTTCGGGGACCTCGTCCCAGGCGACGCCGGAGCGGACCGTGAGCCAGGCCCGCAGATCGTCACGCACCCGGGTCGGCGGCCGCGATCCGCCGCGCGAGGTCGGCGACCTCGGAATCCTCGGGCGCAGTCCAGGACTGGAACCGGCCGCCGACGGCTTCTTCGACGAGCCGCGCGTCGGCGATCCCGTGGTAGGCCAGGAACCACTCCAGCACCTGCGCACAGTGCCGGTACCACGCGTCACCCGCGCCGGTCCGGTCCACGACTTCTTCCACGAGCACCGGCACGGCCCGCTCCCACGCGGCCAGCCGCGCTTCGGGGGAACCGGCCGGGAGTGCGTGCGTGGCGAACAGCTCGGCGAGCCGCTCCAGCCAGCCGCGCCATTCGCGCAGCGCGGCGAGAGCTCGCGCGGACGTTTCGGCCGGCGTGGTCACGGAATGCGCGCCACAGCACCACGAAGCGACCGGCCCGCCGCCGAAATCCCCTTCGTCGCGGGCCCACGCCCAGCCGCGGGTCCACGAGCCGAGCTGCCGGTCGAGGGCGGCCAGCACGCCTTCGGTCCAGTCGTCGCCCTCCGCCCACGGAACCGACGCGATGATCCCGGCCGCCGCTTCGGCGTCGAACGCGTGCTTGGCGGGGTCGACCTCGGCCCAGGTCAAGCCGGCCGGATAGTAGTCGTACAGCGACACAGGTGTAAGGATCTCGCAGTCCACTGTCGACTCGCAACCGGTTTTCGCGGGCGAATTCGGTTGCGCCGCATGGTGTTCTGGAGGGGTGACCGAACCGAATCGCCCGCATCGCTGGGATCTCGTGCGCCCGGACCAGCTCGGGAGCCTGCCCGCCGGGGCGCCCGTGTTGTGGTTCCTGGACGAGCTCACGGCGTGTGCGGCGAAGGTGCTGGCGCGCAGCGAGGACGTGGATCTGTACTTCGTCGGGCGGTCCGGGGACAGCGTGTACGACCTGTTGAGCGGCGCCCTCACCGACCGGAGCCGGCTGCACCTGCTGCCGTTGTCGTTGGGGATAATCGACAATCCCTTGCTCGGACCGATGCGGCGCGGTGAAACGGCCCAGCTGCGCGCCAACCTCACCGAAGCCGGGCTCTCCCCCGCGGCGCTCGCGGGTGGTGGGCCGCCGGTGGTGCTCACGGACCTCGTCTCGTCCGGTGGCACGTTCGGGTGTTTGACCGGCATCCTTCGGCAGTGGGCGGAAGACGACGGAGCCGCGTGGCCGGAAGTCCGGCGGCGCCTGCGGTTCCTCGGCATCACGTTGCGCCGCGCGACGAGTCCCAAAACCTGGCGCTGGCACCAGCACGCGGGCTGGACCGCCGGCCTGCCCGCCGGCGCCGTCAGCAACGTCTCCCTCGACGCCAACGTCTGGAGCTACTTCGGCAACTGGCAACCGAAACTCACGCGCTCGTTCACGCGCGAGCGCTGGGGCGCCGAGGACGCCCGCGCGCCGCAGCACGACGACAAAGCGCGCGAAGCCCTTGCCGAAGCGCTGGCGGTCGTCGCGGCGGGACGGACGGCCGAGGTGCGGGACCAGATGGTGCACGAGATCGTGAAGGAACCGGCGATCGCGCAGCCGTGGCTGCGCGCGCTGGTGACCGAACTCAAGCTGCCCCGGCCCCGACTCCGAACCCCACCGCCGCCGGGAACGACCTAGGCTTCCTCGTCCTCCAGCATCTCCGGCGTCACCGCGGACTCCGTGTCCGGGATGTTCAGGTCCTTCGCCCGCTTGTCCGCCATCGCGAGCAAGCGCCGGATCCGGCCGGCGACCGCGTCCTTCGTCATCTGCGGGTCGGACAGCTGGCCGAGCTCCTCCAGCGACGCCTGCCGGTTGGACAGCCGCAGCTTGCCGGCCGCCAGGAGGTGGTCGGGGGCGGTGTCGCCGAGGATGTCCAGGGCGCGTTCGACGCGGGCGGCCGCCGCGACGGCCGCGCGGGCCGAGCGGCGGAGGTTGGCGTCGTCGAAGTTGGCGAGGCGGTTGGCGGTGGCGCGCACCTCACGGCGCATCCGCCGTTCCTCCCACTGCAGCACGCTCGAGTGGGCGCCGAGGCGCGTCAGCAGCGCGCCGATGGCGTCCCCGTCGCGCACCACGACCCGGTCGGCGCCGCGGACCTCACGCGACTTCGCCTGGATGCCCATGCGCCGGGCCGCGCCGACCAGAGCCAGCGCCGCTTCCGGGCCCGGGCACGTGACCTCCAGCGACGACGAGCGGCCCGGTTCCGTGAGCGAACCGTGGGCGAGGAACGCGCCGCGCCACGCAGCTTCCGCGTCGGCAACCCCGCCGGACACCACGGCCGCGGGCAGGCCGCGCACCGGCCGCCCGCGCTGGTCGATCAGCCCGGTCTGGCGGGCGAGGCCTTCGCCGTCCTTCACGACGCGCACGACGTACCGCGTGCCCTTGCGCAGGCCACCGCTGGCGGTGATCACGTGCACGTCGGACTGGTGGCCGTAGAGCTCGTGGATCTCCTTGCGCAGCCGCCGGGCCACGGAACCCGTGTCGAGCTCGGCCTCCACCACCACGCGGCCGGCCACGATGTGCAGCCCGCCGGCGAAGCGAAGCAGCGACGCGACCTCCGCCCGGCGTGGCCCGATCTTCGTGATCTCGAGCCTGCTCAGTTCGTCCTTCACCGCGGCGGTCATCGCCATGTACTGCCCCTCCTGCCTTCCGCTGCGCGCCCGCCGTCAGCCACGGTGCCCGCTGTGTCCCCCATCGAGGCCGAGAGCCTCTCGCATGCACCGGGCGAGCGCATCAGGATCATGCCGTCCCTCCACGACCGGGTCGGCCACCGCCCCCAAATGGGCGCGACCACCCAGCCGCTGCGCCGCCCGGCGCAGACTTGCCGGGTCCGGCACCGAATCGCGGTCCGCGATCACGGCGTCGACCCGCAGCGCGGGGGCGTGTTCGAAGAGTACGTCGAGATGCCGCTCCGGTGAGAACCCGGCAGTTTCCCCCGGCTGGGGGACAAGGTTGAGGACCACGACCTTGGTGGCCCTCGTGCGCACGAGCGCGTCGTACAGATCCGGCACGAGCACGTGCGGCAAGACGCTGGTGAACCACGAGCCCGGCCCGAGGAACACCACGTCGGCGCCGAGCACGGCCTCGATCGCTTGCGGGCAGCCCTGCGGCGGCCGCGCCTGGCGCCCGACCGGGTGCAGGCTGATGCGGTGCACCTGCCCGGGTGTGCTCGCCACCGCGACCTGCCCGCGGATCCGGCGGACGGCCCCCGGGTCCTCGCTGTCGAGGCCGCTCACCTCGGCCTCGATCTCCAGCGGCTCCGGCGACATCGGCAGCACCCGTCCGGAAATCCCCGTCAGGCGGCTCGCTTCGTCGAGCGCCGCCACGGGATCGCCGAGCACCTCGAACAGGCCGGCCAGCAGCAGGTTGCCCACCGCGTGGCCGGCCAGCGCGCCGTCGCCGCCGAAGCGGTGCTGGAACACCTCGGCCCACAGCGTGCCGCCGTCTTCGGCCGCGAACGCCGCGAAGGCCTGCCGCAGGTCGCCCGGCGGCAGGAGGCCCAGCTCACGCCGCAGGCGCCCGGACGAGCCCCCGTCGTCGGCGACGGTGACCACCGCCGTGACTTCCCGGGTGACCCGCCGCAACGCGGTGAGCGTCGCGTGCAGGCCGTGTCCGCCGCCGAGCGCGACCGCGCGTACGTCACTCACGGCCAAGGTCGCGGTGCACCACCTTCACGGCCATTCCGTCCTCCTTGGACAGTCGGTGCGCGAGCTCTTCCGAGATCGCGACGCTGCGGTGCTTCCCGCCCGTGCAGCCGACGGCGAGCGTGAGGTACCGCTTGCCCTCGCGCTTGTAGCCGGCGCCGATCAGGCGCAGCAGCTGGTGGTAGCGGTCGAGGAATTCCTCCGCGCCTTCCTGCGACAGCACGTAGTTGCGGACCTCGCCGTCGAGCCCGGTGTGCTCGCGCAGCTCCGGAATCCAGAACGGGTTCGGCAGGAACCGCACGTCCATCACCAGGTCGGAGTCCATCGGCAGGCCGTACTTGTAACCGAACGACAGCACGGTCACGCGCGTCTGCGTGCTCGCCTCGGAGCCGAAGGCGTCCTCTATTTTCGCCCGCAGGTCGTGCACCGACAGCGCGGAGGTGTCGAGCACCAGGTCCGCTTCCTCGCGCAGCGGCGCGAGCAGCCTGCGCTCGGCGGTGATGCCGTCGGCGAGCCGGCCGTCGCCCTGCATCGGGTGGCCGCGGCGGACGGCCTCGAAGCGGCGCACCAGCACCGCGTCGGTGGCCTCCAGGAACAGCACACGCGGCTTGTACCCGCGTGCGTCGAGGTCCTTGATCACCGAGGCCAGGTCGTCGGTGAACGCGCGCGAACGCACGTCCATCACCACGGCCACCTTGGTGATCGCGCCGCGCGCCTGCGCGCCGAGCTCGACCATGGTGGCGATCAGCTCCGGCGGCAGGTTGTCCACGACGAACCAGCCCAGGTCCTCCAGGCACTTCGCCGCGGTGGAGCGGCCCGCTCCCGAGAGGCCGCTGACGACGGCGACCTCCATCCCGGTTCCCCGGTTGTCCTCTTGCGCACTCACGATGGTTCCTTCCCCGATCACGACCCCTTGTCCCCTCCCGAGCCGGCACCGGTCTCCCCGGCCAATGCCGCCACCACGGCCTCCGCGGTGCGCCTGCCGAAGCCGGGCACCGCCTCGATCTCCTCGACCCTGGCTTGCTTGAGCTTCTTCACCGAGCCGAAGTGCTTGATCAGCGCGGTGCGCCGAGCCTGCCCCAGCCCGGGCACACTGTCCAATTCGGACGCCGACAGCCGCTTGGACCGCTTCTCGCGGTGGTAGCGGATGGCGAACCGGTGGGCCTCGTCACGCAGGCGCTGCAACAGGTACAGCCCTTCGGACGTGCGCGGCAGGATCACCGGGTCGGGGTCCGCGGGCAGCCAGACTTCCTCCAGCCGCTTCGCGAGCCCCACCACCGCGATGTCGGTGATCCCCAGCTCCGCCAGCACGTCGGCCGCCGCCGTGGCCTGCGGGCCCGCGCCGTCGACCACGAGCAGGTTCGGCGGGTAGGCGAACTTGCGCGGGCGGCCCGTGTCCGGGTCGATGCCCGGGCGAGCGGGTTCGATCGCCTCGCCGTCCACGGCACTGTCGCCGGTCGTTTCGCCACTGATTTCGGGAATGATTTCGGTACTGATTTCGCCGGTCTCGGCCGGGCTGTCCTCGGCGGTTTCCTTGAGGTAGCGGTGGAACCGGCGGCGCACGACCTCCGCGATCGACGCGACGTCGCCCTCTTCCGCGGCCTCGCGCAACGCGAAACGGCGGTACTCGGACTTGCGTGCGAGACCGTCCTCGAAGACCACGAGCGACGCGACTACGTCACTGCCCTGGATGTGGCTGATGTCGATGCACTCGATGCGCAGCGGCGCGCTGTCGAGCGCGAGGAAGTCCTGCAGCTCCTGCAGCGCCGCCGAGCGCGCGGTGAGGTCGCCGGCGCGGCGCAGCTTGTGCTGGGTGAACGCTTCGGCCGCGTTGCGCTCCACCGTCTCGGCGAGCGCCTTCTTGTCGCCGCGCTGGGCGACGCGTACGCGCACCCGCGAGCCGCGCATCCCCGAGAGCCACTCCCCCAGCGCTTCGGCGTCGGCGGGCAGCTCCGGCACGATCACTTCGCGCGGCACGACGGGACCGGTGTCGACGCCATCGCGCGCGGCCCGCTCGGACTCCTCGCCATAGAACTGCGTGATGAAGTGGTCGACCAGGTCCGGGACGCCCATTTCCTCGGCCTTGTCGATGACCCACCCGCGCTGCCCGCGCACGCGTCCGCCGCGCACGTGGAACACCTGCACGGCCGCTTCCAGCTCGTCGTGGGCGAAGGCGACCACGTCGGCGTCGGTGCCGTCGCCGAACACGACCGCCTGCTTCTCCATCGCACGGCGCAGCGCGCCGAGGTCGTCGCGCAGCCGCGCGGCGCGTTCGAACTCGAGCTCGTCGGACGCCGCGGACATCTCCTGCTCCAGGCGGCGGATCATCGCGTCGGTGCGGCCGGCGAGGAAGTCGCAGAAGTCCTCGACGATCCCGCGGTGTTCGTCGGCGCTGACCCGCCCGACGCACGGCGCCGAGCACTTGTCGATGTAGCCGAGCAGGCACGGCCGCCCGATCTGGCCGTGGCGGCGGAACACGCCGGCCGAGCACGTGCGCGCCGGGAACACGCGCAGCAGCAGGTCGAGCGTCTCGCGGATGGCCCACGCGTGGGAGTACGGCCCGAAGTAGCGCACGCCCTTTTTGCGCGCCCCGCGGTAGACGTGCAGGCGCGGGTACTCCTCGTTCAACGTCACCGCGAGCACCGGATAGCTCTTGTCGTCGCGGTAGCGGACGTTGAACCGCGGGTCGAACTCCTTGATCCAGTTGTACTCGAGCTGCAGTGCCTCGACCTCGGTGGTGACCACGGTCCACTCGACGCTCGCGGCCGTGGTGACCATCTGGCGCGTGCGCGGGTGCAGGCCCATCAGGTCGGCGAAGTAGGAGTTCAGCCTGCTGCGCAGGCTCTTGGCCTTGCCGACGTAGATGACCCGCTTGGCGGCGTCGCGGAACTTGTACACGCCAGGGGCGTCCGGGATGCTCCCCGGCGAGGGACGGTAGGTGGTCGGGTCAGCCACGTCCCAAATCTACGCAGTGGCGCGTAGCGCCTCCGTTGAGGGTGGAGGCGGGGGCATGGATGGACTATGGCGCGGCCCCGACAGATTTGCGAGGCCCCGGTACACGGGAGTCATCCAGTGCACGGCTAGGGCGCAACCCTTGCCCGCCCGATGCCCGATCCCGGGCCCACCGCGCTCCCCCGACCCGACGGAAGTCGGGTGATTCGGACACGCGCGACCTTCGTCGGTTCCCCGCCGGGTGACGCGCTGATTACGGTCCGTCCCAGCCGAGACCCGGCGCTTCCGGTCCCCACCGAAAGGATCCTCCCTTGAGCAGCATCCGTTTCGCCGGCGCGGCTACAGCCGCAGTGGCCGCGTTGACCCTGGCCGGCGGCACCGCCGCCACCGCGCAGACGAACATCGTGGGCGGCGGCACCGCGCCCGCCGTCAGCTGGGGCGCCCAGGTCTACGTCAACACCCCGGGCCGCGACTTCCAGGGCTTCAACTGCTCTGGCACCGTCGTCGCGTCGCGCTGGGTGATGACGGCCGTGCACTGCCTCGACGAAGACGGCAGCGGCATGTACGTGCGCGTGGGCACCAACACGCTCTTCGGCGGCACCAAGATCGCCGTCGACCGCGAGGAAGAGTCACCCAACGGCGACATCGCCCTCCTGCACCTCGCGCAGGCCACCACGGCCAAGCCGATCACCCTCGGCAGCGCCGACCCGGCCACCGGCAGCACCAACCAGCTCTACGGCTGGGGCCGCACGACCCCGACCGGCCCGCCTGCGTCGGCGCTGAAGGTCACCAACGTGCAGGTCACCGGCCGCTCCACCGACGCGTACGGCGGCCGCGCGATCCAGAGCGTCGGGATCAACGGCGCCGCGTGGAAGGGCGACTCGGGCGGCCCCGAGGTCTCGAACGGCGTACAGGTCGGCGTCGCGTCGACCGTGCAGAACCAGAGCGGCACGAACACCCGCGGCACCAACAACTACGCGAGCGTCGCCACCAGCCGCTCGTGGATCCGCACCACCGCGGGAGTTTGAGCCGGGCTTGTTCGAGACACCCCGAGCGGGGGTGCGTGGCCGGGTGCCCCGGGCCACGCACCCCTATCCTGGCGGTCGTGAGGATCGCGACCTGGAACGTCAACTCGATCGTGCCGCGGCTGCCCCGCGTGCTCGACTGGCTCGAGCACTCGGCACCCGACGTGCTCTGCTTGCAGGAGCTCAAGAACACCACCGAAGCGTTCCCGGCCGACGAGGTGAAGGCGCTCGGCTACGACGTCGCCGCCTACGGACTCGGCCGGTGGAACGGCGTCGCGATCATCTCGCGCGTGGGCCTCGACGACGTGGTCCGCGGCCTCACGGGCGAACCGCGGTTCGAAGGCGCTTCGGAAGCCCGCGCCGTCGGCGCCACGTGCGGCGGCGTGCGGGTGTGGTCGGTGTACGTGCCCAACGGCCGGGAGCCCGACAACCCGCACTACGCGTACAAACTCGAATGGCTCGAAGCCTTGCGTACGACCGTCGCGGCAGAGCTGTCGGAGACACCGCTCGCCGTGCTCGGCGACTTCAACGTCGCCCCCACCGACGCCGACGTGTGGGACCGGTCGCTGTTCGACGGCTCCACCCACGTGACCGAACCCGAACGCGCGGCGCTGGCCCGCCTGCGCGACCTCGGGCTGGCGGACGTGTTCCCGCGCCCGCTGAAGTACGACCACCCGTTCACGTACTGGGACTACCGCGCCGGGAACTTCCCCAACAACCGCGGCATGCGCATCGACCTCGTGTACGGCAACGAGCCGTTCACCAAGGCCGTACGCGATTCCTATGTGGACCGTGAAGCCCGCAAGGGCAAGGGCCCGTCGGACCACGCTCCGATCGTCGTCGACCTGGAGCCGTAGTCCGCCGGTCAGGAACCCGTGGCCGCCTTGTGCAGCTTGCGCAGCGCACGCACGGCGGCGACCGCGCGATCACGGTCGACGGCCTGCACGGCCATCACGGAGAAGTACTCGTCGTCGGGCAGCTCCAGCCGGGCCCACGAAGCACCGTCGGGGAAGCTGACCGACAGGACGTCGCTCCACAGGAACCGGCGGGTCGTGATCACGTTACGGACCTCGATGCCGGTCGCGTCCGCGCGCACGCGGGCGTTGGCGAACAGCATCGTGCCCAGCGCCAGCAGCACGCCGATGCCGATCATCGCGACCTGGTCCGACTTCTCGAACACGACGCCGGTGTGGGAGTTGCGCAGCAGGATCGCCACGACGATGAACACGGCGAGCAGCAGCACGGCCAGCACGCTGCACATCACCAGCGCCCGCCGGGGGCGGATCACCAGCGTCGTCTCCTGCTGCTCGCTCACGGCGGGGCTCACACGAATCCCCGCTCGGTCCACGGCTGGCGCAGGCCGCGCAGCACGTGGGCGGAGTCGAGCGCCGCGACCGTGGCCTCGTAGCCCTTGTCTTCCTTCGAGCCCGGCAGGCCGGAGCGGTCGAGCGCCTGCTGCTCGTCGTTGACCGTCAGCACGCCGTTGCCGACGGGAGTGCTCTCGTCGAGCGCCACGCGCGTGAGGCCGGCCGTGACCGAGTCGCACACGTAGTCGAAGTGCGGGGTCTCGCCGCGGATCACCACGCCGAGCGCCACGACCGCGTCGTGGTGGCGGGCCAGCGCCTGCGCGACCACCGGCAGCTCGACGGCGCCGGCGACGTGCACGACGGTCGGCTCCTCTTCGAGCTCCGCCGCCTTCGCGGCCGCCAGCGCCCGCTCCAGGAGCTTTTCGGTGATGTTCGCGTTCCACCGCGTGGCCACGATGCCGAGCTTCAGCGCCTTGCAGTCGCTCAGGTCGAGCTCGAACTCGGGCCGTCCCTCACCGCTCATCGGGTGCTGTCCCCTTCTCCGCCTGGTCGGCGGCACCCACCTGTTCGTAGTGCTCCAGCTGCGCGAGGTCGTGCCCCATGCGGTCGCGCTTGGTGCGCAGGTACCGCAGGTTCTCGGGGTTGGGCGAGATGGGCAGCGGCACACGGCCGGTGACCCGCAGGCCGTACCCCTCGAGACCGACGCGCTTGGCCGGGTTGTTCGTGAGCAGCCGCATCGACCGCACGCCCAGGTCGCACAGGATCTGCGCGCCGGTGCCGTAGTCGCGGGCGTCGGCCGGGACGCCGAGCGCGAGGTTCGCGTCGACGGTGTCGGCGCCGGCGTCCTGCAGCTGGTAGGCCTGCAGCTTGTGCAGCAGCCCGATGCCGCGGCCCTCGTGGCCGCGGATGTAGAGGACGACGCCGCGGCCTTCGTCGGCCACGGCCTGCAGCGCGGCTTCGAGCTGGGGACCGCAGTCGCAGCGCAGCGAGCCGAAGACGTCACCGGTCAG
>NZ_JBFAHL010000021.1:0-189550 GCF_040654155.1 Amycolatopsis sp. NPDC050768
TTTGGCCCCGGCTTCGCCGGGGCGTGCGAGATCGCCTTTGAGCCGGCTTCCGGATGGGGCGGTCGGATCGGCCGGGGGCCGATCGCACCGCCCCATCCGGAAGCCGGCGCGATCTCGCGCTGTGGTCGCCTGGAGGGGGTGGGTAAGAGGGCTCGGGGTGGGTAAGAGGGCTCGGGGTGGGTAAGAGGGCTCGGGGTGGGTGGCCCTGGGCGTGACGCAGTGCACGTCCAGGTCGCCCGGTCGGGTGGTCGGCGGCGCCGTGACCTGGGCGTTCGCCGCGAGGGGACCGTTCGCGACGGCGGGAATCGGAAACTGTCGGGGGTGCCGCGCATCATGGAGGACGTGGCAGCAGACGTCCTCGACCTCTTCTCCCCCGCGACCCGCACGTGGTTCGAGGGGGCGTTCGCCGCGCCGACCGCGGCGCAGGAAGGGGCCTGGCGGGCCGCGCACGCCGGGCAGCACGCCCTGGTGGTGGCGCCCACCGGGTCCGGCAAGACGCTGTCCGCGTTCCTGTGGGCGCTCGACCGGCTGTCGGTGGAACCACCGCCGGCGGAGCCGCGCAAGCGCTGCCGGATCCTCTACGTCTCGCCGCTGAAGGCGCTGGCGGTCGACGTGCAGCGCAACCTGCGCGCGCCGCTCGCGGGGATCTCGCAGGCGTCGCGACGGCTGGGGCTGCCGGTGCCGGAGATCGAGGTCGGCATGCGCACCGGCGACACCACGGCGGCCGAGCGCCGGTCGTTCGGCAAGACTCCGCCTGATGTGCTGGTGACCACGCCGGAGTCGCTGTTCCTCATCCTCACGTCGTCGGCGCGGGAGTCGCTGGCGGGCGTGGAGACGGTGATCGTCGACGAGGTCCACGCCGTGGCGGGCGGCAAACGGGGCGCGCACCTGGCGGTGTCGCTGGAGCGGCTCGACGCGCTGCTGCCGAAGCCCGCGCAGCGGATCGGGTTGTCGGCCACCGTGCGGCCGGTCGACGAGGTGAGCTCCTTCCTCGCGGGCGGGCGACCGGTCACGGTGGTGCAGCCGAAGCTCGCGAAGACCATCGAGGTCCGCGTTGAGGTGCCGGTGGAGGACATGGCGAACCTCGACGGGCCGGCGCCGTCGCCGATGGAGCGGCTGGAGAACTTCACGTCGTTGTCGCAGCTGCCTTCTCAGGGCGGCATCGGCACGCAGGAGGAGATTGCGGGCGCCGAGGTGAAGCGGCCGTCGATCTGGCCCGCGGTCGAGGAACGGGTGCTGGAGCTGATCCAGTCGCACCGGTCGACGATCGTGTTCGCCAACTCGCGGCGGCTCACCGAACGGCTCACGGCGCGGCTCAACGAGCTGGCGGCCGAACAGACGGAGCTGCGGGCCGGCGACGCCTTCCCCGCCGAGGCGATCGGGCAATCCGGGCTCACCACCGGTGCCGCGCCGACGATCGCGCGGGCGCACCACGGGTCGATGTCGCGGGAGCAGCGCACCCACGTGGAAGAGGAGCTCAAGTCCGGGCGGCTGCCGTGCGTGGTGGCGACGTCGTCGCTGGAGCTGGGCATCGACATGGGTGCGGTCGACCTCGTGGTGCAGATCGAGGCGCCGCCCACGGTCGCGTCGGGGCTGCAGCGGGTCGGGCGCGCCGGGCACCAGGTGGGGGCCGTGTCGTCCGGCGTGATGTTCCCGAAGTTCCGCGGCGACCTCGTGTCGTGCGCGGTGGTCGCGGAGCGGATGGCCGCGGGGGCGATCGAGGCCGTGCGGTACCCGCGCAACCCGCTCGACGTGCTGGCGCAGCACGTGGTGGCGATGGTGGCGCTCGAGTCGTGGACGGTGCCGGAGATCGCGGCGCTGGTGCGGCGGGCGGCGCCGTTCTCCGCGTTGCCCGACGACGCGTTGCACGCGGTGCTCGACATGCTGGCCGGGCGGTACCCGAGCGAGGAGTTCGGCGAGCTGCGGGCGCGGATCACGTGGGACCGCGTGACCGGTGAGCTGCACGGGCGGCCGGGTTCGCAGCGGCTGGCGGTCACGTCGGGCGGCACGATCCCCGACCGCGGGCTGTTCACCGTGATGACGCCGGGGGCCGACGACAAACCCGGCTCGCGCGTCGGCGAGTTCGACGAGGAGATGGTGTACGAGTCGCGCGTCGGCGACACCATCCTGCTGGGCACGTCGTCGTGGCGGATCACGGACATCACCCACGACCGCGTGATCGTGGTGCCGGCGCCGGGCGAGCCCGCGCGGATGCCGTTCTGGAAGGGCGACGCGGCCGGGCGGCCGCTGGAGCTGGGGCGGGCGCTGGGCGCGTTCGTGCGGGAACTGTCCACTTCGGACAGCGAGGCGGCGCGGAACCGGGCCGCGGCGGCGGGGCTCGACCAACGGGCGTGCGACAACCTGCTGGCGTACCTGGAAGAGCAGAAATCGGCGACGCGACACGTGCCGAACGACCGGACGATCCTGCTGGAGCGCTATCGCGACGAGCTGGGCGACTGGCGGATCGTGGTGCACTCGCCGTTCGGGGCGCAGGTCAACGCGCCGTGGGCGCTGGCGATCGCCGCGCGGCTGCGGGAGAACCGGGGTGTCGACGCGCAGGTGGCGCATTCCGACGACGGCATCGTGCTGCGGCTGCCCGACGCGCTCGACGCCGAGGGCGGCGAGGTCACCATCGGCGCCGACGACGTGCTGCTGGACCCGGAGGAGGTCGAGCAGCTGATCGTGGCGGAGGTCGGCGGGTCGGCGGTGTTCGCCGCGCGGTTCCGCGAGTGCGCGGCCCGGTCGCTGCTGCTGCCGCGGCGCGATCCGCGGCGGCGGACCCCGTTGTGGCAGCAGCGGCAGCGAGCTTCGCAGCTCCTGTCGGTGGCGGCGAAGTACGAGCGGTTCCCCGTGGTGCTGGAGGCGATGCGGGAGGTCCTGCAGGACGTCTACGACGTGGGCGGGCTGCGGGAGCTGATGGCCGACGTCCGGGCGCGGCGGGTGCGGCTGGTGGAGGTGGAGACGCCGGCGGCGTCGCCGTTCGCGCGGAGCCTGCTGTTCGGTTACGTCGGGATGTTCCTCTACGAGACCGACGCGCCGCTGGCCGAGCGGCGGGCGGCCGCGTTGTCGCTGGATTCCGGTTTGCTGGCCGAACTGCTCGGCACGGAGGCGATCCGGGAGCTGCTGGATCCCGATGCCGTGCGCGAGGTGGAGCGGTCACTGCAGCGGCTCGATCCCGATCGGCACGCGCGTTCGGCCGAGGACGCGGCCGACCTGTTGCGATTCCTGGGTGATCTGTCCACTGCGGAGGCTCTGGAACGAGGGATCCAGCCCGAGTGGCTGGAGGAGCTGGAAGCCGCGCGGCGGGCGATCCGGGTGCGGATCGCCGGCGAGGAACGGTATCTGGCGATCGAGGACGCCGGGCGGGTGCGCGACGCGCTGGGGGTCGCGCTGCCGGTGGGGGTGCCCGAGGCGTTCACGGAACCGGTGGAGGATCCGCTGGGCGACCTGCTCGGGCGGTACGCGCGGATCCGCGCACCGTTCCCGGCTTCGGCGGCGGCCGCTCGGTTCGGGCTCGGTTCGGCCGTGGTCACGGGCGTGCTGGAGCGGATGACTGGGCAGGGCCGGCTGGTCCGGGGTGAACTGAGCCCGGTCGGGCACCCGGACACCCACGGTGTGGGGCTCGAATACTGCGACGCGGCAGTGCTGCGGCGGCTGCGGCGAGCGTCGCTGGCGAAGCTGCGGGCGGAAGTCGAGCCGGTGGAGCCCGCGGCACTGGGCCGGTTCCTGCCGTCGTGGCATGGGATCGGCGCGCGGATGCGCTCGGCGCCGACGGCTGACGACGTGCTGTCAGTGGTCGAGCAGCTGGCGGGCGCGCCGTTGCCGGCCAGCGCCGTGGAGTCGCTGATCCTGCCGAGCCGGCTGCCTGGCTACTCCCCCGCGCTGCTCGACGAGCTCACCACGGCCGGCGAGGTCACGTGGGCAGGCTGCGGCGCGCTGTCCGGCGGGGACGGGTGGCTGGCGTTGGCGCCGACGGACGTGGCCGACCTGCTGCTGCCGGAGGTCGAGGAGAACGCGCCGTCGAGCCCGGTCCACGAGGCCCTGCTGTCCACTTTGGAGGGTGGTGCACTGTTCTTCCGGCAGCTGGTGGACCGGGTTTCGCCGCAGCTGGAGTCGCCGCCGAACGACGGCGACATCGCCGGTGCGCTGTGGGACCTCGTGTGGGCCGGCCTGGTCACGGGCGACACGCTGGCGCCGCTGCGCGCGCAGGTCGCGGGCCACGGCGCGCACAAACCGCGGCGGCAGGCTCCGCGCGGCCGGTATGCGCGACTGCGGGCGGGGCGCCCGGCGATGCCGTCGCGCACGGGACCGCCGACGGTCGCGGGCCGCTGGGCTCTCACGCCGGCGCGGGAGACCGATCCGACGCGCCGGGCCCACGCGCGCACCGAGGCGTTCCTCGAACGGCACGGCGTGCTCACGCGCGGTGCGCTCGACACCGAACGGGTCACAGGCGGATTTTCGGGGATCTACAAGGTGTTGCGCGGCATGGAGGACTCGGGCCAGGTCGTGCGCGGGTACGTGGTGGAGGGCCTCGGAGCGGCGCAGTTCGCGGCGAAGGGTGCGGTCGACCGGTTGCGTGCCCTGTCCGGTCCTGCGCCCGGCGCGGACGGCTGGTCCGGTTCCCCGGCCCGGGCCGGCAGCGACCGCGCGGTGGTGCTGGCCGCCGCCGACCCCGCCCAGCCCTACGGCGCGGCCCTGCCCTGGCCGGCCGCCACAGGCGACACGAAACACCGCCCGGCGCGCAAGGCGGGCGCCCTCGCGGTCCTCGTCGACGGCGTCCCCGCCCTCTACGTCGAACGCGGCGGCCGGTCCCTGCTCAGCTTCACCGAGGACCGCGCCCCCCTCCAAGCCGCGGCGGCGGGCCTCTCCACCGCCGTCCGCGAGGGCTGGCTGGGCCAGCTGGCCGTCCAACGCGCCGACGGCGAACAAGCCCTCACCTCGGAACTCGCCGACATCCTCCGTGAAGCCGGCTTCCGGGCGACACCGAAGGGGCTGCGGTTGCGCGCCTGAGTATTCGAGTGTCCAAGTATTCGAGTGTCCGGACGGACGCCAAAGCCGCGGCAACACGCCTGGCAGCCGCAGGCAAGAAGCCGCGACGCCGAAGGCCTGCCGGTGCGCAGTTGTGCTCCACGGGCAACGGCGAAACCGAAGCCCCGCGAGCGCGAGCCTGGCCACCGCGGAGTCCGATCGGCGCCGAAGCGACCGCAGCCATCAGCCTGACCGCCGCATGCGTCGGCCTGCCCGCAGAGGCTGTGGCCGGCCGGCTGCGTGGCGCGGGCCCTGGCCGCCACCGAGGCGGCACCCGGTGGCGGACGCATCGCCGCGAGCGGCGGCAGGCGTCGAAGGGCTCGTGCTGCGGGGCTGACCAGCGCGGGTGCCGGGTGGGGGCGGACCCGGTGGTCATTACACTTCGTCCGGATACCCGGCGGGAAGAAGGACGTTCGATCATGGCGATGCGCGCTCTGCGCTACTTCGGGGACCCGGTGCTCAAGACGGTCTGCGATCCCGTGACGACTTTCGACAAGAAGGTCGAGGCGCTGGTCACGGATCTCATGGACTCGGTGAAGCCGGACGGGCGCGCGGGGTTGGCGGCGCCGCAGATCGGGGTGGGGCTGAGGGTCTTCAGTTACGACGTGGGCGGCCTGACGGGTTACGTGATCAACCCCGAGATCGTCTCGTTGTCGGAGGAGACGCACGAGATCGACGAGGGCTGCCTGTCGGTGCCGGAGCTGTGGTTTCCGACCGTGCGGGCCAAGCACGCGGTGGTGCGGGGCGTCGACCTGCGCAACGAGCCGATCGAGGTCGAGGGGGTCGACGTGCTGGCCCAGTGTCTGCAGCACGAGACCGACCACCTGGACGGCATGCTCTACCTGGACCGCTTGACGCCAGAGCGCAAGAAGCAGGCCCTCAAGCAGGCGCGGGGCAAGGACTGGTTCTGGAACCGCTGAGCACCATCGGCGAAGTGCATTCATGTTCGCGGAAACGTTTTCCACGAACGGCACCACCGGGATTTGTTCACACTCTTGAAGATCGCAAGCGGAATATTCCGCTGAAATGAGAGAAAGGGCAGTGCCGGAGCCCTGCAGTCCTCGGTCGCGGCGAAATCCTCCTCTGGCGCCTTAGGTTCGAAGGCGAGAACCCCGAGGAGGAATGACGTGAAAAGACGGGACGTGCTCAAGGCAGGCCTGGCCGACGGTGCCGGGGTGGTGCTGATGGCGGCACCCGCGATGGCCGCGCCGCGGGGCCGAGGTCTGGCCGACGCGGCGAACAGTAGCTGGCTCCAGGCCACGGAACACCTGCTCAGCGCGTTGCCGAGGTCAGTCGATCAAGCCGGAAAAGGCAGCGCGCTGCTGGTCAGTTTCCAGAGCCAGGCCCGGATGAACGGCGTGTTCGGGATCGCGGAAAACGCGAGCGTCGCGGAAATGGCGGAATTCGCCGCACAAATGCCGAAGTACGGGGTGCCGTGGGTGTTGCGGACCAGGGGTGCCGCGACGCCGGAATTCACGGAGCTCGCGGAAAGTCACGGGCTCACGGTGCAGGATCAGCGTGCGCTCGCCGTTCTCGAGAAGAACACCACACCATTCGACACAACCCCGCCCGGTGCGACAGTACGGCGCGTCGACGGGGCTTACGCGCAGACGTTCCTCGACGTTTCCGTCGCGGCCACAGGCGTGCCGGCCGACAGTGTGCGCGATCTGCTCAGCGGCGCCGTGCTCGATCTGCCCGCGGCGTCGCCGTATGTGGTCGAAGTGGGCGGTGAGGTCGTGGCCGTCGGGCTCGGACTGCGGGGCGGGCTGCTGGCGATCGACCCGGCCAACGAGCAGCTCGCCCGGACGCTCGGCTTCCACACCGTGGACACCTGGACCATCGCCCACGCTTGATCACGCGGAGAAGCGGGTTCGGCCGAAGAACGCCGAACCCCCTTCTCCCGCCCGGCAACCTCACCGGCGCCAATCCGGATCGCCCGCCGCCATCAGTGCTCGACCGCCTTCTGCGCCAATGCGGCGAGCGTCGCGTCGTCGACGAAGGAGCCGTCCCAGACGGCGGTCGCGCGCGTGATCAGGCCGCGCGCGTCGAGCTCGAGCCCGGTGACGCCGTGGGGCGCGGGGCCGCGAGAGGTCCACTCGTACCCGCCGCCGAGCGCGCCGCCCAAGGTGTGGCGCACGGCCGAGCCCGGGCCGGCGTACGGGAGCAGGTCACGCGCCGAGGTCAGGAACCGCGTGATCGCGGCCGGGCCCACGAGATACACGTGCGCCGCGACGTCCTCGAACACCGCGTCCTCCGCGAAGAACTGCCGCGTCGACGCGCCGGTGGCCAGCGCACCGGCGAGGCCGTCGACCGCGCGGCGCATCACGGAGGCGGCCGTCTCGCCGACGGTCCCCTCCTTGAAATCCGCCGGGAACGGCTCGCGCTTGCCGCGCACGTAGTCGATGCCGACGTGGCGGCCGTCCCAGTAGTCGACCCAGCGCGCGATCCTGCCGCCCTGCAGGTTGACCACGCCGGTGGCGCGGATCTCGCCGGGCGCGAACAGGCCGGGGGTGTTGGAGAAGAAGACGATCGCGCTGCGGTCGTCGCCGAGGATGCGCGTGGCGTAGGACTTCCCGTCGGCGGGCCACTTCGGCATGTTCTTCGCGAAGAGATCGTGCAGCGACTGCCACGACGGCCAGATCTCGCCGGTCACGGCGTCGAGGTAGTTCATCTGCGCGCGGTTGATCTGCGCCATCGTCGCTTCGGGTTGTTTCCCGGTTTTGGCCAGGAAGTACGCGCTGAGCACCCGCGAGACGCCGGGCGTCGCGTGGGAGGTGTCGATGACCGTGCCGATGCCGGGAACCTGCCGCACACCCCCACCCGAGCCATACCCCCGAGAAGCCGCGCCCGCGGTCCCCGCCGGCAGCACCGTCGCGACTGCCGCCGCGGCCCCGGTGATCGCGACACCCTTGAGCAACGCCCGGCGACCCAGATTCCGCTCGTTCACCACTACCTCCTCGTGGGCCGCCCGCGCGGCCACAGAATTCACTTATATGCATCGAGTTTATGGAAAGTGGACGAGTTGTCGAGGTGCGCCCGGGAACCACCGCCGTACACAAGGGCAGACCACGGCTCGCCGAGGCGGCTCACCCCACCGGGTCCGGCACCGGACCGGCCGTATAGTCCAGAACGTGGCAGCCCGGGAACCCGAAGACGACCGCCAGGGCATCCAGTCGGTCGAGATCGCGATGACGGTCGTGCGCGCCCTCGAGCAGGGCCCGGGTCCCATGAGCCTCAAGCAGGTCGCCGAGGCGAGCGGGATGGCGCCGAGCAAGGTGCACCGCTACCTGGTCAGCCTGTCGCGAGAAGGCCTGGTCGCGCAGTCGCCGAACTCCGGCCGCTACGACCTCGGCCCCGCACTGCGCCGCCTCGGCATGGAAGCGCTGCGGCGCATGGACGAGGTCGAGGTCGTCTCCGAGCACCTGCCGGGCCTGCGCGACCGCACCGGCCACTCCGTGAACCTCGCCGTGTGGGGCGACCACGGGCCGGTCATCGTCGGCTGGCACTACGGCGCCCACGTGCTGCCGATCACCGTGCGGGTCGGCGCGATCCTGCCGCTGATGTCCACGTCGGTCGGCCGCGTTTTCCTCGCCCACCTGCCGGAGACGATCACCGCCCCCGTCCTGCGCGGCGACTTCGACCCCGGCGCGGCACCCGAAGTCCCTTCGCCGGCCCAGCTCACCCGCGTCATCCGCGACGTCCGCCGCTCCGGCGCCGCGGTGACCACGGACGCCATGATCCCCGGCGTCACCACGGTCGCCGCCCCCGTGTTCTCCGAGGCCACGCCGCTGCCGCTGGCCGTCGCGCTCGCGATGCCCGTCGGCCACGCGAGCCCGGAGCAGGTCGCGAGCGCCACCGAGGAACTGCTGCGCACGACCATCGCTGCGTCGGCAGAGCTCGGCGGACGCGGCCCCGCGGCCGGCTGACCCCAGCCCGAATCCTCAGCCACACCACCCAAAAGCACGCCGGTCGTCGCCCGAGCGCGCCCACCCCTGGACACCGTCATCCACTTTTCGTAAACTCGATGCACATAAGTGAACGAGCCGAAGGAGACTCCAGTGTCCACGAGCATCGTCGCGCCCCGGCCTGAACGCGCCACGTCACGCGGCCTCACCGACCTCCGCCCGGACCGGGAGTGGTTCCGCTGGTCGGGGCGCCACCCCGTCGGCGCCTTGCTGGTCACCGCGTTCGTCGCGACGCAAATGGCCACGACGGCCGGCTACTTCATGCCGGCCATCGGCCTGCCGGAGCTGCCGTGGCCGTTGCACAACGGGCACGTCGCCGCGCCGGCAACCCCCGAGGGCACGGCCGCGTCGTACTTCGCCGGGCAGTTCATGCACTACTTCAACGGGATCGCGTTCGTGTTCGTCTTCGCGCTGCTCGCGTACCCGAAGCTGCCCTTCCGCGCCACGAACACCGGAAACCTGCTGAAGGCACTCACCTTCTGCACGATCCTCGCCCTCGTCGCCGCGGGCCTGCTCGCGCCGCTGATCTACCGGCCGGGCACCGGGCTCGGGTTCTTCTCGTTCGGGCACGGCTGGAAGTTCCCGTTCGCCATCCTCGTGTGGCACCTGTTCTTCGGCGTCCACATCGCCGCGCTGCACAACCCCGTGCGCGTCAGGCAGATCCAGCTCGAAGACGCGCAGCGCGAACAGGCCTGATCCGGAAAGGACCTCCACTGTGGACGGCAAGATCGCCCTCGAAGAACACTTCGCCACCGAGGACACACTCGGCGACTCCGAGCCTTACGCTCCTCCCGCGCTGTGGCCCACCTTGCGCGCCCGCCTGCTCGACCTCGACGGCCAGCGGCTGCGCCTGATGGACACCCACGGCATCGAGCTGATGCTGCTGTCGCTCAACTCCCCTGCCGTGCAAGGGATCCCGGACGCGATGAAGGCCGCCGAGCTCGCCCGGCGCGCCAACGACACCCTCGCCGAGCACGTCGCCGCGCGGCCCGACCGGTTCCGCGGGTTCGCCGCACTGCCGCTGCAGGACCCGGACCTCGCGACGGCAGAGCTGCGCCGCGCGGTCACGGAGCTCGGGTTCGTCGGCGCGCTCGTGAACAGCTTCACCGAGCTCGACGACGCCGGCACCGTCACCTACTACGACACCCCCGAGTACCTGCCGTTCTGGGCCGAGGTCGAACGCCTCGGCGTGCCGCTCTACCTGCACCCGCGCAACCCGCTGCCGCAGGACGCCCGCGTGTACGCCGGCCACGAGTGGCTGCTCGGCCCGGCCTGGGCGTTCGGCCAGCAGACGGCGGTGCACGCACTGCGCCTGGCCGCGTCGGGGCTGTTCGACCGCCACCCCGGTGTCACCATCATTCTCGGTCATCTCGGCGAAGGTCTGCCCTACTCCCTTTGGCGGATCGACCACCACAACAAATGGACCAATGCCGCGCTCCCCTATCCCGCCGCACGGCCGATCACCGAATACTTCACCGAGCACTTCTACGTGACGACGTCCGGCAATTTCCACACCCAGTCCTTGCTCGCCGCGATGTCGGAACTCAGCGCCGATCGCGTGCTCTTCTCCACCGACTGGCCGTTCGAAAACGTCGACCACGCGGCCGGCTGGTTCGACTCCGCACCCCTGAACGAACCCGACCGTCGCAAGATCGGCAGGGACAACGCGCGAGCCCTGTTCCGGCTCTCCTAATGCAAGGTGACAGTTAACTCAAGGCAAGATCACGATTTAACTCGGACAATCCACGAGTGCGACTTGTTTCGTCCGAGCCCCGTTCCCCGATCGTTCACCCGGCACCGGTTCGAGATTAATTTGCTGTCCCTAAGTTCCTGACGCACGTTTCACGACGAAAGCAAAGGGACCATGGACACACCTCTGGCAGTCCGGGCTCGGGGAATCACCAAAAGTTTCGGCGAAGTCGTCGCGCTCGACGAAATCGATCTCGACGTCGCCCAGGGGCAGATCCACGGACTGGCCGGGCCGAATGGCGCGGGCAAAACCACGCTGCTGGGTCTGCTGCTGGGCCTCGCCGTCGCGGACGAGGGCCGCCTGGAGATCCTCGACTCGCCCGTCGGGCGGACCCTGGACGCTCCCGGCGGCGTTGCCGGGTTCGTCGACGGCCCCGGCCTCTACCCCTCGCTCACGGCGCGGAAGAACCTCGCCGCGCTGGCCGCCCTGCGCGGCGGAGACACCCGCACCGCCGACATCGACGACGCGCTCGCCCAGGTCGGGCTCACCGACGTCGCCGACGACCGCGTGCGCGGCTTCTCCCTCGGCATGCGTCAACGGCTCGGCCTCGCCGCCGCCCTGCTCACCCGCCCGCGGCTGCTCGTGCTCGACGAGCCCGCCAACGGCCTCGACCCCGCCGGCAAGAAGCACGTGCACGGGGTCCTCAAACGGCTCGCGGCCGAAGGCGCCACCGTCGTGCTGTCCAGCCACCGCATGGACGACCTCGAAGCGCTGTGCTCGGAGGTCACGATCATCGCGACCGGCCGCGTCGTCTTCACCGGCCCGCTGGGCAAGCTCTCTTCGGAGAGCCAGGAGCTCGACTACCGGCTCGTGACTTCCGATCGCGAGTCCGCGCGGAAGCTCGCCGCCGAAACCCCCGGCATCCGGCTCGGCGATGAGTCCGGAAAGGACAGTGGTGTCCTCGTGGTGCGCGCGCTGGTGCCCGCTCTCGACGACCTCGTGGTGCGCCTCGTCCACGCGGGCGTGGCCCTTCGCGAGCTCGCGCCCGTGGTGTCCCCGTTGGAAGCCGCGTTCCTCGCCCTCACCGAATCCGAAGAGGCGCCCGAAACCGCGTCTCAGCAGCAGGAGTCCGCTCGATGACCGCGACCCTCACCGAACCCGGCACGCCGGGCACACCGGAAACCCCGACCGCACGCGAAGCACCTGCCTCGGTGGCCCGCGGCTACCGTTTCGAGCTGGTCAAACTCGTCTCCCAGTGGCGCGTCCGCCTGCTGGTGCTCGCCTGCTGGATCGCCCCGGCGCTGTTCGTCGCCGCGGTGAGCCGGCAGAGCGACCTGCCCGTGGACACCGTCTTCGGCCGCTGGATGAACGCCACCGGCTGGGCGGGTTCACTCGTGATGCTCGGGTTCGCCGGCAGCTACGCGCTCCCACTGCTCACGTCGGTGGTCGCCGGTGACGTGTTCGCGTCCGAGGACCGGCTCGGCACCTGGCGGCACCTGCTGGTGGCCGTGCGCTCGTACCGGCGGATCTTCGTGGCCAAGGTGCTGGCCAGCCTCACCGTGATCTTCGTGCTCGTGGCCGGCCTGGCCGTGTCCAGCATCATCGGCGGAGTGCTCGGCGCCGGCAACCATCAGCTCGTCGGCCTCGACGGGCACCTGCTCTCCCCCGGCGCCGCCGCCGGTCAGGTGCTGCTCGCTTGGGTGTGCGCGCTGGCCCCGACGCTCGCGCTGGCCGCGGTCGGGCTGCTCGGGTCCGTCGCGCTGGGCCGGTCGCCGATGGGCCTGCTGCTGCCCGCCGTCGTCGCGCTCGGGATGGCGGTGGCCCAGCTGCTGCCGCTGCCCGTGGCCGTGCGGCTCGCGCTGCCGACGTACTCGTTCATCGCGTGGGAAGGGTTGTTCACCAGTCCCGCGCAAGCCGGGCCGCTGCTCGTCAGCATCCTCGTCTGTCTCGTGTGGACAGTCGTGGCGACCGCGCTGGCCTACTTCCTGTTCCTGCGCCGCGATTTCACCAACCTGAGCTACGACGGCTCGGCCCGCCGCACGATCACCGCCGGCGCGCTGCCGCTGGTCGGGCTGATCGTGGTCGCCTTCGCGGTGATCGCCGTGGCCACGCCGTCGCTCGGCTCCGGCGTGACGCAGGACAAAGTGCAGCAGTCGCTTTCGACCACGTTCGCGCACCTCTACCGCCTGCAGACCGACGAACTGCACCGCCCCGCCGTGACCGAAGCCCAGCTCGGCGTCACGTCGGAGTGCCAGAAGGGCGGCGGCCTCGTCGCCCAGGAAGGACCGGGCAACGACTGGCGGTGCGTCGTCTCTTGGCATCTCCCCGGCGTCGAAGCGACTGGTCAGGCCATCTACCAGCTCGACGTCACCTCAGACGGGCGGTTCGTCGCCGACGGCGACGGGCCGAAGGAAGTGAACGGCTACTTCCAGGTGCGGACCCCGATCGGGGACCAACCCAACCCGCTGTGGCAGTTCGACGCCAGCGTCGAACTGCTGTCCAACACCCCGAAGGGATGACCCCATGCAGGTAACACGCCGCCGCAGGCGTGCAGGGAGAGCCAGGTCCGGCACCGGCAGATCGCGTCAGATCCGCCTCGTCACCGCCGGAACCGCCACGCTCGCCCTGGTCGTGACGGGCTCCGGCATCGGCACCGCGTCGACGCAGGAGTTCGGCCAGCAGCATGTCGGCCAGAACACCAAGGACGGGCTGGTCGTCTCGAGCGACCAGTACCTCGACCCGATCGGCGACCGGCTGGTCGTGAACGACGGCAAGATCATGGCGTCGAAGATCAGCCCGGACGGCACGCACCTCGCCGCGCTGACCACCGACGGCGACGCCGCGCTGACGATCGTGGACCTCAAGAGCTACAAGGTCCAGCAGCTGATCGGCACCTCGGCGAAGGTCAACCTCAAGATCGCCGGCAGCGACGTCGGCCAGGAAGGCCCGTCGTACTCCCCCGACGGCAAGTTCCTGTGGCTCGCCCAGACCGACGGCTACACCAAGTTCTCGGTGAACGCCGACGGCTCGCTCGCCAACCCCGTCTCCGTCAAGATCCCCGCCGACGGACCCAAGCACGCCCTGGTCGCCCAGGCGGTGTTCTCGCCCGACGGCGCCGTCGTGTACGCCGCCGTGAACGGCCAGAACCGCGTGGTCGCCATCAACGCGTCGACCGGCGCCGTCCAGCAGAGCTGGAACACCGGCATCGCGCCGCGCGACCTCGTGCTGGTGGGCAACAAGCTCTACGTCAGCAACGAGGGCGGGCGGATGCCGCTCCCCGGTGAGACGACGATCAACTCGTACAACACCCAGGTGCCGGCCGACCCGTTCACGGGTGCCTCCACCACCGGCACGGTTTCGGTGATCAACACCGCGAAGCCGGCCGCCGCCGTGGCCACCATCAACGTCGGGCTCCACCCCACCGCGGTGTACGCCAGCAACGGCACGGTGTTCGTCGCGAACACGTCGAGCAACAACGTGTCCGTGATCGACTCGGGCAAGGACAAGGTCACCCAGACCATCGCGACCCAGCCGTGGCCCGAGGCCACAGTCGGGTACGAGCCCGACGGCATCACGCTCACCAAGGACGGGCACCTGCTGGTGACCCTGGGCCGCGCCAACGCGATCGCCGTGTACAAGTACGACAGCCCGAAGGACCCGGCCAGCTACATCGGCCTGCTGCCCACGGACTACTTCCCGACCGCGATCGCCACGGTGGGCAAGGACATCGTCGTGTCCAACACCCGCGGCATCGACGCCCAGCGCCCGACCACGGCCGCCGGGCACGGCACGCACGACACGACGTCCAGCGTGCAGCGCTTCCAGCTGCCCGACGACCGGACGATCAAGTCGTACACGCCGAAGGTGTTCAAGCAGAACGGCTGGACGAACAACGCCGTCCAGGTGGCGAACGGCAAGAACAAGAAGCCCGTGCCGGTGCCGGCTCGCCTCGGCGACCCGTCCCCGATCAAGCATGTGTTCCTGCTCGTCAAGGAGAACCGGACCTACGACCAGGTCTTCGGTGACATCGCGGCTGGCAACGGCGACGCGGCGCTCGCGCAGTTCGGCGAGAACGTGACGCCGAACCAGCACGCGCTGACGCAGCAGTTCGGGTTGTACGACAACACGTACGACATCGGCACGAACTCCGCCGAGGGCCACAACTGGCTCATGCAGGCCGACGACCCGGAGTACACCGAGTCCTCGGCCGGCGAGTACCTGCGCAGCTACGACACCGAGGACGACGTGCTGGGCCACCAGGCCTCCGGCACGCTGTGGTCGGGCGCGGAGGCCGCGGGCAACACCGTCCGCGACTTCGGCGAGTTCCAGCAGTTCCTGACCAAGCCTTCGGGCGCGTCGTGGCAGAACCTGTACTGCGACAGCAAGAACATGGCCGCGACGGGTGAGCCCAACGCCTACCCGCTCGTGTCGTCGTCGCCGATCCCGTCGCTCAACGACGTGTCGGTGCACGGCTTCCCGAAGTTCGACACCAGCGTGCCGGACGTCTACCGGGAGCAGATCTGGCAGCAGGACTTCGAGAAGAACGGTCCCGCGAACCTGAACATGTTCTGGCTTTCCAGTGACCACACCGGTGGTCCTGCGAACGCCGCCGCGCAGGTCGCGGACAACGACCTCGCCGTGGGCAAGATCGTCGACACGATCTCACACAGCCAGTACTGGAAGGACTCCGCGATCTTCGTGGTCGAGGACGACTCCCAGGCCGGGCTGGACCACGTCGACGGGCACCGGGCGCCGATCCAGATCATCAGCCCGTACGCCCAGCACGGTGCCGTGGACAGCACGTACTACTCGCAGATCACGATGGTTCGCACGATCGAGCAGATCCTCGGGATCCAGCCGATGAACCAGAAGGACAGCGCGGCCACCCCGATGGCGAGTGCGTTCACGAGCAAGCCGAACCTCACGCCGTTCAACGCGGTGGCGAACCGCACGTCGCTCACGGGCGGCCTCGCGACGCAGCCGTCGTGCGGTCCGGACGTGGTGGCTCCGCAGTTCGCGTCCGTCCAGCCCGACACCGCGGTGCCGGCGGACAAGCAGCAGGTCGCTTCGCAGTGGTCGGCGTGGCAGAAGAACCAGCGCCTCACCGGTCCGAACGCGACGGCGGACTACGCCAACCCCGCGCAGATGAACCACTTCACGTGGTACCAGACGCACGGGTTCAAGACCCCGTACCCCGGCGAGAACAAGGTCTTCTCGCCGGATCAGGTGCCGGGTGCGTACATCCCGTCGGCCGAGTCGGACGGCTGAGTCACTTATTGAGTCATGACACGGGCCCCTGGCCGGCATCACCGCCGGCCGGGGGTTCGTGCGTTCGGGACAGGAATCCCTGGCGATTCGGGCAGCCGCGCCCCGGTGCGGGCCCGGCGCTGGTAACGATGGGGGGATGACCGATCCCGTCGTCACCACCCCGTACGGCCGGGTGCGGGGCAGCGTGCGCGAAGGCGTCACGCGGTTCCTCGGCATCCCTTACGCGGCCGCGCCGTTCGGCGAGGCGCGGTTCCGGGCGCCGCGCGCGCCGGAGGCGTGGGACGGCGTGCGTGACGCGCTCGAGTTCGGGCCGACCGCGCCTTCGGTGCCGTTGCCGGGTTCGTTCCTGGCGGAGCCGGTGGTCGAGGGGCCGGCCTGCCTCAACCTCAACGTGTGGACGCCCGACCAGGACGCGGCCGGACTGCCGGTGCTGGTGTGGCTGCACGGTGGCTCGAACGTCACCGGTTCGTCGGCGATGCCGATCTACGACGGCGCCGCCTTCGCGCGGCGCGGGGTCGTGTTCGTGTCGGTGAACTTCCGGCTCGGCGCGGAAGGCTTCGCGCTGCTGCCGGACGCGGTCGCGAACCGCGCGCTGCTCGACCAGGTCGCGGCGCTGGAGTGGGTGCGCTCCAGTATCGCGGCGTTCGGCGGGGATCCGGACGCGGTGACGTTGTTCGGTACGTCGGCGGGCGCGGGCGCGACGCTGGCGCACGTGGCGACGGACCGCGGCCTGTTCCGGCGGGCGATCGTGCAGAGTGCCAGCGCGCGGGCCGCGCTTTCCGCGTCCGACGCGCTTCTGGTCACCGGCGAGATCGCCCGCGCGGCCGGCGTGGAGCCGACGGCGGCGGGGTTCGCGCGCGTCGAGCCGGAGCAGCTCGCCGCGCTGTCGACGGCGGCCGTCGCGGACCTCACGGCCGACCTCGACCCCGCTCGCTGGGGTGCGACGACCGTGGCCGCCGCGCAGCCGTTCCTGCCGGTGGTGGACGGGGAGGTACTGGCCGAACCGCCGTTCGACGTGGTCGTGCGCGGCGGCGGGGTGGATCTGTTGATCGGGACGAACGCCGACGAGCTGCTGGCGCTGGCCGGCGCGTCACTTCCGGACGGTGTTTCGCACTCGGACGTGACGGAGCTACTGGGGCAGCTGGGTCTTGCGGTCGAAGCCGCTCCTGAAGGGACCACGCCGGTCGAGCTCTACGCCGACGTGCTGACCGACGCCCTGTTCCGCCGTCCGGTCGCGGAGATCGCCCGGGCGCGGCCGGCTTTCGTGTACGAGTTCGCGTGGCCCTCGCCGTTGCCCGGTGTGGGCGCGGCGCACGGGCTGGAGCTGGGGTTCGTGTTCGGCAACCTCGGGTTGTCCGGCCTCGAAGGGCCGATGCCGCCGCGTGAGCTGGCGGATCGGGTGCAGGCGGCGTGGGTGGCTTTCGCCACGACCGGTGACCCGGGGTGGCCGCGGCACGGCGAGGACGGCGGGGTGTTCGTGTTCCGGGCCTGACGGCCTCTGAAAAACCACGCGTTCGCGCGAGTGTGGATCGCCGTTACTGTCGGGTGCATGTCCGGCGCCGTGCTTCTCGCCGTCGACGAGAACGCGGATGCGCTGCGTGACGTCGACCGGGAACTGCGCGAGCGCTACGCGCGCCACTACCGCATCGTGAGCCTGGGCTCGGCGCAGGAAGCGTTGTCGCTGCTCGAAGAACTCGCCGCGGATGGTGAAGACGTCGCGCTCGTCCTTGCCGGTCAATGGCTTTCCGGTACGACGGGCAGCGAATTGCTGGCCCAGGCGCGTCGGCTGCACCCGCACGCGAAACGCGGACTGCTGATCGCCTGGGGCGAATGGGGAGACCGGGCCACGGGCGAGGCGATCTTCGACGCGATCGCGCGCGGGCACATCGACCACTACGTGCTCAGGCCGCTGGCCGCGCCGGACGAGGTGTTCCACCACGCGATCTCGAACCTGCTGCTCGAATGGACCGAGCTGCGGCGGACGTCGCCCTACACGATCCACGTGGTCGGCGACACCTGGTCCGGCCGGGCCTACCGGCTGCGGGAGGTCCTCGGGCGGTGCGCGATCCCGCACTCGTTCTCCCTCGCCGACTCGAACGAAGGACGCGCCCGCATCGCCCAGGCCGGGCCGGGCGAGCTCCCGATCGTCGTCTTCCCCGACGGCACGGTCCTGCGCAACCCCACCGACGCCGACATCGCCGTGGCCTCGGGCGCCCCGGTCAACCCGGACCGCATGGAGTTCGACCTCGTGATCATCGGGGCGGGCCCGTCCGGGCTGTCGGCGGCCATGTACGGCGCGTCGGAAGGATTCGGCACGCTGGTCGTCGACGAGGGCGGGCTCGGGGGCCAGGCGACGTCCAGTTCACTGATCCGCAACTACCTCGGTTTCCCCCGGGGCGTCAGCGGCCGCCGGCTGGCGCAGCAGGCGTACGACCAGTCGTGGGTGTTCGGGGCGAAGTTCGTGTTCATGCAGCGGGCGGCCGAGCTGCGGCGCGACGACGAGCTCTCGATCACGCTGTCCAACGGCACGCGGGTGCGGTCCCGCGCGGTGCTGCTCGCGCTGGGCGCCACCTACCACCGGCTGGGCGTGCCGGCCCTCGAGGCGTTGAACGGGGCCGGCGTCTACTACGGCGGTCCGGCTTCGGAGGCGCCCGGTGTCACCGACCGCGAGGTCTACGTCGTCGGCGGCGGGAACTCGGCCGGCCAGGCCGCGCTGTACCTGGCGCGGTACGCCGGCCAGGTCACACTCGTGATCCGCGGTGAGTCGCTGGGGTCCGGCATGTCGCACTACCTCGCGCGGGAAATCGAGGCCACGCCCCGGCTCAGCGTTCGCCTCGCCACCGAGATCGTCGACGGAGGCGGCACCGGCTGGCTCGACCACCTCGTGCTTCGCGACCGCCGGACCGGCCGCTCGGCCACCGCCCCCGCCGACGCCCTCTTCGTCATGATCGGCGCGCACCCCCACACCGACTGGCTGCCCCCGGAGGTCGAGCGCGACGACCGCGGCTTCATCGTGACCGGCCCGGACCTGCGCGCCTGGCCGCTCTCGCGGGACCCGTTGCCACTGGAGACGAGCCTGCCCGGCGTGTTCGCGGCGGGCGACGTGCGGCACGGTTCGGTGAAGCGGGTGGCGTCGGCGGTGGGAGAGGGCTCGGTCGCGATCCAGCTGCTGCACCGGATGTTCGCGGCAGAGGCGTTGCGGCCGCGGGGGCGGCCGCAGGAACCGGTGGAGTCCGTGGGGCGGTGAACCGTCTACTGTGGAGCGTTCCGCGCGGTGAACTCGCGGAACAACCGCACCAGCTCGCCCGGCTGCTCCTCCGGCACCCAGTGCCCGGCTTCGGCCACGACGGCGCCGGTGACATCGTCGGCCAGCCGGGAGACCGACGCCTCGACCTCGGCGCCCCGGCCCCAGCCGCTCGCGCCGCCGACGGCCAGCACCGGCACGTCGACGCGTTGTTCGGCGGCTCGGGCGGCGTTGTCGCGGGCGTCCTGGTCGATCGCGCGGTAGTACTCGAACCCCGCGCTCAACGTCTCGGGCCGCGTATAGGTGCGCAGGTACTCCACGCGGTCTTCAGCGGTGATCACGTCAGCGCGATGGCCGTAGTGGTCGTAGAACCAGCCGAGGTAGAGCTCTTCCCGCCCGGCGATCAGCGCCTCGGGCAGGCCGGGCGTCCGGTGGAACTCGTGGTGCCAGCGGCGGCCGCCCTGGTTGATGCCGGGACTGCCGTCGCCGGGGATCGCGACGTCGACGATGGTCAGGGTGCGGACCGGGCCCGGGAAGTGCGCGGCGAGGGCGTAGGCCACGAGCCCGCCCCAGTCGTGACCCATCACGTGGAACCGCTCGGCTCGCAGCTCTTCCCGCATCAAGCGGTCGATGTCCGACGCGACCGTGCGCGTGTCGTACCCGCCCGCGCGCCGCGAGGAGTCGCCGAGCCCGCGCAGGTCAGGGGCGACGATCGTGAAGTCGCCGGCGAGCAGGGGCAGCACGTGGCGCCAGCAGAACCACGTCTGGGGCCAGCCGTGCAGCAGCACCACGGGTTCCCCGTGCCCGGCCGTGACGTAGTGCAGGCGCACGTCGCCCAGGTCGGCGTGGTGGTGGGTGAGGCCGGCGGTCATGCGCGGCCCCCGTCGTCGGGCATCCGGTAGGTCTCCGGTGCCAGCCGCAGCGCCACGAGCGTGACGACCGCCGTCAGCGCCACGAACACCGAGATCGCGACCGTAGTGCCCAGGGATTGCAGCAGGGACAGGGAAAGCAGCGGCACGAGCCCACCGAGCGCACCGGTGACCTGGTACGCGATCGACGCGCCGGTGTAGCGCACGCGCGACGGGAACAGCTCGGACAGGAACGCTCCCTGCGCGCCGTAGAGCACGCTCCAGGCGACGATGCCGGTGGCGAAGGCGATCACGACCGGCGCTGCGGAACCTGTGTCCAGCAAGGGGAAGAAGGCGAACGCCCAACCGGCCATGAGCACCGCCGACACCGCGTAGAGCGGACGGCGGCCCACGCGGTCGGACAGCGCGCCGGAGCCGAGGATCACCGGCACGGTGAGCGCGGCGCCGATCACGGTGCCGTAGAGGCCGTAGGAGCTGGGGATCTTCTTCAAGCTCACGTACGCCAGCCCGACGGTGGTGAAGACGTAATAGCCGCCGAAGGACACCACGGTGACGCCGATCGCGAGCAGCAGCCGCGCCCAGTGGCGGCGCAGGACCTCGGCCACGGGTGACTTCGCGGTGCTCTGGCGCACCTGCATCTGCTGGAACACCGGGGATTCCTCGACGGTGCGGCGTAGCACGACACCGATCACGATGAGCATGAAGCTGAGCAGGAACGGGATCCGCCAGGCCCAGCTCGCGAAGCGGTCGCTGCCGGCGAGCGCGACCGTGCCGAGCACAACGCCGTTGGACAGCAGCAGGCCCAGCGGCGAACCGAGCTGCGCGAAGCTCGTCGCCCAGCCGCGGCGGCCCTTCGCCGTGTGTTCCCCGATCAGCAGCACCGCGCCGCCCCATTCGCCGCCGACCGCCGCGCCCTGGAGCACACGCAACACGACCAGCAGCAGCGGTGCCCAGTAGCCGATGGCCGCGTACGGCGGCAGGACACCGATCGCGACCGTGGCGCCGCCCATGATCACGAGCGTGAGCATCAGCGTGCGCTTGCGGCCGACGCGGTCACCGAGGTGACCGAACAACGCGGCCCCGAGCGGGCGGGCCAGGAAGCCGACGGCGAACGTCGAGAGCGCGAGCAGCGTCCCGACACCGGGCGCCGCCGCCGGGAAAAATTGCTTGTTGAAGACCAGCGCGGCGACCGTGCCGTAGACGATGAAGTCGTAGAACTCCAGGGTGGTGCCGATCATGCTGGCGGCGACGACCTTGGCCGGGGCCGAGCCGGGCGGTTCGTCCTCACGGGGTCTCTGCGGCACGGGGGTAGTGGGGGTTTCGGGGTCCATGGTCGGTCTCCTCGTCGAGTACCGGGGATCTAGTGGAGGGTGGAATCGGAGTAGCCGGTGGTGCCGCGGGCCGGGTCGCGCATCGAAGCGAGCAACTGGGCCGCGGAGTGGGCCATGATCTCGTCGAAGGTGGCCTGGATCCGGGCGGGTTCGCGCGAGCGGATGGCGTCGACGAACACCAGGTGGTCTTCCGCGGCCATCAGCGGAAGGACCAGCGATTCGCCCATGCCGGCGTGGACCGAGAGCATCTGCGTCACGAGGTGCTCCCACGCCTGGGCGAGCGTGTTGTTGCCGGACAGCTTGCACAGCAGGCGGTGGAACTCGAGGTCGAGGCGGATGCGGTCGAGGAACGTGCCGGCGCGGGCGCGGTGCATCTCGTCGACGTGCCGCTCGAGCTGGTCGGCGTAGTCGTCCCACAGCGGTGAGCGCGCGATCGCCACGGCCGCGCGCCCTTCGAGCGCGGCGCGCACGTCGTAGATCTCGGTGATGTCGGCCGGGCTGAGCCGGCGCACGAACGTGCCGGTGCGCGGCCGTTGCACCACCAGACCCTGGTCGTGCAGCTCGCGCAGCGCCTCGCGGACCGTGCCGCGGCTGACCTGGAACCGTTCGCTGAGCGCGTTTTCGACCAGCGCGCTGCCCGCGCCCAGCTCACCGGAGGCGATTTCGGCGCGGAGGCTGTCCACGAGCTGCTGGCGCAGCGTCCGCCGTTCGAGGAGCCCGCTCATCGGCCATTCCCGTGGTAGGCGCTGTTGGTGTTGACGCTGTAGCTCTTCTCCGCCGACCAGCCGCCGTCGACGGGCAGCACGGCGCCGGTGATGAAGCCGCTCTCCGGGCCGGACAGGAAGGCGACGGCGTCGGCGACGTCCCGGGCCGTGCCGCCCGCGCCGAGCGGCACGACGGCGGTGAGCGAGTCGACGAAGTCCTGGTCGTGGTAGTAGCTCTCGGTCATCGGCGTGCGGATCGTGCCCGGCGCGACCACGTTCACGCGGATGCGGAAGCGGCCCAGATCCGTGGAAAGGTTGCGGGACAGGCCGATGACGCCGTGTTTGCTCGCGCAGTACGCCGGGCGGTTGCTGATGCCCGTGAGGCCGGCGACCGAGGCGATGTTCACGATGGCGCGGGGTGGTCCGTCCTTTTCGGACACCGCGCGGCGGGCGAACTCACGGCAGGTGAGGAAGGTGCCGGTGAGGTTGGTCGCGAGCACGTCGTCCCACTCGGCCAGGGTGATGTCGAGGATGCTGACGATTTCGCGGACGCCGCCGCTGTTCACGAGCGTGTCCACGCTGCCGAGCTCGCGTTCGGTCACGGCGAAGACGGCGGCGACGGAACCTTCGTCGCGCAGGTCGCAGTGCAGGCCGAGGTGGCGCTGCCCCGGGCTGCGCGGCAGCTCGGCGGCGGCCGCGGCGGCGTCACCGCGGTCGACGAGCACAACGTCGTCGCCGCGGGCGGCCAGGCGGGCGCCGATCTCGCGGCCGAAGCCGCCGGCTCCGCCGGTGACGAGGGTGACGGTCATTTCGCCTCGCTCTCGAACTCTGCGATGCCGAGCACGCGTTCGTACTCGGCCAGCGGCATGAGGGTGTCGAGTACGCCGCGAGTGGACCCCTCGTCGCGGATGGCGCGCAGGACCGTGCGGGCGGCCTGCGCGTACGCGAGCGTGGTGGACAGGCACATGATCGCGATCTTGTAACCCAGCTCGCCGAGCTCGGCCGTGTCCCGCAGCGTCCAGGGCCACACCTCGAACGCGTCGAACAGCAGCGGCACGCCGGGCAGCAGCTTCGGCAGCCGGCGCACCTGATCCTCGGACCGGACGTCCTCGACCATCACCAGGTCGGCGCCCTCCTCGGCGAACGCCTCGGCCCGCCGCACGGCTTCGGCCTCGTCGCCGAGGGCGAGCGCGTCGGTGCGGGCGATGATGAGGAAGTCGGGGTCAGTGCGGGCCTTCAGGGCCGCGCGCAGCCTCGCGACGGCGTCTTCGAAGGGGACGATCCGGACGCCCTCCATCGCTCCGCAGCGCTTGGGCAGATCCTGGTCCTCGACGTGGATCCCGGCAACGCCCGCCGCCTCGAACTCGCGCACCGTGCGCGCGACGGCGTGGCTGTCGCCGTACCCGGCGTCGGCGTCGGCGAGCACCGGGAGATCGAGCGAACTCGTCACCCAGCGTGCTCGCTCGGTCATCTCGTGCCGATCCGCGAGCCCGACGTCCGGCCGCCCGAGCAGCCCCGCGGACGCCGCGTTGCCGGACAGGTAGACGGCCTCGAACCCCTCGTCCTGCGCGATCCGCGCCGCGAGCGCGTCATGACACCCGGGCGCCACCACACACCCGGGCCGCGCGAGGAGCTCCCGCATCCGCGCTCGGACGGCGCGGACTCCGTGATCACTGCTGGTCACCATGACGCACACTGTCATTGCTCGACGGTGAGGCAGTCAACTGTCGATTGTCGGACAATAGCCATCGGCAGGGTGGTGGCCGCGAAGGTGGTCAGCGGCGGTGGGTTCACGCCGGAAGCGGCCGCGCGGTCAGGTTCGCCGCGCGTGCGACTCCAGCATCGTGCGCAGGAATTCGCCGACCGACGTCCTCCCGGCAGTACCGAAACCGTGCACTTTCAGGGCGTGCGCGTGTACTCGTTGCCTTCGGGATCGCGGGCTTCGGCCGGCTCACCCGGTGAGGTGCGCAGCACGGGGCGCAGGCGATTGCGGCCGTGCTTGGCGTCCGACGAGAGCAGGAACTCGATCGCCGGCCCGCGCCCCGAAGGGCTGCGCACACCGGTGATCTCCGGGAGGGTCGACGTCACCGGCCACCCGATCAACGCCGACCAGAAGCCGGCGAGGCCGATGGGGCCACGGGAGTCCACGACGAGCGCGGCGAGAGCGCCCGTGTCGGCGTACTCGGGGCGGGGCTCCAGCACGCAGAACTCGTTGTCCTGGGGATCGGCGAGAACCGCCCAAGGGACGTCGCCCTGACCGAGGTCCACCAGCCGCGCACCGAGCGCAAGAGCCTCGGCCACTACCTCGCGCTGGTGGCCGAGGGTGCGGCTGGCGAGGTCGAGGTGGAGCCGGTTCTTGTGCGTTTTGGCGGTCGTTTCGGGGACGAAGGCGAGCGCGAACTCGCAGCCGTCGGTGTCCGGGGGCCGCACGTCCGGGCCGTGCTGCTGCCAGCCCAGCAGCGCGGCCCAGAACCCGGCGAGGTCCAGGGGCCGCACTGCGTCGACGGCGAGGCTGTCGAAGATCAGGCTGTCGACGGTCCGGCGGGGCGTCGTCATGAGCCGAAGGTAGCGGCGACCACCGACAGGAACCGGGGAAGCTTCCCCACTTTCCGGTTCAGCGGGTGGCCAGCCGCAGCAAGGCCCAGAGTTGGGCGGCCAGGTCGTGGCCGCGCGAGGAGACGACGGCGGTCGGGGCGGCGCGGCCCCACAGCCAGAGGTAGACGTTGGCCGGGTCGCCGCTCACGAGTTCGTCGGCGGACTGGGCCTCCTCGGGCGAGCAGCGCCACGCGTCCATGGTTTCGGGGCCTGCGCGGGCGATCCAGCTGTGCCCGCCGGTCCGGATGCCGACGGTGCCGTGGCGGGTGCCGGTGAGGCCGAGCAGGGCGAGCTTGTGGCCGAAGTACAGGGTGAGGGCCTCGTCGACGCCGTCGGTGGCGAGGTCGGCGGGCACGGCCGGGTGGTCGACGCCGGCGGCGCGCTCGGCGTCGACGCGGTGGACGAGCGTTTCGTGGAGCGTGCGGCGGCGCCAGAAGCCGTAGGTCGAGTCGGCAGCCCACCAGGTGGCCGCGTGGTCGGCCGGGTCGTGGGCGGCCAGCTCGGCGATCAGCGCGTCGCAGCCCGAGGCGTAGTACTCCGCGACCGTTTCGTCCTGGCGCGGCATGCGCTGCCACTGCGCGGGCTTGTGGCCCTCGCGCAGCCAGCCGAGGGTAACGCGGTGGACGCTGCCGACATGGCGCAGCAGCTCCCCCAGCGTCCAGCCGGGGGCCGTGGGCACCGGCGCCTCGGCCGACGCCGCGTGCGCCACCTCCCCCAGCACGCGCGCTTCGATCTCCAGCGCTTCGAGCAACCGGCCGTGGTCGACCGGACCGAGCTCACGCGACATGGGCTTGGCCGGAGATGGGCAGGCCGTGGACGAGCCGGCGGACCAGCTCGAGGAACAGACCGGTGGCGCGCAGCAGGTTCGCGGCCGACTCGGCCGTGACCTTTCCGGTGATGCCGGCTTCGGCGGCCGCGCGCGTGGCCGAGTTGGCCGCGAAGAAGGCAGACCACTCCTGCAGCTCCGGCGCCACGGCGTCGAGCAGCACCCAGCCGCTGGCGGGACGGCCGCGGCCCCGGCGTGGCCGACCGCGCACGGCGAGCACCGCCGCCGCACCGCGCAGAGCCGAGAGGTAGGCGCCGATGAACCGCTCGGCGGGATCACGTTCGTTTTCGGCGTCGGCCAGACCACGCTTGGCCTGGGCGAGCAGGGTGGCCGCCGCCGGGGGTGCCGGCGGGCGCAGCGACAGGGGCAGATGGGGCTGCCCGGGGTCAGGGGACACGACCGAGACGGACATGACGACCCTCCTCCCGCTCGGGCGAGTCCGGCAGGTGCTCGGCTGCGGGGCGCTTCCCCCGCCCCTCGCCGGGCACCTGCCGGTGAACACTCACCGGATGTCGAACGTCTGTTCGAACGATTTCCAGAGTAACCCCCGGTGCCGCGTTCTCTCAACCCCGCCGGTGGAATCCGGGGACGTGGTACGGGACACGGTGCCGTCGGCGTGATCTCATAACCGGATGAGCTCCCTCGACCATCCCGCCGTCGCCAAGGTCACAGCCGCTCTGAGCGAAGCAGGCCAGCAGGCCGCCGCCGAGGGTGTGCGCGTGTTGCCGGCCGAGGTCCGCACCGCGGCCCAGGCCGCCGAAGCGCTCGGGGTCGAGGTCGGCGCGATCGCCAACAGCCTCGTGTTCCGCGCCCGCACGGCCGGTGGCGAGGAGACGGCCCTGCTCGCCCTGACCTCCGGCGCGCACCGAGCCGACCCGGCCCGTCTGGCCGCGCTCGCCGGCCTCGCCGAGGTGGGCAAGGCCGACGCGGACTTCGTGCGTGAGCACACCGGCCAGCCCATCGGCGGCGTCGCCCCCGTCGGGCACCCCCGGCGGCTCGTGACGCTCGTGGACACGGCCCTGCGCGCGTACGACGAGGTGTGGGCCGCGGCCGGGCACCCGAAGTCGGTGTTCCCGACGACGTTCGACGGGCTCGTCGAGCTGACCGGGGGCACCCCAGGCGCGCTCGCGGCGGGAGTGGAGGATGGACAGCCGTGACCGCCATGTCCTCCGGGTGTTCCCGATACGTGCAGTTGTCCGCGGACGAGTTCCGCACACGCCTGCCCGAAGCCCTGGCCATCTACGTGAAGGCCATGCAGTACCCCGAAGGCACGGCCGAGCAGCGTGCGCCGATGTGGCTCACCCACGCGTTGCGCGAGGGCTGGCGCTGCGTGGCCGCCCTCGACGCCGACGACGTGCTGCTCGGCCTCGCCTACGGGTACAAGGGCCGCGCCGGGCAGTGGTGGCACGAGCAGGTGCGCCACGGCCTCACCCGCCGCTCCGGCCCCGAGGAGGCCGAGCGGTGGATGAGCGACTACTTCGAGCTCACCGAGATCCACGTGCGCCCCGAGAGCCAGGGCAAGCAGATCGGCGAGGATCTGCTGCGCCGGCTGCTCGACGGCGTCCCGAACGCCCACGTGCTGCTGTCCACGCCCGAAGGCACCAGCCGGGCGTGGAAGCTGTACCGGCGCACCGGCTTCCTCGACGTGCTGCGCGACTACCAGTTCACGGGCGACCCGCGTCCGTTCGCGATCCTCGGCCGTCCGCTGCCGCTCGACCCGAAGTAGGTTCCGGGCGCCAGTAGCCGACGGCCAGCGCCGCGGTCAGGAGTGCCGCGCCGCCCCAGGCCTGCGGGCTCAGGTGCTCGTGGAGGAAGGCGACGGAGAGGATCGTCGCCGTGAGTGGTTCGAGCAGCGCCGACAGCGCGCCGAGCACAGGGTGGGCCGTGGTGAGGCCCTTGAAGTACGCGGCATACGCGAGCGCCGTCGGCACGACGCCGAAGTAGACGGCGACGAGCAGCACGTCGGGCCGGGCGGGCAGCGCCATGCCCAGCGTGAGGGCGGCCGGAGCGAGCAGCAGGCCGCCGGTGAGGCAGCCGTACGCGGTGGTGGCCAGGGGGTCGTCGACCGGGCGGGTGGTGAGGACGGCGAACCCGGCGGCCGCGGCGAGGGCCAGGACGATGGCTGCATTCGACGTTTCGACGTGCGGCTCCCAGGACAGCAGCACCAGGCCGATCAGCGAGCCGACGACCGACAGCACGGTCCAGGATCGCGGTGCCCGGCGCTTCCGGATCGCCGTGGCGATGGTCAGCATGACGGGCGCGGCGCCGATGGTGGTCATGGTCGCCGTGGCGACCGACCCGAGTGCGACGGCGGCGAAGTAGGTCGTCTGGAAAAACGCGAACAACGCGCCGACGACGAGCACGCGCTTGATTTGCGTGCGCGTTCGCGGAATCCCCTTGCCGGACACCGCGATCGCCGCCGCGCCCCCCAGCAGCAACCGATACGCGGCGACGGCCAGCGGGTGCAACCCGGCGAGCTGCCCGAGCAACGACCCGGCCAACCCCCCGGTCCCCCACAACACCCCGGCGACGACGAGCGCGACCGACCCACGGGCGCGCTCGGACAGGACAACAGACATGGACAACGCTCCAGCGTCGAAGGATTTCGGACATCGACGACGCGGGGCGGTTTTTCGTGCAGTTTCGTGCAGCACTGATCAGCCGCGGAGTCCTGTGGCGGACTCACGCGGCGGACACCACCCCGCTCAGAGCGCGGGGGGCGGGGTGACGAGGAAGATCCGGTGCACGGGCGGGAGTCTAGGGGGTGGGGCGATGGTGGGGCCATGGGTTTTGGGACGGAGCAAGGGAAGATGGCGCTCGCAGCCCTATTGCAAGGCCACCACCCGCGGCGGACATCCCCCGCCCTCCCCGAGGGGGGCGCGCCCATGTCCATTCTATCGGCCCCCACCGACAAAACCCGGCGTCGAGCCGATCTGGGGCCGAGCTGTCCACAACTCGAGGCAGCTGTGGACAACTCGGGAATTCGGGGCTGCGCGGGCAAACCAGGCTGGACACCCCGCGCGGAAACCCCGGCGACTCAGTTCAGCAAAGCCAGCTGCTCCCGCAACGTGTCCAGCCCCATCCCGCCCATCTCCAGCGCCCGCGTGTGGAACTGCTTGATGTCGAACGCGTCCCCCAGCCGCCGGCGAGCGTCGTCGCGGGCGGCGAGCCAGAGGCGTTCGCCGAGTTTGTACGCGGGGGCCTGGCCGGGCCAGCCGAGGTAGCGGTCGATCTCGTCGCGGACGTGGGCCTGGTCGGTGATGGTGCGCGTGAGCAGGAACTCCAGGCCGAGGTCCGGGGTCCAGCGCGAGCCCTCGTGGAAACCCGTGCCGCGCGGGATTTCCAGTTCCAGGTGCATGCCGAGGTCGACCACGACGCGGGCGGCGCGGAACAGTTGCTCCGAGAGCATGCCCAGGAGGTTGCCGTCGTCCGACAAGTAGCCGAGTTCCTGCATGAGGCGCTCGGAATACAGTGCCCAGCCTTCGCCGTGGGCGGAGATGAAGGTCATGAGCCGCTGGTACTTGTTGAGCGACGCGGCCTGGTTGACGGCCGTCGCGATCTGCAGGTGGTGGCCCGGCACGCCCTCGTGGTACACAGTGGACACTTCGCGCCAGGTGGTGAACTCGTCCTTGTCCGCCGGCAGCGACCACCACATCCGCCCCGGACGGGTGAAGTCCTCGCTCGGCCCGGTGTAGTACGCGCCGACGCCGCCGCCCGGCGGGGCGATGCGGCACTCCAGCGCCATGAGCCGGTCGGGGATGTCGAAGTGCTTGCCGCGCAAGGACTTCAGGGCCTCGTCGGACAGCGACTGCATCCAGGCCTCGAACTGCGGACGCCCCTGAACGCGGTAGCGCGGGTCGGCGTCGAGCGCCTCGGCGGCTTCCGCGACGGACGCGCCCGGGCGGATCCGCTCGGCCACCGCACGCATCTCGGTGTCGATGCGGGCGAACTCGTGCCAGCCCCACTCGTACGCCTCGCGCAGATCCAGCTCGGCACCGATGAAGTAGCGCGACCACAGCCGGTAGACGTCCTCGCCCACGGCGTCCTTGGCCGGAGCCCTCGGCGCGAGCTCGGCGCGGAGGAAGCCCGCGAACTCCGCGAACGCCTCGTCGGCCGCGCGGGCGCCCGCCCGCAGGTCGCCGGACAACGCAGCACCCACCTCGCCGGCGCTGCCCACGAGGCCGGTGAAGAAGCTCGGCCCCTCGCCGAGGCCGGCGTAGGTCTCGCACTGCTCGGCGACCTTGCCCACCTGCCGCAGTGCCGACACACGCCCCGCGTCGGCCGCGGTCAGCAGCGACGCGCGCACCCCCGCGAGTGCGTCGGGCACCTTCTTCAGGCGGGCCGCGATGTCGGCCCACTGCTCGGGCGTGTCCATCGGCATCAGGTCGAACACCATGCGCAGGTCCTGCACCGGGCTCGCGATCACGTTCAGCGCGGCGACGTCGAGACCGGCGTCGTGGATCTCCACGTCCAGGCCCACGCGCTCGGTGAACACCGCCTTCGCGACCCGCTCCCCCGCGTCGGCGGGCTCGGCGGCGGTGACCTCCGCGAGCGCCTTCGCCGCGAGCGCGGCCCGGGCCGCGTGGCCGGCGGGCGAGTAATCGGTGAGCTGGTCGTCGTATCCCGCGACGCCGAGCATGGTGGCGGCGACCGGGTCCACGGCCGCGTAGTCGTCGACGTACCGGTCGGAAATCCCGTGCACGCTGTGTTCGGTGGAAGCCATGGGCCGAACCGTACCGGCCTGGGCCCTGCCGGGGGTACGGACTTACGCGCGCGCCGGCACGAGCCCGAGGCGCGTCACCACCTCGCGCGTGGCCTTGGACCGGTTGAACGTGTAGAAGTGCAGATCCGGCACGCCTTCGGCGATCAGTTTCTCACCCAATTCGGTGACAGCGTCGATCCCGGCCGCGCGGAACGCCTTCGGATCGTCCGAAAGGGGTTCCAGCCGGTCGAGCAGCCGCTGCGACGCCGGCGCGCCGGAGAGCTTGATCGTGGTGTGCAGGGTGCGCAGCGTGGTCAGCGGCATGATGCCGGGCAGCACCAGCGCGTCGCAGCCCGCGGCGGCCACGCGGTCGCGCAGCCGCAGGAAGTCCTCGGCCTCGAAAAACAGCTGTGCGATGGCGAAATCGGCCCCGGCGCGGAACTTCCGCACGAGGTACTTGGTGTCCGACTCCAGATCCGGCGACCGCGGGTGGCCGTAGGGGAACGCCGACACGCCGACGCAGAAGTCGCCCAGCGAGCGGATGAGCTCCACCAGCTCCTCGGCGTACGTCAGGCCTTCGGGGTGCGGCACCCAGTCGCCGTAGACCTCGCCTGCCGGGTCGCCGCGCAGCGCGAGGATGTTGCGCACGCCGACGGCCGCGTACCAGCCGATCACGTTGCGCAGCTCCGACACCGAGTGGTCGACTGCGGTCAGGTGCGCCATCGGGCAGAGCGTGGTCTCCGTGGCGACGCGGGCGATGCTGCGGATCGTGCCGTCGCGGCTCGAGCCGCCCGCGCCGTAGGTGATCGACATGTACGCCGGGTCGAACGGCTCGAGCTCTCGGATGGAGCGCCACAGCACAGCCTCGTCGGCCTCGTCGCGGGGCGGGAAGAACTCGATGGAGAACCGGGGCCCGTCCCCCTGCAACCGCTCGATCACCGACGTCATGAAAGGACATGTTAGTGGGCGGAACCGGACGCTGGGAGCCGCGGCGCGTGGCCTTGGCCACGGGTACCGTCGGACTCGCACCCTCCGGCGAGGAGCCAGTCATGAGCCGCGAAGACGACACCGCCTGGGACGAAGACGTGCGAGTGGCCGTGTACCAGGCCTTCGCCGCCCACGGACGCGCGCCCACAGCACCGGAGCTGGCCGACGCGGCCCACGGTTCGCTCGCCGTGGCCAAGCAGGCGCTGCACCGCCTCGCCGACGCCCGCCACCTGGTCCTCGACGAGTGCGAGCACGTGGTGCTGGCCCACCCGTTCGCGGCGATTCCGCTGGGTTTCTCCGTGATGGGCGAGCGCACGCTGTGGTGGGGCGGCTGCGCGTGGGACTCGTTCGCGATCCCGCACCTGGTGCGCGCCGAGCCCGAAGTGCTGGTCGCCACGCGCTGCCCGTGCTGCACCGAGCCCACGGCCCTCGTCGTGAGCCGCGAAGCGCCGCCGGAAGGGCCGCAGGTCGCCCATTTCCCCGTGCCGACCGCCCGGATGTGGGACGACGTGCGCCACACGTGTTCCGTGCAGCGCCTGTTCTGCGGCGAGTCCTGTGTGGACGAATGGACCGAGCGCACGGGGATGGAGAAGGGCGCCGTGCTCGACCTCCCGGCTCTGTGGCGCCTGGCCGAAGGCTGGTACGCCGGGCGGCTGGAGTACGGCTACCAGCGCCGGGAACCGGCCGAAGCCGCCGCGTACTTCACCGCCGCCGGGCTGCCCGGCGAGTTCTGGACCGGCTGAGCGGGCCTGCCGGGCTCCCGGAGACCCGGCATCACGTCGGCGGGCGGGACCCGGCCGCCGATGCCCACCACCAGGACGACGCCAGGCCGGGTGGGCCTGAGCACCCGCGGGCGGTCAGCCGCATCCGGCGTCTCGTGCGCCACATCGGGGGCACCCGGCGCGACCGGCCGGGCCCGCGCCCCGGATGATGGCGGCATGGACGCGCCCGGTTTCGACGACGATCTGCCTGCCCACGTCGAGCGTGCGCTGACCGCGTTCCTCGACCGTGCGGGCGACGAGATCGTGCGCACGGAGCCGAGTGTCGCGGCGGGCATCGACGTGCTGTCGGGCTTCGTGATGTGCGGCGGCAAGCGCATCCGGCCGACGTTCGCGTGGTGGGGCTGGCGCGGAGCCGGCGGGCCGGCGTCCGGGGAAGCCGCCGAGGGCGCGCTGCAGGTCGTGGCGAGCCTCGAGCTGATCCAGGCGTGCGCGTTGATCCACGACGACCTCATCGACTCCTCCGACTCGCGCCGCGGCAACCCGACCGTGCATGTCGCGTCGGCCAAGGTGCACGCCGACCACGGCTGGCTGGGTTCGCCCGCGACGTTCGGGCTGGCCACGGCGGTGCTCGTCGGCGACCTCGCGCTCGCGTGGGCCGACGACATGTTCGCCGAGGCCCCGCTGCCCGCCCAGACGCTGGCGAAGGCCCGCCCGGCCTGGCGCGCCATGCGCACGGAGGTGCTGGCCGGGCAGTACCTCGACGTCCGCACGCAGGCCGTCGGCGACGCGTCGCCCGAGGCCGCGCTGCGCATCGACCGGCTGAAGACCGCCGCCTACACCGTGCAGCGCCCGCTGCACCTGGGCGCCGCCCTCGCCGGGGCCGACGACCGGCTCGTCGACACGCTGCTCGAGTTCGGCGGCGACGTCGGCGTGGCGTTCCAGCTGCGCGACGACCTGCTCGGCGTGTTCGGCGACCCGTCCGTGACCGGCAAACCCGCGGGCGACGACCTGCGCGAGGGCAAGCGCACCCTGCTCGTGGCCCTGGGCCTGCAGCTGGCCGACGAGCGGGGCGACCGCACCGCCGCCAAGGTGATCGCCGGCGCCATCGGCAAGGCCGACCTGTCCGACACGGCCGTCGACGCCGTGCGCGAAGCCCTGACCGGCGTCGGCGCGGTCGACGCCGTGGAGCACCGCATCGACGACCTCACCGCCTCGGCGATGGCCGCCCTCGAGCGCGCGCACCTGGCCGAGCCGGCTCCGGCCGCGCTGGCCGACCTCGTCGGCAAGGCGACGCGGCGGACCTCGTGACCAAGACCGTCTCCGGACCCACCGACCACGTGGTGGTGGTCGGAGCGGGGCTGGCCGGTCTTTCGGCGTCGCTGCACCTGCTCGGCGCGGGCCGTCGCGTGACGCTGCTGGAGCAGGGCAAGGTGCCGGGCGGGCGCGCCGGGCAGCAGGACTTCGGCGCCAACGCCGTGGACACCGGCGCGAGCGTGCTGACCATGCCGGAACTGGTGGAGGAGGCGCTGCACGCCGTCGGCGAATCGCTGGCGGACACGCTCCCGCTCACCCAGCTCGACCCCGCCTACCACGCCCGCTTCGCCGACGGCAGCACGCTCGCGCTGCGCACTGACGGCGACGCGATGGAGGCCGAGATCCGCGCGTTCGCCGGCCCCGCCGAGGCCGCCGGTTATCGCGCGCTGCGGCGCTGGCTCACCGACCTGTACGCGGCGCAGAAGGACCACTTCATCGGCGCCAACTTCGATTCACCGCTCGACCTCGCGCGCCCGGAGCTGGTGAAGCTCGCCGCGCTGGGCGGGTTCGGGCGGCTCGGCCCGAAAGTCGCGCGGTTCCTGCGCGACGAACGCGTGCGCCGGCTGTTCTCCTTCCAGGCGCTCTACGCGGGGCTGGACCCGGCGCGGGCGCTCGGCGCGTACGGCGTGATCGCGTACATGGACACCGTCGGCGGCGTCTACTACCCGCGCGGCGGCATGGGCGCGGTCGCGCGCACGATGGCCGCGGCCGCCGCGAAAGCGGGCGCCGACCTGCGTTTCGGCACCGAAGCGGCATGGCTGGAACGGGTGTCGTCGCGGGTGCGGGCCGTGCGCACCCGCTCGGGCGAGCGGATCGAGTGCGACGCGGTGGTGCTCGCCACAGAGCTCGGCATCGCGTACCGGCTGCTGGGCGCCCGGCCCAGCCGGGTGCTTCCGCTGCGTTACTCGCCTTCGGCCGTGGTCCTGCACGGGCGCGCGAAACGGTCGTGGCCGCAGCTCGGGCACCACACGATCTTCTTCGGCCGCGCCTGGGACCGGACGTTCGCCGAGGTCGTGCGCGAAGGCCGGCTGATGAGCGATCCTTCGCTGCTCGTCACACGTCCCACCGCGACGGAACCGGAGCTGGCGGGCGACGGCGGCGAGATCGTGTCGGTGCTCGCGCCCGCGCCGAACCTGCGCCGCGGCCGCATCGACTGGCCGCGCGTCGGCCCCGCCTACCGCGCGGAACTGCTGCGCACGCTGGAATCCCGCGGGCTCACGGGGTTCGCCGACGAGTTCACCGTCGACGAGGTCGTGACCCCCGCCGACTGGGCCGCGCGCGGAATGTCCGCGGGCACACCGTTCTCGCTGGCCCACACGTTCACCCAGACCGGCCCGTTCCGGCCCGCCAACCTCGTGCGGGCCGCGGGCAACGTGGTGCTCGCCGGCTGCGGCACCACCCCCGGCGTCGGCATCCCGCCGGTGCTGATCTCCGGACGTCTCGCCGCGGAAAGGATCACCGGCCGGTGACAGAACTGGACGCCGCCGGCATCTCGGACCCCGGCCTGCGCGCCGCGTACACCGAATGCCGCCGCATCAACGCCCACCACGGCCGCACGTTCTTCCTCGCCACCCGGCTCCTGCCGGCGCGCGCCCGGCCGGCCGCGCACGCGCTGTACGGCTTTGCGCGCATGGCCGACGAGCTCGTGGACAACCCCGAACCCGGCACCGATCCCAAGGCGGCGCTGGACAACGTGGCCGGGATGGTCGACGAGGTCTACGACGGGGGCGCGCCCGCCGATCCGGTGCTGGCCGCGCTCGCCGACACCGTGCGCCGCTACGGCATCCGGCGTGAGCTCGTGGACGCGTTCCTGCACTCGATGCGGATGGACCTCACCGTCACCGAGTACGCCACGTACGCGGATCTGGCGGAGTACGTCCACGGTTCGGCGTGCGTGATCGGGCTGCAGATGCTGCCGGTGTTCGGCACCATCGGTCCCTTGGCGGAAGCCGAACCCGGCGCCGCGGCGCTCGGGGAGGCGTTCCAGCTGACGAATTTCTTACGGGACATCGGCGAAGACCTCGACCGCGGCCGGCTTTACCTTCCCGTGGAAGAACTTTCGGTGTTCGGCGTGGATCGCGAACTGCTGGTGGAAGCACGCCGGCGCGGGCTGCCCGACCCGCGCGTGCGGCGCGCGCTCGCCGTCGCGGTGTCGCGCGCCCGCGCGGTGTACCGGCGCGCCGAAGCCGGAATTCCGTTGCTGCGTCCCGAATCCCGGCCCTGCGTGCGGACGGCGATCACGCTGTACGAAGGCATCCTCGACGAGATCGAGGCGCTGGACTACGACGTGCTCAACCGGCGCGCGGTCGTCGGCAAGGGCCGCCGGCTGGCCGTGGCTGCGCCGCAGCTGCTCACCGTGTGGGCCCGCGGCCGCGTGCGTAGGCTCTGAGCCATGACTTCCGCTTCGAACCGGCGGCTGCGAATCGGGCTCCAGCTCCAGCCGCAGCACGCCGACTACGACACCATCCGCCGCACCGCCTCGGCGGCCGAGGACATCGGCGCCGACATCGTCTTCAACTGGGACCACTTCTACCCGCTCTACGGCGATCCCGACGGCATGCACTTCGAGTGCTGGACCATGCTCGGCGCCTGGGCGGAGTCGACGTCCCGGGTCGAGATCGGCGCGCTGGTGACGTGCAACAGCTACCGCAACCCGGAGCTGCTCGCGGACATGGCCCGGACCGTCGACCACATCTCGGGCGGCCGGCTCATCCTCGGCATCGGCTCGGGCTGGTTCGAGAAGGACTACGACGAGTACGGCTACGAGTTCGGCACCGCCGGCGGGCGTCTCGACAACCTCGCCGAGTCGCTGCCGCGCATCGAATCCCGCCTGGGCAAGCTGAACCCGGCGCCGACGCGCAAGATCCCCGTGCTCATCGGCGGTGGCGGCGAGAAGAAGACCCTCAAGCTCGTGGCCAAGCACGCCGACATCTGGCACGGCTTCGGCGACCCGGAGGTCGTCGAGCGCAAGGTGAAGATCCTCGACCAGCACTGCGCGGACCTCGGCCGCGACCCGCTCGAGATCGAGCGCTCCTGCGGTGTGCAGGGCGACCCGGACGAGCTCGGCCCGAAGCTCGTCGAGCTGGGCGTGAGCACGTTCACGGTGGGCGTCGGCGGTCCCGACTACGACCTCACGGCCCTCAAGAACTGGGTCGCTTGGCGCGACAAGCACAACGGCTGACACGCGAAGTTCGCCGAAGGCCTCCTCGCGCGAGCGGGGAGGCCTTCGGGCGTTTCGGACAGAACTTTCGGACAGCGGACACGGCGGCCGTCGGCAGGCCGTGATCGATCACCTCGCGTGGTCGGACCGGCGCGGAGCGAATCAGGCGAAAAGCCTAGAAAGCCATGGCCTGGGCGCGCCGCTTCACCTCGGTGCCGTGGCTCGTCCGCAGCGCGTTGACGGGTGTCATGCCCGGCAGCGTGTCGTCGGCCGCGAAGAGCCAGCGCAGCATCTCGGTGCGGCTGAACCCCGAGTCCGCGAGCACCGTGATGGTGCCCGCCAGGCCCTTGACCACTCCGTCTTTGACGAAGAAGTCGCTGGGCACGTACAGGTCACCTTTGCGGCGCACGGCGATCAGATGACCGTCGCGCAGCATCTGGCGCACTTTGTTGGACGAGATCCCGAGCACGGCCGCCACCTGGTTCAGGGGAAGGACGGTGACAGCGGAGTCGAGGACGTCATCGGCGACAGGAATCCCACTCACACGTGACACTGTGCCACATTCGACCGCTTCCCCGACTGGTACGCACGGGTGACCCGCCGCCTCACCGCACCCACGCGGGCGTAGTTCCGTACGATAGCCAGCCGTGACACGCACGCACCCCAGCCTCGTCGGCACGCTGCTCGAACGCCGCTACCGCGTGGACAGGCTGCTCGCCCAGGGCGGGATGTCGTCGGTCTACCGGGGGATGGACACCCGGCTGGACCGCGCGGTCGCGATCAAGATCATGGATCCCCGCTTCGCCGACGACCGCTCGTTCGTGGACCGTTTCGTGCGCGAAGCGCGTTCGGCCGCCCAGCTGCACCACCCGAACGTGGTGGCCGTGCACGACCAGGGCTTCGACGTCCCGCCCGGCGAGGACGCGGGGCTCGCGTTCCTCGTGATGGAGCTCGTGGACGGCGGGACGCTGCGCGACCTGCTGTCCGAGCAGGGCAAGCTCGACGTCGCGCTCGCGCTGAGCATCGCCGAGCCCGTGCTGTCGGCCCTGGCCGCCGCGCACGCCGCCGGGCTGGTGCACCGCGATGTGAAGCCCGAGAACGTGCTCGTCGGCCGCAGCAGCGGCGCCCTGTCGGGCGGCGTGGTCAAGGTCGGCGACTTCGGCCTGGTGCGCGCGGTCGCCAGCGCGGGCACCACGAGCTCGAGCGTCATCCTGGGCACCGTCGCCTACCTCTCGCCCGAGCAGGTCACCACGGGCGTCACAGGGGCCCGCGGCGACGTGTACTCGGCCGGGATCCTGCTGTACGAGATGCTCACCGGCCAGGCGCCCTACACCGGCGACACGGCCCTGTCGGTCGCCTACCGGCACGTGAATGACGACGTGCCGCGCCCCAGCGAGCTGCGGCCCGACCTGCCGCCCGCGCTCGACGACCTCATCCTGCGCGCCACCCGTCGCGACTCCGAGCTGCGCCCGGCCGACGCCGGCGTGTTCCTGGCCGAGCTGCAGGCCGTGCGCACGGAGCTGGGCCTGCCGGTCGTGCCGGTGCCCGTGCCCCCGCCGCCGGACGGCGACCGCATGTCCGACACCGAGCGCACCATGCCGCGCATCCCGGTGACCGAGCAGACGATGCCGGTCTCGGGTCCGCAGGGCACGCGCGCGCTGACCCGGGCGGTCCCGGTCGGGCCGCCGCCGTCGCCGCCCGCGGGCCAGCCGATGCCGACGCAGCAGGTCGCGGTGCCCCCGCCGGCCACCCCGCCTCCGCCACGGCGCCCGCGTCCGCCGGCCGGCGAGCCGAAACCGCGCGACCGGCGGAAGATGTTCGCCCTGATCGCAGTGGGCGTGCTGGTGCTGGGCGGGCTGATCGGGGCGTTCGCGTTCATCCTCAGCGAATCGGCGCCCACCACGTCGGCCGTGCCGAAGCTCGTGGGCCTGACGCAGGCCGAGGCCGGCGACAAGCTGCGCGCGGCGAACCTGACGCCGCAGTACAGCCAGGAGTTCAGCAACACCGTGCCGGCCAACACCGTGGTCAAGGTGACGCCGGCCGAGGGCACGCAGCTGGAGAAGGACGCGAACGTCTCCGTCGTCGTGTCCAAGGGCAAGCCGGTGGTGCCGAACATCCAGGTCGGCGCCTCGCTGGCCGACGCGACGAAGGCGATCCAGGGCCAGCAGCTCAACGTCACGCAGGGCACACCGGCGTTCAGCGACACCGCGCCCCAGGGCACCGTCGTGAGCGTGAGCCCCGCGGCCGGCACGCCGGTGAACATCGGCGGCCAGGTCACCGTGGTCCTGTCGAAGGGCCCGGAACCGCTCCCACCCGTGCCCGACGTCACGGGCCGGCCGAAGGACGAGGCGTTCCAGCTGCTGCAGCAGGCCGGGTTCCAGCCGGTGGACGGAGGCGAGGAGTTCTCGCAGACGATCCCCGCCGGCGGCGTCACCCGGACGGACCCGCCGGCGAACACGCCGGGCAGCAAGCAGGTGAGGGTCTTCGTCTCCAACGCCGTGCAGGTGCCCGACGTGCGGTTCAAGCAGTTCGACGAGGCCGAGAAGATCCTCAAGCAGGCCGGGCTCGACGTCGACAAGCAGGGCGGCGGCGGTGGCCGCGGCCACGGTAGTGGCGGCTTCAACTTCGTCTTCCAGCAGGACCCGCAACCGGGTTCGCTGGTGCCGAAGGGCACGAAGGTGAAGATTCAGGGCTTCGGCGGATGATCGGCAGCCGAGGCCGCGTCACGGGCGCCGTCGGCCCCGGCCTGATCGGTGAGGTGCTGCTCAGCGTCCGCGGCGGCACCGAGGCCTTCTACGCCTACGCGGCCGACCCCGAGGTGAGCTTCCCGACCGGCACTCAGGTCCTTGTGGTGGATTTCGAACCCCCGCGAACGGTTTACGTGGAACGGTGGCAACCGCTGAAGCCTTAGCGGCGTCGAAGAGCTACCAACAACCGAAAATCGGGCTGCGAGGGGTTATGGAAATCTGGCTCATCGTCGTGATCGCGGTGGTAGCCGTGATCGTGCTCTTCGGGCTTCTGCGAATCCTGTACAAGGTCGCGGAGCCGAACGAAGCGCTCATCATCTCCGGGTGGGGGATCCGGGTGGAGCGCACCGAGACCGCCGACAGCCTCGGGTTCAAGATCGTGACCGGCCGGGGCGTCAACGTGATCCCCGGCTTCCAGACCGCCCGGCGACTCTCGCTCGACACGCGCGGCGTCAACCTCCAGGTGTCCTGCGTGACCAAGCAGGGCCTGCCCGTGACCGTGCGGGCGGTGGTGATCTACAAGGTGGGTGACGATTACGCCTCGATCGCCAACGCCGCCCGCCGCTTCCTCGACCAGCAGACGGGCATGAACGACACCATCCACGAGCTGTTCTCGGGCCACCTGCGCTCGATCGTGGGCGGGCTGACCATCGAGGAGATGATCCACAACCGCGACGCGCTGACCGGCGAGGTCCGCCAGTCGTCGGCCACGGAGATGATCAAGCTGGGCCTGATCGTCGACTCGCTGCAGATCCAGGAGATCGACGACGAGTCCGGCTACATCCTCAACCTGGGCAAGCCGCACGCCGCGGCCATCGCGGCCTCGGCCCGGATCGCCGAGGCGCAGCGCGACCAGGAGGCCACGCAGGCCGAGCAGGTGGCCGCCGCGCAGAAGGCGGGCGCGATGCGGGAGAGCCAGATCAAGCAGGCCGGCTACCAGGCCGAGGTCGACCAGGCCAAGGCGAAGGCGAGCCAGTCGGGCCCGCTGGCCGAGGCGACGGCGCGGCAGGAGGTCGTGGTCCAGGAGACTCGGGCGGCCGAGCTGGAGGCCGCGCTGGCCGAGCAGCGGCTGCAGTCGCAGGTCCGCAAGCCGGCCGACGCGAAGGCGTACGAGACGCGCACGACGGCCGACGCCGACCGCGACGCCCAGATCGCCCGCGCGCAGGCCGAGGCCAAGGAGACCGAGCTGCGGGCCGCGGCCGACGCAACGCGCGTGAAGACGGCCGCCGAGGCGGAGGCCCAGGCCACGAAGGCGCGGGCCGAGGCGTCGGCGGGGGCCACGCGCGCCACCGGCGAGGCCGAGGCGGCGGCCGCCCAGGCTCGCGGTCTGGCGGAGGCGGAAGCCGCGAAGGCGCGGGGTCTCGCTGAGGCCGAATCGGCCCGGGCTCGCGGTCTGGCGGAGGCCGAATCCATCAAGGCGCGGGCCGCGGCACTGGCGGAGAACCAGGAAGCTGTGGTAGCACAACAGCTGGCCGAACGTTGGCCGGAAATCGTCGAGGCCGGCGCGAAGGCGTTCGGTAACGTCGACCACATGGTGGTCCTGAACGGCGCGGACGGGATGTCGGACATGTTCACCAAGGCGTTGTCGCTCGGCGGTACGGGCCTCGGCCTGGCCCGCCAGCTGATGGACGCCATGGGCAGCCCCTCGAAGCCGTCGGCCCCCACGGGCTCGGAGCAGGCGCTGTCGAACGGCGACCTCTCCCCGCGCGAGTAGCCCATGAGCTTCTTCACGGACGGTCCTCGTGAACGCCCCCTGTTCCCCGTGCGGGAGCAGGAGCTGTTCGGCTACGAGGGCCGTCCGTGGATGGGCCCGCCGAACGACCACATCGTCCCGGCGCTCCTGCCGTGGGCGCGGCCGCTCGGCCGTTCCGAACGCACGATCGTCGCCCTGCGCGGCATCGAGGTCTGGCCGGAAGCCCTGACGCTGCGCCTGGCGGTGTACTCGCGAGACAGCCTGCAGGAGGGCCGCAGCGGCTCCCTCATCGACCACCGGCGGATCCCGGACTACAACGCGCTGCTCGTCGGCGTGCTGTACCCGGACGGGAGCCGGGCCAGCTCCGAGTCGATCTCGGTGCCGTCGGCTTCGGAGCCCGCGCAGCCGGTCCTGCGCGCCGTGGGTGGCGGCGGGACGCAGTTCCACCTGGACCACCAGATCTTCTTGTGGCCATTGCCGGGGGACGGGCCGTTCACGTTGGTGATCCAGTGGCTCGACCGGGACATCAAGGAAACGCACACGGAGCTGGACGGCGCGGCGATTCGGGCGGCGGCGGAGGAGGCCGGGGAGTTGTGGCCTGGGCTGCCGAAGCGGCCGGGCAACGGGGTGGCGCTGCGGAACGCCGCGGCCGCGGGTTCCGGTGCCGCTCCTGATGTGGCTTCCGGTTCCGGTGCGACTCCTGGTGGGGCTTCGGATTCCGGTGCCGCTCCTGGCGTGGCCTCCGGTTCCGGGGCCGACGGCGCGCTTCCGGTGCGGGCCCCGGAGTCCGCCGAGCCACTTCCCCGCCGCGACGCTGCCGACAGCGCCGCACCCGGCGAGCGCCTGCCGCAACGGTCTCCCTCGGTGCTGCTTCCGCGCCTGGCCGGCGAAGCTTCGCTGCTCCCCCGCCGCAACGTCGCCCTCGGCCCTGACCGCCCGGTACCGCGCCCGCCCGGCACGGCCTCACCGCTGCCCCGGCGCACCCCCACCCGCGCCGGCAGCCCACTCATCGCACACCCCCCGAACGGCCTGGCCGAGCCACCGCCGCACCCCGCGCAGACGGCACCTCCGCGCCCGCCCGCCGAGCCCCCACCACTTTCCCGCCGCAACACCGACGACAGCCCGACAGTCGCGCTGCCCACACCCGCCGCAGCCGACCCGCTCCCCCAGCCGTCCCGGCCGGCGCCGCCGCAGTCGCCCGGCGAAGCGCTCACCGTGGCGCAGCCGCCCGCGTTGCCGCAGCCGTCAAGGCCGGCGAAGGAGGAGAAGCCGGCACGGGGTGGGTGGGCGCGGCGGTGGGGTGCGCGTGACCCGGGTGAGTGAAACCGCGGGTCGTTAGCGCCCGCGAAACACGGTGACCACCCTCCCGTCATGTCAAGGTGGTGTCGTGGGGCGCATCCCACTCTTGCCCAGCCGCACGAGGACGGTCGCGATGGTTCGTACCCCGCTCAGCCCGCTCGACGTCGCGTTCCTGTGTCTTGAAAGCGAAACCGCGCCGATGCACATGGGTGCGGTACTGGTGTTCACCTCTCGCGGGCGAGCCGACGGCGTGGAGCTCGCGGCGCTGCTGGCCTCGCGCGCGGAGAAAATGCCGCAGCTGCGCCGAAAAATGCGCACCGAGCTGTTTCCGCCCGGTTCCGCGACTTGGTCGGATGATCCGGATTTCGTTGCGGCACAACATATCCACCACCACGAGCTGAGCACGCTGTACGACCCCGACCCGCTCACGGACTTCGCCGCGCAGTGGATCGCTGAACCGCTCGACACGAGCCGTCCGTTGTGGGATCTGACCGTGGTGACCGGGCTGCCCCAGGGTGGTTTCGCCGTGTTGCTCAAGCTGCACCACGCCCTTACTGACGGAGAAGGCGCGTACGCGGTGACCGTCGGCCTGCTCGACGGCCTGGCCGTCGCGGACCGCACCCTCGCCCGTGCGTCCGGACCGGCGCCGATCCCGCGGCCGCGTTCGGCGCTGCACAGCGTGAAAGACAGCGTGAAAGACACCCTCGCGCACGCCGGGGAGACGGCCGGGATCGCGACGTCGCTCGTCCGTGCGGCGCGGCCGCCCCTGTCGCCCGTATCGGCGCCCGCGTCGGCCGAGCGGCGCCTGGGGTTCGTGCGGCTGCCCACCGCCGACATCCGCCGCATCCGCCGCGCACACGGCGGCACGGGCAACGACGTCGTGCTCGCCGTGCTGGCCGGGGCGCTGCGCGAGTGGCTGGTCAACCGCGGTAAACGCGCCGACGGGCGCACCCTGCGGGCGCTGATCCCGGTGAGCGTGCGCGGCCGTTCGAGCGGCCAGGTCGGCGGCAACAGACTGTCCGGCTACCTGTGCGACCTGCCGATCGGCGAGGACGACCCCGTCGAGCGCCTGCACCTGGTGTGCCGCGCGATGACCCGGAACAAGGCCGCCGGCCCGGCCCGCGGCGCCGGCGCGTTCCCGCTGCTCGCCGACCGCGTGCCCACGGTGCTGCACCGCCTCGGCACGAAAACGGCCGGGCTGGCCGCGCCGCTGCTGTTCGACCTGGTCGTGACCACCGTGCCGCTACCGGCCGCGCGCCTCACCCTCGCGGGCGCGCCCCTGGCGCAGGTGTACCCCTTTGTGCCGCTGGCCCCGCGCCACGCCGTGGGCATCGCCGTCGCCACCTACCGCGACGGCGTCCACATCGGACTCCAGGCGAACGCCGAGGCCGTCCCCGACCCCGGCGGCCTGCGCGACGCGGTGCTGAAATCCACCGCGGTGCTGCTGAACACCGTTTAGGGACTCAGCCCCGCAGCATCTCCGCCACGAGGAACGCCAGCTCGAGCGACTGCTGGGTGTTCAGCCGCGGGTCGCAGGCGGTTTCGTAGCGGCCGGAGAGGTCGACGTCGGAGATTTCCTGGGCGCCGCCGAGGCATTCGGTGACGTCTTCGCCCGTGAGTTCCACGTGGATGCCGCCCGGGTAGGTGCCGAGCTTGTGGTGCACCTCGAAGAAGCCCTGCACCTCGTCGACGATGCGGTCGAAGTGGCGGGTCTTGTAGCCGGTGGACGACTCGTGCGTGTTGCCGTGCATCGGGTCGCACTGCCAGATGACCTTGTGGCCCGAGGCCTCGACCTTCTCGACGATCGCGGGCAGCACCTCGCGGACCTTGCCGTTGCCCATGCGCGAGATGAGCGTGAGCCGGCCCTCTTCGTGGCGCGGGTCGAGGCGCTCGACGTACTCCAGCGCCTGCTCGGGCGTGGTCGTCGGGCCGATCTTGAGGCCGATCGGGTTGGACAGCAGCTCCGCGAACGCGATGTGCGCGCCGTCGAGCTGGCGGGTGCGCTCGCCGATCCAGAGGAAGTGCGAGGACAGGTTGTACAGCTTGGGGTTGGCCGCGTCGGCGTTGTCCAGGCGCAGCAGGGCGCGCTCGTAGTCGAGCAGCAGGGCCTCGTGGCTGGCGAAGATCTCGGTGGACTGCAGCGACGTGTCGGTGACGCCGCAGGCGTTCATGAACCGCAGGCCGCGGTCGATCTCGTTGGCGAGCGCTTCGAAGCGCTGCGCCGCCGGCGAGGCCGACACGAAGTCCTTGTTCCAGTCGTGCACCTGGTGCAGGTCGGCCATGCCGGCGCCGGTGAGGGCGCGGACCAGGTTCATGGCGGCACCCGCGTTGGCGTACGCGCGGATCATGCGGCCCGGGTCGGGCACGCGCAGCTCGGGCTTGGGCACCAGCGAGTTGATGATGTCGCCGCGGTACACGGGCAGGCCCAGCGCGTCGGTGGCCGCCGAACGAGGCTTCGCGTACTGGCCGGCGATGCGGCCCATCTTCACCACGGGCAGGCTCGCGCCGTAGGTGAGGACCACGGCCATCTGCAGCAGCGTGCGCAGGTTGGCGCGGATGTGGGGCTCGGTGTTGGACTCGAACGTCTCGGCGCAATCGCCGCCCTGCAGCAGGAAGGCCTCGCCGCGCGCGACCATCGCGAGCCTGCTCTGCAGCCGGTCGATCTCGGCGGGCACGGTGATCGGCGGCACGCTCTCCAACACGCCCCGGACGCGCTTGGCCAGCTCGACGTCAGGCCACTCGGGCTGCTGCGCGGCGGGCAGGGCCAGGGCCGCGTCGAGGCGCGAACGCAGCTCGGGCGGAAGCGGCGGGAGCTCGGGAAGCGTGTCGACGGGAACGTCCACTGTCCAGTTCACGGCTCCCAGGATAAGGTTCGCCGCCCGCGTGGTTCCGGGAGGGCGGCGCGGGTCACACGTCCGGTTCGTCCTGGCAGGTACAGCGCGACGGGTCGCCGCGACGAGAAATCTGCTTCACGTTTCGCCCACCGCCGACGGCGGGCTCCGGGAGAACGGGCCCCGTCCGCCCGGAGCCGGGCCTCAGTTGCGCACCGTCAGCTTCTCGATCGAGCCCGACGGCTTTCCCGTGCTCGGCGACGTACCGTGGTTGGCGATGTACACGTCGTCGCCGTCGATCGCGAGGCCGGTGGCCTGGGCCAGGCCGGCGGACGCGAGCACGGTCTTCTTGCCGTTCTTCTCGATCCGCGTCAGCACGCCGTCCGAGGGCGGCGTGGCGATGCCGTCCTTGGCAAAGGTCACCACGAGTTGAGCGTCTGGCCGAGGATCGCCATGGTGCCGCGGACGAACTCGACGTCCGCGGGGCCGGCGCCGGCCCTGCCGTCGGTCCCGGCCGCGGACGGCAGGTTCTTCACGACCTGCTTCAGCTTGCCGTGGTCGAGCACCGAAACGGCACCGGTCTTGCCGAAGCTCCACTCTCGACGGTCAGCGGCGACCACCGTGTGTGCCGGGAAGTTCACCCGCGCCAGGGCACCGCTGAAAAACAGGCCCCCAGCGCGCCATTGCGCTGGGGGCCTGCAGAACGTGGGGCCTGGAGGACGAGGGGTCAGACCACGGCGAGCGGCAACGCCGTCGGGTGCACCGGCGACGGCAGGTCCGAGTCGCCCATGAGGAACGCGTCCACGGCATTGGCCACGGACCGCCCCTCGGCAATGGCCCACACCACCAGCGACGCGCCGCGGTGGGCGTCGCCGCAGACGAACACGCCCGGCGTCCCGGTCTGCCAGTCGGCGCCGCACGACAAAGTGCCGCGCCGCGTCAGGGAAAGGCCGAGACCGTCGAGCAGCGGCATCCGCTCCACGCCCTCGAAGCCGATCGCCAGCAGCACCAGGTCGGCGGGCAGCACCTCGACCTCGTCGCTGGTCGGCACGACCTCGCGCCGGCCCGTCTCCGGGTCCTTCATCACGCGGACCTGCTGCAGCTCAAGGGCCTTGACGTTGCCGGCGCCGTCGTCGACGAACCGCTTCACGGCCACGGCGAACTTGCGCTCGCCGGCCTCCTCGTGCGCCGGGTAGGTGCGCAGGATGTAGGGCCACGTCGGCCACGGCGAGCGGTCGTCGTCGCGGCTCGTCGGCGGCACGGGGTACTGGTCCAGCTGCGTCACCGACAGCGCGCCCTGGCGGGTGGCCGTGCCGTAGGAGTCGGCGCCGGTGTCGCCACCGCCGATCACGACCACGTGCTTGCCGGCCGCGTCGATCGGCGACGGGCCGTCGCCCTCCACGAACCGGTTGGCGGGCACGAGGTGCTCCATCGCGAGGTGGACCCCGCGCAGCTCCCGGCCCGGCGTGGTCTGGTCGTCGCGGCCGCGCAGCGCGCCCACGGCGAGCACCACGGCGTCGAACTGCTCGCGCAGGTCCTCCACGGTCAGGTCCACGCCGACCTCGCAGCCGGTGACGAACCGCGTGCCTTCCTTGCGCAGCTGCGAGAGGCGCCGGTCGAGGACCTTCTTCTCCATCTTGAACTCGGGGATGCCGTAGCGCAGCAGGCCGCCGAGGCGGTCGTCGCGCTCGAACACCGTGACCTCGTGGCCCGCGCGGGTTAACTGCTGCGCGGCGGCGAGCCCGGCCGGCCCGGAGCCGACCACGGCGACGCGGCGGCCCGAGGACACCTCCGACACCTGCGGCTGCACGTACCCGGATTCCCACGACTGGTCGGCGATCGTCGCCTCCACCCGCTTGATGGCCACCGGCCCGCCCGACAGCGGCGAGATCGACAGCACGCAGCCGGCCTCGCACGGCGCCGGGCACAGCTTCCCGGTGAACTCGGGGAAGTTGTTGGTGGCGTGCAGCCGGTCGCTCGCCGCGGCCCAGTCACCACGGCGGACGAGGTCGTTCCACTCCGGGATCAGGTTGCCGAGCGGGCAACCCGTGCCGCCGGAGTGACAGAACGGGATGCCGCAGTCCATGCAGCGCGAGGCCTGCGTGCGCACGGTCTCGTTGCGCTGCGCCGGTTCGACATCGGCGTAGACCTCGCCCCAGGAGGCGAGACGGTCCTCTTTGGACCTCTTCTTCGGCTCTTCGCGCCGGTTCTTCATGAAACCCGTCGGGTCAGCCACGAGCGGCCTCCATGATCGCTTCGTCGACGTCGCGGCCGTCAGCGCGAGCTGCCTTCGCCGCGTCGAGGACCCGCTGGTAGTCGCGCGGCATCACCTTGGTGAAGGCCGCCGAACGCCGCGTCCAGTCGCCGAGGAGCGACGCGGCCACCGCCGAGCGGGTCAGGTCGTGGTGCTGCTGCACGATCTGCTTGAGCCACGCCAGGTCCTCGGAACCCGGCACGGACAGATCCACCATGTCACCGTTGACCTTGGCGCGGTCGAGGTCGAGCACGTACGCGGTGCCGCCGGACATGCCGGCCGCGAGGTTGCGGCCCGTCGGGCCGAGCACCACGGCGCGGCCGCCGGTCATGTACTCGAAGGCGTGGTCGCCGACGCCCTCGGCGACGACCGTGGCGCCGGAGTTGCGCACGCAGAAGCGTTCGCCCACCTGGCCCCGCAGGAACATCTCGCCCGCCGTGGCGCCGTACGCGAGCGTGTTGCCCGCGATCGTCTGACGCTCGGCAGAGAACACGGCTTCGGGGTCGGGCCGCACGATGATGCGGCCGCCCGAGAGACCCTTGCCGACGTAGTCGTTGGCGTCGCCGACCATGTCGAGCGTGATGCCGCGCGGGAGGAACGCGCCCAGCGACTGCCCGGCCGAACCGGTGAGCAGCACGTGGATCGTGTCCTCGGGCAGGCCTTCACCGCCGTAGCGGCGGGTGATCTCCGAGCCCAGCAGCGTGCCGACGGTGCGGTTCACGTTGCGCACCGGCAGTTCGAGGCGCACCGGGTGCGCGTCTTCCAGCGCCGCCTCGGCGAGCTGGATGAGCGTGCGGTCCAGGGCGTGCTCCAGGCCGTGGTCCTGCGCCCGTACGCGCCGCTTCGCCCCGCCGTACGGCGTTTCGGTCGGGACCTCGAAGATCGGCTTCAGGTCGAGCCCGGCCGCCTTCCAGTGCGCCTGCGCCTCGGCCGTGTCGAGCACCTCGGCGTGCCCGATGGCCTCGTCGAGCGTGCGGAAACCCAGCTGCGCCAGCGTTTCCCGCACCTCCTGGGCCACGAACTCGAAGAACTTCACGACGTGCTCGACCTGGCCGGTGTACCGCTTGCGCAGCTCGGGGCTCTGCGTCGCGACGCCGACCGGGCACGTGTCGAGGTGGCAGACGCGCATCATCACGCAGCCCGCGACGACGAGGGGGGCCGTCGCGAAGCCGTACTCCTCGGCGCCGAGCAGCGCCGCGATCACCACGTCGCGCCCGGTCTTCATGGCGCCGTCGACCTGCACCGTGATGCGGTCGCGCAAACCGTTGAGCAGCAACGTCTGCTGGGTCTCGGCGAGGCCGATCTCCCACGGCGTACCGGCGTGCTTGAGCGAGTTCATCGGCGAGGCGCCGGTGCCGCCGTCGTGCCCGGAGATGAGCACCACGTCGGCGTGGGCCTTGGAAACGCCGGCCGCGACCGTGCCGACCCCGAGCGAGGACACCAGCTTCACGTGGACGCGGGCCTGCTCGTTGGCGTTCTTGAGGTCGTGGATGAGCTGCGCCAGGTCCTCGATGGAGTAGATGTCGTGGTGCGGCGGCGGCGAGATCAGCCCGACGCCGGGCGTCGAGTGCCGCGTGCGCGCGATCCACGGGTACACCTTGTTCGGCGGCAACTGGCCACCTTCACCCGGCTTCGCGCCCTGCGCCATCTTGATCTGGATGTCGCTGGCGTTCACGAGGTACTCGCTCGTGACGCCGAACCGGCCACTCGCGACCTGCTTGATCGCGCTGCGGCGCTCGGAGTCGTAGAGGCGCTCCGGGTCCTCGCCGCCTTCACCGGTGTTGGAGCGGCCGCCGATGCGGTTCATCGCGATGGCGAGCGTCTCGTGGGCCTCGGCCGAGATCGAGCCGTAGGACATGGCGCCGGTGTTGAAGCGCTTGAGGATCGCCTCGACGGGCTCCACCTCGTCGAGCGGCACGGGCTCGCGCGCGCTGTCGCGGAACTTGAACAGCCCGCGCAGCGCGCCGCCCTCGCGATAGAGCCGGTGCACCTCTTCGGTGTATTTGCGGTAGACCTCTTCGCGCCCGGTCTTCGACGCGTGCTGCAGCAGGAACACCGTCTCCGGCGTGAACAGGTGCAGCTCGCCCTCGCGGCGGTAGGCGTACTCGCCGCCGGTGTCGAGTCCACGGTGGACACGGTCGGTCGGGTTGTCCGGGTAGGCGCGGCGGTGGCGCACCGCGACCTCCTCGGCCAGCACTTCGAGCCCCACGCCGCCGAGCTTCGACGACGTGCCGGTGAAGTACTCGTCGAGCAGGTCCTGGCTCAGGCCGAGCGACTCGAACACCTGCGCCGCCGTGTACGCGCCGACGGTGGAGATGCCCATCTTCGACATGATCTTCAGGACGCCCTTCACGAGCGCCTGCACGTAGTTGCGGATCGCCTTGCCCGACTCGATCCCCGTGATCGCGCCCTGGGCGATCATGTCCTCGATCGTCTCGAACGCGAGGTACGGGTTCACCGCGGCGGCGCCGTAGCCCAGCAACACGGCGATGTGGTGCACCTCGCGCGCGTCGCCCGTCTCCACGACGAGCGCGACGCGCAGGCGTTCCTTGGTGCGCACCAGGTGGTGGTGCACCGCGGAGACCAGCAGCAGCGACGGGATCGGCCCCATCCGGTGGTCGGAGTCGCGGTCGGAGAGCACGAGCGTGCGCGCCCCGGCGGCGATCGCCTCCGACGCCTCACGGCGTACTCGCTCGATCGCGGCGGCCAGCGCCTCAGCCCCGCCGTCCACTTCGTACAGTCCGGAAAGGACACTGCACGCGAAGCCCGGCAGGTCGCCGTCGTCGTTGACGTGGATGAGCTTGGCGAGCTCGTCGTTGTCGATGACGGGGTACGGCAGGTTCAGGTGCCGGCACGACGCGGGGCCGGGCGCGAGCAGGTTGCGCTCCGGGCCCATGATGCGCGCCATCGAGGTCACGAGCTCTTCGCGGATCGCGTCGAGCGGTGGGTTGGTGACCTGCGCGAAGTTCTGCTTGAAATACTCGTACAGCAGCCGCGAACGCTTCGACAGCGCGGCGACCGGGGTGTCGGTGCCCATCGAACCGATCGGCTCGGCACCCTTGGCGGCCATCGGCGCCAGCAGGATCTTGAGCTCTTCCTCGGTGTAGCCGAAGGCGAGCTGGCGGCGCAGCACGGAGTCGTGGCTCTGCACCACGTGGTCGCGGTCGGGCAGGTCGGCCAGCTTCAGCAGCCCGGCGTGCAGCCAGCCCTCGTACGGCTGTTCCGCGGCCAGCGCCGACTTCACCTCGTCGTCGGAGACGATCCGGCCGGCCTCGGTGTCCACGAGGAACATCCGGCCCGGTTTGAGGCGGCCCTTCGCCACGACGTCGCCGGGGGCCACGTCGAGCACGCCGGCCTCGCTGGCGAGGACCACGCGGCCGTCGACCGTCTGCCACCAGCGCGCCGGACGCAGGCCGTTGCGGTCGAGGACCGCGCCGACGAGCGTGCCGTCGGTGAACGTGACACAGGCCGGGCCGTCCCACGGCTCGATCAGGCTCGCGTGGAACTGGTAGAACGCACGCCGCGCCGGGTCCATCGTGGCGTGGTTCTCCCACGCCTCCGGGATCATCATCAGGACGGCGTGAGGCAGCGACCGGCCACCGAGGTGCAGCAGCTCCAGCACCTCGTCGAACGACGCCGAGTCCGACGCGTCGGGCGAGCAGATCGGGTACAGCCGCGCGAGGTCGCCCGGGATCAGGTCGGACTCCAGCAGCGCCTCGCGGGCGCGCATGCGGTTGCGATTGCCACGCACGGTGTTGATCTCGCCGTTGTGCGCCACGAACCGGAACGGGTGCGCGAGCGGCCACGACGGGAACGTGTTGGTGGAGAACCGCGAGTGCACCAGGGCGATCGCGCTCTCGAGCCGCTCGTCGGTGAGGTCGGTGAAGAACGCGGGCAGCTGCGCGGTGGTGAGCATGCCTTTGTAGACGATCGTGCGCGCCGACAGCGACGGGAAGTACGTGCCGCAGTCCGAGGCCACGCTCTCGTGCTCCACGCGCTTGCGCAGGCAGAAGACCAGCCGTTCGAGCTCCAGCCCGGCTTCCCCGCCCGGCGACGCGACGAACAGCATGGCGAAGTGCGGCATCACCGAACGCGCCGTGGGACCGATTCCGGCCCGGTCCGCGTCGACGGGGACCTCGCGCCAGCCGAGGACGTCGAGGCCTTCCTCGGCGGCGATGCGTTCGGCCAGCTCGACGGCCTTGCGGCGCTGCTCGGCGTCGCCGGGCAGGAACGCGATACCGGCCGCGTAGGCACCCGCTCGAGGCAGGACGAAGCCGGCTTCGGCGCGCAGCAGCTCGTCGGGCAGTTGCAGCAGGATGCCCGCGCCGTCACCACTCGTCGGTTCGGCGCCCGCGGCGCCGCGGTGCTCGAGGTTCGCCAGCGCGGTCAGCCCGTCGGCGACGATGCCGTGGGAGCGGCGCCCTTTGATGTCGGCCACCATGGCCACACCGCAGGAGTCCAGCTCGGTCGCCGGGTCGTAGAGACCCTGCTTGCCGGGAATGGCGGAGAAGATCATGGAAAAGGGACCTCCTTCGTCGTCTTCGTGCGAGACCGGCGAACCGGCCGTGGGGAGCGCACGGGACGACGATGGCCCGCTTGTTAGCGCGACTTTAACACCTGGGAAACACCGGAGCAGCACCTCAGAGCGCCCCGGACGGCGGTGAACGGTAACGATCTGGCTGCGCGGAACGACGTAGTTCCTGATGGCACCCAGGTCGTTCGCTTAGCTAACTATCGGATCTGGGCGGTTGCCGTCAAGTGTAACCGGGCTTTTACGCATCCGGCCTGACACAGCCGTTTCCGGCCGTTTTCCTGGGGTCTTCCCGGCTCGAGCGACCACCTGTGTGACCGATGCCGCTCGCCGGTGAAACGTGTTAGCGTCCGCCGCATGATCCTCGATCGGTTCCGCGTCACGGACAAGGTCGCGGTGGTCACCGGCGCCGGTCGCGGCATCGGCGCGGCCACCGCCGTGGCGCTCGCCGAGGCGGGCGCCGACGTGGTCATCGCCTCGCGCACCGAGTCCCAGCTGAACGAGGTGGCCGCCAGCGTGGCCGCGGCCGGGCGCCGTGCGCACGTGGTGACGGCCGACCTGTCGGACCCGGCGGCGGCCGGCGCGCTGGCTTCGGAAGCCCTGGCCGCTTTCGGACGGCTTGACATCGTCGTCAACAACGTCGGCGGCACGTACCCGAGGCCGTTCACCGAGTCGACGACGGACTTCCTCGAGGAAGCGTTCCGGTTCAACGTCGCGACCGCCCACGCGCTGACCGTCGCCGCGACCCCGGCACTGCTCGAAAGCGGCGGTGCGGTGGTCAACATCTCGTCGATCATGGGCCGCGTACAGGGCCGCGGCTTTCTCGCCTACGGCACGGCGAAGGCCGCGCTGTCGCACTACACGCGGCTGGCCGCCGTGGACCTCGCGCCGAAGGTGCGCGTGAACGCCATCTGCGTCGGTTCGGTGCTCACGTCGGCACTGGAACTGGTGGCGGGCAACGAAGAGATCCGCGTGAAGATGGAGAACGCGACCCCGCTGCAGCGCATCGGTTCCGCGGAGGACGTGGCTTCGGCGGTGCTGTACCTGGCTTCGCCGGCCGGCGCGTACGTGACGGGCAAGGTGCTCGAAGTGGACGGTGGGCTCCAGGCGCCGAACCTCGAGCTCGGGCTGCCGGACCTCTGATCGTCCTTTGTAGACACTTGTCTGATTTGTCGGATTTCGATTTCCTATCCGGTGGATTTCCCGAAACACCCCACGCTGGGTGATCACTTCCTGCCATAGTGTTCGTCGACCGACGATCACGGGGAGGGAATCGGTGTCGGACTTCGACGTACACACCGACGTCATGCGCGAGTACGCGGACGTCGTCGACGGGCTGCACGCCCAGGTCGGCAAGATCAAGGACTACATGCGCACCACCGCGTGCGACAAGTCGGGCTTCACCGGCCTGTTCGCTTTGCTGCAGCCCGTGGTGGACCTGGTGGGCAACCTCTACGGCAGCACCCTCGACTTCGGCGACAACCGCCTCACCTCGCTGAGCCAGGGCGTCCGCTCCGCCGCCGACTCCTACGACCACCACGACGGCCAGGTCGCCGCGATCCTCAAGGAATTCGGCATCGCGATCGACGAGGTCGGCGCGAAGTGACCACCCACCACTGACTCCGACCACCACCGAGGGGGAACGACATGGCCAGGCACAGCCACCCGGGCGGGTCCGGCGGGACGACGCACCACACGCCGACGCACCCTGCCACGCCCCAGCAAGGGCACCCGAACACACCGCCGCCGCACCCGAACACGCCGCCGAACCGGCCGGGTTCGCCGCCGCAGCAGCACACCCCCGGCACTCCGGCGCCTGGCGTGCCACCGCAGGGGCACCAGCCGGACGACCCGAACCACCCGAACCGGCCCGGCCAGGACGAGGGCGACGAGCGCAAGCGCCCGGGGCAGGGCGAGGACGAGGACGGCAAGAACAAGGGCGACGAGGACAAGGACGAGAAAAAGAAGAAGGACGACGAGGACGACTCCGACGAGCCCGAGGACGACGACTCGGACGATGACGACGACTCCGATGACGGTGGCGATACACCCGCGTCGTCCGGCGGGGATCCCGGCGCCGCGCCGGCAACGTCGCCGAGCGGGTTCGACGAGGGCAGCTCGATCAGCGAACAGCTCCAGCCGCCCGAGGACACGTCCGGCGAGGACATCCAGGACCTCGTCAAGGAAGCCGGCGTGGAGGTCATGGCGGTCGAGTGGATCTTCCAGCAGATCACCGGCCAGACGCTCACGCAGATGTTCATCGAGCCGATCACGGGTGACTTCTCGAAGATCTCCGCCGACGCCGAGGCGTGGCGCAACATCGCCGAGGCGATGAAGGCGTTCTCGACCGTGATGGTGGGGAACGAGAAGATCCTCGGCGACAGCTGGTCGGGCCCGGCGTCGCTGGCGCACAAGGCGTACGTGGACCTCGGGTGGCGCGCGGGGCTGGCCGCGGAGGCCGGGATCGCGGAGCTGATCGCCAAGGGGTTCGAGCTGCTGTCGGACACGTCGCAGAAGCTGGCGGCCAAGGCGCTCGACCTGTTGAAGAGCCTGATCGACCGGCTGCTGGTGATGGCGGCCGAAGCGTGCGTGCCGATCGCGGGGTGGATCGCCGACGCGATCACCGGGCTGTCGGAGATCCTGCCGCTCATCAACTCGCTGATCTCGATCATCGACATGATCAAGGACATCGTGCAGAAGGTCGGCGACCTGTGGAACTCGGTGAAGGACATCGGGTCGCAGCTGGCGAAGATCAAGGACGTCGGCAGCGTCTCCGACGTGATCGACATCGGCAAGGGCATCGCGGGCGACGTCGGCGACATCAAGGACAACGCCTCCGACATCGCCGGCGACGTGGGCGACATCAAGGACTCCGTGAAGGACGGCGTCGAGGAGTCCCGCGGCAACCACGAGGACAACAAGGACTACTGGGACAGCCGCAAGAGCCGTACCCCGGCGCACTCCGGCAGCGGCCGGATCAGCGGCCGCATCGACGACTGAGAGGACCCGCCGTCATGTCACGGCCCACCCCCGCGCAGGACGCGTGGAAGACGCCGGAGATCCGCGAGGCGGAATCGGCGCTCGACAGCACCGTGAGCAAGTCGCGGCAGCTGCTGAAGGACCTCGAGAAGATCCGCCTGAAGCCGCTGCCGCAGACCGACACCCCCGAACGCATCGAGGCGCTCAAGACCGCCGCCTCGAAGCCCGACGCCCCGGCCGCGCTGCGCCTGGTCAAGCGCAAGGTCGACGCCGGCGAGCTGACGTGGAAGGACGTCGCGTCCGGCAAGGCCTTCGCCGACCCCGAGGTGCGCGCCCTGGCCGACGCCAAGCTCGGCGACGCGAAGGACATGTACGAGGAGTTGCAGGAGGGCCTGTCGCCCGAGGAGGTCCTCGAAGCCCGCACGGGCTCGCGCGACTTCCTCGCCGACTCGAACCGCTCGACCTACCCGGCCGCCGCGGAGGAGCCGAAGGGCTTCTCGACGGACGACCCGCTGGCGAGCAGCGCTTCACCGTCGAGCCCGGCTCCGCCGCCGCCCGGCCGCCACAGCGCTCCCCCGCCGGACGACGACTTCGCCGACCCGCTGGCCGACCGCAAGCCGTCGGCACCGCCCGCGCCTCCGGCACCGCATTCGCCGCATTCGCCGCCTTCGCCCGGGCCGGACCAGGGCCGGCACACTGCACCCCGGCACGAGGACCCGCGCTCGCGCTTCACCACCCCGGACGACGACGAGTTCACCAACCCCCTCGCCGGCCGCGGCACCCCGAAGCGCCAGGACCCGCCCTCCCCGCGCCGCCCCCGCGGCGAAGACCGCTCCGCCGGAGACGACGACTACTTCGGCGGCTCGCCGCTCGGCTGACCCCGCAACGCACGAGGTCCCCGGCTCGACTTCGAGCCGGGGACCTTGTGCGTGGTGAAAACCGAGGGTCAGGACTTCTCAGGCTTGTCCGAATCCGAACCGGAGGAAGCGGACCCTGCGTCGACCGTGATTTCGTCGAGGGTGTCCGCGTCGGGTTCGGACGGTGGGGCGGCGGTGTCCGAAGCGGACTCCGACGGGGAAGACTCAGCCGCTTCCGCAGAATCCGCAGAGCCCGAAGCTTCAGAAGGCTCCGCAACCGCGTCACGTTCGTCCCCGCGGCTGTGCAGCGTCTCGGGCAGCTCGCGCGGGCCCTTCTTCTTCGCCAAGATCATGAACGTCACCGCTCCCAGGAACACGAGGATCGCGACCCAGACGTTCACGCGCAGGCCCAGGATGTGGTTGGCCGTGTCGGTGCGCATGAGTTCGATCCAGCAGCGGCCGAGGGTGTAGCCGGCCACGTACAGGGCGAACGCGCGGCCGTGGCCGAGCTTGAAGCGGCGGTCGGCCCACACGACGACGAGGGCGACGAGCAGGTTCCAGATCAGCTCGTACAGGAAGGTCGGGTGCACCGGGCTGTCTGCCAGCGGCACGTGGCCCACGGCGACACCGGTGAGGGCATCGGGCAAGCCGGTCGCCGGGTCGATGCGCTGGTAGATCTCCAGGCCCCACGGCAGGTCGGTGTGCGCGCCGTAGAGCTCCTGGTTGAAGTAGTTGCCGATGCGGCCGATGGCCTGGGCCGTGACGATGCCGGGGGCGAGCGCGTCGGCCAGCGCCGGCAGCGGGATGCCCTTGCGGCGGCAGGCGATCAGGGCGCCGACGCCACCGAGGGCGATGGCGCCCCAGATGCCGAGGCCGCCGTCCCAGATGGCGAAGGCGTTCCACGGGTTCTTGCCGGCCGTGAAGTACAGCTCGGGGTCGGTGATCACGTGGTAGAGGCGGCCGCCGACGAGGCCGAACGGCACGGCGAACACCGCGACGTCGATCACGGTCCCCTTGGTGCCCCCGCGCGCGGCCCACCTGCGCTCTCCCCACCAGATCGCCACGATGATGCCGGCGATGATGCACAGTGCGTAGGCACGGATCGGGATGAACCCCAGGTGCCACACACCGCGGTCGGGGCTCGGGATCGTGGCCAGGAAGGCTGCCGAGGCGGAATACACGCGGTCACCGTAGCGCGTCAATGCTCCGGTGTGGTGAGGGCGCCGCCGAAGGGTTCGTGAAGGACCGGTCACGGTCCGGTCGCGAAGGTGACTACTCGTAGCCGCCCGGCTGCAGAGCGGCGAGGTACCCGGCCATCAGGCCCCGCGCGACCTGCCCGACGGCGGCGTCCTCGGGCAGGAACACCTCGTCGTGCAGGCTGGGTGCGCCCGCGGTGTCGCCGAGGCCGACGAACAGCATCAGCCCGCGGGTGCCGGTGCCGCAGTAGTGGGCGAAGTCATCGGCGCCGAAGGAGCGGAAGTCCACGTCGACGTCGGCGCCGCCGTCGAGCAGCCAGGTCTGGGCGGCCGCCGCGAGCGCCGGGTCGTTGACCAGCACGGGCTCGCACGGGCTGATCTGCAGGTCGGCGGTGCAGCCGTACGCGCGGGCGGTGGAGTGCACGATCTCGGCCAGCACCTCCAGCGCGTGTACGCGGTCGGTCGCGCGCATGAGCCGCAGCGAGCCGAGCGCGGTCGCGGTGTTCGGGACGACGTTGGCGGCCGTGCCGGCGTGGATGCGCCCGACCGTGCAGACGGCGCCGTGCACGGGGTCGATCCGGCGGCTCGCGAGCTGCTGCAGGCTCACCACGAGCTGGCTCAGCGCCAGCACCGGGTCGCGCACGAGGTGCGGGTACCCCGCGTGGCCGCCCTGGCCGTGGAGCACGATCTCGAACTCGTCGGTCGACGCGTTCACCGGCCCGGGCGCGGCCGAGACGACGTTGTGCGCCAGCCGCGGCTGCACGTGGGCGCCGATGACGGTGTCCACGCCGAGCTCCTCCAGTGCCCCCGACTCGACGATGTCCAGCGCGCCCGAAGGCGACGTCTCCTCACGCGGCTGCAGCACCGCGACCAGCCGCCGCGGCACGCCGACGCGCCGCGCCGCCCGGCAGACGGCGACCAGCGCGGCCAGGTGCACGTCGTGGCCGCACGCGTGCATCAGTCCGGAGTCCGAGGCCCACGCCGCACCCGTGCGCTCGACGATCGGCAACGCGTCCATCTCCGCCCGCAGTGCGACGGCGGGGCCGGCGTGCTCGCCGGGCAGCTCGACCAGCCGTCCCGTCTTGGCGACGCGCGCCCCTTCGCCGGCGCCCAGCGCGGCGGCCACCACGCGCGCGGTGTCCTCCTCGTCGCCGGACGCGCGCGGGTCGGCGTGGAGCCGGTGGCGCAGCTCGACGGCATCCGGCAGCTCGTCGGCGAGAGCGGCACGCCAGCGCGCGGCCAGGTCGGTCATCGGGGCTCCAGGCGGTAGATCCGGGTGGCGTTCTCGTGGCCGGCGAGGCGGACGAGGCGCCGCGCGTCCACTTCGGACAGTGCGTCGGCGGCAAAAGCGGACCGCAGGAAGTCGGAAAGTCCTTGGCGGAACAGGGTTGTGCCGAGGTGGTAGAGCTCCGCGAGGCCGAACGCGTCGGTCGAGAACAGCAGCTTGCCGAACGGCACGAGCTCCAGCGTCTCGGCCAGGATCGCCGGCGCGCGGAAGCCGGCGTTGTGCGTGATGAGGCCCGTGTCCACGAAGACGTGCTCGAAGACCTGCGCGAGGTAGGCGGCGTTGCGGTGGAACGGGTAGTTGTGCAGCAGCAGGATCGGCACGCCCGTCTCGCGCGTGGCACGCAGGAATCCGGTGAGCAGCAAGGGATCGCACCGGTGCAGGTCCACGTCGGAATCGCCGTAGCCCACGTGGAACTGCACGGGCAGCCCGAGGTCGATACCCGTCCAGACGAGGTGGCGGTGCAGCACCTCGTCGGCCAGGCGCAGCCCCAGCCCGGCCCCGAAGCGCGAGAGCCACCGCCCGGCCGCGTCGACCACCTCGACGGCGTCGGGCCGCTCACCCGACAGCTCCAGCCCCACCCGGTACGCGGCGATCGACTTCACCCCGGCCGCGTGTTTCGCTCGTTTTTCCAGCTCCGCCTCGAAGTCCGCGGCGAACCGGCTCGCGGTCGTGCCGGCGCGCACCACGTCCTCGGCGACCTGCTCGAGCCGCACCACGTCGTGGGCACGGGCGCCGGCGAGGCGGGCGAACTCGGTGGTGCCGGTGAGCTCGTCGGGCTGGAATCCGCCGTCGAGCAGGAAGTCGGTGGTCCCCGTGCCGCGCAGGAACCGCCGGTTGACCTCGTCGGCTCCCAGCTCCGCTCGCCGTGCGAGGTACTCGTCGGCCGGCGCGTGCTTCGGCAGGTCGAGCACCGGCGCGCACCGCTCGCGCACGGCGAGCCCGATGAGCGAGTCGAACAGCGACGTTCCCAGCGGCGACACCGCGTCGGCCTCCGTGAGCATCCGCTCGAAGCCCTCGCGTTCCACCTCGCCCGTCACCACTCCGTGGCAGTGGTGGTCCACCAGCGGCGCCTCCGCGACGAAGTCCAGCACCTCGCTCATCGGCCTCCTTCGGTGACGCCCAGCCGTTCCCCCACCCTACGGGCGAAGCCGGGCGCCGCGAGGACCAAGACCACGGCCAGCACGAGCACCGCGCCCGCCGCGACGGGGAACCAGCGGGCCGGGCCCTCGGTCGGGTAGGGGACGACGTTGACGTACACCGTGTAGCCCAGCAGCGCGAGCGCGCCGAGGGGGAAGATCAGGTGCCACCACGGGACGTGCATGCGGCGGCGCACGAAGAGCAACAGGATGGCGCCGAGGGTGGTCAGCAGGTAGATGACCAAAAGGATCAACGTGCCGATGGATCCCGACCACGCGAAGGTGTCCGCCGCCGTCGCGCCGAAGAACACGGCGCACACGACGATGATCAGCGCGGCCGCCAGGGCGACGGTCGTGACGGCGATGACCGGTGTGCCCTTCGGGGACGTGCGGCCGATGCCGCGGCCGTCGAAGGCGTCGCGGCCCAGGGCGAAGAGCAGGCGCGAGCCGCCGACCACGCAGGCGAGGCAGCAGCCGAACGCGCTGATCGCGGCGCCCACACTGATCACGTCGCCGGCCCACGAGCCGACGAACGTGCTGCCCAGGTCGCCGAGCAGGGAGGGCGAGTCGTGGAAGGCCTGGGCGTCGGAGCGGAACGCCATCATCTCCACGGCCGTCACGATCACGAAGAAGGCGCCGCCGAAGATGGCCGTGCCGAGGATGGCGCGCGGGATGTTGCGGCGCGGGTCGCGGGTCTCCTCGCCGAGCGTCGCGGCGGCTTCGAAGCCCGCGAAGGACAGGAAGCCGAACACGGCGCCGAGGAACACGCCGGACAGGCCGATGTCCGGCGTGAAGGTGAACACGGACATCGTGAAGTGGGCGTCGTTGGGTGCGTTGCCGGCGATCAGGCGGACCAGGATCACGGCGGTGACCAGGAGGATCACCGCGATCGTCGCGCCTTCCACGGCGAGCAGCGTCGACGTGCCTCGGCGCGCGGGCGCCACCGCGAGCAGCCAGCTGCCGACGAGCGCGACGCCCGTGAGCACGAACGGCCCCCACCAGGGCGGGTTCGGCCAGATCCCCACCTGCGTGAGGAACGCCGTGCCGAGCGTGCCCGCGGCCGAGCTCGTGACCACGGCGTAGAAGGTGTACGTGCCGAGCAGCCCGATGCCGGACACCACACCGGCGCGCGGGCCGAGCGTCGCGCCGACGAACGCGTAGACCGAGCCCGCGTGGTGGTAGTGCTGGCAGAGGCGGACGAAGCCGTAGGCGACCAGCAGCACGCCGGCGGCCGAGAGCAGGAAAGCCAGCGGCACGGCCCGCCCGGCGGCGGCCGCGGTCTGCTGGGGGTTGATGTTGGCGGCCATACTCGGCGCCATGAGCGCCACGGACAGGCCCACGGCCTGCCACACCGACAGGGTGCGCCGCAGCGCTGGACGGGTTTCGACGATGTCTGACACGATGCGCTCCTTCGTCCGGAAGCAGCAGGTGGTCCCACGGCCGCCGAGGACGACGGCGTGAACTACACAGTGAACATCGCGGGGGCAGGATGAGCCAGCTCGATCGGGTTGAACTTTCCAGGCGGGGTGCCGAGGAGGCTGCGCTGCTGGGCCGTTCGGGGGTCGAGCTGGTGGCGCTGACCTTCGTCGACAACTCCGGCATCTCCCGTGTGAAGGCGGTGCCGGTGAGCCGGCTCGCCGAGGCCGCGGCGTGGGGCGTGGGCGCGTCGAACTCGTTCGACTTCTTCCTGTGCACGGACACGATCACGTCGGGCGCGTACTCGCTCGGCCCCGTCGGCGACCTGCGGCTGCACCCGGACCTCGACGCGCTCACGGTGCTCGACGCGCAGCGGGGGTGGGCGTGGGCGCCGGCCCTGCGCTACGACCAGGAAGGCGAGCCGCACCCGCAGGACTCGCGGGCGCTGGCGGCGACGGCGGTGGCAAAACTGGCCGGCCGCGGGTACTCGGCGCGGATGGCGTTCGAGCTCGAGTGGGTGGTCGCCGGGCCGGGCGGGGCGCCGGTGGCGGGGCCCGCGTACGGGTATTCGCGGCTGGCCGAGCAATCGGCATACGTGCGGGATCTGGTGTCTGCTTTGGACAGTCAGGGCCTCGGCGTCGAGCAGGTGCACCCGGAATACGCGGCGGGGCAGTTCGAGGTTTCCGTGGCCGCCGACGATCCCGTGCGGGCGGCGGACGTCGCGGTGCTGGCGCGGGAGACGATCCGCGCGGTGGGGGTGAACCACGGGTTGAAAACGTCGTTCACGCCGAAGTTCGCGCCCGGCGGCGTGGGCAACGGCGGGCACGTGCACTGCAGCCTGTGGGAGGGCGAGCGGAACCTGTGCGCCGGCGGCGCCGGGGTGTTCGGGCTGAGCGAGGTCGCCGAGTCGTTCGCCGCGGGGATTTTCGGGCGGTTGCCGGCGTTGCTGGCCATCGGGGCTCCGTCGGTCGTGAGCTACCTGCGGCTCGAACCGCACCACTGGGCCGGGGTGTACACCGCGTGGGGCCTGGAAAACCGGGAAGCACCGCTGCGGTTGGTGCGCGGCCCGGCGGGGAAACGGGACACAGCCGCGAATTTCGAAGTGAAGTGTTTTGATCTCACGGCCAACCCGTATCTGGTCGTGGCCGCGTTGCTGTTCGCGGGAATCGCGGGGCTCGATTCCGCGACACGGTTGCCGGAGCCGGTGGAGGTGGATCCGGGGACGTTGTCGGCCGGGGACGCCGCCGCCGCGGGAGTGGTGCGCCTCCCCCGCTCACTGGAGCAGGCCGTGGCCGCGTTCGTCGCCGACGACGTGCTGAAATCGGCCTTCGGCGCGGAACTGGCGACGACGTTGATGGACGTGCGCCGCGGCGAGATCGACGAACTGGGCGGGCTCGACGCCGAAGAGCTGTGCGACGTGATGCGCTGGCTCCACTGAGTTCAGCCGAGCAGGCCGCCGACTTCCGCACGCAGCTGCGGCAGCTTCGCGTAGAGCTTGTCGCCCGGGCATTCGGTGTTGTAGTAGTCGCGGTGGCCCTTGATCTCCTCGACGGGGATGCCGTACTGCTCGCAGACGTACGCGATGAAGACGACCAGCGAATCCCACTGCGCTTGCGGCGGTTCGACCGAGGTGTACGTGCCTTCGTTCTCGATGCCGATCGCGTTGTCGTTCTGGCCCGGGCAGTGTGCGGCGCGCACGATCTGGTTGCCATTGCGCAGCGCGTCGAGGCTGCCGTGGCGGCCTTCCATGCGGTAGCCGCCGCGGGAGATCGTGAAGTGCTGACCGGTGTCGGACCAGCCGTTGTTGTCGATGTGGTCGGCCTGGTCGTCGCGCGCGACCTGAAACGCGTGGGCCAGCGAATAGTCCGTGCTGTTGGGGCACGCGATGTGGTGCACGAGCACGCGGTTCGCCGGGTGGTCGAGCGTCGTCAACGGATCGGCGGGCGGCCGGGCGCCCCATTCGGCGCAGCTGTAGATGCGGGGCTCTTGTTGTTGGCTTTGCCCGGCTGCTCGGGCAAGGCCAGGCAGGATCAGGCCCGCGGCGGTCGCGGCGGTGAGGCCGGCGGCGCCACGGAGGAACGAACGCCGAGGGAGGTGGGTGAAGGTCATGCAGCCGAGGGTCGGTGGTGGGCGTACATGATCCATACAAATGGCCCGTTCGTCACTGTGACCCCGTGGCCACCACCTTCGCCGTGATCGGCTCGAGTGCGGCGATCAGCTCGTCGAGCTCGGCGGGCGACAACGTGTCGTACGGCGCCGCGGCGAGGTCATCGGTCAGGGTCTCGATGCGTTGCTTGGTCTCGCGCCCCGCGTCGGTGAAATGGCCCGCCGCGTCGACGAGGCCGCGTGAGCGCAGGCCGGCCATGACCGCAGCCAGCCGAGCCTTCGGCAGGTGCTGGACACGCCCGAAGGATTCCGGGGGGTGGATGCCCATGTCGAGCGCCGAGAGCACATGGGCTTCCGTGCCGCCGATGCCCGCGGCGAGGAGGGCGGCGATGTGGCCGTCACCGCGGTGTTCGCGGAGCATGGTCGCCGAGTGCCACAGGCGGGCGACAGGGTCGGTGGGCACCGGGAGGGCGCGCATGCCGGCGAACATCACGCGGCCCGCGGTGGGCGTGTTGACCGCGGCCTGGGTCGTCAGCTCGGCGGCGCGTACCAAACCCGGCGAGGAAGCCAGCTCCTCACCGAGGATCCGGCGCAACGAGGCCGCGCTGCCTCGCTCGCGCGCGGCGAAGGAGGCCTCGGGCGGGATCGTCTCCCACGCACTCGGGATGTGCCGCTCGACCTCGCCGTCGGCGAAGTTGTAGAAGGCCGCGTGCACGACCTGCGCCGGCACGCGCCCCAGCGGAGCGGCGCGGCTGGCGAAGTAACCGTCCCAGTAGGTGCGGTGGCCGAGCGCGGCCAGCTCGTCGTTGCACTCGTCGGACAAGAAGGTGACCAGGCAGATCGGTTCGAGCAGGTCGAACATGCGACGGGCGGTGCGGGTCATGGCCCGCATCGTGCCAGCGACAGGTGGCCCCCGGAGCAGAACGCCGAAGTCAGGCCCGGGCCGGAGCCCGGCGCACGCCTTCCGCGAGCTCCTCCGCCAGCTTCCGCACCCCGTCGACACTGCCCTCGGCTGCGGCCGTGACCAGGGCCGACCCGACGATCACCGCGTCGGCGAAGCCGCCCACCTGGGCCGCCTGGTCGCCGGAGCGGACGCCGAGGCCGACGCCGATCGGGAGGTGCGTGTGGGCCCGCGTGCGGCGGACCAGGTCCTCCGCGTGCACGCCCACCGCGTCACGGGCGCCCGTGACGCCCATGACCGCCGTGGCGTAGACGAAGCCGGACGACGCGGCGGTGGTGAGCGCCAGGCGCTCCTCCGACGACGACGGCGCCACCAGGAAGATCCGGTCCAGACCGTGGGTCTCGGACACGGCCGTCCACTCGGCGGCCTCGTCGGGGATCAGGTCCGGCGTGATCATGCCCAGCCCGCCCGCCGACGCGAGGTCGCGCGCGAAGCGGTCGACGCCGTAGCGGTGCACCGGGTTCCAGTACGTCATCACCACGGCCTTGCCGCCGCGCGCCGACACCGACTCGACGACCTCGAAGAGCCGCTTGAGCTTGAACCCACCGGCCAGCGCCGACTCGGCGGCGGCCTGGATCGTGGGCCCGTCCATCACCGGGTCGGAGTACGGCACGCCGATCTCGAGCAGGTCCGCACCGCCGTCGATGGTGGCGGCCAGGAGATCCTTCGAGCCGTCGACCGACGGGAATCCGGCGGGCAGGTAGCCGACCAGCGCGGCCCGGCCTTCCGCCCGCGTCGCCGCGAACAGGTCGTCGAGCGCGCTCACTGGTCCTCCCCGTCCACGAGGCCGAACCACTTGGCCGCGGTGTCCATGTCCTTGTCGCCGCGCCCCGAGAGGTTCACGACGATGAGGCCCTCGGGCCCGAGCTCACGGCCGAGCACCAGGGCGCCGGCCAGCGCGTGGGCCGACTCGATCGCCGGGATGATGCCTTCGGTGCGCGAGAGCAGCCGGAACGCGTCCATGGCCTCGGCGTCAGTGACCGGGCGGTACTCGGCGCGGCCGGAGTCCTTGAGCCACGCGTGCTCCGGGCCGACGCCCGGGTAGTCGAGCCCGGCCGAGATGGAGTGCGACTCCACCGTCTGGCCGTCCTCGTCCTGCAGCAGGTACGACATCGCGCCGTGCAGGTTGCCCGGGGTGCCCTTGGTGAGCGTGGCGCCGTGGCGGTCGCCGTCGAGGCCCTCGCCGCCCGGCTCCAGGCCGACCAGCCGCACCGACGGGTCGTCGTAGAAGCCGGAGAAGATGCCGATGGCGTTGGAACCGCCGCCGACGCACGCGGCGACGACGTCGGGCAGCCGGCCGGCCTGCTCCAGGATCTGCTCGCGCGCTTCCTCGCCGATGACCTTGTGGAAGTTGCGCACCATCATCGGGAACGGGTACGGGCCCGCGGCGGTGCCGAACAGGTAGTGCGTGGTCTCGGAGTTGGTCACCCAGTCGCGCAAGGCCTCGTTGATCGCGTCCTTGAGCGTGCGGGAACCGGTCTTGACCGGCACGACCTCGGCGCCGAGCAGCTTCATGCGCGCGACGTTGAGCGCCTGGCGCTCGGTGTCGACCTCGCCCATGTAGACCAGGCACTCGAGGTCGAGCAGCGCGCACGCGGTGGCCGTGGCCACGCCGTGCTGGCCCGCGCCGGTCTCGGCGATCACGCGCTTCTTGCCCATGCGCTTGGTGAGCAGCGCCTGGCCGAGCACGTTGTTGATCTTGTGCGAACCGGTGTGGTTGAGGTCTTCGCGCTTGAGGAACACCCGCGCGCCCCCGGCGTGCGCGCCGAAGCGTTTGGCCTCGGTGAGCAGCGACGGGCGGCCCGCGTAGTCCTTGAGCAGGCGGCGCAGCTCACCGGTGAACTCCGGGTCGCGGCGCGCCTTCTCGTACTCAGCCGCGACCTCGTCGACGACGCCGATCAGCGCTTCCGGCATGAACCGGCCGCCGTAGGGGCCGTAGTAGCCCCGCTCGTCCGGGTCGTGCTTGCTGTGCTCCTCGGTCACCGCGACGGCCTCGGGCAGGCGGGGTGCGAACCGGCGGTGACGAGCTTCACCAGCGCGCCCTTCGGGTCGCCGGAGGCCACCAGGCCCTCGCCGACCAGCACGGCGTCGGCACCCTGGCCGGCGTAGGACATCAGGTCGCCGGGGCCGCGGACGCCGGACTCGGCGACCTTGAACACCTCGAACGGCAGCCCCGGGGCGAGGCGGGAGAACACGTCCCGGTCGACTTCCAGCGTGTGCAGGTTGCGGGCGTTGACGCCGATCACCTGGGCACCGGCCTCGAGGGCGCGGTCGGCCTCTTCGGCGTTGTGGATCTCCACGAGCGCGGTCATGCCGAGCGACTCGACGCGGTCGAGCAGCGCGGCCAGCGCGTTCTGCTCCAACGCGGCGACGATCAGCAGCACCATGTCCGCGCCGTGCAGGCGCGCCTCGTGCACCTGGTACGGGCTGACGATGAAGTCCTTGCGCAGCACGGGAACGTCGACGGCCGCGCGCACGGCGTCGAGGTCGGCGAGCGAGCCGCCGAAGCGGCGCTGCTCGGTGAGCACGCTGATCACGCGCGCGCCGCCGTCCTCGTAGTCCTTGGCCAGGGAGGCGGGGTCGGGAATCACGGCGAGGTCGCCCTTGGAAGGGCTGCGCCGCTTCACCTCGGCGATCACGCCGATGCCCGACTCACGCAGGGCGGCCATCACGTCTCGGGGTGCCGGGGCCTTGGCCGCGCGGGCCTTCAGCTCGTCGAAGGGCAGCACGGACTCGCGCACGGCGAGGTCCTCCCGCACACCGGCGACGATGTCTTCGAGCACGCTCACCGGGCGCACCCGTCCGTCGGCGAATTCATCGATCCCATCGCAAGTTCGCTCACAAAAACCTTCCCCTTCCCGCCGAAACGATGCTAACCCCCGCTCGAAGACCGGCCCGTTCCGGGTGCACGCCTTGCTCCGAATGCGCTTCGGTATCCGGCACTCACCTGCTCGCGGTGGGGTCCTCACCCTCGGAAAGCGCCTCCCACAGCTCGATGTCCGGATCACGCTTGGCGCGCTGGGCGCCCGGCGCCGCGTACCGGGTGCCGAGCCGCCGCGCGGCGCCCGCACCCTTGACTGCGACCAACCCCGCGACGACGAGGAGAATTCCGCCCAGCACGGCCAGCCCGCGGCCGAGAAGCATCTCGGTGACGGGCAATCCGGGCGCCCAGCCGCTGAACTTGACGCCGTTCACGCCGGTCCAGACGCCCGCGAGGCCCGCCAGCGCCAGCACCAAGCCCAGGATCCGCCGCGCCCAGCCGCCGGTCGCGATCACGCCCGCGACGCCGGCCAGCGCCAGCAACGCCAGCGGCACAAGCGCCGTGGCCCGCTGCTCGCCGTCTTCGGTGTAGAGCTGCGTACCGAGCACGCCGCCGTCGCGGAACTCGGCGAACCACGCGAGCTTGGAGGCGCCCCACAACGCGAGCGCGCCCAGCAACAGGCCGACGACGATCATCCACAGTGGACGGCGCGAGGGCTTAGCCTCGGTCTGTACCGGCTCGGACTGCCGCGGGCCCGCTGGTTCCGGCTCTCCCTGCTCAGACACCGGCGGAGTCCTCGGCTGGATCGAGCTCGCCCGCGGGGACCATGGTCTGGGCCGCCGCGACGGCCGAGAGCACCGTGCGCGCCTTGTTGAGCGACTCGGTGTCCTCGTAGTCGGCCACGGAGTCGGCGACCACGCCGCCGCCGGCCTGGACGTAGGCCACGCCGTCGCGCATCAGGGCGGTGCGGATGGCGATGGCCGTGTCGGCGTCGCCCGCGAAGTCGAGGTAGCCGACGACGCCGCCGTACAGGGCACGGCGCACGGGCTCGAGCTCCTCGATCAGCTGCATCGCGCGCACCTTGGGCGCGCCCGAGAGCGTGCCCGCCGGGAAGCAGGCGGTGACCGCGTCGAACGCCGTCTTGCCCTCGGCCAGCTCACCGGTGACGGTGGACACGATGTGCATCACGTGGCTGTAGCGCTCGATCTGGAAGAAGTCGACCACGTGCACGCTGCCGGGGCGGCAGACCTTGCCCAGGTCGTTGCGGCCGAGGTCGACGAGCATGAGGTGCTCGGCGCGTTCCTTCTCGTCGGCCAGCAGGTCCTTGGCCAGCTGCGCGTCCTCCTCCGGGTCGGCGCCGCGCCAGCGCGTGCCCGCGATGGGGTGCGTGGTCGCTCGGCCGTCGCGCACGGTGACCAGCGACTCGGGGCTGGAGCCGACGATGTCGAAGCCCTCCAGCCGCAGCAGGTACATGTACGGGCTCGGGTTGGAGTTGCGCAGCACGCGGTAGACGTCGAGCGCGTCGGCGCCGGTCTCGATCTCGAAGCGTTGCGAGGGTACGACCTGAAACGCTTCGCCGGCCTTGATCGCTTCCACGGCCTTGTCGACGGCGGCGTGGAAGTCTTCCTTCGTGCGGCGGCGCTTGAACTCCGGCGCCGGCCGGTCGAACGTCGCGACGGTCGGCGGCGCGGGCACGCGCAGCTGCTCGGTCATCGCCGACAGGCGCTCCAGCGCGCTGTCGTAGGCCGCGTCCACGCGCTCGGGCGAGTCGTCCCAGTTGACCGCGTTGGCGATCAGCGTGACGGTGCCCTCGTGGTGGTCGAACGCCGCGAGGTCGGTGGCCAGGAGCATGGTCAGCTCGGGGATGTCGAGGTCGCGCTCGGCGAGCTCTGGCAGCTTCTCCAGCCAGCGCACGGCGTCGTAGCCGATGTAGCCCACCATGCCGCCGGTCAACGGCGGCAGGCCCGGCAGCGGCTCGGTGTGCAGCGCCTCGACGGTGGCGCGCAGCACCTGCAGCGGGTCGCCTTCGGTGGGCAGGCCGACGGGCGGCGTGCCGGTCCACACGGCCTTGCCGTCGCGCACGGTCAGCGCGGCCGGGCTGCGCACGCCCACGAACGACCAGCGCGACCACGACTTGCCGTTCTCCGCCGACTCGAACAGGAACGTGCCGGGCCGGTCGGCACCGAGCTTGCGGTAGATCCCGAGCGGGGTCTCCCCGTCGGCGAGGACCTTGCGCACCACGGGGATCACGCGGCGGCCTTCGGCGAGGGCGCGGAACTCGGCGCGCGAGGGGCTGACCGGGCCGGGCCCGGTGGATTTGCCGGCTGCTGAGCTGACCATGGGCCCCATTGTGCCGCGCGGGCCTCGGCGGACCTTGGGCGGCCCTTGAATTCAGCACCTGTTGAATTCAAGGGGGCGACGAGTCATAGTGGACCCGTGAGCACCGAAGACACTACCTCCCGCAGGCGCGGCCGCCGGCCCGCCGGGCAGGACACCCGGACCGCCTTGATCGAGGCCGCGCGCGCGGTGTTCGCGGAACACGGCTACGAACGCGCCACTGTGCGCGCGATCGCCGCGCGCGCCGGCGTCGACGCGGCCATGGTCAACCACTGGTTCGGCGGCAAGGAGGGCCTGTTCGCCCAGGCCGTGCTGGAGCTGCCGTTCTCCCCGCATGAACTGCTCGCGACCCTGCGCGACGGCCCCGACGACAAGCTGGGCGAACGGATCGTCCGCGTCTTCGTCACCCGCTGGGACGGCGCCGGCGGCGACACGTTCCAGGCGCTCATCCGCAGCGTCGCGGGCCACGAGCTGGCCGCGACCGTGCTGCGGGACTTCTTCTCGCTGTTCTTCGCCGAGGTGATCGGCCACATCGGCTCCGACCAGCCCGGACTGCGGACCACGCTGTGCGCCTCGCAGGTCGTGGGGCTCGGCATGGTCCGCTACATCGCCCGCTTCGAGCCGATCGCGTCGGCCGAAGTCGAAACGCTCGTGACGGCGATCGCGCCGAACCTGCAGCGGTACCTGACGGGCGATCTCGGGCTTTAGGTCCGGCGGGTGTTGATCGTCTGCATCGAGACCGCCTCCGCCCCGACACGAACAGCATCGCCCGTCGCGGCCCGCCGCTCACCGGCCGGCCGGCCAGGTCCAGCCCAGCTGCGGGCGGACCTGGATCGGGCAGGGACGGGCTCTGCGCGGCCCCCGGGCGAGCACGAGGACCGTGGCCGAGCCCGCGCCGCCGATCCATGCTCGCGTCGGTTCGGGGCCCTGCAGGAAGGTGTAGCGGCCGGGCAGCATCGAGAGGGTCCGGACCCTCAGCCGCCCCGCGTCGTTGACCTTGAGAGCCAGCGCCTGGTGCGCCGCTTCGGGCGTCGCGTCGGTCACCGTGACGGGCACCCAGCTCGACCGCCGGGCCGCACGCCACCGGCGGACCCAGCGCACCGCGAACACCGTGCCCCAGGGGAAGAAGACCAGCGCCACGAGCGCCGGGGAGACCAGGCCCCACTTCCAGGCGTCGTTGTGGTTGCGCTCTTCGGCCGTGCGCACGTGCTGCGGATCGACCGGGTCGTAGTAGACCCACACGAGATCCCCCACGTGGTAGGCCAGCCCGGAGTCCCGGTTGACGACGGCTTCCCGGGGCGTGACACCCACGGTGTAGTCCACGGTGATGGTCGGCGTCCCTCGGCGCGGGTCCGCGACGCCGACCACCCGGCCGACCGCGCGCATCCCGCTCACGAGCAGCGCGTCCGCGGAAGCGTCCAGGGCGATCATGCCGCCCACCGTCGAAGCCAGGACGAGGAGCCAGAAGAAGGCGGCTGCGACGGATCGGCACGATCGCCTGCGCAGCACGCGGTTCCAGGCTGTCTCGTCCGCTTCGGGGCTCATCGGCCGGCCGGCCATCGTGATCCGCGCGGGACGCGCAGGGGGATCACGTAGGGCCCCTTCGCGTGGTGTGGCAGCGCGAGGGTGAAGCGGCGGCCTTCGCCGGAGACCCACGCTTCGACCGGCCCGTTGCGAAGGAAGGAGTAGCGCCCGCGCAGCGCCGCCACGGTGCGGGCGGCGAGCCGCCGGCCATCGGGGAAGTCGAGGCGCAGGAGCTGGTAGCCACCCGAGGAGTCGAAAACGACGGCGGTGACGGGTTCCCAGCCCGACTTGCGGGCGCATCGGCGCCGGCGGGCCCAGCCCAGCGTGTACGCGATCAGCCACGGGAAGACGAGCAAGGCCACGAGCATCGGGATCACGGCGAAAGCCATCCCCGCGTTGGTGACGTTCTCCTCGTCGTCGGTCCGCACGCGCTGCGGATCGGCCGGGTCGTAGTAGACCTGGACGCGCTCGTTCTCGACGTAGTCGTCGTCCGAGTCGCGGTTGATCACCGCTTGTGCGAGGACGTCGCCGACGGGGTAGTCCACGGTGACGGTCGGCGCGCCCCGCGCCGGGGTGTACACGGCGACCACGCGCCCCTCGACCTTCGTGCCGTGGTCGAGCAGCCAGGTGGACCTGTTGTGCAGCAAGGAAATCACGGTGACCGCCACCGGGATGATCAGGAACCACGCCGTCGCCGCGGCTGCCGCGCGCCAGAACCGCTTGCGCAGCGCGCGATCCCACCCCGTGGGGTCGGCGGGTCCCCGTTCGGCGCGTTGCCGGCGGGTTTGGTGGCGATGCCGTTTGGCGCGCGGCCGTCTCGCGGGCTGGTCTTCAGCGACCATCGTGCTGTCACCCTGGGGTTTTCCGTGGCTGGAGTTTGAGGCGGCGAAGCGGGATCGCGAACGGGCCCGCGCCCCGCGGGATCACCAGGACCAGGCGCCGGCCTTCGCCGGCGACCCAGCCTCGGGAGGGTTTTCCTTCGAGGTACGGGCAACGGCGGCGGGTGACCGTGCTGGTGCCGGTCGCCGTGCGCTCCCGGCCGGCGAGCACCAGCGACCCGTCGCTGAACGCGGTGACCTCGACCGGCTCCCAGCCGGAGCGGCGGGCGGCCCGGTGGCGCAGTGCCAGGAGCACGGGAAACACCACCGCCCACGGGAGGCAGCACAGCGAGCAGAGGGTCACGCCGCCCAGCAGCGCGAGCGCGAAACCGTCGTTGCGGTCGTCGTCGGTCCGGGCACGCCCGGGGTCGGCCGGGTCGTAGTACACCGTCAGGACTTCGCCGACGAAGTACCGCGTGTCGGAGTCGTGGTCGATCGTCGCCTGCCGGGCCGTCCCCCAGCCGAGGTAGTCCACCGCGAGGTCGGGGATCCGCGCAGCGGGTGGTCGTCGACCGCGGTCACCCGCGCGGGCACGGCCACCCACTGCCCGAGAAGCGCGTCGGACAACGCATCCACCAGCTGCGCCCCGAGAGGCCCCACCGCCGCCGCCGAGCGCCCACAGCACCGCGGCTGCCACGGCGCGCCGGATCCGCAGGCGTACCGCGCGGTTCAACGCGGCCGGGTCCGGTCCCCCGGTCATCGGCTCCGTCCCCGGCGTGGCGGCAGGATCGGGGACCAGCCGGGGCTGCGGCCGAGGGGGATGGCGTAGAGGCGGTTGCCGCGCGGGGCCACGAGGAGCAGGCGGGCGCCTTCGCCGGCTACCCAGGCGGAGACGGGCTGCTTGGCCAAGTACTCGTAACGACCGCGCAGCAGCGTGACGACGCGGGCCGACGTCCGTTCGCGGCCGGCGTGGTTCAGGACGTACGTGCCGTTGCGCAGGGACGTGACCTTGACCGGTCGCCACCCGGAGCGGCGCGCGATCCGCCGGCGCCGGTCCAGGACGACCGGGTACGCCACGGCCCACGAGAGCGCGCCCGCCTCGAGAACGACCACGACGACCGAGCCCAAGGCCCAGGAGTCGTCGCCGTTGGGCTCTTCCGTGGTGCGCACGTGCGCCGGATCGGCCGGGTCGTAGTACACCGTCAGGACTTCGCCGACGAAGTACCGGTTACCGGAGTCGAGGTCGATCCTGCCTTCGACGCCCGGTGCCAGGTAGTCCACGACGAGATAGGCCCCGGTTTTCCCGTCCTCCACGGCGACCACTCGCGCGGGCACCTTCACCCCGTCCGTGAGCAGGCGGTCCGCCCGGTCGAAGAGCACGGACGAGCCGACGATCGTCGCGGCCACCACGAGGACCCACAGCGCGGCCGCGCCGAGGGCGTGCCAGATCCGCGAGCGCACGGCCCGGTCCAAGATCACCGGGTCCGGCTTCGGCAGCCGCCCGGTGCGGGCTGGGAGAGGTTCGTCGTCTTCTTGGCGCGGGGTTTCGCCCGCGCCGGTCATCCCCAGATCCATCAGGAGAGCGTACGACCGGGAAATCTCGTTCCACCAGCTAAAAAGCTGCGATTCAGAACACCGGCCGGGAAGGCAACCGAGAGGGCCCATCGAGCGTGCTGACGGTCCCCTCGGCAGTCATCCGCCGCGGCGGGGATCGAACGCGCGCAAGGCCACCACGCGTGGCCCGCCGCGGCGGGAACCGCGGGGCAGCACCAAAACGAACCGGAGGCCCGACCCCGCGACCCTCGCGCCGGCCCGGCGGCTCCCCTCACGAGGCACGCGCGTCAGCGACGTCGTACGGGCGACGACCCGCCGGCCGCCGACGGTGAAGCGGACGACCTGCGCGTGGTCGGCGCGATCGTGGGCCTGGATGCGGACGGGCCGCCAACCCGTGCGGCGGGCGAGCCGGCGGCGACGCGCCCAGCCCACGGCGAGGGTGATCGTCAACGGCAGGAGAATCGCCACGAAGATCAGCGGGACCGAGAACACCGCCATCCACCCGTCGCCGACGTTCTGTTCGTCTTCGGTGCGCACACGGGCCGGGTCGGCGGGGTCGTAGAACACCGAGATCGGTTCGCCCACTTCGTATTCGCGGTCGGAGTCGCGGTTGATCTCGGCCTGTTCGGGGACGCCGGCGGCGGTGTAGGAGACCGTGATGGTGGGCGTGCCGTCGCCGTCCCGGGGCGTGTGGACCGCCACGACCTTGCCGGTGGCCTCGTCGCCGTGGTCGAGGAGCCAGTCGGCGCGCAGGTCCTGCCACCCGATGCCCAGTGCCGACGCCGGCACGACCAGCGCGCACAGCACGGCCCAGCCGACGGCCCGCCAGAACTGCCGGCGCAGCGCGCGGTCCTCGGACGCGGAGTCCGCGGCCGCACGAAGCGGTTCGCCGGCGTTTCGTTGGTCTTCCCCAGGGCCACGGCCAAAGCGTACGACAGCGGCGCGTGGTTCAGGCGAGCGTCCACTTCGAGGTGGACGTCAGGCGAAACGGGATCGCGGACGGCTCGCCGTCGCGGGGGCCGACGGGCAGGACCACGGCGAGCGTGCGGCCGGAACCGGAGACCCACACCTCTCGCCGGCCACGGTGGCGGAGGAACGCGTACCGGCCGGGCAGGACGGAGGTGGTCTTCGCCTCGATGGTGACGCCGCCGGGGAGGACGAACTCCAGTGTGTGGAACACCTCCGGGGCGTCGGGGCGCAGTCTCAGGGGCAGGACGATCGCCGTGGCGGGGTACCAGGGCGAGCCTCGGCGGCGGGCCCAGCCCACCACGTAGGCGACCTCGATCGGGATCGCGGCCAGGCTCGTGAGGACGAGGAGGAGGGACGGCGCCATCATCCCGAGGCTCAGGTTCACGTCGTCGCGCAGGCGCGCGGTGTGCGGGTCGGCGGGGTCGTAGAACACCGGCACGGTCTCCCCCGCGACGTACCGGTGGTCGGAGATGTGGTCGATCACCGCGCGCAGGCTCACCCCGGTGACCACGTAGTCGACGATCACGACCTCTTCGCTCACGGCCGTCACCTCGCCGTCCGCGCGGGCGCCGCGGGTCAGGAGCGCTTCGCCGGCGAAGCCCGTCAGCAGGACACCGGTGCCCCCGGTGAGCAGCACGACCAGCCACGCCACGGCGGTCCGCACGGAACGCCGGAACCGGCGGTGGACCGCGCCGTCCCACTTCCGCTGCTGCTCTGCAAGCCGCTTGGCCCGCCGGTGCTCGCGGCTGTTGCGAGGCCGCGCCGGCCCGCTCATCGGCGTCGCCCCGGCCCGGCCGAGGCGGACCACGGCGTTGGCCCGGTCCACCGGAAGAGACTGGTCGTCGTCACCGCCGGGGCGTTCGCTCCGGCCGGTCCTCCCCAGGTCCATCAGGAGAGGGTACGACCGGGAAATCGCGCTCCACCAGGGGAAAAGCTGCGATCGAAACCACCGCCGACGAAGGCAACCGAACGGGACCGTCCGGCGTTTCGGCTCACCCGCGCGCGACCACGGCCGGCACGGCGTACGGCGCTTCGCCGCAGCCGTGGCGGAAGAGGATCACCGACGCGGACCCGGTGCCGCCCAGCCAGGCGGGACGGTCGGTGTAGGTGCGCAGGAAGCGGGCGCCGTGGGTCGACGGCACGGCGCGCAGGCGGACGACCTCGCCGGAGAGCAGGCGCACGTGCACGTACGGCGGGTTCACGGTGCGGCCGGTGGGGGGGGCGCGAGGACGACGGTGGCCGTGCCCTCCTGCCAGCCCGTGCGGCGCACGGCGCGGGAGCGGCGGGACCAGCCGACGGCGCCCGCCGCGGCCACGACGAAGCCCAGCAGGACCACGCCGAGGCCGATCCAGGCGAAGCCCAGGCCGTTCTCGCTCAGGCCGTCCTCGGTGGTCGTGCGGGCGCGCGCGGGGTCGGCCGGGTCGAAGACCACCGTGACGCGTTCGCCCGGGGTGTAGGCGGCCATGGAGCTGCGGTCGACGCGTTCGGTCAGCACGCGGCCGTCGGCGCGGAAGGACACGTCGATCCAGCGCGTGCCCTTCGGCGGAGTGGCGACGGAAACGACCGTCCCCGGCACGCGCGTGCCGGTCGCCAGCAGGGTGTCCGCCGAGTGGAGGACGCCCAGCACCGCGACGAGCCCGCCCGCGGAAACCAAGCACCACACCGCGGCGAGCGCCCACGCCCGCCAGGCGACGGCACGCAGCCGCCGCGTCTCGCGGGCCAGGTCGGCGGTCAGCGCGCCAGCAGCACGAACACCAGCGCGAGGACGCCCGGCAGCACCTGCACCAGCAGGATCCGCTTCGAGGCCGTCGCGGCGCCGTACAGGCCGGCGACGATCACGCAGGCCAGGCCGTAGAGCTTGAACTGGAAGCCCGTCGGGTCGGTCGCGATGAGGCCCCAGATCAGGGCCGCCGCGAGGAAACCGTTGTAGAGCCCCTGGTTCGCGGCGAGCGCCTTGCTCTCCTGCGCGAATGACTCGGTGGTGCCGAACGCAGCGCGGGCACGCGGGGTCGTCCAGAGGAACATTTCGAGCACCACGATGTAAACGTGGATGAGGGCGACCAGCCCCACCAGCACGTTCGCGACAACCGTCACGGGGTGTTCTCACTCTCGTCGGCGAGGAGCAGACGCTCCGCGGAGTCGAAACAGGTGTGGGTGCCCGTGTGGCAGGCCGGGCCGGTCTGGTCCACACGCAGGAGCACTGTGTCACCGTCGCAGTCGATCCGCACTTCGCGGACGTGCTGGACGTGGCCCGAGGTCTCGCCCTTCACCCACAGCTCCTGGCGGCTGCGGGACCAGTAGGTCGCGCGCCGGGTGGTGAGGGTGGACTCCAGGGCCTCGTCGTTCATCCAGGCCATCATCAGCACGTCGGACGTCGAGTGCTCCACGACGACGGCCGCGATCAGGCCGTCGGAGTTGCGCTTGAGCCGCTGGGACAGGTCTGCGTCGAGGCTCATCGGACGACGACCCCGCCTTCGCGCAGGGCGCCCTTGACGTCGCCGATCTTCAGCTGTCCGAAGTGGAACACGCTCGCCGCGAGCACCGCGTCCGCACCGGCCTCCACGGCGGGCAGGAAGTGGTCGACGGCGCCCGCGCCGCCGCTGGCGATCACCGGCACACGCACGGCGCGGCGGACCATCTCGATCAAGGAAAGATCGAAGCCGGACTTGGTGCCGTCGGCGTCCATCGAGTTGAGCAGGATCTCGCCGACGCCCAGCTCCTCGCCGCGCGCCGCCCACTCGACCGCGTCGATGCCCGTGCCGCGGCGCCCGCCGTGGGTGGTCACCTCGAAGCCCGACGCCGTCGGCTCGCCGCCCTCCGGCACGCGCCGCGCGTCGACCGACAGCACGATGCACTGGGCCCCGAACCGGCGCGACGCCTCGCGCAGCAGCTCCGGGCGCGCGATCGCGGCCGTGTTGATGCTCACCTTGTCCGCGCCCGTGCGCAGCAGGCGGTTGACGTCGTCGTTCGAGCGCACGCCGCCGCCGACGGTCAGCGGGATGAAGACCTGCTCGGCCGTGCGGCGGACCACGTCGAAGGTGGTCTCGCGGTTGCCCGACGACGCGGTGACGTCGAGGAAAGTCAGCTCGTCGGCGCCTTCGTGGTCATACAGCCGGGCCAGCTCCACCGGGTCGCCGGCGTCGCGCAGATCGGCGAAGTTGACGCCCTTCACCACGCGACCCGCGTCGACGTCCAGACACGGGATCACCCTCACCGCCACAGCCATGCCACCAGCGTAGCCGTCCACCTGCGACGGTCCGCCCGCCCGGTCGGCGCACAGGTGCTCAGAGGACGGGCGGAGTCCAGTCCCACAAGGGCGCGGCCTGGCGCCGGATCACCGACGCGGGCATCAGCGGCACGGTCACCGCCAGCAGCGCGTGCAGCCACCACGCCGACGCCGTGTCGGCCGCCGCCTTGCTGCGCGCCTGCTTCGTGACGTACGCCGCACGCGGGCGGCGCGCGGCGTCGTATGCGGCGAGCGCCTCGGGCACGGGGTGGGCCCGCAGCGATGCGGCGAGGACCACGGCGTCCTCGATCGCCTGGCACGCGCCCTGGCCGAGGTCCGGCGGCACGGCGTGAGCCGCGTCACCGAGCAGCGCGACGCGTCCGCTCGTGAACGCGGGCAGCGGGTCGAGGTCGAGGATGTCGTTGTGCAGCACGGCGTCCGGCCGCGTCGCCGCCACGAGCTCGCGGGCCTCGGCCGGCCAGTCCGCCACGCGGCTGGTCACCTCGGCGTGCTCGCTCGGGTAGCGCACGCCGGGTGTGGACTCGGCGGCGCCGAGGGCCCAGCAGGCGCGGTCGCCGGGCAGCGGGTGGATCATGAAGTACGCGCCGCGGCCCATGGTGAAGCTGCCGCGCACCGGCGGCGCCGCACCCGGTTCGGTAACGCCGCGCCAGGCCGTGTAGCGAAACCCTGGTTCGGGTGCGGCAGGGAATGCCCGGCAGCGAAATCCACTGTGGACACCGTCGGCCGCCACGATCACGTCCGCGTCCACTTCGGATGGATCAGTTACGTCAATCCCTGTGCGCACCAAGGTTTCCGGCAGCTCCGCCAGCAAAGCCGAGTGCAGCTCCGCGCGGTGGAACGCGGCGAGCGGCTCGTCCCGCCCCTCCCGGAACCGGCGCAGGAACCGGCCCGACGACGTCCGCAGTGTGCCCGTGACCTCCGACGGAGCCGAGTGCTTCCGCACCCGCTCCCCGATCCCCAGCGCGTCGAGCGCCCGCATCGCGTTGGGCGCCAGGGAAAGCCCGGCCCCGATCTCCCGCAGCTCGGGCGCGCGCTCCAGCACTGTGACCTCGTGTCCGGTGCGGCGCAACGCGATCGCGGCCGTCAGCCCGCCGATCCCACCGCCCACCACCACAGCCTTCACTTCGGCTCGCCGGCTTCCGCGAACGCTTCGGCCAGCCACGCGAACGCCGCGTCGGCACTGCGGACGCGCGCCGCCCGGGCGCCGTCGCGTTCGAGCAGCTCGATGCCGGCGTTCGTGATGTCGCGGAACGAGCCCAGCGTGGCGATGCGGCGGCGGATCACGCGTTGCCACGCGTCATCGTCCACGCGGTAGTAGGCGGTGCGCTCGCCGCGGCCGAGCCGTTTGCCGACCAGCCCGGCGTCGAGCAGCAACCGCAGGTTGGTCGTGAGCGACGCGCGGCTCGCGCCCACCGCCTCGGCCAGCCGCGCCGCCGACTGCTCCGGCGGGTCGCACGCCATCAGCCAGCCGAGCACGCGCCCGGCGATCGGCGGCAGGCCGTACTCCTGCGTGAGGAAGTCCGCGACCCGCTCGACCCACTCGAGCACCTCGTCGTCCATGCGTGTCAGCATAGGCTAGTCATCACTGAAATTCGCTCGGAATGCATCAGAACTGGCCCCTCGCGCGTCTGAGAAAGCGTGACCACCAGCTTCGACGAGTTCGTGGCGGAGCGCCTCGACGGACTCCTGCGCTACGCGACCGTCCTCACCGACGATCCGCACCTGGCGCAGGACATCGTGCAGGACGTGCTGCTGCGGGCCCAGGAGCGCTGGGCGAAGATCGACTCGCCGCCCACCTACGTGCGCCGGATGGTCACCAACGAGTACCTGTCCTGGCGGCGGCGCGCGGTCCGGCGCGTGGTGCCGTCGAGCCACGAGGTGCTCGACGCGATCAGCCCGCCGACGGCCGACCCGTCGGTGGCCTACGACGAGCGTGACGAGATGCTGGCCCGCCTCGCGACGCTGCCGCGCAAGCAGCGCGCGGCGCTGGTGCTGCGCTACTACGAGAACTACTCCGACGAGGAGATCGGCGACCTCCTCAGATGCGCCACCTCCACCGTGCGAAGCCAGATCTCGCGCGCGCTCGCGACCCTGCGCGCCACGGCGTACCCCTTGCCCACCGCCCTGACCACCGGAGCCGGAGAATGAGCCAGCCCGCCCGCGACACCGAGACGCTGCTGCGCGACAGCCTCGAACGGCTCGCCGAACGCGCTCCCGACGGTCATGAGGTCCGCAACGCGCTGGTTCGCGCCCGCCAGTCGAGGCGCAGGCGGCCGAGGTTGGCGCTGGTCGCGGTGGCCGCCGCGGTGGCCGCGGTGACGGTCGGGGTGTCGGTGGTGGCCACGTGGCCCTCGCGGGTGCCGCCTGCCGCAGGTGAGCCGGTGCTGGGGTATGCGCCAGGGTGGCTGCCCGACGGGTTCACGGAGCAGTACCGGTCGGCCGGGCCGGAAACGGCACCGCAAGTGCGTCGGTGGTTCGCCGGGCCGAGCCGGATCGAGCTGACGGCGTTCTCGACGAAGGATCCCGAATGGTCCGCGACCGCGCTGCGCATCGCCGCGGTGCGTGACCAGGTGCTGGTGCACGGGCGGGTCGCGATGCTGACCGGATCGGCGACGTCGGCGGTGCTGACTTGGTCGCCGGATGAGACTCATGTGCTGCGGGCCGAGGTCGATGCGGTGCCGTCGGCGAAGGCGGTCGCACAGCGAATTGCGGAGGATGTTTCGGAGAGCCGGCCGATCCCGATTCGGGGAGAGGCGCGGTTCGGGCCACTGCCGGCCGGGCTTCGGGAGACGGCGACGACGGTGAGCGGGATCAGTGCCGGGGAAGCGACGACGACGTTGGAGGCTGCGCCGGTGCGGGTCACGGTGGGGGCGGCGTCGCCTGGTCTCGGCGGGTCGGTCCCGGTCACGGTCCGCGGTGTCCCCGGCGCCGCCGCGGCGGACCTGGTCACGGTGCGCCTGGCCTCCGGCCGCTGGCTCACCGTCTCCGGCAAGGTGCCGCGCGCTGAGCTGGTCGCGGTCGCCGGCGCTGTGGTGGTCGATCCGTCGCCTGACTACGGCTGGATCGGGTCCTGAATCCGGCTACTGTGGACACATGCCTACGGAGCTGGACCGGTTCGCCGGTGAGAAGTACGTCGTGCTCACCACGTTCCGCCGCGATGGGCGGGCTGTCCCCACTGCTGTGTGGTTCGGCCTCGACGGCGACGAGCTGCTGGTCTATTCCGAGCGGAAGGCGGGGAAGGTCAAGCGGCTTCGCAACAGTGGGCGGGTGGAGGTCCAGGCCGGCGACGTCCGCGGCCGCACCCACGGCCCGACGGTCGCCGGCACCGCCCGGCTGCTCGACGACGCCGGCACCGAGCGGGTGCGAAAGGCGATTCGGCGGCACTACCCGTTGGTCGGGCCGGTGTCGATGTTCTTCAGCAAGCTCCGCGGCGGCCCGCAGCGCACGATCGGGATCGCCGTGAAGCTCGACGAAGGCTGAGTGCCCTGGCAAGGGCTCGCCGCTACCGCTCACCGGGCACCGCTCATCCGGCGTCGATCAGCCCCGCGGCCAGCTTCGCCGGGTCGTGCCCCGGCTCCACGCCCCCGACCAGCACCACATCACCCACCAGGTGGTCGGTGCGCAGCGGCAGGATCTCGCGGTAGTCGGGCGAGTCGTACCAGCCCCGGGCCCGGCCCAGGTCCGGGAAGGCGACCACGACGATCGGCCCCGGCCACACCCCCTCGACGACCTGCGCTTGTGCTCCGTGCACCAGGAACCGACCCCCGAACGGGTCCAAAGTGGACTGGATGCGCCGCAGGTACTCACCCACCTGGGGGTGGATCACACCAGGCTGGCGAAGGTGGGCGATGGCGTAGGCGGTCATCTTTGTCTCCTCGGTCGGATCGGTCCCTGTCGAGAACCGATCCTGCCGAGAAGACGTAACCACGTCGATTACCCGCGGGGTAATGACTAGCGGACGGCGGCCAGTGCCTCCGGCAGGGTGAAGGCGCCGGCGTAGAGGGCCTTGCCGACGATGGCGCCTTCGATGCCGTCGCAGGCCAGGCCGGCCAGTGCCCTGAGGTCGTCCACACTGGACACCCCGCCCGAGGCGATCACGGGGGCGTCGGTGCGGGCTGCGACTTCGCGGAGGAGGTCGAGGTTCGGGCCCTTGAGGGTGCCGTCCTTGCTGACGTCGGTGACGACGTAGCGGGCGGCGCCGTCGCGGTCGAGGCGTTCCAGGACTTCCCACAGGTCGCCGCCGTCGGAGGTCCAGCCGCGGGACGCGACGCGGTGGCCGGCCTCGGTGATCCGGACGTCCAGCCCGATGGCGACGCGGTCGCCGTACGTGGTGACGACCTTGGCGGTCCAGGAGGGGTCCTCCAGGGCGGCGGTGCCCAGGTTCACGCGCCGCGCGCCGGTGGACAGGGCGGCTTCCAGCGAGGCGTCGTCGCGGATGCCGCCGGAGAGCTCCACCTGGACGTCGAGGCGGCCGATCACCTCCGCCAGCAGCTCGCGGTTCGAGCCCTTGCCGAAGGCCGCGTCGAGGTCCACGAGGTGGATCCACTCGGCGCCGTCGCGCTGCCAGGCGAGCGCGGCGTCGAGGGGGCTGCCGTAGGACGTCTCGGTCCCGGCCTCGCCCTGGACGAGTCGGACGGCCTGGCCATCGGCCACATCAACTGCGGGAAAGAGCGTGAAAGTCACCGCGACAGCGTAAAGGCGCCGGTCACGGTGCCGGACCACCGGGCCGACCTACCGCACCGAACCAGGCCGGACTAGAGAGTGGCCAGCCAGTTGCGCAGCAGCTTCGCGCCCGCGTCGCCCGACTTCTCGGGGTGGAACTGCGTGGCCCACAGCGGGCCGTTCTCCACCGCCGCCACGAAGTCCTCGCCGTGGTTGGCCCAGGTCACCTTCGGCTGCCGCCCGGCAAGGCCGGACTCCAGCTCCCACTCGCGCGCCGCGTAGGAGTGCACGAAGTAGAAGCGCTCCTCCGGGTCGATACCGGCGAACAGCTGCGAGTCCTCGGGCGCGCGCACGGTGTTCCAGCCCATGTGCGGCAGCACGTCGGCGTGCAGGCGCTCGACAGTGCCGGGCCACTCCCCCGTGCCCTCGGTCTCCTCGCCGTGCTCGACGCCGCGGCTGAAGAGGATCTGCATGCCCACGCAGATGCCGAGGACGGGACGGCCGCCGGCCAGGCGCTTGCCGATGATGCGGTTCCCGTGCACGTCGAGCAGCCCCGCCATGCAGGCGGAGAAGGCTCCCACCCCGGGCACGACCAGCCCGTCGGCCTCGAGCGCGGCATGCGGGTCGGCGGTGACCTCCACCTCGGCGCCCGCGCGCGCGACGGCGCGTTCGGCTGAGCGGAGGTTGCCGGAACCGTAGTCGAGAATCACCACACGAGACACACGGCAAGCCTAGTCCCGGGGCGGGAGCGCACGTCAGCCGCGGCGGAAGGAGTAGACGTCCGTCACGGTGTTGCAGGGCGCGGGCGGCACGACCTCCACGCGCAGGGTGCCCGTCGGCGCGTCGTAGTCCACGCCTTCCGGGGTGAACGCGCCGGCGCAGGTGCTCGACAGCGGCAGCTGGCCGAGCTCCTTCACGTGCGCCCGGACGTCGTGGCCGGTGAGCGCCTGGGGCAGGTCGACCTGCAGGAGCTGGTAGCTCGTCGGGTACAGGTCGTTGTTGGAGTCCGACGTCGCGCACAGCAGGCGCGTCGCCGAGACGAAGTCGCAGCCCTGGGCCGCCCGGATCGGGTGGTCGAGGCGGATCCGCGCCGCGAGCGGCAGGTCGCCGGCCACGCGCGGGGCGCGGTGGTTGAGGAACGGCGTGGGCGAGACGAACAGCTCCGTCGCGTCGCCGAGCGCGCCCGAGACGAGCCACTGGCCGTCGGGGCTCACGGCGACCTGGGCGCTGGCGTTGGGCGCGGGTTCGTCGGCCGCGAGCGGGTGCACGAACTCCGTGGTCTGCCCGGACGGCGAGGTGACCAGGTACATCTTCGACACCGCCGGGTTGGTGACGGTGTCCTGGTAGACGTCGAAGGTGTAGCCGCGCAGGGAGTCCGGGTCGCCGACGTGACCCCAGCCCTCGTCCTTCAGCGGCTGCGGGATCGTGGTGCCGTTGCGGTAGACCGTCTGCGGCGCCTGGCCCGGCAGCCGCAGCGTGGTGATGCCTTCGCCGCTGACGGAGTTGGCGACGGAGACCTTCCCGGTCTGGCGCCAGCCGCCGAGGGAAGCGGCGGGGCTCGCCGTGGCAAGGGAAGCGCAGCTCAGAACAGCCGCGGTGGACATTACGAGGGCTTTCGCCGCCGACGTCGACAGACGCATGGTTCGCTCCTTCGCGAACGTGACCTTGGCGGCGGCCCGCGAATTTTTGCACGCGACCCCGTTTCACCGGAGGCCCCGCTGGGTATTCACCCGTTCGGCTGAGGCGCCGCCGGCGCCCCCGGACGAGGGAAGAGGAAGACATGTCCGAGTCGGACCTCCTCTGCCAGATGTTCGAAGCGTGGCGGGACGACATCAACAGCGTGCCGTTTCCGCAGTTCACGACGCTGGTGATCCCTCCGCAACCCTCCCGCGCACACGTCGAGGCATGTCGTTCTCGTGACGCTCGCAAAGAGAACGTGATGAATCCCACGCACTGGAACCGGGGTCATCTGTGATTTCCTGCTCGCACCGCGTCGACGCGAGCCAGTAGGAGCAGCCGATGAGCAAGAACCCGGATCCACACGACTTCCTCGATCTCGACGCAGGACTGGCCGAGGAGGATCGGGCCATCCGGGACGCGGTCCGCGACTACGCCCGCGACCAGCTCCTCGACCACGTGGCCGAGTGGTACGAGTCGGGCTCGCTGCCCGCCCGTGACCTGGCCAAGGGCTTCGGGCAGCTCGGCCTGCTGGGCATGCACCTGGAGGGCTACGGCTGCGCCGGCACGAGCGCGGTGGCCTACGGCATCGCGTGCCGCGAGCTGGAGGCCGTCGACTCCGGCCTGCGCAGCTTCGTCTCCGTGCAGGGCTCGCTCGCGATGTTCGCGATCCACCGTTGGGGCAGCGAGGAACATCGGCAGGAGTGGCTACCGAAGATGGCCGCCGGCGAGGCGCTGGGCTGCTTCGGCCTCACCGAACCCGACGCCGGCAGCGACCCGGGCAGCATGCGCACCCGCGCGGTGCGCGACGGCTCCGACTGGGTGCTCAACGGCACGAAGATGTGGATCACCAACGGCACCGTCGCCGACGTGGCCGTGGTCTGGGCGCAGACCGACGAGGGCATCCGCGGCTTCGTGGTCCCGACGTCGACCCCGGGCTTCACCGCCAACGAGGTGAAGCACAAGCTTTCGCTGCGCGCGTCGCTCACGGCCGAGCTCGTGCTCGACACCGTGCGGCTGCCGGAATCCGCGGCGTTCCCGGAGGTGCGTGGCCTGCGCGGCCCGCTGTCCTGCCTCAACGAAGCGCGCTACGGCATCCTGTTCGGCGTCGTCGGCGCCGCCCGCGCGTGCTACGAAACGGCGCTGGACTACACGCTCACGCGCGAGCAGTTCGGCAAGCCGCTGGCGAGCTTCCAGCTCACGCAGCGCAAGCTGGCCGACCTGCTGGTCGAGGTCAACCGCTCAGGGCTCGTCGCGCTGCACATCGGCCGGCTCAAGGACGCCGGCGAGCTGCACCACAACCACGTGAGCTTCGGCAAGCTGGCCAACGTCCGCTCGGCGCTCGACGTCGCCCGCACCGCCCGCTCCATGCTGGGCGCCAACGGGATTTCGCTGGAGTACCCGGTGATGCGGCACATGGCGAACCTCGAGACGGTGCTGACGTACGAGGGCACCGAGGAGATGCACGCGCTGTCGCTGGGCCAGTCGGTGACGGGCATCGCGGCGTTCCGCTGACCGTCCGGAGTGGACGGGTCGCCGGGACCCCCAGCCCCGGCGACCCGAGACTCACGGTCGCAGGAAGTCCTTGAGGGACAACGCGATCGAGCCCGCGTCGAGGCCGTGCGCGAGGTCGTGGTCGGCCCGATTCCCGTAGGTGCGGACCTCCGTGTCGCGCAGCGTGCCGAGCGACAGCAGGCGGTGCGGAACGTCTCGCAGCGCTTCGCTCACGTGGTAGGCCGAAGTGCCCTTGAGGTACGGCTCCACGAGCACGATGTCGGCGATGTCCCCCACGGCGGCACGCAGCCCCGCGGCGTCGAACGGGCGGATCGTCGACGCGTACAGCACCGTCACGTCGAGGCCTTCGCTCGCGGCGAGCACCCGGTCGAGCGTCGGACCCACGGCGAGCACGACGCTGTTGCTGCCGCTGCGCACCCGCTGGAACCCGACGCCGAGGTGCGGTTCGGCGTTCTGGTCGGCCGAGAGCCGCAGGTACACGCGGCTGTCGCCGGGCACGGAGTCGAGCAGCAGGCGGCGGGCCTCGTCGGGGTGGCCGGGCACGTGGACGTACCAGCACGGCAGGGAGTCGATCAGCGCGACGTCGCCCGGCGACTGGTGCGTGCGTCCTTCGGCCGGCATGTCGTAGGACGAGCCGTAGGACACGAGCACGGCGCCGGCGTCCTGGTGGACCAGGTCGAGCTTGATCTGCTCGAACGCGCGCTCCACGAGGAACGACGAGAACGTGTGGATGATCGGGCGCAGGCCGGCCAGCGCGAACCCGGCGCCCGTGCTCACGAGCAGCTGCTCGCGGATGCCGACGTTCACCACCCGGTCCGGGTGCCGCCGCGCCACACCGGCGAGCTGGGCGGCGGAGATGTCGGCGAGCACGACTGCGACATCCGGGTCGGCGTCCACGATCTCCTCGGTGGTGGCGAGGAAGGTTTCGCGCATGTTCACAGTGGTCGGCATGTTCGTCAGCCCTTCGGTTCGACGACGGCGACCACGGCGAGCGGGCGCCCCGGGTGTTCGGTGGTGAACGCGTCGTAGAGCGCTTCGTGGTCGCGGCCGGAGACGGTGCGCGTGGCCCAGCCCTCGACCTCGAACCGGCGCGCGATGCCGCCGGGCCAGCCGTGCGTGGACGACTGGTTGTCCACGACCACGGTGGTCAGGTTGTCCAGGCCCAGGCGCGCGGCGACGACGATCGCTTCGGAGTTGGTGCCTTCGTCGAGTTCGGCGTCGCCGACGAGGGTCACCACGCGGCTGACGTAGCCGCGCGCCCGCAGGCCCAGCGCGGTGCCGAGGGCGATCGGCAGGCCGTGGCCCAGCGAACCGCTGGAGATCTCGACGCCGGGCGCGCGTTTGCGGTCCGGGTGGTGGCCGAGCCGTGAGCGGGCCGAGGACCAGTCGGCGAGCTCGGCCTCGTCGAGGAAACCCTTGACGGTGAGCACGGCGTAGTAGGCCATCGGTCCGTGTCCCTTGGAGAGCAGGAACCGGTCACGGCCGGGGTCGTGGAAGTTTTCGGGCGAGATGTCGAGCACGCGGTCGTAGAGCACCCAGAGAACGTCTACTGTGGACTCCGCCGCGGCCTGGTGCTTGTCGTCGCCGGTCATCAGCGAGATCAGCCTGGGCAGATCCGCGTATGCCGTTGCTGTGGTGGTCATGTTCCCACCGTGCAACCTCGACCAATGTCTAGGTCAAGCGCTAACCTGGACCAATGACGAGGTTGGCGGAGCACTTGAGCATCGGGCAGGTCGCCGAACGCAGCGGCGTTCCGCACACGGCCCTGCGGTTCTACGAGGACAAGGGGCTCATCACGTCCGAGCGCTCGGCCGGCAACCAGCGCCGCTACCCGCGTTCGATGCTGCGGCGCATCGCCTTCATCCGGGCCGCGCAGCGCGTGGGCCTTTCGCTGGAGGACATCAGCGGCGCGCTGGCCACGCTGCCCGCCGACCACGCGCCCACGAAAGCCGACTGGGCGCGGCTCTCGCGCGAGTGGCAGCACGAGCTCGACGCGCGCATCGACGCCCTGCAGCGCCTGCGCGACCGCCTCACCGGCTGCGTCGGCTGCGGTTGCCTCTCGCTGCGCAGCTGCAGCCTGTACAACGCCGACGACGAACTGGCCCGCTTCGGCCCCGGCGCGAGCAAGCTGCGCCCGGTCTCCGAGGGCGGCATCTGAGCTTCCCCGCGGCCGAATTTCCGTTGTGGTGCGGGCGCGGATGTGGGTCACTTGAGCCGTTATGGATGAGAAACACATGATCCGCGTCTCGAAGCGGCTGTCCCGCCACCTGCGCCACGAACCCGAGTCGATCGGCCTCACGCTCGATGCCGCCGGCTGGGTCGGGGTCGACGAGCTGCTGGCGGCGCTGCGCGCCCACGGCGTGCGGGTGAGCCGGGCCGAGCTGGCGGAAGTGGTGGAGCGCAGCAACAAACAGCGCTTCGCCTTCGACGGGAGCGGAACGAGGATCCGCGCGAACCAGGGGCACAGCGTCAGCGTCGAGCTGGGTCTGGAGCGCCTCGCTCCGCCCGAGGTGCTCTACCACGGCACCGCGACGCGCTTCCTGCCCGCGATCTACACCGAAGGACTGCGGCCGATGCGCCGCCACGCCGTGCACCTGTCGGCCGCCGTCGAAACCGCGCTCGCGGTCGGGGCCCGGCACGGTCGTCCGGTGGTCCTTCGCGTTGCCGCGGGCGAAATGGCCGTCGCGGGACACGAGTTCCAGCGCAGCGTGAACGGCGTGTGGCTGACCGCCGCCGTCGCGCCGGAGTACCTGACCGAGAACTAGTCGTGGTGCCGGCGGGGCCGGCCGAGCAGCCGGCGGCCGGCGTCGACGAGCTCGCGGCGCAAGCTTTCGTCGTCGAGCTGAGCGATGTCCGGCGAGCCGCCCGTCATGGCGAGGCCGGTGAGCGTGACCAGCGCCGCCACCCGTGAGGAGATGTCGGGCTCGGGCCCGGCCAGGATTTCGATGAGGGCGTTCTTGAAGCCCTCCATCCCGCGCGTCGAGTTCTCGATCGCGCGGTTGATGCCCGGGTCACTGGAGAACAGCGCGACGAGCACGCGGTGGCGCACCACCAGATCCACGAAGCCCTCGAGCAGGTAGTCGACCTGCGTGCCGCGGCGGCGCTGCTTCGCGGCCTCCGACACGATGTGGTCGAGCTCGCGGATGGCGGGCGCCGCGACGGCTTCGGTGATCTCCGCCTTGGTCTTGAAGTGGTAGTACACGGCCGCCTTGGTCACCCCGAGCGCGTCGGCGATCATCTGCAGCGACGTGCCCTCCACGCCGTGTTCGGCGAACAGCCGCAGCGCGGTGCCGAGCAGCCGCGTCCGAGTGTCCTCTGCCGGGGCGGCGGTAGTCATCGTTCCTCCTCGTCAAGCCCAGGAAGCGTACGTGACAGCTAGTCGATCGGCAAACCGAGATACTTGCCGATCGACAAGCAAACTCCTAGCCGTGCGGCTAGTCACATACTTGCCGATCGGCTTGGCAGCCTCCTTGCCGATCGGCTAGCTTCGGAATCACTGGTTCGTGTGACGAAGGCCCTATCCGGGCGAAACGGAGAAACACTCGTGGCGACATTTCTGTACCGGCTCGGCCGGTTGTCGTTCCGGCGCCGCGCTCTCGTCTCGGCCGTGTGGGCGGCCGTGCTCGTGGCGCTCGGCATCGGCGCGCTCACGCTGTCCGGCCAGCTCTCGGACTCGGTGACGATCCCCGGGACCGAGTCACAGCAGGCGATCGACCAGCTCCAGGCGAAGTTCCCGCAGGCCGCGGCCGGTGGCGCGACCGCGCGGGTCGTGATCGCGGCCCCGCAGGGCCACACCATGACCGACGCCGCCGGCAAGGCCGCGGTCGAGTCGACGGTGGCGAGCCTCAAGACGGCACCGAAGGTCTCGAGCGTGGCCGACCCGTTCCAGGCGAAGTCGATCTCACCGGACGGCCGCGTCGCGCTCGCCCAGGTGAGTTACCAGGTCAAGGGCTTCGAGCTCACGGACAGCGACCGCCAGGCGCTGCTCGACAGCGCGAACGGCGCCAAGCAGCGCGGTTTCGAAGTCGAGTTCGGCGGCGACGCGGTGCAGGCGATGCCCGCGACCGGCGCCACCGAGGGCCTCGGCGTGGCCGTCGCGGCCGTCGTGCTGATCATCACGTTCGGATCGCTGCTGGCCGCCGGCATCCCGTTGCTCACCGCGCTGATCGGTGTCGGCATCGGCATGGCGGGCATCATGCTGGCCTCGGGTTCGCTCGAGCTGAACTCCAACACCCCGGTGCTGGCCCTGATGATCGGGCTCGCCGTGGGCATCGACTACGCGTTGTTCATCGTCTCCCGCTACCGGCACGAGCTCAGCATCGGGCGAGAACCCGAGGAGGCCGCGGGCCGAGCCGCGGGCACGGCCGGGTCCGCGGTGGTGTTCGCCGGGCTCACCGTGATCATCGCCCTGGCCGGGCTCACCGTGGTCGGCATCCCGTTCCTCGGCCAGATGGGCATCGCCGCGGCCGCGACCGTCGCGATCGCCGTGCTCATCGCGCTCACGCTGCTGCCGGCCATCCTCGGTTTCGCCGGTACCCGGGTCATGGGCGGCCGGATCCGCTTGCGCCGCAAGACGGACAAGGCTTCGCACGGCGAGCGCTGGGCGCGGTTCGTCGCCCGGCACCGCTGGCCCGTGCTACTCACGGCGCTCGCCGGCCTCGTTGTGGTCGCCATCCCGGCGCTGAGCATGCAGCTCGGCCTGCCCAACGACAGCACCGCGGCGCCCGATTCCACACAGCGCAAGGCCTACGACCTCGTGAGCGAGAGCTTCGGTGCCGGCGCCAACGGCCCGCTGCTCGTCGTCGTCGACACCGGCGTGAACCACGACCCCGAGTCGCTGAAGCAGGCCGTCGCGGGCATCAGCACACTGCCCGACGTGGCCGGGGTGACGCCGCCGCGCGTGAACGCCGACGGGGACACGGCGCTGCTGACCGTGATCCCGAAGAGCGGGCCGAGCAGCAAGCAGACCGAGGACCTGGTGGCGGCGATCCGCTCGCAGTCCGAGGCGCTGCACGAGACCACCGGCGCGAGCCTCGCCGTGACCGGCCAGACGGCCGCGAACATCGACGTGTCCGAGAAGCTGTCCGACGCGATGATCCCCTACCTGGCGCTGATCGTCGGGCTCGCGTTCATCCTGCTGATGCTCGTGTTCCGCTCGATCGTCGTGCCGCTGAAGGCGACGCTCGGCTTCCTCGGCTCGGTGGTCGCGACGTTCGGCGCCGTGGTCGCGGTGTTCCAGTGGGGCTGGCTGACCGACCTGCTCGGCGTCGCGTCGACCGGGCCGATCATGAGCATGCTGCCGATCCTGCTCATCGGTGTCCTCTTCGGACTCGCGATGGACTACCAGGTGTTCCTGGTGACGCGGATGCGCGAGGAGCACGTGCACGGCGCCGACCCGCAGGAGGCCATGGTCACCGGCTTCCGTCACGGATCGCGCGTGGTCACGGCCGCGGCCCTGATCATGATCAGCGTGTTCGCGGGCTTCGTGCTGGCGGAGTCGACACTGATCCAGTCGATCGGCTTCGCGCTCGCGTTCGGCGTGCTGGTGGACGCGTTCGTGATCCGGATGACGATCGTGCCGGCCGTGATGTCGCTGCTCGGGCGCCACGCCTGGTGGCTGCCGCGCGGTCTGCACAAGGTGCTGCCGAACGTCGACGTGGAGGGTGAGGGCCTGGCCAAGGCGCTCGAAGCGTCCGACTCCCGCGGCAGCCGCGGTGACGACGAGCGCGAGCCCGCCCGCGTGTGAAGCCGCGCCGTCCGTCTGGCGGGTCGCTCAGCCGACCAGCCAGGCGACGGCGCCGCCGATCGCCAGCAGTGCCGCGACACCCAGGGCCACGGCGATGAACTTCGCCGTTTTCCACGTGGAGTAGACGCCACCGGCCAGGAAGCCGGCGAGCGCCAGCAGCAGGATGGCGACAATCTCTTTGCTCACGAAGCTCAGCGTGCCACACGACCTCCACCCGGCCAGGACTGGGCAGCGAGGCCGCGGCGCTCTCCGATGCGGAGTCGGCGTCGAGCACGTGACCCACGTCTCCCTCGTTCTGCGGACCCCCGGGCATCGCGTTCGGCGGCTCGACGTGGCAAGCTCTCCGGGTGAGCGGAGCCGCCGATGCCGAGATCGTCCTGACCCCGCTGGACGAGCAGGCCCTGGTCCGGCTGCTCGACGTCGCGGTCGAGGGCGCCGACCCGCTCGAGGTGTTGCCGCCGATGGACGGCCCACCGGGCTGGACCCCCGAGCGGCGTGAGGCGTTCCTGGTGTTCCACCGCCGGAATTCGCTCGACCCGGAGACGGCGACCACCTCGGCCTGGACCATCCAGGTCGGCGGCACCATCGTCGGCGGCGCGCGGCTGCACCCCGTCCACCGTGGCAAGTCGGTCGAGATCGAGGCCCAGGTCTGGGTCGCCCGCTGGGCCCGGGGCCGCGGGATCGGCAAGTGGGTCACCGAGACCCTGATCGACGCGGCCCGCGAAGGCGGCGGAGGCCGGTATGTCGCTTCGACCACCACGGACAACAAGGCGGCACAACGCCTGATGAAATCCGTCGGTGCGAACGTCGACCTGCACGACGGCGGCGTCGACTCGCACCTCGAGATCTAGTCAGGCGTTGTACCGGCCCCGGAGGAGCTTTCCCTAGAGCACGCCCTTCGTGGACGGGATCCCGGCCGCTCGCGGGTCGGGTTCCGTGGCAGCGCGCAGAGCCCGCGCGACGGCCTTGTACTCCGCCTCCGCGATGTGGTGCGGGTCGCGGCCGTGGATCACGCGCACGTGCAGCGCGATCTGCGCGTGGAACGACAGCGAGTCGAACACGTGGCGCGTGAGCACGAACGGGTAGTTGTTGCCGATCGTGAACGTGTTGAACTGCTCCGGCTCGCCCACGTGCACGCAGTACGGCCGGCCCGAGACGTCGATCGCCGCGTGGGCCAGGGTTTCGTCCATGGGGATCCACGCGTCGCCGAAGCGGCGGATGCCGCTCTTGTCGCCCAGGGCCTGGCGCAGAGCCTGGCCCAGGACGATGGCGGTGTCCTCGACGGTGTGGTGCGCGTCGATGTGGATGTCGCCGGTGGCCTCGACCTTGAGGTCCAGCGAGCCGTGCACGCCGAACGCCGTGAGCATGTGGTCGTAGAACGGCACGCCGGTGGAGATCTCGACCTGGCCGGAGCCGTCGAGGTCCAGCTGGACGAGGATCGACGACTCCTTGGTCGTGCGTTCCACCTTGCCGATGCGGGTCATCGCGGTACTTCCTTACTCGCCTCGAGGAACGCGTCGTTCTCTTCCGGGGTGCCGATGGTCACGCGCAGGTGACCTTCGATGCCGACGTCGCGGATCAGCACGCCGTGGTCCAGGTAGGACTGCCAGCTCGCCTTCGCGTCGGCGAACTGTCCGAAGAGGACGAAGTTCGCGTCGCTCGGCACCGGGGTGAACCCGAGTCCCAGCAAGGCTTCCACCACGCGGTCGCGTTCGGCGGAGAGCTTGTGGACGGTGGCGAGCGTGGCGTCGGCGTGGCGCAAGGCGGCGCGCGCGGCGGCCTGCGTGAGCTTGGACAGGTGATACGGCAGGCGCACGAGCTGCAGGGCGTCCACGATGGCCGGCGCGGCCGCGAGGTAACCCAGCCGTCCGCCGGCGAAGGCGAACGCCTTGCTCATGGTGCGCGAGACGATCAGCTTCGCCGGGTACTCGGCGATGAGCCGGACCGCACTGGGCTGCGAGGAGAACTCGGCGTAGGCCTCGTCCACCACGACGATGCCCGGCGCGGCTTCGAGGACCCCGCGCAGCTGCTCCAGCGGGATCGACCCACCGGTGGGGTTGTTCGGGCTCGTCACGAACACGATGTCCGGCTGCCGCTCGGCCACCAGCTCCGCGGCGCGCGCGGTGTCGAGCGTGAAGTCGGGCCGGCGCGGCACCGGCACCCACTCCGTGCGCGTGCCGGAGGAGATGATCGGGTGCATCGAGTACGACGGCTCGAAGCCGAGCGCGCTGCGGCCCGGCCCGCCGAAGGCCTGCAGGATCTGCTGCAGGATCTCGTTGGACCCGTTGGCGGCCCACACGTTCGCCTCCGACAGCACCACGCGCGTCGACACCGTGAGGTAGTCGGCGAGTTCGGTGCGCAGCGCGACGGCGTCGCGGTCCGGGTAGCGGTGCAGCGAAGCGGCTTCGGCGCGCACGGCCTCGGCCACGTCGGCCACCAGCTCGGGCGGCGGCGGGTACGGGTTCTCGTTGGTGTTGAGCCGCACGGGCACGTCGAGCTGCGGTGCACCGTAGGGGCTCTTGCCGCGCAGGTCCTCGCGCAGCGGCAGGGCGTCGAGGGTCACCTCGGCGCCGGGCACGGCCGGGGTCGCCTCGGTCATCGGCCCTCCCCCGCGAACCGCGCGGTCACGGCCTCGCCGTGGGCGGGCAGGTCCTCGGCGTCGGCGAGCGCAACGACGCGGCCGGCGACCTCGCGCAGCGCGTCCTCGCTGTAGTCGACCACGTGGATGCCCTTGAGGAAGCTCTGCACCGACAGGCCTGAGGAGTGCCGCGCGAAGCCGCCGGTGGGCAGCACGTGGTTGGAGCCGGCGCAGTAGTCGCCGAGCGACACCGGCGCGTAGGCCCCGACGAACACCGCGCCCGCGTTGCGCACGCGGCCGGCGACCTCCCGGGCGTGGGCGGTCTGGATCTCGAGGTGCTCGGCGGCGTAGGCGTCGACCACACGCAGGCCTTCGTCCACAGTGGACACCAGGATGATGCCGGACTGTTTGCCGCCCAGCGCCTGCCCGACGCGTTCGCTGTGCTTGGTGGCCGCGACGCGCTCGGCGAGCTGCTTGTCCACGGCGTCGGCGAGCTCCTCCGACGTGGTGACCAGGACGCTCGCGGCGAGCGGGTCGTGTTCCGCCTGGCTGATCAGGTCGGCCGCCACGTGGACCGGGTCGGCCGTCTCGTCGGCGAGGATCGCGATCTCGGTGGGCCCGGCCTCGGAGTCGATGCCGATCACGCCGCGCACGAGGCGCTTGGCGGCGGTGAGGTAGATGTTGCCCGGCCCGGTGACGATGTCCACGGGGGCGAGCTCGGCGCCGTCGGTGTCCGTGCCGCCGTACGCGAGCAGTGCCACGGCCTGCGCGCCGCCGACGGCCCACACCTCTTCGACGCCCAGCAGCGCGGCGGCCGCGAGGATCGTCGGGTGCGGCAGGCCGCCGAAGGCCGCCTGCGGGGGCGAGCAGACCACCAGCGAACGCACGCCCGCGAGCTGCGCGGGGACGACGTTCATGACCACGGTGGACGGGTACACGGCCAGCCCGCCCGGTGCGTACAGCCCGACGCGCTCCACCGGCACCCAGCGCTCGGTGACCGTGCCGCCGGGGACCACCTGCGTGGTCACGTCCTGGCGGCGCTGGTCGGCGTGCACCTTGCGGGCGCGGCTGATCGACTCCTCGAGCGCGGCGCGCACCTGCGGGTCCAGCGCTTCGAGGGCCTGGGTGAGCTCGCCCACGGGCACGCGCACGGTCGCCGGGCGGACCTTGTCGAACTGCTCGGTGTACTCGAGGGCGGCCTCCACACCGCGGTCGCGGACCGCCTCCACCACCGGCCGAACGTGATGCAGCGCCGCGTCCACGTCGTATTCGGCGCGCGGCAGGGCGGCGCGCAGTTCGGCGGCGGTCGGGACCTGCCCGCGCAGGTCGGTGCGGTTCAGCATGGTGACCAGGGTACGAGGTGGCTCTCGGGCTTCGGGCAGGGATACTCGGTGGTGACGACTTGTCCCACGATGAGGGAGTGCCCTGTGCCGCGGATCGCGTTGTGCCAGCTCAACTCGGGCGACGATCCGGAGGACAACCTGAAACTGGTTCGCTCCGGCGTCGAAGCCGCGGCGGCGGACGGCGCCCGCATCGTCGTATTCCCCGAAGCCACGATGGCGCGCTTCGGCCGACCCCTGGGGCCGGTCGCGCAGCCGCTGGACGGGCCGTGGGCCTCGGCCGTGTCGGCGATCGCCGAGGAGCACGGGGTGCTGGTGGTGGTGGGGATGTTCACGCCGGCCGAGGACGGACGGGTGCGGAACACGCTGCTGATCACCGGGCTCGGGCAGCGGCTGGGGTACGACAAGATCCACCTGTACGACGCGTTCGGGTTCGCGGAGTCGGACACGGTGGCGCCGGGTGAGACCCCTGTGACGTTTGAGGTCGAGGGGACGGTGTTCGGGGTGGCTACGTGTTACGACATGCGGTTTCCGGAGCTGTTCCGGAGTCTTGCCGATGATGGCGCGGACATCGTGCTGGTCCCCACCTCTTGGGGTGCTGGGGACGGGAAGCTGGACCAGTGGCGGGTGTTGGTGCGGGCGCGGGCGTTGGACTCGGGTTGCTGGGTCGTGGGGTGTGGGCAGGCTGATCCGGCGGCTTCGGGGATCGAGGTGAATCCGAAGGCGCCGACGGGGATCGGGCATTCGGTGGTGGCGGATGGGTTCGGGCGGGTGCTGGTGGAGTTGGGGGATGCGCCGGAGACGGTTGTGGTGGAGGTGGATCCGGCGGTGGCGGGGAAGGCTCGGGGGGCTACTGGGGCGTTGGCGAATCGGAGGCTTTAGAGGTCCCGTCGTGGGGCGTGTTGCGGTGGGTGCGGTTTCTGGTCCTCGCAGGGCGTGTTGCGTGAGGCTGTGCGGGGGATGCGGTCCTCGCGGGGGCGTGTTGCGTGGGGTGTGCACCCCGAAGCTGGATTGTGTTGACGGCCGGTGAGCCGTTGTCAAGGCGGGAAAGCGTGCCTTGACAACGGCTCGCCGGCCGCAAGAAGGCTTCGGATCGGGGTGCCGGGGCGGGTCTGGGTGCAGGTTCCGCTGCGTGGGGGGGGCGGCGGTCGTGAGGGTGGACGCGGCCAGGGTGCATGGTCAGTTGGGCAGGCGGGCGGCGGTTTGGTGGGGCCAAAGCGCCCCAATGTGGCGTTCGGTGCGCTGGGCGCACCCAATGTGGCGTTCGGTGCGTTGAGCGCAACCAATGCCGCGTTGGGGGGCGAGGGGAGAGCCGAGGCCGAGAGGGTTAGCGGAGCAGGCCTTCGCGGATGGCCACGCGGACGAAGCCCGCGCGGCGGCGTTCGCCCGTTTTGTCGCGGATGCGGTCCAGGTAGGAGCGCACGGTGCGGACGCTGATGTTCAGGATCTCGGCCACGTCGACGTCGCGTTCGCCGGCGGCGACCAGGCGCAGAACTTGCCTTTCGCGTTCCGACAGGACGATCTTGGGGCCCGCGTGGCGGTCTTCGCTGTCCTGGATGATCATGCCGGCCAGGGTGGGCGAGACGTAGGCGTTGTCCTGGGCGATGGTGCGGATGGCGCGCAGGAGCTCGTCGCCGTCGACGTCCTTGGACAGGAAGCCCTTGGCGCCCGCCTGCATGGCGCCGAGGACCTCGGGCTGTTCGGCATGGGCGGAGACGACGAGGACCTTGTGGCCCATGTGGCCGACCTCGAGGACGGCGGCCGCGTCCTGGACGCCGCGCAGTTTGAGGTCGAGGACGACCACGCTGCCCGGCGGCTGGTCCTGCACGGCGAAGCGGGCGACGGAGTCGGCGACGGCGCCGAGCTCGATGTCCGGGGCTTCGGTCAGTACCCGGGCGACGGCGTCGCGGTAGAGCGGGTGGTCTTCGATCACGCCGACGCGGATCCGGTCGATCCCGGCCGGCTCCTCCGCGGCGCCTCCCCCAGCGTCGGTCATGTCAGGAAGTCCTTCCCGCGCCGCCCACCAGCCCCCGGCGGATGGCTTCTTTCACCAGGCCCGGCCGGCGGCGTTCGCCTGTCTTGTCGCGGATGCGGTCGAGGTAGCCGCGCACCGTGCGGACACCGATGTCGAGAATGGCGGCGATGTCGATGTCCCGCTCGCCCGCCGCGACAAGGCGCAGCACCTGCTCCTCGCGGGGCGAGAGCTCCATCTCGGGCCGGGTCACCGGCCGCTCGGTGTTGTCCTTGATGATCATCCCGGCGACCACGGCCGACACGTACGAGCCGCCCTCGGCCACCGCGCGGATGGCGGTCAGCAGCTCGTCGATGTCCACGTCCTTGGACAGGAACCCCTTGGCCCCGGCGGAGATCGCGGCGAGCACCTGCTCCGACTCGGCCTGAGCCGAGACCACGAGCACGTGGTGCCCGAGCTCGCACACCTCCAGCACGGCGGCCGCGCCCGCGACACCCGGCAGCCCGAGGTCGAGCAACACGACCGAGCCCGGTGGCTGGCGTTCCACGTGGAAACGCGCGACGGAGTCGACGACCGCCCCCAGCTCGATGTCCGGCGACTCGGCGAGCACGCGCTCCACCGACCGCCGGTACAGCGGGTGGTCTTCGATCACCGCCACCCGGATCCGGGCGGACTGCGTCTCTTCGGCGCGTAGCCGTTCCTCTGTCATGTGCACCGACTCGCTCACCCCGTTCCACCCGACGGCACCGGCTGCCCGGCCGTGGCCGGATCCAGCGCGGGTCCCGTCGGCACCAGTGCCAGGAGACCGCTCGCGAGCGCTTGCCTGGCCACGGAACCGTAACCGAGCGAGGCGAGCGCCGGGGCGGTCGCGACCGGATATTTTCTCCCCAGGTCCGTGACCAGGTAGGTCGTGCCGGAACCGGTGTCGGAAACGACCGCGCCACCCGAGGGCGGCACGTACACCTCGTCGGCCACACGGGCGTCGCGCCGCGTCGTGACCGGAAGCGCGCGCCCGCCCGGCGGCACGGGCACGTCGGCGGAGACGAAGATCCGCCCGCCCTGCGCGCACAGCGTCACCGACGAGCCGGTGATCGGCGCCTTGCCGGGGATCCGGTCCGGGTAGGCGGCCGGGTCCGCGCCGCCGGCCCGGGAAGCCGCGACCTTCGGCACCGCGGCGACGTCGGCCGCGCGTACGCGCACCGGCGCCGGGTTGCCCTCATACGCGGACTCGTTGTCGGGCGTGGTGACGAGCAGGCTCGCCTCCGTCTGGCCGACTGGCTCGAGGCCGGCGGAGTGCACGAGGTAGTACGAAGTCGCGTCGCCGGCGCTGGCCATGGCGTCGACCACGGCGAGGACCTCGCCCACGCGGGTGTTGACGCCGCCGACGCGCGGACCGGGGCCGCCGGCGCCGGGAACGGCGATCTCGCCGAGGTCGCGTCCGGCGGGCACGGTGTCGATCCACCGCGACGACACGGCGATGGTCGGGTAGCTGTCGAACTGCAGCGCGGCCGCGGCTTCGTCGCTGAGCTGGTAGCGGCGCCCGTCGGTGACGAGGTAGCGCTGGCCCGCGGGCAGCCGGACGATCACGCCCGAGCCCCGCGGCAGCTCCGTTCCAGCGGCCGGCGCGCCGAGCACCACCGCCACGAGGGGTTCGGCCGACGCGGGCGCGTCCTGCGTCGTGCGGCTGCAGCTGGTCCACGGCGCCGAGACGAGCGCGGTCGTGGCCGGCAGCGAGTCGGGGGCGCCGGAGATGCCGATCTCCGTGCCGCGCGGGGCGGCGCCGAGGTCGGTGGAGGACACGGACACGGTCGCGTCGCCGTTGCCGCCCGCGAGCAGGCGGGCCGAGGCGTAGTTGAGGACGGGGTGCACCGCGCCGTCGGCGCCGAGCACGAACCGCGCGCCCGTGCCCTCCTCGACGATCACGTGGCCGCCGGCCAGCCAGTCTTTGCCGCCCGAGGGGTTGAGCAGGCCGATCACGCCGAACACGGCCGTCACCAGCAGCGCTGCGGCCAGGCCCAGCACCGTGCCGAGCACGAGCCGGCGGCTGGGCGACACGGGGTGGTTGGCGTCGGCGGCCACGAGCGCGGAGACGAGCCTCCGCCGAAGGAACTGGTAGGCCTGGATCTGGTCCCGCTGCGTCCACACGCTGCTTCGGCCCCCTGCCCTTCGCGCCTCTTCCGGGCGCGAGCGTAGGAGCGCACGAGCGCGGAGGACGAGGGTAATTTTTACGCCCACGCGACGGTGTGTGGGGCGCTAGCGTCGCCGGTACCGCCCGGGGAAGGGGACGCCTGTGTCCGTGTCAGCACCGCCGGCGCCGGTGGCCGTCACCGTGCCGGCTTCGCGGGCCGGCACCGCCGCGTTGCCGTGGCTGCTGCCGGTCCGGCCGCTGCAGGCCGGGCTGTGGGAGCTCGCGGCGATCGCGGTGCTGCTGGTGTTCGCCATGGATGGGGTCGCGCAGCCGGTGCGGATCGCCGTGGCCTCAGTCGCGGGGGTGCTGGTGCTGACCACGTCGGTGCGCGTCGGCGGCCGCCACTTCGCCGCGTGGGCCGGCGCGTGGCTCGGTTACCGGCTGCGGCGCCACGACAGCCGCCGCGACAGCCCCGATCCGCTGCACCGCGTTGCCGGGCCCGTGCGGGTGCGCCAGCACGTGGACCGCGCCGGCAACCGCTTCGGTGTCGCCGAGGTCGCCGGCGACTGGAGCGCCATCGTCCGCCTCACGCCCGGCGCGAGCGAGCCCCCGGCCGAGGCGCTGCTCGCCATCCTGCGCAAGTCCTTCCACGGCACCGACATCCCGCTCGCCGCCGTGCAGCTGCTCACCTGGGCCGTGCCCCGCGGCGCGCAGGTCTACCGCGCGCGCTGGCTCGCCGTCCGCTACCGCCCCGAAGACGCCCCCATCGCCGCCCTCGCCCGCGGCGGCGGCGAGCTCGGCGCACTGCGCAGCACGGCGAGCGCGGCGCTGAGCCTGATGGTCGCGCTGGCCGAGGCGGGCTATCCGTCCACTGTGCTCGAAGCCGGCGAACTGACCGCGGAACTGCGCGTCGCCCTCGGCGTCCCCGCCTCGCCGGTACCCCTGGAAACCGACGGCGACGGCTGGCGCGCCTGGTCCTGGGCCGGCGCCACCCAGTCCTGCTACCGCCCCCGCTCGACGCGCGACCTGCCCCGCATCCTCGGCCTCTCCGTGCCGGAAGCCGCGTTCACCGCCACGTCCGCCACCCTGCGCCGCACCCCGGGCGGCCGCGAACGCATCGATGTGACGCTGCGCGTAGGGGCCCGGTCGGGTGCGGAAACGCCGGTGGTGCAAGGAGTTTCGGCCGTTCCACTGCATGGGGGTCACGAAGCTGCGGTCCGGCGGACGCTCCCGCTCGCCCTGACCTGATCGCGGGTCATCCCGACGCCGGTCACCGCGGCGGCGGCCAGCAGCGCCACCGCGATCCAGCACGCGGTGGGCGCGCCCGCGGAGAAGAACACGCTGCCGAGAGACGCGACGCCCAGGGTGGCGCCCAGTTGCTGCACCGCGTTGAGCAGGCCCGCGGCCGAACCCGTTTCCTCTGGCCGCACACGGTGCAGGGCCACGGTGAAGAACGGCACGGTGAACAGCCCGATCCCCAAGCCGCCGACGGCGAGGGGCACCAGTGGTGACCAACCGGCCGCGAACGCCGCCGCCAGGCCCGCCACGCCGGCCGCCAGGAGGGCGAGGCCGGCGAACAACAACCGCCCTCCGAAACGGGGCACGAAGTAGGTGCCGGCCACCCAGGACGACACCGCGAGGCCGGCCGACCAGGGCAGCAGCGTCAGACCCGCCGTGCGGGGGCCGGCGTGTTCGGCGACCTGGAGGTGGAGCACGACGACCTGCATGAGGCCGTTCATCACCGCGAAGAACAGCACGGAAGTGAGCAGCGCGGCGGGGAAACCCGCGTCGCGGAAGAGGCCGGCTTCGATGAGGGGGCTGCGGTCGCGGCGCCAACGCTGGTGAAAGCCGAACACCACGAGCAGCACCAAGCCACCCGCGAAGATCCCGAGGTGCCAGCCGGCCACGAGCGGGTAGACGACCAGGCCCGCACCCGCCGCGACGAGTGCGGTGCCGACGAGGTCCAGGCGCGGCCGCGCCGAAGCCCGGTCTTCCACCAGCAGCCCCGCGGCCGCGAACACCGCGAGCCCCAGCGGCACCGTCACCAGGAACACCGCGCGCCACGACCAGGCCTGCGTGAGGACGCCGCCGAGGACCGGGCCGCACACGGCGGCGAGGCCCATCACGGGACCGATCGCGCCGAGCGCCTTGGCGCGGTCCGGGCCGTCGAACATTGCGCGGATGAGGCCGATGGTCTGTGGGATCACCAGCGCGGCCGCGGCGCCCTGGATCGCGCGGAACACCAGCAGCAGCACCGGCGAAGGCGCGAGCGCGCACGCCGCCGAGGCCAGCGTGAACACCGCCACGCCGATCCGGAACACCCGGCGCCGGCCCGCGATGTCGCCGAGGCGGCCGCCGGTGACGAGCAGCAAGGCGAACGGCAGGGTGTACGCCGCGCTGTACCAGCTGATCGTGGTCGCCGGGCCGCCCAGCTCGGCGTGGATCGCGGGTGCGGCGACCTGGACGATCGTCGCGTCGAGCAAGTTCATCGCCTCGGCGACGAGCAGGACGGCGAGTGCGGCCCAGCGGTGGTGATTCGGCATGCCACCGAGCTTGGGGAGAGCAGCGAGATCGTTCCAGCCACAAGACGATTTGTGGACAAAGATTCCACCAGTGCCCGATCGAGCGCAGAATTACTCCATGCTCGACGACCTCGACCGCGCTCTCGTCCACGCCCTCCAGCTCGACGGCCGCGCGCCGTTCGCCCGGATCGGTGCGGTGCTCGGCGTCTCGACGCAGACCGTCGCGCGCCGCTACCGGCGGCTGCGCGCGGAGGCGGGCCTGCGCGTGGTCGGGCTCGCCGACCCGCACCGCACCGGGCAGGCGCAGTGGCTCGTGCGGCTGACCGTGGTGCCCGGCGTGGCCCAGCGCGTCGCCACGGCTCTGGTGCGCCGCACGGACACGACGTGGGTGAAGCTCGCCGGCGGCGGCACCGAGATCTGCACGGTGGTCGTCACGCCGACCGACCGGGACCATTCCCTGCTGCTGCGCGACATCCCGCGCACGGCGGGCATCACCGGCGTCTCAGCGCACCGGATGCTGCACACCTACCTCGGCGGCCCGTCCGCGTGGCAGGGCCGCGTCGACGGGCTCACCGAGGAGCAGCAAGCGCGGCTGACCCAAGAAGTCAGCCCCAGCCCGGTCCCGCTCACCGAAGCCGACACACCGCTGTTCACCGCACTCGGCCAAGACGGCCGCGCCGGCCAGGCCGAGCTATCGGCCGCCACCGGACGCTCCCCCGCCGTCGTCGCAAGGCGGCTCGCGGACCTGCGGGCGGCCGGCGCGTTGTTCTTCGACGTCGAGATCGACGCGGGCCTCTTCGGCGCCACCACGCAGGCGCTGCTGTGGATGGCCGTCGCGCCGGCGGACCTCGACGCGGTGGGCACGACGCTCGCCGGGCACCGCGAGCTCGCGGTCGTCGCCGCGACGACCGGTCCCACCAACCTGCTCGCCCACGCCCTGTGCACCGACGCGTCCGACCTGCACCGGTACCTCACGCAACGCCTCGGCACGATCGACGGCATCCGCACCTGCGAGACGGCGCCGGTGCTCCGGACGCTCAAGTCAGCCAGTCCGATTGGCCCTCCGTTCGCCGGCCTGAATCGGCCCTTCTGAGAGTGCCACCGGCCGGTTAGGGTCGAACGCATGGCGCTCAACCTCGCGGTGGCGAACGCGGCCGCCTTCTGGACGATCGTCGCCGAGAGCCGCGGCCACGCCGTGACCACGCGGCCCGGCTTCGTGTGCGTGCACGGCAGCGAGCGCAGCGGGATGCGGATCGTGCTGAGGACCGCCACCCCGAGCGCCGACGACGTCGCCGAGCTCACCGAGCTGGCGAAGAACGCGCCAACTGTCCTGGTCGAAGACGCGTACGGCACTGTCGACATGTCGCTGCTCGGCCTCACGTCGCGCCAGCTGCCCGTGATGACCCGCACGGGCCCCGGCTTCGGTGAGCGCAGCGCCCTCCGCGTCGAGACCCCAGACCTGCTCGCGACGGTGGAAAACGTGGTCGTCCACGGCTTTCCGCTCGGGCGCCACCAGCCCTACGTCCGCGGCGAGGTCTTCCCGCCCGCCCTGCTGGCGCGCGACGGCGTCACCACCTGGCTCGTGACCCGCGACGCCGAACCCGCCGGCGCCTGCCTCGTCATCGACGACGGCGCGGCCGTCGGCCTCTACTGGGTCACGACCCTGCCGGCCCACCGCTCCCGCGGCGTCGGCCGCGCCCTCATGCACACCGTGCTGTCCGAAGTGGACGGACGAACCGTCACCCTCACCGCCGCCAAACCCGGCAAACCGCTCTACGAATCCCTCGGCTTCACGACGGTCGGCTCGGCCACCTGGTGGTCCTAGGTAGGTTGGCGCCATGACCGTGGGCAGTGCCTTCTGGATCGCCGCCGCCCGCGCTCGGGAGTCCGAGCGCGCGGACCGGCTCTTCGACGACCCCTTCGCCCGGGAACTGGCCGGAGAGCGCGGCTTCGCGACGATGGCCGCCTCCGAACGCGCCACCGGCGGCGAGAACCCGTACCTCCCCGTCCGCGTCCGCTGGTTCGACGACCTGGCCACGGCAGCACGGGACGTAACGCAGGTCGTGCTGCTGGGCGCGGGCCTGGACACCCGCCCGTACCGGCTGGACCTGCCGGCCACGCTCGACTGGTACGAAGTGGACCGTGCGGAAGTGTTCGCCACCAAGGAACCCGTCCTCGCGCAGGCCGCCCCTCGGTGCCGCCGCCACACCGTCGCGGCCGACCTCAACGCCGACTGGGCCACGCCTCTGCTCGACGCGGGCTACCAACCCGGCGCGCGAACGCTGTGGCTCGCCGAGGGGCTGTTCTTCTACTTCGCCGAAGACCAGATCGTCGCGCTGCTGAAGACCGCGGCACAGTTGTCTGCGCCGGGCAGCCGCTTCGCCGCCGACGTCTCCGGCACCACCGGCCTCGACTCCCCCGCCATGCAGCCCTACCGCAAGTGGTGCGCCGACAACGGTTTCCCACCACCGTTCGGCTCCGACGACCCGGCCGCGCTGTGCCGAGCCGGCGGCTGGACCGCGGACCACCTCACCGCCCCCGGCGCTGCGGACGCGAACCACGGCCGTCTCCACCCCCAGCCCGGAGGCGTCGTCCCCGGCCGCACCCACTTCGTGACCGCGACTACCTAGCCACGCACGGCTTCGTACACCCCCGCGATCATCCCCACGAACGGCACCAACGCCAGCAGCACCAGGAACTCGGAAACGTCCAGCAAACGCGACCAATACGGCGACCGCACGCCCTTCGCCACCCGCGTCGCGTACACCAGACAGACCACGGCGGCGATCAGCAAAGCCGCGCCGGCAGCAAGAAGCAGCGTGCGGTTGTCGGTCGCGATCAGCCACGCGCCGGCCGTGAGCACCGTGACCACGCCGAAACCGGCCAGCGCCAGGCGTTGCTGCCGGCCCGCGTAGGAACGCGATCGCTGCACCCACGCGACGCCCACCAAAGCCGCCAGCCCCGCCTCCCACGGCCCGCCCGAAGCGGCGAGCGTCACCGCCGAAGCCACGACGACGAGACCCAAAGCCACGAGCAACGCCGTCAGCAACATCTGCGCATACGTGGTCCGGCCGATGACCTCCGCGCCGAGGGACGGCTGTTCGTCGGCACGGAAGGATTCCATGTCGTCCGGCACCCGCGGCAGCGGCAGCCGGCCCAGGCGCAGCGCGAGCATCGGCGTCACGGCCGCCAACGCCGTCGCCAAGACCGCAGCGACAGCCGCCGCGGCGACCGGCGTCACCCCGGACAGCAACACCACGCCGGTCGTCAGCGCACCAAGACCGGCCGAACCCGTGATGGCCACGAAAATCGGCAGCCGGTCGGCCACCGACACCGCGGCCAGCACGCCGTACACCGTCACCGCGGCCAAACCCGCGGCCAACGGACCGGCCGACAGGGAGATCACGCCATGCGGTGGCAGGATCGACATCCCCGCCAGCAGTGCGACGAACACCCCCGCCACCGCACCGGCCGCACCCGCGCCCGAGTCACCGTAGGCGCGGCTCAACGCGCCGCCGCCGAGCAGAAGGATCAGCGACAACAGCCCCGTCGCGATCGGCGCCAGCACGCTGCCCGCCGTCGACGCCTGCACCAGCAGCCCACCGGCCGCCAGCAGCACTACGGCCGCCGCGATGCCCGCGCGCCGCGCGATGCGAGGGCCCCACGCGGTGGACGCGGCGTCGCCGACGCTGGCGATCGAGTCCACGACATCGTCGAACAGCAGGGGTCCGCGCGGACGTTCTCGCGGAGTCAGGTGCAGCACCTCACCGTCGCGCACCTGCGCGGCGGCCACGGTGAGCCCGAGCGCGAGCGGCGCGCCGCCGAGCCGCGAGAGCACCCACCCCGGGTGCTCGGCCGCGGCCTGGCCCGTCGCACCGGCGAGCCGCACGAGCTGCGGCACGAGCTCCGCGAACGTGCTTTGCTGCGGCAGCGCGACGTCCACGCGGGCGCGCGGCGTCACGATCGTCACGCGCCGGGTGGACCCGGCCAGCGCCGGGGCGCTCACTGCACGGACCTGGACGCCTCGATCACCGGGGCGAACTTCGCGCTGCTCGCCTCGGCCAGCTTCTGCAGGCCCGCGTTCACCGCCTCGAGCACGATCTCCGACAGGTTGCGCGCGTCGTACTCGCGGATCGCACGCGGGTCGATGTCGATGGAGGTGAAACGGCCGTCGCCGCGCAGCGACACCGTGACCTCGTTCTGCCGCGAAGCCGCCTTGACCTCCATGGCCTCGACCGAGCGCTGGATGCGCTGCACCTCTTCGGTCTGCCGGCGGACCTGCGCCAGCAGCTCGTCCATGTCCGGCACGGCGTACGGGTCGGTCACAGCTGTTCTCCTTCTCCTGCGGGGTGGTTGCGGCGGACGTGCACGCCGGCGACGAATCGGCGGAAGTCGGGCGTGAGGCGTTGCGCCGCCTCGGGTTCGGCGGTGAAGACGAGCTCGAGCACCACGCGCGCGATCGGCCCGTCGGCACCCGGCACGGTGAGGAACACCTGTGTCTGCACCAGATCCGTGCCCTCGCCGGTGCGCATGCGCAGCACCTGCGTGAGCCCGGGTGCGGTGGTGTCGCCGACGTCGTGGCGGCTCACCACGTCGAGCAGCGCCATGGTGCGGCCCAGGCGTTCCACGGCCTCGTCGGCGATCTCGGCCAGCGTTGCCGGGTCGGGGCGCTGACGCACGCCGAGCGTGATGTTGGGCGTGAAGCCCGCTTCGGGGTGCACCGCGACGAACGCGACGCCCGGCGCGCCCGCCCCCGCCGGGTCGAGCGGCATCCACCCCTCGGGGACGTCGAAACCCAGCGGGAGCGAGACGGTTTCAGGGACAGTCACGGTGTTTTCACCAAGATCCCACGTAGTTCACGGCGTCGTCCCACGTGTGGCCGACGTAGTCCGCCGCCTCGTTCGCGGCGCTGCCGACGGCGTCGACCGCCGCGCCGCCGTACTCGCCAATGGTGTGGCCCAGCTTCGGCAGGTCGATGTCGATCTTGGCCCCCACGCCCGCGCCGAGGCCGAGCGCGACGCCCGCCTTGAAGTTCACCTTGATGTGCCCCGCGTCGTACACGGCCTGGCCGTCGAGCTGCGCGCCGAGGCCGTACTGCAGCGTGCCGTTGGCGCCGACCCCGACGCCCGCGACGTCGGCCGAGACCTCGCCTTCGACCTTGCCGCCGACGAACGCGTTGCCGTGCAGCCCCAAGCCGTGGGCACCCAGCTGCGCCGAACCGCTCACCTCACCGCCGGCGAAGACCGAGGCCTTCCCTTGGGCCTCCGCGACGCCGTACTCGAGCTTGCCGTCCACGTCCTTGTCGAGCGCGGCGAGCTGGGCGTGGCCCGAGGCCTTGGCGTCCCAGCCTTCGGAGGTGATCTTCCCGTCGTACTCGGGAGACAAGCCGTCCTGGTCGTGCTTGGTCTTGAGGTAGGTGATCTCGGTGTTCTTGAATGCCTTGTCCTTCAAGGTTTCCGGCTCCGGCTGGCCGAAGGGCGTGTCGGCCTTCTTCGGCGCGCGCGTGCCCCGCAGGCCGTCCCAGGTGAGCTTCTTCCAGCCGGAGTTGCCGAACCACGAGGGCACGGTGCGCGGCCGTTTGCGCCCGTCGAGGGGTTCGCCGTTGAGCCAGCTCAGCGCGCCCGTGCTCCACTTGCCCAGCTCGTGTTCCAGCCGGCCGACTCCTTCGGGCGGGAAAAGCTGTGCCAGCGCTTCGGAAAGCTCGTCGGCCACCTGTTTCGCCATCGCGACGGCCTGCTCGCCGAGCTGGCGCGCGGCGGAGATGAACGCGCCGACGGCGTTGGGGTTGGCGGCCTTGGCCTGGCTGGTGAGCTGGGCGCCGTACTGGTCGAACTGCGCGAGCACGGAGTCGAGCGCCTGGCGGGCCCATTGCAGCAGTTGCGCGGCAGAGGCCAGGCGCTTGGCCTGGTCGGCCAGCAAGGTGGCGTCTTCGGTGAGCTCGTCGGCCGACTTCTGCGCGGCCGTGGCGTAGGCGGTGTAGGCGGCGCCGTCCCAGTCGGTGTGCAGGTCCTTGGCCGCCTGGGAAATCTCGGTCGCCTTGCCGGACACCGTCGACGCCTGCGTACCGCACTGCTGCGAAGCGGTGTTCAGCGCCGCCGGGTCGCCCGTGACCCGACGCTGGCACTCGACCAGCACCTGCCGGTAGGACGACAGGACCGAGCTGACAACCCCGGAGGCGTCGACGGCCATGGCCTAGGCGCCCTTCGCGTCGATGTCGACGTGCTGCTGGAAGTGCTGGCCGTTGTAGGTGAGGTCGAGGTTGATGTCGAGGTCCTGGCCGGCGGGCGCCTCGACGGTCGACTGGCCGGTGGACAGGTCGGTGTGGATCACGACCTCTCCTGCGCCGGCGGGGGCGATCGGGCTGACGGTGCCGCCCGGCGGAGCGGTGGGCGCGGTGGGCTGGATCGGCGTCGTGCTCGGCGCCGAAGTACTCGGGTCGACGGCGATCCAGCTGTTGGCCGGGTCGAGCGGAGTGCCGTTGGCCGTCACCGGTGTGGTCGGGGTGGTTCCCGTGGTCCCGGCCAGCGCGGGCGGCGTGTAGTTGGTGAACGGCGGCTGCCCGGCCGGCGCCGTCGCCCCACCGCCCACACCGCCGCCGGTGCCACCGGCGATCGTCTGCTGCCCGGCCGCGCTCGCCACCGACGGCGGCGCCTGCGGAGCGGTGACCGGGGTGCTCGACACGGCCGTGTTGCCGGTGGCGCCGGCCGCGGCGGCCGAACCGGCGTCACCGCCGTGGAAAAGCTTCTCGATCTCGCCGATGATCTGCGCGACCTGCGTGATCTGGTTCGCGAGGTCACCCGCGCCGAGCGCCTTGAGCAGCGCGCCGATCGCCGTGATGAACGCCTTCAGCGAAGCACTCGTGGCCGTGGACAGTGCCACGGCGGCGCCGTAGGTCCACCAGTTCGACATGAGCGACGCGACGGTGGGGTTCACCGCCGAGACCACCGAACGGTAGGCCTCCTGCGCCGTCTTCACGAGCGTGCCCGACACGCCGAGCAGCTGCGCGCCCTTCTCGATCACGCCGATGATCTTCGTGAGCTGGTCGAGCGAATCGGTGATCTTCTTCAGCGCCGACTCCGACGCGGTGCCGGACCAGACCTTGCCCAGCTGGTCGGCCGCCTTGCTCAGCTCGGTGTAGAGCGACGCGAACTCGCTCGCCTTGTGCAGCAGGTCGAGCACGTGCTTCGCGATCTGCTCCGGCTGGCCGGTGACGATCTGCGGCAGCGTGGTGATCGGGCCGCCCGAGGACGCCGTGGCGTCCATCGCGCTGGAGTTCGGGAATGTCAGCATCGGACCTCACTTGCTCGGGAGTCGGGAGTCAGACGGATGCGGGCCGGTAGACGCTGAGCTTGGCCAGGCCGCCGAGGCCGGGGTCGACGAGTCCGTGGTTGTAGAGGGCGCCGCCGTCGCCGGCCACGCCGATCACCGGGCCGGAGTCGGCGAACAGCAGGGGTTCGACCACCACGACGTCGCCCGCGTGCACGCCGCCGGGCACGTCGCCGAAGGTGCGCGCGGTGCCGGCGTAGACCTCGATCAGGCCGACCCGGGCCTGGTTGTCGGCGTCTCCGGCGAGCCAGTCGTTGAAGTCGGCGACGCCGTGGAAGCGGGCGTCGGTGATCGGGTGCTCGCCCAGCTTGCCGAGGTCGGCGTCGCCGAGATAGCGCAGCACGTTGCCGACGGAGCTCGGCTCGCCGTGGGCGCCGGCGCTGTCGTTGATCGCGATGGTGGCCAGCTCGCCGGCGTGCGGGGTGCCCCAGATCGACGACGAGGGCGCTGCCGCCGTGGAGGTGCCGCCGCCGTAACCGCTCGCCGCGGCCTCATCGGCCGCCTGGTAGGCGTCGGCGCTGGTCTTGACCAGGCCGTTGATCTGCTGCAGCAGCTGCAACAGCGTGCGCACGGCCGTGACCTGGGTCGACTGCAGCGCCGAGTTGGCCGCCGCGACGGCGCTGCCGAAGGCCGCGAACGACGTCGGCTGGACCACGAGTTTCTCGAGGTCGGCGACCGCGTTGATCCCGTGGGCGACGATGCCGCCGACGTTGCCCACGATCGAGCGCATGGCCTCGGGTTCCGCCCGGTACTCGCCCGCGGTGACCATGGCTCTCCTTCCTGGGTGCGGCGTGCTGCCTCCCCCGTGGGGGTGGCCTCGGCAGAGCGTAAAAGCGCTTCCGGCAGCGAGCGGACGGCAAAAGTACCCACCAGGACGGCCGCGGTGGTGGCGAAAATACGGGGTATGAGCCCGTCGGTCGACCGCCTGGACCTGCTCGGCGAGCAGCCCGGGGAGATCATGCTGCAGTCCCCGCCGATGCTTCCCAAGAGCGGCTCGGGCGGGCTGGTCCAGCTCATGATGTTCCTGCCGATGATGCTCGGCATGGGCGCGATGTCGTTCGTCTACATCGGACGCGACGGCGGGGTGATGACCTGGATTTTCGGCGCGCTGTTCGTGACCGCGATGGGCGGCATGGTCGTGATGTCGCTCGGGCGCGGCGGGATGGCCAAGAAGGCGCAGATCAACGAGGAGCGCCGCGACTACCAGCGTTACCTCGCCGGCCTGCGCACGAAGGTGCGCGCGGTCGCCGACGAGCAGCGCGCGGCGCTCATCGCGCAGCAGCCCGACCCGGCCGACCTGTGGGCGTACGTGGAGACGGGCCAGTACTGGGATCGCCGCCGCGGCGACCGGCACTTCGCGCTGGTGCGCGCGGCCACCGGCCCGCAACCGCTCGCGACGCCGTTGCGCGCGCCGCAGACGGTGCCGCTGGAGGACCTCGACCCGGTCTCGTCGACGAACCTCAAGTACTTCATCCGCACGTACTCCACTGTGGAGGGCCTGCCGGTTTCGGTGTCGCTGCGCTCCTACGCGGCGACGACGCTCTCGGGCCGGCGCCCCGAGGTGCTCGGGATGACGCGTTCGCTGCTGTCGCAGCTGGTGACCTTCCACTCCCCCACCGACCTGCGCGTCGCGTTCTGCGTGGCCCCGGACCGGCGGCACGACTGGGAGTGGGCGAAGTGGCTGCCGCACGCCACGGCGCCCGCCCTGACCGACGCGACGGGCCGGCGCCGGCTCGTGGCGTCCGGCCCGGTGGAGCTGGCCGAGCTGCTGGGCCCGGACCTGGGCGACCGTCCCGCGTTCACGCGCCGGCCGAGCACGCCGCAGGACCTGCCGCACGTGGTGGTCGTGGTCGACGGCGGCGGCACCCAGGGCGAGCCGCGGCTGCTCGCCGAGGAGGGCCGGCTCGGGATCACCGTGCTTGAGGTCGGCGGAGAACAGCCGCGCGCCGCGTCGAACGAGCAGCTGCTCAGCCTGCACGTGGCCCCCGACCAGCTCGGCATGGTCGTGCTCGACGGCGGTACCGAGGCACGGCTGGGTTTCCTCGGCACACCCGACCAGCTCGACCGCGGCGCGGCGGAGGCGCTCGCGCGCACGCTGACGCCGCTGTACCAGGGCACGGCAGTGGTCAGCGAGAAGCCGATGTCGGCGACGTTCGGGCTGGCCGGGCTGCTCGGCATCGGCGACCCGCGCGACACCGACACGACCGTGACGTGGGCGCCACGCGCGGCCCGCGACCGGCTGCGCATCCCGCTCGGCGTGAACCCCGAAGGCCGGTCGGTGGAGCTGGACTTCAAGGAGTCGGCCGAGGGCGGCATGGGCCCGCACGGGCTGGTGATCGGCGCGACGGGTTCGGGCAAGAGCGAGCTGCTGCGCACGCTCGTGACCGCGCTGGCCGTGACGCACTCGTCGGAGAAGCTGAACCTGGCGCTCATCGACTTCAAGGGCGGCGCGACGTTCGCGGGCATGACCGGGCTGCCGCACGTGTGCGCGGTGATCACCAACCTGTCCGACGACCTCACGCTCGTCGACCGCATGGCCGACGCGTTGAACGGCGAACTGCTGCGCCGCCAGGAACTCCTGCACTCGGCCGGCAACTACGCCTCGGTGCGCGACTACGAGAAGGCGCGCGCCGACGGGGTGCCGCTGCAGCCGTTGCCGTCGCTGCTGGTGATCATCGACGAGTTCTCCGAGCTGCTTTCGTCGCGGCCCGAGTTCATCGACCTGTTCGTGGCGATCGGCCGGCTGGGGCGTTCGCTGGGGATCCACCTGCTGCTGGCTTCGCAGCGGCTCGAGGAGGGCCGGCTGCGCGGGCTCGATTCCCACCTGTCGTACCGGATCGGGCTGCGGACGTTTTCCGCTTCGGAGAGCCGGGCGGTGCTCGGGGTGGCCGATGCGTATCACCTGCCGCCGGTGCCCGGGTCGGCGTATCTGAAGTCCGACAACGACACTTTGACGCGGTTCAAGGCTGCTTACGTGTCCGGTGAGCTTCCGCCGCGCAGCACGATCGTGCGTGAGGACGGACAGCAGGTGGGGGTGCTGCCGTTCACGTTCGAGGCAGTGGAGGTGCCGCTGGCGGCGTCGGTTCCTGTGGCCGAGACGGTCGAGAAGGGCACCGGGGAAACCATCATCGGCGCAATGCTTTCCCGTCTGGAAGGCCGCGGCCCGGAGGCCCACCAGATCTGGCTGCCGCCGCTGTCCGAACCACCCACCCTGGACCAGCTCCTGCCACCACTGGGCACGGACGTTGTTCGCGGCTTGTGTCCGCTGGGCTGGGGCGGCAACGGCAAGCTGACCATCCCCGTCGCCCTGGTGGACAAACCCTTCGAACAACGCCGCGACATGCTCTGGGCCGACTTCTCCGGCGCGGCCGGCAACGCCCTGGTCGTGGGCGCACCGCAAAGCGGCAAGTCGACTTTGCTGAAGTCCATCGCGGCGATGCTCGCCCTGACCCACACCCCTTCGGAAGTGCAGCTTTTTGTGCTGGACATGGGCGGCGGCGCGTTGGCACCGATCGCCGGCCTGCCCCACGTCTCGGGTTACGCGACCCGCCGTGATGCCCAGCGTTGCCGGCGTGTGGTGGCCGAACTGACGACGTTGCTGGAGCAGCGCGAGGAGTTCTTCGCGGCTCAGGGTCTGGAGTCGATGGCCGCGTTCCGTGCTCGGCGTGCTGATTTGGTCGAGAGCACCGACGGCCGAGAGTTCGGCGACGTGTTCCTCTTCGTGGACAACTGGACCACGATCCGGCAGGAGTACGAGCAGCTGGAGGAACAGATCACCGGGCTTGCCGCGCGGGGTCTGGGCTTCGGGATCCACGTGATCGTGACCGTCAACCAGTGGATCGGCGTGCGCGCCCAGCTGCGTGACGCGATCGGCACGCGGTTCGAGCTGCGCCTGGGTGATCCGGCGGATTCCTCGATTGATCGGAAGGTGGCCCTGAACGTTCCCGCGGACCGCCCCGGCCGTGGCCTGACTGCGGAGAAGCTGCACTTCCTCGCTGCCCTGCCCCGCGTCGACGGCGACCAACGCCCGGAGACGATCGGTGCCGGTGGTCTGGATCTGGTTCGTCGGGTTACGGCTGCGTGGCCTGGTGCTCGGGCTCCTCAGGTGCGGTTGCTGCCTTCGGAGGTCCCGCTGGAGTCCCTGCCGGCTTCTTCGCGGGTCGTGCTGGGCATCGCGGAGTCGACCCTGCGCCCGGTCGAACTGGACTTCGCCGCAGATCCGCACTTCCTGGCTTTCGGCGATGTGGAGTCGGGGAAGAGCTCTTTGCTGCGGGCGCTCGCCCTGGGCATCTCGTCAGTGTTTTCCCCCGACGAGGCCCTCATCCTGGTGGGCGACTACCGGCGGGGGTTGCTGGGCGCGGTGGACCAGCCGCACCTGCTGGGTTACGCCGGCGCGGAGAACACCTTGACGGACCTGGTGAGCCAATGCGCCACCGCCATGCGGAACCGCCTACCCGGCCCGGACGTGACGCCGGAGCAGCTGCGCTCCCGCTCTTGGTGGCGGGGTCCCGATCTGTACGTGATGATCGACGATTACGAGCTGGTTGCTACGGCGGGGAAGAATCCGTTGTTGCCGTTGCTGGAGTTCCTGCCGCAGGCTCGGGACATCGGGCTGCACGTGATCATCGCCCGCGCTTCCGGCGGGGCCGGGCGGGGGTTGTACGAGCCGGTTCTGCAGCGGGTTCGGGAGCTGGGGTCGCCGGGGTTGATCATGTCGGGGGCGAAGGAAGAAGGGCCGTTGCTGGGCGACGTGAAGCCGTCGCCACAGCCGCCGGGCCGGGGGACGCTGGTGTCGCGTCGGCATGGGACCGGGTTGGTGCAGGTGGCGTGGACGAAGCCGGTGGAGTCCTAGATTCGAGGATGCAGCCAGCGAACCACAGCTCCCGAGAACAAGAATCTGCGCCACCGATCTACGACAAGATCAGGCAACCGATGGGTTCTGCTTGAGGAATTCAGAGTAAAGGAGATGCATCAGTGCGGCGTACGCATGCTGATGATCTGCGGTGGTCCGCTCATCTCCTGTAACTCCAGCACTCACCGCCTCAATTCGCCCTATGATCTCGTCGAGGTTTGCCAGAACATCCACTGGAGCCAGGTTGAATTCACCCTTTTCAACGAACTTGATGACTGTAGTTACATGTTCATCAACTTCTGCCAGGTCACTATAAGTAGAAACAAGTTCGCGATTCCTCGTGGCAGCAGGAAACCGAACACGCCTCCACAATGTGTAAATATCAATGAAGCTCAGCATGAATCTCGCTAATTCTCACTTGTCGGGCCCGTACCAGTACGTGACAACCTTACCATCGGGTGCAGTAATCCCACCTTGAGTCCCGGTCACGCTGTCGTACTTGGTTCCGATATCACCAGTATCAAGCTCTACGCGTCGCTGGTTCCAGCCCACCTTTCCTCCTGGTTGTGCCAGCCCATCCGCCCAAGCCTTGACATCCTGCTGATACTGTTCGCGCGAAATGTTGTAACCCTCGGCATGCTTTTCCCAGTGCATCTCGAAAGTTTGCTGATACGTGTCGAAGTTTCGGCCTACATGCCAGGTCTCCTCAGCACCTTCCGGGCACGGCACCGTGTTGTGCACGAGGACCGGCGCGCTGCCGGCCAGCACGTAGTAGGTGTGAACGTCCTCGACGGTCAGGTTGTACGTCCGCTGAGCCGCGACGAAGTGACGGTTCGCGGCAACTGCCGCACTGCGGTCGCCGGGTGTATCGAGCTGATCACCGGGTTGAAGAGCTTCGGCGGCAGTCCAGGCGTGGGTGGTCTTGTTCCAGAACAGGTGGTGCGCGGTCGCCGTGACGGTTGCCGGGCCGGCCGGTGTCGCGACCGCGATGTCGTCGAAGTCCCGGTCGTCGTCGGTGACGTGAACGGCGCTGACGGTGTGTTTCTCGACGACCGGACTGTCCGGCTCGGCGTTCGAGATCCGGTCCCCGGGCTGGACGTTTTCGATGGGCTTGGCAGTGCCGTCCGCCATCAGCACGGGCGTGTCGCCGACGAAGCTGTTGGATCCGCAGGCTACGACGTCGGCTATGCCACGGCCTTCTTCTGCAATTCTCGCCGCGTCCGCGCTTGCTTCTTGCGACAACTGTTGCAGCTGGCCGAGCTCGGCGTTGATCTCGGCGCCAAGCACGTCGAAAGTGCTCTTTCCCTCGGCCAGAGCATCTGCGAGGGCGGCCGAGGTGCCGAGTGCGTCGGCGGCTCCGAGGTCAGCCCCGGCGCCGCCGAGCAGCGTGAGCAAGTCGCAGACACCTTCGCACGCGGCCGTGAGCAAACCAACGCCGATGAAGATGAAGAAGTCCTCTACGGGATCACTGCCGGGAGCAGGAATCAGGTCGGGGTACCGGGCCTGGAAGTTGGGGTTGAAGAGGTTCAGCGGGTCCAGGCAGGCATTGGCCTTCCAGCTGCCGTAGGCGTTGAGCTGCCGGCAGAGGGTCTGCAGGTGTTCGAGGATTTTGTGCTGCTGATCAGGAGTGCCGGTGATCAGGAGGAGGCAGTCCTCGGTGCTGTAGCCGTCCAGCAACGAAGCGGGTCTCATCGCGGGCTGGCACGCCTGCTTGCGCTGCTCGATGAACTGCGCCTTCTCCGCGTCGAGCTTCGTGACGACACCTTGCCAGGCGTCGTGCGCCGCCTGCGCCGCATCACTCGCGCTCTTGTTGGCGTCGATGGCCGCGTCGTACGCGTCATGGGCGTACGTCGCCGCGTCGCGGGCGTACCCCGCGGCCTCTGCTGCGGACTGCGTGGCCAACGCCGCCGAACGGCCGGCCGCGTCGGCGGCGGCGGTGGCGGACGTGGCTGCCGCGGCGGCCGTGTTCGCCGAAGCCTGTGCTTGCTGCGCGGAGGTCGCCGCGCGATTGGCAGCGTCCTGGGCTCTCGCGGCCGCCGCGTTGGCATCGGCAGCCGCGGTTGCGGCTTGGTCCGCGTAGTGCGCCGCTTCGTCGGCAGCGTTGCGGGCCCGTGCCGCGGCGGCTTGAGCATCGTAGGCATCGTGAGTGGCGCTGGCCGCGGCACTGGTTGCTTGCTCGAGGAGGCTGTCCACGGCCGCGTTGTGCGTGGCCGTGTTCTGGTCACGCTGCGCGGCAGAGAACTGGCCGACGCTCAGGAACTAGTTGTGGCCGCGCCGCAAGCGCAGGCTGTCTCCACTCCCACCAAAGCCACCACCACCTTCACCACCAAGATCACCATGGATGGCCGCTCCTGTAGTGGCGCGCTCGTCGCCCCGAGTTGGGTTGTCACGGCGGCCGCGTGTTTCGCCGAGATTCCGCAGGGCGGGGTGCCCGCGAAAGCGACGACCGCGGTCATCGGGCGGCCCGATCTCACGACGACGGCCGGGCACGAGGTGACGGTCTCCGCAGTCACGGTGCAGGCCGAGCGTGGGTTCGCGCTGGCGAAGCTCGAGACGCCGGTCACCGACGTCACTCCGCTGGCGCTGGGTAGCGCGGCGCCAGCGGCCGGGGACTCGGTCGGCATCGCGGGGTTCGGGCGCACGGACACCGAGTGGATCCCGAACCAGTTGCACTCCGCGTCGTTCAGTGTGGCGGCGGTCGGGAGTCTCGAGGATTCCCTCACCGGTGACAACGGAGTCGACACCTGCCGCGGTGACGCCGGCGCTCCGGTGATCCGCGACCAGGCCGGCGTTCCCACGCTGGTCGGTGTGGTCACGAAGTCGTGGCAGCACGGCTGTTTCGGAGAGACCGAAACCCGCCAGGGCACCACGGCTGCCCGCACCGACGACCTCACCGGCTGGGTGCGCGACCAGATCCTCGCGGCGACCGCGAAGGGGGACGGGCACTCGATCACCGTGAGCTGGAACGCACTGCCCGCCGCGGACAACGCGACGTACCGGGTCTACGGCTCAACGACGTCCGACGTGCCGGTGGACGCCGCGCATCTGCTGGCGACCACGCAGTCCACGTCGTACAGCCAGGGTTCGCTTGCCGGCCACCAGACCCGCTACTACAGGGTCGTCGCCGCCACCGCGGACGGGGTCGCCAACGCGCCGACCGACGTCTTCTCGGCCACGACTCCCGCGGCCGCGCACGACTTCACCGGTGATGGCAAGGACGACGTCGCCGCGGCGTACGACTTCGGGAGCAAGCGCACCGGCGTCTACGTGTGGCCGACCACCGGCACCGGTGCTCCGGCACTCAAGTGGGACAGCGGCGCCGGCCAGTTCAACGCCGCCCAGGCCCACTGGGTCACCGGCGACTTCAACGGTGACGGCCGGACCGACTTCGCCGCGGTGTACGACTACCTGAACAACACCGCGAACCTGTTCTTCTGGTACGGCAACGCTTCCGGTGGTTTCGACGCGCAGGGTGTCAAGTGGGGCGGCAGCTTCAACGCCACGAAGGCCAAGTTCGTGTCCGGTGACTTCGACGGCGACGGGCTCACCGACGTCGGCGCCGCCTACGACGACGGCAACTCGAACAACTCGTTCCTCGTCTGGCACACGACGGCCACAGGCGTCGACGCGCCGGTCACGAAGTGGTCGAGCGGCGCGGGCAACTGGGTCACCTCGCGGTCGTACTGGCTGACGGCGACTTCAACGGTGACGGCCGGGCCGACGTGGCCTCGTTCTACGACTACCTGAACAACACGACGAACCTGTTCATCTGGTACTCCAAGACCGACGGCAGCTTCACCGACCAGGCCGTGAAGTGGGGCGGCACGTTCTCCGACCCCAAGGCCCAGTTCGTGTCCGGCGACTTCGACGGCGACGGCCTCACTGACATCGGCGCCGCCTACGACAACGGCAACTCCGACACCTCGTTCCGTGTCTGGCGGGCCACCGCCGCGGGCGTCGACGCTCCGGTCACCCGCTGGGACAGCGGCGCGGGCGGGTGGACGTTCACCAAGTCGCACTGGTCCACCGGCGACCTCGACGGCGACGGCCGCACGGACGTGCTCGCGATGTACAACTACGGCAGCTCCAACACCGCGCTGTACTCCTGGCACAGCAACACCGGCGGCACGCTCGACGCATCGACCCACTACTGGGACAGCGGCGTCGGCAACTTCAACTCCACACCCGCCATCCTGTTCTGACAGCTCCCGAACAAAACGGCCCGCCCGGCACCTCCACGGCGCCGGGCGGGCCATTGCCGTTCTGGGACAACCCGGATCCCCTGGTGGCACAACGCCGCCGAGTACCCTATTTCCGTCGGTCCGAGACCCGACCGAAGTAGGTTATCAAGTTTCCACTTGCCACCTACGTTGGTGAAAACATTTCAACAACGTAGAGGGGCTTACATGCGTTTCGCGAAGGCAGTGGCCGTGGTGGCCGGGGCGGCCGCGGTGTTCGGCGTCGTGTCGGCGGGGGCGGCGAGCGCGGCCGGGCCGCGGATCATCGGCGGGGAGACGGTGGGCTCGGCGCCGTGGGGTGCGCAGGTTTTCTGGGACGACGCAACGGACTTCGGCGGCTTCGAGTGCTCCGGCACGATCATCGCGGCGCAGTGGGTGCTCACCGCGCAGCACTGCCTGAACGCCCCCGGCATGCACGTGAAGGTCGGCAACGTGGCGCTCGGCCAGGGCACCGAGGCGGCCGTGGACCAGCAGAAGGCCTCTCCCGACGGGGACATCGCGCTGCTGCACCTGTCGTCCGCGGTGGACGCGACGTTCATGAAACTCGGCGACGCCGATCCGGAAACCGGTGCCACCAACCAGATCTACGGCTGGGGCCGCACCGAGGGCAACAACCCGCCGTCCGACACGCTGAAGACCGCGGACGTCAAGGTCACGGGCCAGGGCACCGACGCATTCAACGGCACGGCCATCACCAGCGAGGGCGTCACGGGCGCCTCCTGGCACGGCGACTCCGGCGGCCCGCAGCTCGCCGACGGCGTGCAGGTCGGCGTGTGCTCGACGGGCGAGAACTCCGGCAGCGACAAGAACGGCACCCAGAACTACGCCAGCGTCGCCGCGAGCCGCGACTGGATCAAGCAGACCGCGGGCGTCTGACTCCGTTGCAATAGCGAGCCGCCCGCCGCGTCGGGCGGCTCGTTTATTGCGATGCGCCGGCCGGGCCGGTTCGGCACACTCGGTTCCGTGCTCACCGCCGAGATCGCCTTGGACGTGTTGTCCCGTCTGCGCGCTGCCGGCTGCCACGTCTGGATCGCCGGCGGCTGGGGTGTCGATGCGTTGCTGGGCCGCGAAACCCGCGCGCATTCGGACCTGGACCTGCTGCACCGGTTCGAGGAGGAGCCCACGGTTCTGGCCGCGCTGAACGACTTCACGGAGTCCGCGAACTTCCGCCCGGTGCGTTTCGTCCTCACCCGCCTCGACGGCGCGGCCCTCGACCTGCACCCGCTGCACTTCGAGGCCGACGGCTCCGCCACCCAGGCCGCCGACTCCGCCGGCGGTCTTTTCCGCTATCCGGCGGACTGTTTCGTCACGGGGACGATCGGCGGCGTCACCGTGCCATGTGTCTCGGCGGCGCAGCAGCTGAGATTCCACACGGGCTACGAACCGCGGCCCCACGACCTCGCCGACGTCGCCGCCCTGCACGCGGCCTTCGGCCCCGCGAAGTAGCCGTCAGCCCAACAACCCCAACAGCGCCGCCTTGTCCGGCTTTCCCGACGCCGCCACAGGGACCGCGTCGATCACGGTCACCGTCGACGGTACGGCGGCTTCGCCCAGAGAAGCCGCGACCACGCCGCGCAGAGCAACCACGTCCGGGACACGACCCGGTGCTGGGACGACAAAAGCGTGCGCCGCTTCGCCGGTGGAAGGGTCGGGAGCCGCCACGACGTAGGCCTGATCCACGTCGGCGTGCGAGGCGAGGGCGCGTTCGATCGGGCCGGTGTAGTGGATGACCGCGTTGACGATCACGACGTCGCGAGTCCGACCAGTCAGGTGGAGGAAACCGTCAGCGTCGACGTGGCCGATGTCCTGCGTACGGACCCAGCCGTCGCGCAGGACTTCCCCCGTCTGCGAAGGATTGCCCCAGTAGCCGGAGAACTGGCCGGCCGACCGGACGAAGATCTCGCCCGAAGCGCCGGCCGCAACGACGGCCCCCGAGGAGTCGCGCACGGAGATCTCGACGCCCGCGCAAGGACGGCCCGCGGAGCCCAGCGCGTCCGGGAACGCGGCGACGTCGGCCGGCGTCAGCACGGTCAGCTTGCCCACCTCGGTCTGGCCGTACGCTTGCTGCATTCCCGGCCCCACGCGGGAAAACGCCTCCGCCATCAGGCCCGGAGCGACGGGCGAGCCGGCCACCATCAGCATCCGCACGGAACTGACATCCACCGACGAAGTCCGCAGCACGTCGAGGATCTTGTACAGCCGCGGCACCGTCGTCAGAGCCGCCGTGATGTCGAGGCGCGGCAGGATCCACGGGAAGTCGGGCAGCGCGGAAGGGATCACCACCGTCCCGCCGGCCAGGAGGCACGAGCGCAGGTGCGTGATCATCACCGCGCTCGTCAAGGTGCCGAACAGCAGGAAACGCCGGTACCGCGCGGCCAGATCCGCGGGCGTCTCCTCAGGACGTTGCTCGATCCCCTGCGCCGTCAAGGCTTCGAAGCTGTACGTCACGCCCTTCGGCAACCCCGTGCTGCCGCTGGTGAACACCACCCAGCCGATGTCGGACGGCCGCCCACTCGGCACGGGTTCCTCGAACACCGACAACAACTCCGGCCCCACCCGAAGGATCTTCGCCCCCGCCGCCGTCGCGCGCAGTTCCGGCGTCTCGGAGGCCTCGTCGACGACGACCGCCGCCAGGTCGCCCACGACCGTCCGCAGGTGCGTGACCGGCAGGCCCGCCCGGATGCCGACGGTGCGGCACCCCAGCGTCTGCGCGGCGATCTGCGCGGCCCACCCCTCGGGCGTCACGGCGGTGGCGACCCCGACGCCGTCACCGCGCGAGACGCCCGCGCCCCGCAGGGCGGCGACGAAGCGGCCGATCAGGTCGCGCGCCTCACCCCGCGTGACCTTCCGCGGGCCGTGCTCGAACGCCACCGCGTCCGGCTCCGAATCGAGCGCGTCCAGCACCGCCTGCGGAAAGACCATCGCACCATCCTTTGTCCGACCCGGAAAACGCAGGACCATCCCTACCCGAAAGATCTCAGAATTCCGTCAGAGCGTGCACTCTCGGTGAGCGCAGCGAAAGCGCCACTCCCGCCGCCACCACCACGATCAGCCCCGCCGCCGCGGACAGCGTCCAGAAGTCCGGCCGGACGATCGACTGACCGCGCAACGCCTGCCACGTCACCAAAGCGAGCACGCCCGCGTAGCCGACGACCGCGGTCCACACCAGCCGCCGGCGCACGAGGTCGGACGACAGCACCGGGTACCGCCGCGCGAGCGCCGCGAGGCCCAGCGCGATCAGCGGCAGCGCCTGGATCGCATGGATGCCCACGAAGTGCGGGATCCGCAGGTCCCCGCCCACGGTGCTCCAGCCGAGCACGGGCAGCCCCGGCCCGCCGTCCGCCAGACCGACCGTGTGCCCGCCGATCGTCGGCGGCCGCTCCCCCGCCGCCTTCATCGCCTGCTGCGCCGGTGTCGGCGAGAACATCAGCAACGCCAAGCCCATCCCCACGGCCGCCAGCGCCGTCCCCCACCGCAGCGCCGACGCGAGAGCGCGGTCCGGCAGCTTCTGGAACAGCAGCAGCACGACGACAGCGGCCGTCGCGCCCCACGCTGTGAAGGCGCCGGTGGCGACGAAGTTGTTGATCGTGACGTCGGCCGGTGTCGCGTGGTTGAAGTGCAGCGTCCGGTCGCGGACCACGACCTGCCACACCAGCAAGGCCATGTCCGTGCCGATGCCGACGGCGAACACCGTGCCGATCCACCACCCGGCCCGCCGGCCGCGCCGCAGCAGCGTGAGCAGCCACGCGAGCGTCAGCGCGTACATCCCCACCGACACCGCGAACTTGAACGGTTTCGCCCACAGTGGCGCGTTGACGAGCGTGCGATCATCGAACAACAACCCGAGTGCCGACACCACCAGCAGCAGCGCCATCGCCCCCGCGAGCACCACGAGCGGCCGGTGCGGCCACTCCTTGACCATTCCCCCGAAATTCATGGTCACCAGGGTTGCGCGGGCGCCGGCGGAGGGCACTGGAGACCGCCCCCGTCCCCGCGGTGGGGCACGCCCCACCGCGTGTAGGTAATAGTGCCGTCAACGCGACCGGCAGTTGTGCCGTTTGACCACACCTCCTCATTTTCTAGCGTGACATTCACAACGCGCGGGCAGGGGCAAGCCTCTCGCGCACCGGGATCTTCCGCGAGAGGGAAGGAGGTGGCCCGTCATGTCCAGTCCGGGATTCCAGGCAGATTCCGCTGCGATGACGCGCGCCGTCCAGGGCTTCGAGGAAACCGCGTCGAACGCGAAGACGACCATGGCCAGCTTGGAGTCGGAGCTCACCGAGACTCTGCGCAACTACAAGGGCGACCAGGCCGTGGCGTTCTGGGACCTGCAGCGCCGGCTCCAGGAGAAGATGACGGCCGCCGTGAAGGAGCTCGACACCATGTCGCAGCTCGTGCACACGAGCCACACGAACTACAACACCGGCGACTCGGACGTGCACCAGAGCTTCCAGAGCGTCGGCCACAACCTCGAGGGCGCTTCGGTGATCCCTCGCCTCAACCTTTGAGTCACGGAGAGGACCGGCAAGATGGCTGACGTCGTCGAAATCAACTTCGCCGCGCTGCAGTACAGCTCGGCGTCGCTGGCCGCCAAGGCCAAGGCACTGACCTCGCAGCTCGAGCAGCTGCACCAGAACCTCCAGCCGATCACGGCCACGTGGTACGCCTCCGGCAGCTCCGCCGGTGAGGCCGCCCGTGCGGCCGAGACGCGGCTTCGGCAGGCCACCGCCGACATCGTCGCGATCATCGCGCAGTTCGGCGGCAAGGTGGGCGACGCCCACGACCTGCAGTCGCAGCTGGAGAACCGCAACCAGGGTCTGTTCGCCTGATCCGCTCCCGACGTCGGTCGGCCGGTGCGGGAAACCCCCCGCTCGCACCGGCCGGCCGGCTTTCCAGCGTCCGTTATGCACGAGAGGGTCGGGACCGATGCACGACCAGTCGTACTACGTTCACCTCGAATCGCTGAAGGACTTCGTGCGGGAACTGGAAACCCAGATCCACGCGATGTCCAAGCCCAACGACTTCCTCAGCACGCTCGGCGACCACCCGCTGCTGTTCGGGGAGTTCGGGGAAGCCGGCTCGCTCGTCGACGCCCACCGCGCCGCCGTCGCGGAGATGCGGGGGCTGCTCGAACAGGTCCGCAGCGCGATCACGTTCGCGCAGGACGTGACCACCACCGTCGCCGACGGTTACGAGCAGGCGGACCAGTCGGTGGCCGGCGACCTGCACCAGTCGGGCAGCGAGACCGGGCTGCTCGATCCGCTGCTTTCGCTGCTGGGCCTCGGGTCCGGTGGCTCGAACAACTCCGGGGGGACGGACGCATGAGCGGGGCGCACACCAACTTCGCCGCGTACACGCACCAGCAGCTGTACGCGATGCTGCAGGCCGGTGACCCCAGCAGCGCCCAGGCCGCGGCCGACCAGTGGAACTCCACCGCGATCGGGCTGCACGAGCAGGCCGAGAACCTGTCGAAGGAGCTGTCGGACTTCTCGGGCGAGTGGACCGGCGGCGCGGCGGACCAGTACTCGCACATGATCACCGACCTCGTCGGCGGCATCCGCAAGGTCGCGCAGACCGCGCAGGGCATGCAGCACATGCTCGAGGACGCGGCCGACGCGCTCGTGAAGGCCAAGGCCGAGATGCCGCCGCCGGTCTCGGTGCCCGACGTCTCGCCCGGCCAGGTCGCGCTGGCCGTGAACCCGCCGTTGCTGCCGTCCGACTCGTCGCCGGCCACTCTCGCCGCCGCAGCCCAGCAGCGGCAGCAGGCGATCGCCGACGTCGAGGCGCAGCAGCAGGCCGCGAACGCCGCGGGTTCCGCGCACGCCAAGGCGATCGTGGTCATGACCAACCTGGCCACGAACTACACCACCGCCGAGGACTCGATCCCCGTCTCGCCCAACGCGGTCGACACGCCGGCCGCTCCCCCGGCCGGCGGCGGCGCGTCCGGTGGCGGTGCGACCGGCAACGGCCTGGCCGACCCGGGTCTCGTCGTCGGCACCCCGGACGACTCGCACCCGCTGCCGGCCGACGGCTCGGTGGCGGGCGCACCGGGGGCTCCGGGCTCGGATCCGGCGACTTCGGGCAGTCCGCTGTTCGGCGACATGTTCACCGCGGGTCTCGCGGCGGCTTCGGCGGCGGCGTTCGGGCGGTTCGGCTCGATCATGCCGAAGGTGCCTTCGTGGGCGTCCGGAAAGGACTCCGACGACAAGAAGGACGAGCCGGCGGGCACGAAGCTCGGTGGCGGCGCGGGCACCGAAGGCGGTGCCGGCGGCGGCATCCCGATCGGCGGCGGTGACGCGCCTTCGCTCGACGGCGGCGGAATCCCCGGCGGCGGCGGGCTTTCCGGCGGCAGCGACGCCCCGGCGGCACACTCCGGCCTCGCGGGCGACGGCGGCGCGTCGAACGTCCTCAGTGGACTCGCGGGCGGCGCGGCCGGCGCCGCGGGCGCGGCGGCGAAGAGCGCGATGCCGATGATGCCCATGATGCCGATGGGCATGGGAGCCGGTGGTGACATGGGCTCCGGACGGCGGATCCCGGCGTGGCTCGTGGAGACGGAGAACGTATGGGGCCAGCAGGCGCCCGTGGCTCCGTCGGTGATCGGCGAAGAGCCGGAAACCTACTGATCGGGAGGACGGCTCGGTGACTGCTGCAGTGGACTCCGGGGGTTACCGGGTCGCTCCCGCCAAGCTCGACGCGGCCGCGGCGGACCTGGGCGGCCGCGCGGGCGCGCTCGAGACGGCGCAGAAGGCCGTAGCGGGGGTTTCCGTGCCCGCCACGGCGTTCGGCCAGGTGTCCGCTTCGGCGGACTGCGCCGCTACGTTGAAGAAGACGTTGTCCGAGCTCGGTGAGAAGATCGACGGTCAGGTACAGCGCGCGAAGGTGCTGCAGAACGGGCTCTCCGCGTCGGCCGCGGGCTACCGGCGCGCGGACGAGCAGGTGGCGGCTTCGTACCGGTCGTTGCTGCCGGAGGATCCGCTGCCGGCGGTGAGCGGCCCCGTCGGGGCGGCGGCGAGCGGGACCTGGGCGAATGCGATCGCTGCGAACCGCACCAAGGTTTCGGACGCGCTGACGGCGGAGCAGACGCGTTTGCAGCAGCTTCGGTCTTCTGGCGGCAGCGCCGACGACATCGCGAGCTCGCAGCGGAGGATCGCGCTGTACCAAGACATTCTGGCGAACAACCGCCAGATCCTGCGGTTCGACCCCGCGGCCGACGGCCGGATCGCCGAGCTCGTGGGCTCGATCCAGCCGGGGACGCGCAACGTCGGGCTGTTCGTGCCGGGCGTCAACACGCGGCTGGACAACTTCCAGGGCTACGCCGACCTCGGCCGCAGCCTGGTGGCCGCCGACCCGACGGGCCGCACGGCGATGGTCGTGTGGGCCGACGGCGACTTCCCGCAGAACCCCCTGGTCGAAGGCCCGGACGCGAGCTACGCGCAGACGATGGCCCCGGACCTCAAGACGTTCGGCAACGAGCTGCGCGCCCAGGTCGACACCCAGACCGGCGGCGCCGCGACCATCACCGCCATCGGCCACAGCTACGGCGGCGCGACCGTCGGATTGGCCGATTCACAAGGCCTGGCCGTCGACCGCGTGCTGCACGTCGAGTCGGCCGGCATGGGCCACGGCGTCTGGAGCCCGGCCGACCTGCCCGCGAGCCAGGCGGGCGTGCAGCGCTTCTCGATGACGGCGCCGCTCGACCCCATCGTGCTCGCCCAGGGCAACGCCTGGGGCGCCGAGTGGACCGGCATCGGCCACGGCGCCGACCCCGACACGTTCCCGGGCGTCACCGACCTCACGACGGGCAACGACGCGGCCGGCAACGAGCTCTGGGGCCTGTCCTCGCACAGCGACGTGCTCAAGCCCGGCTCCGACTCGTGGACCAACATCTACGGCGTCCTCACCGGCGGCGCGCTCACGACGGTGCCGGGGGTGCAGCGATGACCCTCTCGCTGCTGGCCCACGAGCTCACGGCCGTCATCGACGACGTCGCCGCCACCTTCGGCCCCGACGTGACACCCACGGTCGCCGGCGAGCTCGACTGCGACCCCGCCCACCCGGGCACCCTGGTGTGCTGGCAGTACGGCGTCCGACTCGACCACTGCGGCGACGCGGAACACCGCCTGGCGGAGTCCGTGCTGCCCTCGCTGGAAGCCGCGGGCTGGTCCGCACACGACCGCAGCACCCCCCGTGAACTCATCGCCCGCTTCAACCGCGACGGCGCCGACTTCACCGTCCACGTCGCCCGCGCCGGCGGCGGAGTGGCGATCATCGGCTCGACGCGCTGCGTGGTGCCGGTCTGAATCACCGGGCGTCACGCTGACCCCGCCGAGCTAACGCAGCCAGCGCAGGGCCGCTTCGGCGGTGTCTTCGGGTGTGCGGTTGAAGGCGATGGTCGCGGCGGGCGCGAGGCGGTGGACGAGGTTGACGACCTGCTCGAAGAGTTCCAGCAAAGGCTCGTAGCCGCGGATGCCGCCGCCGATGACGACGCAGGCGTAGTCGGCTCGGGTCAGAGCGGATTCGATGGCAGACAACGGATTGTCGTCCGGGGCGACGAGGCAGAGGTCGGATTCCAGGCCGTGGGCGGCGAAAGTGGCCTGGCCGCGCGCGATGGCGGCCTGGACCGGGGCGGGGTCCCAGCCGTCGAGCCGGGTGGGGTCCAAGCCGATGACCAGGACGCGGCCTTGAGGCACGGGAATCAAGACCCGAACCGGGAGGCGCGCCACGAGCGGCGGCGGCCGCGGCGCACGGTGGCGACGGCGAGGCCCGCGGCGGCGGCCAGGACGACCCCGCCGAGGGCGATGGCGGCGGCGGGGATGTCCACACCGGCGTCAACGGGGGCCGGGGCAGGGACAACCGCAGGCAAAGCAATCGGAGCGACCGAGCCGCCCGGGCCCGCGACGGAAGCGGGCAGCGTCGACGAGACGGCGGCATAGGCGTCCACGACGCCCCAGCCCCGGCGAGGGTCGTGGCCGCCCGACGGAGGGCGCGAGGCCGTCAGCGTCAAGCGGGTCACGACCTGGTCGCCAGTGAAGTCCGGGTGGGCGGCGCGCACCAGGGCGGCGACGCCGGCGACGTACGCGGCGGCCAGGCCCGGGTCCGTCACCGGCCAGCGGTGCGCGACGGCGCCGCCCGCGCCGGCCGAGGTGCTGACGAGGTCGGCGCCCGGGGCGGCGACGCCGAGGTAGTCGCCGGCTTCGGTCTGGACCGGGGCGCCCGCCTGGTTCGTGGAGCCGACGGCGAGTACACCCGACGAAGCGGTGGGATAGGTGTGCGCGCCCTGCTGGGTGGCGGCCGCGGCGGAGACCACGACGGCGCCGCGGGAATGGGCGCGCGCGACCGCCGCGTCCAAAGCCGGGCTGTCGAAAGCCGCCGGCACCGCGATGAGCAAAACCCCCGCGCCCCGGTCGAGGGCCGTGTTCATGGCGCCCGCCAGAGCGCCCGGGTCGCCGCCGTCGTGGGACGAAGCGTCGACGTATTGCAGCGGCACGAGCTTCGCGCCCGGTGCGACGCCGACGAAAGTCGTTTCCCCCGAAGGCTGCGCGGCGACGATCCCCGCGGCGATGGTGCCGCGGCCGTCGCAGTCGGACGGGGCCGTTCCGGGGCCGGTGAGGACCTGGCCGGGCGCGAACTGGCCGTTCTGCGCGTCGATGCCGGTGCCGATCACGGCCACGACCTGGCCGTCCCCGCGCGTGAGCGGCCAGAGGCGCTGCGGGTCGACGAGCCGCTGGCCCCACGACACGGCGCCGGTGTAGGTGCCGGACGGGTTCGCGCACGCCCCCACCGCGCTCGCGGACCCGGCGAAACCGACGGAAGACAGGGAAGACACGGCCACGAGACCGGCCACGGCGAAGACGGCTGGCCACCTCACCGCGGCACCCTCCCGGAGAATCTCGCTGTCCGACAACGGGATTCTAGTCGAGCGGGCGCCGCGGCAACAGGTTCAGCGCAGGTCCATCCCAAGGTCCAACGCGGGCGAGGAGTGCGTGAGCGCCCCCACCGCGAAGTAGTCCACACCGGACTCGGCGTAGGCCTTAGCACGGTCGAGGGTGAGGCCACCAGAGGATTCCAGCCGCGTTTTCGGCGAAACGGCGTTGCGCCGCTCCACGGCCTTCGCGCAGTCCTGCGGCGTGAAGTTGTCCAGCAGAACCTCGTCGGCGCCCGCGGCGAGCGCCTCCTCCAGCTGCGCCAGGTTGTCGACCTCCACCTCGCACGCCAGCTCCGGCGCGTGCTCGCGCGCCGCCGCCAGCGCGGCCGTGACGGAACCCGCGGCGACGACGTGGTTGTCCTTGATCAGCACGGCGTCGCCCAGACCCATGCGGTGGTTCACGCCGCCACCGCAACGCACGGCGTACTTCTCCAGCAACCGCAGGCCCGGCGTCGTCTTGCGGGTGTCGCGGATCGCCGTGCCCGAACCCTCCACTTCGGACACCCACCGGGCGGTCGCCGTCGCGATGCCCGAGAGGCGGCAGACGAGGTTCAGGGCCGTCCGCTCGGCCGTCAGGAGGCCGCGTACGGTGCCCCGCACCGCGAGCGCGGGCTCGCCCGCCGCCACCCGCGACCCGTCGGGCCGGCTGGACACCACCTCGTAGTCCGAACCCAGCACCGCGTCGAACACCGCCAGGGCCACAGGCAGCCCGGCCACGACACCTGGCGAACGCGGGGTCAGCTCGGCAACCGCGCGCGCGTCGGCCGGGACCGTCGACGCCGTGGTGGCGTCCGGCCCGTACCGCAGGTCCTCTTCAAGCGCCGTGGTCACCACGCGGCGGACGTCGGCGACCTCGAGCCCCGCGTCCACGAGGGCGCGTGAGACGGCGTCGGAAAACGGGAACAACTCGGTCATGCCACACCTTCCAGAGCGATCGGGTCGGCCAGCACGGGCTGGCCGGAAGGGCTGAGCCGGATGAGCTGGCTGCGCCGCCAGCCCTCTGCCCGCTCGGGAAAATCGGACCGCACGTGGCAGCCGCGCGATTCGGTGCGCCGCGCCGCCGCGGCGAGCAGCGCCTGCGCCACCACGGTGAGCGCCGCGTCCTCCACGGCCACGTGCGTCCACAACGGACTGTCCTGCGTGGACAGGTCCAGCACGGAACCCGCCGCCGCCAGGCCATCGGCGTCGCGGCCGATCGCGGCGTAGCGGCTCATCACGCGCTGCAAAGCGTCGCGCTCGGCCGCCGGCGCCGACGTCCGCGAGGGCAAGCGCCCACGCGACGGGTCCGGCAGCAGCCCGGCCGCGAGGTCGGCGGCCACGGCCTGCGCCACGCGGTGCCCCACCACGAGGCCTTCGAGCAGGCTGTTGGACGCCAGCCGGTTGGCCCCGTGCAGCCCGGTGCGGGCCACCTCGCCCGCCGCGTACAGCCCGGTGACGCTCGACCGTCCGTCCACAGTGGTCACCACTCCGCCGCACGCGAAGTGCGCCGCGGGTGTCACCGGGATCGCGTCCACGGCCGGGTCGAGGCCCAGCACCGCGCAGGCCGCGTGCACGGTCGGGAACCGCTTCGCGAAGCCGGAAATGCCGGTGGCGTCGAGGAAAACGTGGTCGTCGACCCCGCCCGGCGCCAGCCCCATCCGCCGGGTGATCGCGGCCGACACGACGTCGCGCGGCGCCAGGTCGCCCAGCGGGTGCACGCCGGCCATCACCGACTGGCCGGCGCCGTCGACGAGCGTGGCTCCCTCACCGCGAACGGCCTCGGTGACGAGCGGGCACCGGCCACGAGCCCCCGGCGTGTAGAGCACCGTGGGGTGGAACTGCACGAACTCGACGTCGGCCACGGTCGCGCCCGCCCGCAAGGCAAGGGCGAGACCGTCGCCGGTCGCGATCTCCGGGTTGGACGTCGCCTGGTAGAGCTGGCCGAACCCGCCGCTGGCCAGCAGCACGGCCGAGGCCCGCACCACGCCGGGCACGCCGTCGCGGTCCAGCACGGTCACGCCCGCCACCTCACCCACGGGCGTGAGCAACGCGTCGACCGCGATGTGGTGCTGCAGCACCGGCACGCGCCGGTCGCCGGCCTGCGCCACCAACGTGCGCTCCACCTCGGCGCCTGTGGCGTCGCCGCCCGCGTGGATCACGCGGAACGCGCTGTGGCCGCCCTCGCGAGCGCGCGCCAAGCCTTCGGCACCGGCGTCGAACTGAGCGCCGCTGGCCCGCAGCCACTCCACGGCCGCCGGGCCGCCGTCGAGGATCGATCGTGCCGCGTCCTCGTCGCACAGGCCGGCGCCCGCGGTGAAGGTGTCTTCGGCGTGCTTCGCGACCGAGTCGTCGCGGTCGTGCTCGCCTTCCAACACCACCGCGACGCCGCCCTGGGCCCAGCGCGTGTTGCCGTCGGACACCGCGGCCTTGGTCACCACGAGCACGTGCAGGCCGAGCTCCTGCGCCCGCAGCGCGGCCGTCAGCCCGGCCACCCCGCTGCCCACGACAACGAGGTCCGCACGGGCTTCCCACGCCGGGGTTTTCGCCTGTGAAGCGTTAACCGGGGTGGTCATTCGCCGCCGCCGGGCTGCCCGATCTCGATCATCCGCTGCACCGAGGCCCGCGCCCTGGCGGCGGTCTCGAGGTCCACGTGGACCTCGTCCGCGCCTTCGCGCAGGCTCCGCAGCAGCGCGGCCGGCGTGATCATCTTCATGTACCGGCAGGACGCCCGGTCGTTCACCGCGCGGAAGTCGATCTCCGGCGCGGCCTTGCGCAGCTGGTGGATCATGCCGATCTCGGTCGCCACCAGCACCGAGCGGGCCTTCGTGTCCCGAGCCGCGTGCACCATGTCGCCGGTGGACAGGATCTTCACCCGCTCCGGCGCCACCACGCCCTCGCCCGCGAGGTAGAGCGCCGACGTCGCGCAGCCGCACTCGGGGTGGATGAACAGGTCGGCGTCGGGGTTCTCCTCGGCCCGCGCGGCCAGCTCGGCCCCGTTGATGCCGGCGTGGACGTGGCACTCGCCGGCCCAGATGTGCATGTTCTGCCGGCCCGTCACGCGCTTCACGTGCGCGCCGAGGAACTGGTCGGGAAGAAAGAGAACTTCCTGGTCAGCGGGGATCGAAGCCACGACGTCGACCGCGTTCGACGACGTGCAGCAGATGTCCGTCTCCGCCTTCACCTCGGCGGTGGTGTTCACGTACGACACCACGACCGCGCCCGGGTGCTCGGCCTTCCAGGCCCGCAGCTCGGCGCCGGAAATGGAGTCGGCGAGCGAGCAGCCGGCCCGCGCGTCGGGAATCAGCACCGTCTTCTGCGGCGCCAGGATCTTCGCGGTCTCGGCCATGAAGTGCACGCCGCAGAAGACGATCGTGGACGCGTCGCTGCTCGCCGCGATGCGGCTCAGCGCCAGCGAGTCGCCGGTGAAGTCGGCGATGTCCTGGATCTCGGGGACCTGGTAGTTGTGCGCCAGCAGCACCGCGTCGCGCTGACGAGCGAGCTCGCGCACCTCCTCCGCCCAGTCCGCGTTCGCCTCGACCCCGCCGTACGGAGTCAGGTTCTGCTCAACCGTGGTGGTCATGTGTGGCCCTCCTGGACCGTCGACGGGTTTTCGCCTTATAATCGAAAACCGTGCGAAGTCATCTTAACACCCAGACCCCCTTGGCCCACGAGGTTCTGGGAGCAGTCCTGCAAGTGCGCTCGGACACACTGCGCGTGCTCCTGTGGCGCCGCGCGCTCGACCCGCACCTGGGCCGCTGGTCGCTCCCGGGCGGCCGGCTGCGCCCCGACGAGGACGTCGAAACGTCCATCCGCCGCCAGCTCGCCGAGAAGGTCGACGTGCGCCAGCTCAAGCACGTGGAGCAGCTCTCGGTCTTCAGCGCGCCTGACCGCGTGCCGGGGCCGCGCGTGGTCGCCACGGCGTTCCTCGGGCTCGTGCCGTCGGACGTCGACCCGGAGATCCCCGAGGACACGCAGTGGCACGACGTGACCGCGCTGCCGCGCACCGCGTTCGACCACGAGGCGATCGTGCTGCGCGCCCGCGACCGGCTGCGCTCGAAGCTCAGCTACACCAACCTCGGCTTCGCCCTGGCGCCCGAGCAGTTCACGATCTCGGCCCTGCGCGGGCTCTACTCCGCCGCGCTGGGCTACCGGGTGTCGGCGACGAACCTGCAACGCGTGCTCTCGCGCCGGGGACTCCTCGTGCCCACCGGCGACACCGCATCACCCGGTCGGGCCGGCGGGCGCCCGGCGGCGCTGTTCTCCTTCGCGGGCAAAGGGATGCAGATCACAGACCCGTTCGCAGTCCTCAAGCCGCCGCCGAAAAGGTGATGGACTGCGAGCGTGCCCCGGTACCCGTACGGTGGACGCGTGACCGAGCCGGAGCAGGAGCAGAACCCCAGTGGGACGGCGACACTGCCGTTGTTCCCACTGCAGACCGTGCTGCTCCCCGGTACGCACCTGCCGTTGCACATCTTCGAGCCGCGCTACCGCCAGCTGACCGCCGACCTCGTGGGCGGCGCCGTGCCGGGGCGCGAGTTCGGCGTGGTCTCGCTGCGTGCCCCGCTCGTGCGTGAAGTGCGTGGTCTGGACCATGTGTACGACGTGGGCTGCAGCACCGTGCTGCGCGAAGCGAAGCGGCTGCCGGACGGGCGCTACGACGTGGTCACCAAGGCCGCCCGGCGCTTCCGCCTGCGCGAGCTCGACTGCACGTCGGCGCCCTACCTGTTGGGCGTGGTCGACTGGCTGCCCGACGACGCCGTGCCCGCCAGCGCGGTCGAACCGGGGCAACGACTCGGCGAAGTCGCGCGTGCGGCCCACCGTCGCTACTGCGAGGCCGCCTGGCACGACGACGACTGGAGCACGCCGGACGACGACGCCGACGTCGACGAGCTCGCCTACCAGCTCGCCGCCGACTGCCTGTTGCCGCTGGAAGACCGCCAGCTGCTGCTGGAGGAGACGCACCCGTTGCGGCGCCTGCGCATCGTCTGCCGGCTGCTCACCCGCGAGGCGTGGTTCCTGGACACGCTCAGCGCCGTGCCGCTGCCGCCGACCGAGTTCGCCGACTTCTCGAAGCCGGCGAACCTCAACTAGCGCCTCAGCCGAGGCGACGGCCCAGGTCCTCGCGGCCGTTCCACGCCGCGAGCAGCGCGTAGACAAGCGAGGTCACCAACGGGGCCGCCAGCCAGATCCACCCGGACTCCAGCTGCGGCGGCGCCGAGATCACCGCGCCCAGCGCGGGTGCGGTGTCGATGGCGTACTTCGAGTTCACGAACGCCACGCCGATCTGGGTGCCGAGCCAGCCGGCCAGCGCGGCGCCCCCGGCGGCGGCCACGAACACGACCGGGCCCCGGCGTTCGCGCATCAGCCACACGATCACGCCGATCAGCAGCCCCGTGGCCAGCGCCAGGAAGCCGTAGATGGCGAGGTCGTCGAAGCGATGCCAGCTCTCCAGCTCCAGCGGCACGCGCTGCCCGTCGGCAGTGACCACGCGCTCGCGCTGCGGCGGCGCCATCAGCGACCACAGCCAGCCGAGCGGGATGCCGAGCAGGCCCGCCGTCGACAGCACGCTCACGGCCGGCAGCAGGTCGGCCTTCACCACGACCTTCGGCCGCGCGCGGTGCGGTGGGAAGAGGTTCGGCACCGACCAGGCGTCGGCCACGGCGGACGACCGGTGTGCTGCCTTGCCCGCGGAATCGACCACCCCGGACTCCCTCCCTGCGTTTGTGCGGACCGAGCGTAACCGGTCAGCACCCGCGGTCAACCACTGGCGGTCTCGCCGTGCCTGCTGCACCGCGCCGTCCAGCCGACGGGCGTCACCTGCACCACCATCCGGCGGGCGCAGAACACGCAGAACCGCGGCGGTTCGAGCGCCGTGCGCGGGTTGTGGCAGGCGTCGTGATCGGCGCCGCCGGGCGACGCCTGTCCACAGTGGACGCAGAAGGCGGGTGGGTCAGAGGCTGTCACTGAGGGCCTTGACCGGCATCTTCAGCTCGTCGAGCATCTTCAGGTCCGCGCTCGCGGGCCGACCGAGGTTCGTCAGGTAGTTGCCGACGATGATCGCGTTGATCCCGCCCAGCATGCCCTGCTCCGCGCCCAGGTCGCCCAGGGTCAGCTCACGGCCGCCGGCGAAGCGCAGCATCGTGCGCGGCATGGCGAGCCGAAACGCCGCGACCGTGCGCAGCGCGTCCTTGCCCTCGACGATCTCGAAGTTCTCGTACGGCGTGCCCGGCTGCGGGATGAGGAAGTTCATCGGCACCTCGTGCGGGCTCAGCTCGGCGAGCTGCACGGCGAACTCCGCGCGCTGCTCGACGGTCTCCCCCATGCCGATGATGCCGCCGCAGCAGACCTCCATGCCGGCCTCGGCGACCATCCGCAGAGTGTCCCAGCGCTCTTCCCACGAGTGCGTGGTCACGACGTCCGGGAAGTGCGAGCGCGCCGTCTCGAGGTTGTGGTTGTAGCGGTGCACGCCCATCTCGACGAGCTCGTCGACCTGCTCCTGGGTGAGCATGCCGAGCGAGCACGCGATCTGGATGTCGTTGCCGTCGGCACGGATCGCCTGCACGCCCTCACGGACCTGCGAGAGCAGCCGCTTGTCCGGACCGCGCACGGCGGCGACGATGCAGAACTCGGTCGCACCCGTCTCGGCGGTCTGGCGCGCGGCCTTGACCAGGCCGGGGATGTCGAGCCACGCCGAGCGCACCGGCGAGGGGAAGCGGCCCGACTGCGAGCAGAAGTGGCAGTCCTCGGGGCAGCCGCCGGTCTTGAGGCTGACGATGCCCTCGACCTCGACCTCCGGGCCGCACCAGCGCATGCGCACCTCGTGCGCGACCTGCAGCGCCTCGCCGAGCCGTTCGTCGGGCAGCCGGAGCACGGCCAGCACCTGTTCTTCAGACAATCCGACCCCGCGCTCGAGCACCTGCTCGCGCGCGACGGCCAGCACGTCCGAAATGTCCTGGGCCGGCTTTCCCGCCACTGCGGTCACGACGTCTCCTGTCTGTCGAACTTCTGCACGGACGCGCTCTCCGGTCATGGTGCCTGAGAGCCCGCCGCCTGGGCTGCGACGCCCGTCACTTATTCACGGAAGCGGCCCGCGTGAAAGCCTCCGGGTCGAACTCCCCGCCGAACCACGGCGAGAGCCCGGCGCGCGCCCGTTCCACGAACGTATCGTGATCCGTCGCCGCCAGCCCCCCGGGCAGCACCCCGAGCAGGGGTGCCCCTGCCGCGGTGGGCAGGTCGTGCAGGTTCTCCACGGACGCGAGATCCGGCTCGGCCGGCCACGCGCCGACCACCACACCCACGACGTTGAGGCCGCGCCGCGTCGCGACCTCAGCGGTCAGCGCCGTCGCGTTGAGCGTGCCGAGGCCCGGCTGGGCCACGATCACGATCGGCGCGCCGAGCGCCCACGCGACGTCGGCCAGCCCGCTGCCGTCGGCGTCGAAGCGCACCAGCAAGCCACCGGCACCCTCCACGAGCGTGAGGTCGTGCTCGGCGTCGAGTGCGGTGGCGGCGGCCGCGATCTCGCCCGGGCCCAGCGTCGGCAGGCCGCTGCGCCGAGCCGCCGCCTCCGGGGAGAGCGGGTCGGGGTAGCGCCGCAGCTCACGCGTGGTCACGCCCTTGCCGGCCAGGCGCACGACCTCGTCGAGGTCGCCCGCCTCGCCCGGCACGACCCCGGTCTGGGCCGGCTTGAGCACCGCGACGCGCTGCCCTTGCCCGAGCGCCAGCGCCGCGATCGCCGCCGTGGTGATCGTCTTGCCGACCTCGGTCCCGGTCCCCGTCATCACCAGCATGGTCACGGGCCATCAACTTAGTCACCCGCACCCGGTGCGCACCACGTCCGGGTGGGATCACCCACGATGTGGGGTGACCGGCGTCCCCGCCGCCACGAACGCGCCCGCCACCGGGTCGGACAGGTAGACCTGGGCCGCGCCGACGTCGAAGTACAGGCCCGTGAGGAGCAGCTCGCCGCGGGCTTCGGCCTCGGCGACCAGCGGGTACGCGCGCAGGTGGTCGAGCTGCTGCAGCACGTTGTGCAGGGCCAACCGGTCGGGTTCACGGGCGGGAAGCTCGCCGCCGAGCGTGATCGGGCCGCCGCGGCGCAGGCTGGGCTCGGCGTGGCGCAGCCAGCCCTCCAGCGCCGTGCCGGCCGGCGGCCCGTCGGCGAGCGCGCCCATCGCGCCGCACGAGGAGTGCCCGCACACCACGATCTCGCGCACGTGCAGCACCCCCACCGCGTACTCGACGGCGGCGTTCATCGACGGGTCGGCCTGCGCGGGCGGCACGAGGTTGCCGATGTTGCGGACGGTGAACAGGTCGCCCGGCCCCGACGTGGTGATCAGGTTGGGCACGATGCGCGAGTCGCCGCAGGTGATGAACAGCGTGTGCGGGCGCTGGCCGTCGGCGAGGCCCGAGAGCGTCTCCTTCAGCAGCGGCGCGGCCCGGCGCTGGAACTCCGTGGCGCCGCGGTGGGTCCGCTGGCCGGGCAGGCGGACGTCGACGGCCTGCCAGTCGGACCACGGCGCGAGCCAGCGGGGCACGGCGCCGGCCGCAGCCGTGCGCCGCAGCGTCGGGGTGCCCTCCTTGCCCTTGCCGAACCACGGGTGGCCGACCTCGTCGACGACCACGGTGCCGCCGGCCCGTTCGTGGGCCTGCTGCCAGCTCGACAGGCTTTCGAAGGCGGCGTGGTCGAGGTAGTCGGCGACCAGCTCGAGGGTCACGACCGTGCCGGGCGGGACGGCGCCGAGCACCTTCGACAGGCGCGGCACGGACAGGAATGTGAGCACGCCCTCCACGACCACGCGCCACTCGTCGCCGTCCCGCTCGGCGTGGACACCGGACCACACCGTGCGGCGCAGCATGAGGGCCACGGCCAGCACGATCCCGGCGAGCACGCCCGTGAGCAGATCGAACACCACCACCCCGGCGAGCGTCACGAGGTAGAGCGCGAGGTCGCCGTGGCGCAGGACCTGCCTGAGGTGGCCGGGGTTCACGAGCTTCACGCCGACGTGCACGAGCAGGCCGGCGAGCGCGGCCAGCGGGATGTTCCCGATCAGCCCGGCGAGCGCGACGACGAAGACCAGCACCCACACGCCGTGCAGGATGGCGGACGCGCGGGTCTTGGCGCCCGCGGCGACGTTGGTGGAGCTGCGCACGATCACGCCGGTCACGGGCAGGCCGCCGAGCGCGCCGGACACGAGGTTGGCCGCGCCCTGGCCCACGAGCTCGCGGTCGAGGTTCGCGCGCGGGCCGGTGTGCAGCTTGTCCACGGCGACGGCCGAGAGCAGGCTCTCGACGCTCGCGATCAACGCGATGGTCACCGCCGCCAGCGCGACGTCGGTCCAGCCGTCGCCGGGCAGCTGCGGCGCGAAGCGGATCTGCAGCAGGTCGCCGGGCAGCTCCACGCGCGGCAACGTCATGCCCGCGACGAGCGAGATCACCGTGGCGAAAGCGATCGCCGCGAGCGGCCCGGGCACCTTGCGCACAGCGGCGGGCAGGCGCGGCCAGACCACGAGGATCACGATGGTGAGCAGCCCGATCACGGCCGCCGCGTCGTGGTGGGCCACGACCTGCGCGGGCAGCTCGGCGATGTTCTCCAGCGCGGAGCTCTGCGCCTGCCCGCCGAGCACGACGTGGAGCTGGCCCAGCACGATCGTCACGCCGATGCCGGCGAGCATCCCGTGCACGATGGCCGGCGAGATCGCCAGCGCCGCCCGTGCGATGCGGCTCAGGCCCAGCAGCACCTGCAGCGCACCGGCGAGCACCGTGATCAAGCAGGTGACGGCCCACCCGAAGGTGGCGATCGTCTCGGCCATGATCACCGTCAGGCCGGCCGCGGGCCCGCTGACCTGCAGCGGCGAGCCGCCCAGCGCTCCGGCGACCACACCGCCGACCACAGCGGCGATCAGCCCGGCGACGATCGGCGCCCCGGACGCGAGCGCGATGCCCAGCGAGAGCGGCACGGCGACGAGGAAGACCACGAGCGAGGCGGGCACGTCGTGGCGAAGCACGGCAAGTCGGCTCATGATCACCAGGTAACCCGAGTGTGGGTTAAATGTCCGCTATGTCCCACCTGATGGCATGAATTTTTATCGGACACCCCACTCTCGGGTTGCGCGGGAGCTCGACCACTAGCCGGTGCGTGTGCGCACCGGCCCAGCTGGTCAGTGCACCGTCGAGCCGGCCGGGACGAAGCTGCGGTGAGCTGCGTCCAGCAACGAGACCTGGGCGGCGCCGACGTCGAAGTACATGCCCGTCAGCGTCAGGTCGCCGGCGGCCAGGGCGTCGGCCACGACCGGGTGGGTGCGGAGGTGGTCGAGTTGCTGGACGACGTTGTGCAGCGCCAGCTGGTCGCACTCGGCGGTCGGGCGCCGGCCGTCGAGCAGCAAGGCCGCCTCCGATGCGCGGCGACGGAGGGTGGGTTCGCCGTGGCGCAGCCAGTTGCCGAGGCGCGTGAGGCCCTCGGGGGCCTGCCCGAGGAGCGCCTTCATCGCGCCGCACGAGGAGTGGCCGCACACCACGATCTCGGGCACCTTGAGCACCCCCACGGCGTACTCGACGGCCGCGCCCACCGAGGAGTCGGTTCCGTCGCCGGCGGCGGGGACGAGGTTGCCGATGTTGCGCACCGCGAACAGGTCGCCCGGGCCCGACGTGGTGATCAGGTTGGGCACGATCCGCGCGTCGCCACAGGTGATGAAAAGGGTGTGCGGCTGCTGGCCGTGCGCGAGACCGCTGAGGGTGTCGCGCAGCAGTGGCGCGGTGCGGCGTTGGAACTCCGATGCGCCACGGGACAACGGCGAGGCGCCGTCCCGCGGTCCAGGCAGCGAAACGTGCTCGGCCTGCCACTGCGACCACGGCGCGAGCCACCGCGGCAGCACGCGCGCCGCGAGGCTGCGTCGCACGGTGGGCTCGCCGGAGCTGCCGCGGCCGTACCAGGGGTGCCCGATCTCGTCGACGGTCACCGTGCCGCCGGCTTTCACGTGCGCCTGCTGCCAGCCGCGCAGGCAGTCGAACGCCGCGTGGTCGAGGTAGTCCACGAGCAGCTCCAGCGTCACGTCGGCGCGCTCGGGCACGCCGGCGAGCACCTTCGTCAAGCGGGGCACCGAAAGGAACGTGAGCGCGCCCTCGATCACCACGCGCGTACCGCGCTCGCCCGTCTCCACGTGCACGCCGGAGTGGACCATCCGCCGCAGCATGAACGCGAGCGCCAGCAGCACGCCGGCCGCGACGCCGGTCAGCAGGTTCACGAACACCGCGCCGACGAGCGTCACCGCATACACCGCGAGGTCGCCGTGGCGCAGCACTTCCTTCAGCGCCGGGAGGTTCACGAGCTTGGCGCCCACGTACACGAGCAGCCCGGCCAGCGCGGCGAGCGGAATGTAGCGCAGCACGCCGGTGAGCAGCAGGCAGAACCCGAGGATCCAGCACGAGTGCAGCAGCGCCGACGCGCGGGTCTTCGCGCCGGCCTCGTAGTTGGTCATGGTCCGCACGATCACGCCGGTCACGGGCAGCCCGCCGAGCGCGCCGGACGCGACGTTGCCGGCGCCCTGGCCGATGAGCTCACGGTTGAGGTCCGTGCGGCGCCCGCCGCGCAGCTTGTCGATGGACACCGCGGAAAGCAGGCTCTCCAGGCTCGCGATGAGCGCGACCGTGACGGCCGCGAACGCCACGCCGCTCCAGCCGCCCGAAGGCAGCTGCGGCACGAACCCGAACGACGGCAGCGCAGCGGGCAGGTCCACGCGCGGCAACGACATCCCGGCGGCGACGGACAGCCCCGTCGCGACCGTGACGGCGGCCAGCGGCCCCGGCACCTTCCGCACCGGCGCCGGCAGCTTCGGCCACACCAGCAGGATCGCGACGGTGAGCACGCCGATCAGCACGGCCTGGTCGTGGTGGCCGACGATCTGCCCGGGCAGCGCCGCGAGGTTCGCGAGCGCGGAGCCCTGGGCCCGGCCGCCGAGCACCACGTGGAGCTGGCCGAGCACGATCGTCACGCCGATGCCGGCCAGGAGGCCGTGGACGATCGCGGGTGAGATGGCCAGCGCGGCGCGGGCGAAGCGCAGGAGCCCGAAAAGGATCTGCAGCAGGCCGGCGCCGACGGTCACGGCGCAGGTGACGGCCCAGCCGTAGGTGGCGATGGTGTCGGCGAGCACCACGGTCAGGGCTGCGGACGGCCCGCTGACCTGCAGGGCCGACCCGCCGAGCAGGCTCGCGACCAAGCCGCCGACGACGGCGGAGACGAGGCCCGCGAGGAGTGGCGCGCCGACAGCGAGGGCGACGCCGAGAGAGAGCGGCACGGCCACGAGGAAGACGACCAGCGAGGCCGGCACGTCGTGGCGCAGGATGTTCTGGAGGGTCCGGTTGACTTGGGCGCGGCGCGACGGGGGTCCGGTGTCGTGCTCGCCACGAACGATCTCGATCATGGCGACAGGAAAGCGGAAAAAGATCGAAAAGTCCGCTACGCGAACGATCTTCAGGTTTGCTTGTGAACCGGAGAACTAGGACGTTTCCGGCAAAGCTCACCAATCCGTCAGAAACTCACGAAGCGGCCCAGACCTGATCGCGTGGAAACCCCAGAGTTCCGACGACTTTACGTGACTCACGGTATACAGCTCGTATCTTATGGCCGCGGTCACACTCGACCGGGTGAATTCAGGCTTTTTCAGCCGCCGCGAGCATCGCACCGGTGATCACGGCCAGGTCCGCGTCGTCCGTGACGTACGGCGGCATCGCGTACACGAGGTCGCGGAACGGCCGCAGCCACGCGCCCTCCGCCGTCACGATGTCGGTGGCCACGCCGAGGTCGACCTCGTGGTCGAGCTGCAGCACGCCGATCGCGCCGAGCACCCGCACATCGCGCACGTTCGGCAGGTCCCACGCCGGCTCGAGACCACGCCGCAACCCCGCCTCGATCCGCGAGACGTCCGAGCGCCACCGGCCCTCGGCCAGCAGCCCGAGCGACGCGTTGGCGACGGCGGAGGCCAGCGGGTTGCCCATGAACGTCGGCCCGTGGGCCAGCACCGGCAGGTCACCTCGCGCGATGCCGGCGGCGATCTCGGGCGTGCACAGCGCCGCGGCCATCGTGAGGTAGCCGCCGGTGAGCGCCTTGCCGAGGCACAGCACGTCGGGCGTCACGCCGGCGTGCTCGGCCGCGAACATCCGGCCCGTGCGCCCGAAGCCGGTGGCGATCTCGTCGAACACGAGCAGCACGTCGTGCTCGCGCGTGAGCTCGCGCAGCGCGCGCAAGTAGCCGGGGTGGTGGAAACGCATCCCGCCCGCGCCCTGCACCACGGGTTCCACGATCACCGCGGCCAGCTCGTGCGCGTGCTTCTCCAGCGCGGTGGCGAGAATGTCCACATAGGACTGGTCAACCGGCGCGTCGAAGCCGGCCGGCGGTTCGGGCACGAACACCTGTTCCGGCAGGACTCCGCGCCACAGCGAATGCATGCCGCCGTCGGGGTCGCAGACGCTCATGGGCGTGAACGTGTCACCGTGGTAGCCACCGCGCCACGTGAGCAGCCGCCGCTTCTCCGGCAACCCGCGCGAACGCTGGTACTGCAGGCACATCTTGACGGCGACCTCGACCGAGACCGAGCCGGAGTCGCACAGGAACACGTGCTCGAGACCCTCGGGCGTGAGGTCCACAAGGGTCTTGGCGAGCGTGATCGCCGGCTCGTGCGTGAGGCCGCCGAACATCACGTGGCTCATCCGCCCGGCCTGCTCGGCCAGCGCCGCGTCGAGCACCGGGTGCCGGTAGCCGTGCACCGCCGCCCACCAAGACGACATGCCGTCGACGAGCTCACGGCCGTCCGCCAGCTTCAGCCGCACCCCGCTCGCCTCGGAGACGAGCAGCGGCGCCACCCGTCCCGGCATCGGCGCGTACGGGTGCCACACGTGCGCGGCGTCGAGGGCGAGCAGGTGGTCGGCGCTGGAGTCCACGCGCCGACCCTACGTGCCGCCCCGCCCGCTCTGCGCACAAGAGCTCAGCGGAGCAGCACGGGCAGCGTCTTGACGCCGTGCACCAGCGGGCTCGTGCGGTAGACCAGGTCCTCCTCCGGCACGGCCGCTCGCAGCTGCGGGAAGCGCGCGAGCAGCGCCGTGAGCGCGATCTCCGCCTCCATGCGCGCCAGCGGGGCGCCGACGCAGTAGTGGATGCCGTGGCCGAAGGCGAGGTGGCCGCCGGCCGCGCGCGTGACGTCGAGGTCGGCCGGGTCGGGGAAGCGGCCCTCGTCGCGGTTGGCGGCGAGCAGCGAGACCTGCACGAACTCACCCGCGGGGATCTTGTGGTCGCCGACCTCCACGTCCTCGACGGTGTAGCGGAGGGTGGCGATGTTGATGGGCCCGTCGAAACGCAGGAACTCCTCGACGGCGCCGGGCATCAGCGACGGGTCCGCCACCAGCTTCGCGCGCTGCTCGGGCGCGCGAAGCAACGCCACCACCGCGTTGCCGATCAGGTTCACGGTGGTCTCGTGGCCCGCGACGAGCAGCAGGAAGGCCATCGCGACGAGCTCTTCCTCGCTCAGCGAATCGCCTTCGTCGGTGGCCTGCACGAGGCCCGAGAGCAGATCCTCGCCCGGTTCGGCGCGCTTCTGCGCGACCAGCCCCACGAGGTAGGTGTGCATGGCCACCGCGGCCGCCTGCATCTCGTCGAGGTCGCCCGCGCCCAGCAGGATGTTGGACCAGCCGGTGAACTCGCCGCGGTCCTCCTCGCGCACGCCGAGCAGCTCGCAGATCACGGTGATCGGCACCGGGCCCGCGAACGCGGCCATGAGGTCGACCTGCTCGTGCTCCTCCATCGCGTCGAGCAGCTCGGTGGTGATCTGCTCGATGCGCGGGCGCAGCCCGGCGATCGCCCGCGAGGTGAACGCCTTGTTCACGAGCTTGCGCAGCCGTGTGTGGTCCGGCGCGTCGGTGTTGAGCATGTGCGCGCCGAGCAGCTGGCCGAAGGACCGGTTGATGTTCTCGCCCCCGGCCTTCGCGATCATCAGGTCGTAGGCGCCGCGATTGTCCTTGCTCAGCCGCGGGTCCGCGAGCAGCGCCCGCGCCTCGTCGTAGCCCGTCACGAGGTAAGACGGTGTGCCGTGCGGCATGCGGATCGGGCACACGGCGCCCTGGTCGTGAAACCGCCCCAGCGTCTCGTGCGTGTGCTGCATGAACTTGTCGTCGATCACGGGAATTTCTTCGACGGCCACTTCGCCCCCAAGGTTTCCGTCTGACTGGTCACGTGCCTCCCAGTATGCCCACGCGCCGGTGTGCTGTGTGGCGCTCGCGGGCAGGATGGGTTTCCGTGCGCTACCGACCCATCTCCCCCGACGTGCTGTCCGCCGAGCTGACCGAGCGCGTCGCGGCCCTGCCGCACCGCCGGCTGGCGGTCGCCGTGGACGGCGCCGACGGTGCCGCCGACACCGCGGGTCTCGCCGATGCGCTCGTGGACCCGTTGCGGCTGCTGGGCCGCGCCGCGGTCCGCGTGCCCGCGCGCGGGTTCCTGCGCCCGGCGTCGCTGCGGTTCGAGCACGGCAAGCGCAACCCCGACGCGCGCTACAGCGACTGGCTCGACCTCGGCGCCCTGCGCCGGGAAGTCCTCGACCCGCTCGCCGGCGAAGGCAGCGGCGAGGTGCTGCCGGCGCTGTGGGACACCGAGCGCGACCGCGCCACGCGGATGGCGCGCGTGCCCGTGCCGGAAGGCGGCGTGGTCCTCGTCAACGGCGAGTTCCTGCTCGGCGCCGGCCTCGCGTTCGACCTCGTGGTGCACCTGTGGCTCTCCCCCGCCGCGCTACACCGCCGCCTGCCCGACGACGACGCGTGGGCGCTGCCCGCGTACGAGCGCTACGAGTCGGAGGTCGACCCGGGCGCGCTCGCCGACGTCACGGTCCGCGTCGACGACCCGCGCCACCCGGCCGTGTACGAGCCCTGACGAGCCCTAGCGCACGGCGGCGACCGGATCGCCGTCCAGCAGGCCGGACAGGCGCTGCGCCATCGTGTCCCAGCGCCAGTTCTCCGCGACCCACGCGCGCCCTGCCTCGCCCATCCGGCGGGCCCGCACGGGGTCGGACAGGAGGGCCTCGAGGGTGTCGCGCAGCTGGCCGACGTCGCGACCGTCCACGACGTGACCGGTCACCTCGTCGAGCACCGCCTCGGGCGCGCCGCCCGACGTGCCGGCCACCACGGGCAAGCCGGTCGCCGACGCCTCCAGGTAGACGATCCCCAGCGCCTCCACGTCGAGCCCCTTGCCGCGGGTGCGCGCGGGCATCGCGAAGACGTCGCCCGCGTTGTAGTGCGCCGGCAGCTCGGCCCACGGCACGGAGCCGGTGATGACCACGTTGTCGGCCACGTCGAGCTCGGCGACGAGCTCCGTGAGCCGCTTGCGGTACGGACCGCCGCCGACCAGCAGCAGCGCCACGTCCGGCACGCGCTTGCGCAGCTCCGGCAGCGTGCGGATGAGCATGTCCTGGCCCTTGCGCGGCACGAGCCTCGACACGCACACGACCGTCGGCCGGTCGCCCAGGCCGTGGCGGGCGCGGATCTCCTCGCGCGCCCCCGCGTCGGGCGCGAAGAGCGTGGTGTCGACGCCGGACGGCAGCATCTCGAGCCCCGCCATCGGCCCGAACGCCGCGCCGAAGCGGCGGCGCGTGTACTTGCTGACGTAGGTGAGCACGTCGACCGTGTCGCCGATGCGCCGCAGCGCCTGGCGCGAACCCGGCAGCATCGACCAGCCGACCTCGTGCCCGTGCGTGGACGCGACGACCCGCCTCGCGCCGGCCTGGCGCAGCGGGTGCCCCAGCAGCGCCAGCGGCGCGGCCGCACCGAACCACACGGCTTCGCAGTCGCGGGCCCGCATGATCTGCTTCGCGCGGCGCAGCACGTCGGGCGTCGGCAGCATCAGCGACGTCGGGTGCCGCACGACCTCGAACGGCGCCTCGGCGTCGAAGTCGACGTGCGAGCCGGCTTTCCCTTCCCACGACGGCGCGTAGACCACCAGGTCGTCGGCCGGGAGCCGCGTGGCGAGCGAGTTGAGGTAGTTCTGGATCCCCCCGGGCCGCGGCGGGAAGTCGTTGGTCACGAGCAGCGTCCTCAGCACACGGGCAGGCTACTGGGCACGCTCGCCGGCGCTGTGGCCCACCAACGACCACGGGGCGGCACCGCGTGTGCGGTACCGCCCCGTGGTCAGGGAAGGGTTGCTGCTCAGCTGCTGGGGCGGCGGGCGCCCACGTACTGGCTCTGCAGCGGCGAGATCTTCACGACGTCGCCGGTGGTCGGAGCGTGCACCATCTTGCCTTCGCCGATGTACATGCCCACGTGGGAGACCGGGGTGTAGTAGAACACCAGGTCGCCCGGCTGGAGCTGGCTGCGCGGGATCGGGGTGCCGAAGGTCGACTGCTCCCGGCTCGAGCGAGGCAGCGTGATGCCCGCCTGCCGGTAGGCCCACTGCATCAGGCCCGAGCAGTCGAACGTGCTCGGGCCGGTGGCGCCCCACACGTAGGCGTCGCCGAGACGGCTCAGCGCCGCGTCCACGGCCGCCTGGGCTGCGGGCCCGGGCGCCTTGATGTTCACCGGCGGGGCGCTGCCCTTGTCGCCGCGCAGGGCCTGGTCCAGTGTGGACAGCGCGGGCTCGGTCTTCTTGAGCTGGTCGATCTGGTCTTTGAGCGTCTTCTGCTTGGTCTTGATGTCGTTCGCCAGCTTCGCAGCCGCGTCACGGGCGTCCGTCGCGCGCTTGGCGGCGTCGGCGGCCAGCTTCGTGGCGTCCTGAGCCTGCTTCGCGGCACCGGCCAGCGCGTCGAGCGCGGCGTCCTTCTGGGACGCGATCTGGTCCAGCGCGGAAGAACGCTCGAGGAACTCCTGCGTCGACGTGCCCGCGAGCAGCGCCGAGAGCTTGTTCATCTGCACGCCGCTGAGGAACGAGGCGCCGGCGAACTTGTCGACGTCGACGCGGTAGAGCTTCTCGTTGTTCTCGGCCTGCTGCGCGGACTTCTTCGCGTTCTCGACGTCGCCGTTGGCCTTGTCGAGGTCCTTCTGGCGGGCCGCTTGGTCGTCCTGGGCCTTGAGGAGGTCCTCGTTGGCCTTTTCGGCCTGCGAGGCGAGGTCGCGGTACTTCGCGAGGGCGTCCGAACCGGAGTCGGGCGGGGTCTGGAGGGCGGGGATGGGAGCTGCGATGGCCGTGGCCGAGGGCTGGGCGATGGTGACCATGGCGATCACCGAAGCTGCCGCGAGGGCACCTGACACCACGCGCTTCACTGGATGCGACTGCACGGTCGCGCGTGTCTCCTTTGCTGTCGGGCCGCCGTCGGAACCTCGTGACGCCGAAGAGGTCGGGGGCCCTCTTCCGTGCGTCCACCCCGCGCGTTTCCGGGCCGCGTTTCACTGCAACAGCCTCACGCGCACGGTGTGGTTCCGGTGTTGGCTCCCCGACAAAGCCTTTTCCGGCGGCGATCTCGCGTCGCCGTCTTGCCGACGGCTGCTGGCCACGAGATCTCGGACAGGTTACGAAAAGACCGTCACCGCGTCCACCGGGCCCCACATAAAAACTCTCCGTAGTTCGCCGAAACACCATCGGACCAGCGAGGGAGGGTTTGTGTGATCGCGGTCATACTCTGTGGTGTCTAAATTGCGTGAATTCGCTACCGACCGTTCATCCGACTAGATCGACCACTCGTCGCGCCGTTATCACCCAGAAGTGTCACGCTGGCTTACGTTCGGGCTCCGAAACCAAGCGCAGCCGGGGCACCATCCCCGCCTCGGCGAGCGCGTCGACGGCTCGCCGTTCGTCCGCGTCCCACGCCAGGGCGACCGGCGGGCCGAGCAGCACGCTCACCACACAGTCGTGGCACGCGTGGCCCCGCACGGCGCAGCGGTCGCAGTCGACGACCAGCGTGTCGAGGTCCGCCGGATCGACGTCGCTGAGATCGACACTATCGAGGTCAACGTCGCCGAAATCAACGCTGTCGAGATCGAGGTCGCGGTCGGCCGGTTCGTCGAAGTCGGTCCAGTCGGGCGGGTGGTGGTTCGTGTTCTCGGTCACGGGAGGCTCCTCACCGCAAGTTGGCTGTCGTGCTTCCTGGGACGCACGGTAGGAGCCACCACCGACAGTTTCCGTCCCGTCGGCCTCAGCCGTCCCCCGGACGGGTCTCAGACGCGGCTCAGGCGGCTGACCAGCACCGCCGAGGGCGCCGAGTGGGCACCGGTCGCGCGGACCGAGTCGGCGACCGCCCGGTCGGACGTCGCCACGACCATCGGCCGGCCCTTCGGCTCGGCCGCCACGATCGAGCGGATCACGTCGTCGGCCAGCACGCCGCGGTCGGAGAACAGCACGCGCACACCGCGCGGCACCGACGCCGGTACGGACAGCACGCCTGCCCCGTCGAACACCACTGTGACCTCGGCGCTCGTGCGCGCGGCGAGGGCGGAGAGCTGGTGGATGAGCCGGTCGCGCTGATCGGCCAGCGCCAGCTCGGGGTAGCCGGTCTTGGTGACGTTGTAGCCGTCGACGATGAGGTGCACGTTGGGCAGCGCGAGGTAGCGGTCGAGCGCCCCGACGTCCTGCACGCGCCCGCCCGGGCCGAGCCCCGACGTGGCGCCGCGCACCATGTCGGCAGGCCGCGCGCCGCGGTCGCTCAGCATCAGCTCGCGGCGCAGGCCGGTCACGGCGCCGTCGATCGTGTCGACCAGCAGCGCCAGGCGCACCTCGTCGGCTTCCCGGGCCTCACGGGCCGACTGACGGGCGATCTCGGCGTCGGTGACCGCCCGCTCCGCCCGCGCGCGCTCGGCCGCCACGCGGCGACGCTCGCGGTCCAGCTGCGTGGTCAGGGCGTCGATCTCCTCGGCCTTCGCCGTGCCGCCGCGCGCGACCTCGGCGAGGGCCTGCTCGGCGGCGTCTCGGGCCTGCCGCAGCTGCACGCCCTGCTCACGCAGCCGGCGCAGCAGCTTCTCGACCTCGGCCTCGCGTTCACCGCGAGCGGCCTCCACGGCGCCGCGCGCCTGGTCCAGTTCCCCGCGCAGCTCGGCGAGCTCCGCCTCGAGCTTCTGGTTACGAGCCAGCGCGGCGTCGCGTTCTGCCCGCAGCGCCGTCTCTTCCGCGTTCTTCGCGACGAGCCGCACGCGCCCAGCCGCGCCCGACTCCCCCAGCAGCACGGCGGCGGCCGCGCCGACGACGGAATCGGCGGCGTTGGGGTCCAGCGCGTCGGTGCGGTGCTCGCGCAGCCACTCGATCACGGCGGTGCGGAACTGCGCTGAGTCGCCCAGCGCGGCCAGCAACGCGGCGCCGCCGAGCTTCGCGCGCTTCGCGGGCGCGAACTTCGCGACGGGACGCAGCTGCCGCGGCACGTCGGTGGGCGGCAGCTTCGCGACGGCAGTGGCCGCCAGCTCGGCGATACGCTCGCGCACGGCGTCCGGCAGGCCCGTCCAGGAAGCGGGCTCGGGCGCCGCCATGTCGGCTTCGGGGATCTCGGCCGCGCCGGTCTCGGCCGGCACCGCGGTCGCGTCAGCCCGCGCCGGCACGGCCGAGGGGCCGACGGCGTCCTCGGGTGCGACCGGATCCACGGGCTGGGGGTGCATTGGTCCAGGGTAGGCCCCGGGGCCGGATCGCGCGCCGCTGGTCACCGGACGTGGGAACCACCCCACCAGGCACCCGCGCCACACCCGTCACACGGATCGCGCCGTCCGGGATTGTCGGTGGGCGGTCCTAAAGTGCGCGATCATGGACACCCGACCGCGGCCCGGCCAGGCTCAGCTGGCCTTCGACGAGCTCGGCACCCCGTTGCGGGACATCACGTTCGTCGTCTTCGACCTCGAGACCACGGGCACGAAGCCGGGACCGGACGCGATCACCGAGATCGGGGCCGTGAAGGTGCGCGGCGGTGAGGTGGTGGCCGAGTTCGCGACGCTGGTGAACCCGGGTTCGCCGATCCCGCCGCAGGTGGTGGAGCTCACGGGCATCACGCAGGCGATGGTCTACGACGCGCCGCGCATCGAGCGCGTGCTGCCCGCGTTCCTCGAGTTCATCTCCGGCGCGGTGCTCGTGGCCCACAACTCGGGGTTCGACACGGGCTTCATGCGGGCCGCGTGCGAGGGCCACGGCTATGTCTGGCCGCGCGCCACGGTGATCTGCACGGTGAAGCTCGCCCGGCGCGTGATCCCGCGCGAGGAGGCGCGCAGCTACCGGCTCTCGAACCTGGCGATGCTGCTCGGCTCCCGCACCCGGCCCACGCACCGAGCGCTCGACGACGCCCGTGCCACCGTCGACGTGCTCCACGCGCTGCTGGAGCGGGTCGGCAACGTCGGCGTGCACACGGTCGAAGAGCTCGTCGACTACCTGCCCGAGGTGACCACCGCGCAGCGGCGCAAACGCCACCTCGCGGCCGACCTGCCTGCGCGGCCCGGGGTGTACCTGTTCCGCGGCCCGCGTGAGGAGGTCCTCTACGTCGGCACCGCGCGGGACCTGCGCCGGCGCGTGCGGCAGTACTTCACGGGCTCGGAAAGCCGCGGGCGCATCCGCGAGATGGTGGCCCTGGCCGAACGCGTGGAGGCCATCGAATGCGCCCACTCGCTGGAGGCCGAGATCCGCGAGCTGCGGCTCATCGCGGCCCACCGGCCGATGTACAACCGGCGCTCGAAGAACCCGCACCACGCGTGGTGGGTCGGGCTCACCGACGAGGCCTTCCCGCGCCTGTCCGTGGTCCGGCTGCCGCGCGAAGGCACCCTCGGCCCCTTCCGCAGCCAGGCCGACGCCCGCACGGCCGCCGACACGCTCGCGGGCGCCGCCGGGCTGCGCACGTGCACGATGCGGATCTCGGCCCGCGGCGGCTCCGCGACCCCGTGTGTGCTGGCCGAGCTGGGCCGCTGCGGCGCGCCGTGCGCCGGCCGCCAGAGCGTGGACGACTACTCCCCCGCCGTCACGGCCGCGCGCGACCTCATCTCCGGCGACGACGGGCGTCCCCTGAAGATCGCCGCGGCCCAGCTCGACCGGCTCTCGGAGGGCCGGCACTACGAGCAGGCCGCCCGCCATCGCGACGAGCTGGCGGACCTCGTGCGTGCCGTCGGCCGGTCCCACCGGCAAGCCGCGCTCGCCGACATTGCCGAACTCATCGCCGCCAACCCGGACGGCAACGGCGGCTGGGAGCTGTCGGTGATCCGCCACGGCCGCCTGGCGTCCGCGGGGGTAGCCCGCCGCGGAGTGCCGCCGATGCCGGTGGTGGAACACCTGGTCGCCGCCGCGGAAACCGTGCTGCCCGGCGAAGGGCCGTTGCGCGGCGCGTCCGGAGAAGAAGTCACGGTGCTGCTGCGCTGGCTCGCCCGGCCCGGCGTGCGGCTCGTGCGCACCACGCGGCCCTGGGCCGAACCCACCGCCGTCGCCGGCTGGCGCGGGTGGCTCGACCTGGCGGCCGGTGCGCGGACGCTGGAACGGGTGGCGGGGTGATGAAGGCTACGATCAGCGCTCGTCGGGTACCGCCAGGGAGTGGAGGAACGCTGTGATCACGGCGATCGTGCTGATCAACGTAGAGGCCGAGGAGATCCCGCAGGCCGCACAGGCGATCGCGGACCTCGAAGGGGTCAACGAGGTCTACTCGTGCGCCGGTGACGTCGACCTGATCGCCACAGTGCGCGTGAAGGCCCACGAGGACCTCGCCGACCTCATCCCCGGCCGCATCGGCAAGGTGAGCGGCGTGCTGGACACCGTCACGCACATCGCGTTCCGCTCGTACTCACGGGCCGACACGGACTCCGCGTTCGAGATCGGCGTCGAAGGCGCCTGATCGTTTATGTAAAAGGCCCTGCGCTGCGAACAACTTCGGACAACACAGCTCCGGACAACGAGGAAGGCCCCTCCACCCGCCTGGGTGAAGGGGCCTCCGTCGTATGGAGAGCTAGTGCTTGGTCCCGACCTCGTGCGACTCGGACTCCGAGCTTTCCAGCTCGGCGTGCCCGTTGCCGTGCGACGCCCGCTCGAGAGCGGCCGACTCCTCCGGCGGGTCCGGGGTCCAGATCGAACCCGGGACGGCGTGCCCGGCGGTGCCGAGCTTGTTCATCTTCTTCGGCACTGCGGCGCCCTGATACTCGAGCGGGACCGCGTGGCCGTGGCTGTCCACGCCGGCCAGCGGCTGGTGGACCTCGATGAACTCACCGTGCGGCAGGCGCTTGATGATGCCCGTTTCCACGCCGTGCTCCAGCACCTCGCGGTCGGCCCGCTGCAGACCCAGGCAGATCCGGTAGGTGATGTAGTAGGCGATCGGCGGCACGATCAGCACGCCGATGCGGCCGGCCCATGTGGTGGCGTTCAGGGAGATGTCGAACTGGTCGGCGATGATGTCGTTGAAGCCCGACAGCTCGATGACCAGGAAGAACCCGAGCGCCATCATGCCCAGCGCGGTGCGGACCGGTGCGTCGCGCGGCCGCTGGAGCAGGTTGTGCGCCGCGTTGTCCTTCGACAGCTTGCGTTCCATGAACGGGTACGCCAGCAGCAGCCCGATCAGCAGCGGCATGCCCACCGCGCCGGGGAAGAACACCGCCGGGATCGTGTAGTTCCCGAGGTAGACCTCCCACGCGGGCCAGATGCGCAGCATGCCGTCGGCCCAGGCCATGTAGAAGTCAGGCTGCGACCCGGCCGACACCATCGACGGGTTGTACGGCCCGAAGTTCCAGACCGGGTTGATCTGGAACAGGCCGGACATCAGCGCGATGACACCGGTGACCAGCGTGAAGAAGGCGCCGCCCTTGAGGGCGAAGTACGGCATGATCCGCACGCCGACGACGTTGGTCTCCTTGCGCCGCACACCCGGGAACTGCGTGTGCTTCTGGTACCAGACCAGCGCCAGGTGCACACCGACGAGCGCGAGCATGATGCCTGGGATCAGCAGAATGTGCAGTGTGTACAGGCGCGGGATGATCTGGTCGCCCGGGAACTCGCCGCCGAACAGCGCCCAGTGGATCCAGGTGCCGATGACCGGCACCGAGAGGACGATGCCCGACAGGGTCGCGCGGATACCGGTACCGGAGAGCAGGTCGTCCGGGAGCGAGTAGCCGAAGAAGCCCTCGAACATTCCCAGGACCAGCAGCAGGCCACCGATGATCCAGTTGGCCTCACGCGGCTTGCGGAACGCGCCGGTGAAGAAGATCCGGAACATGTGGATCATCATCGAGGCGACGAAGATCAGCGCGGCCCAGTGGTGCAGCTGCCGCACGAAGAGGCCGCCGCGCACGTCGAACGAGATGTCCAGCGTGGTGCGGAACGCCTGCGACATCTCGACGCCCTGCAGGTTCTGGAAGCTCCCGTGGTAGGTGACTTCCTGCATGGAGGGGTCGAAGAACAGCGTCAGGTACACACCCGAGAGCAGGATGATGATGAAGCTGTACAGCGCGATCTCGCCCAGCAGGAACGACCAGTGCGTGGGGAAGACCTTGTTCATCTGGTGACGCAGGCCCTTGGCCAGCTTGTACCGCTGGTCCGCGTTGTCCGCGGCCTCGCCGAGGTGTTGCTCGAGCGCGCTCGTGCCCTTGGTGGGCGTGGTCAGTGAGCTCATGACTTACGCTCCCAAAAGGCCGGACCGATGGCCTCGTTGAAGTCGCCCCGTGCGATCAAGTATCCCTCTGAGTCAACCGTGATCGGCAGCTGGGCCAGCGGACGCGTCGCCGGGCCGAAGATGGGCTTGGCGTAGTGCAGGGCGTCGAACTGCGACTGGTGGCACGGGCAGAGGATGCGGTTCGTGCGCTGCTCGTACAGGGAGGTCGGGCAGCCGACGTGGCTGCAGATCTTCGTGTACGCGTAGTAGTCGCCGAAGTTGTAGTCCTCCTGGCCCTTCCGCTTCACCACGCGCGCGGCGTCGGTGGGGCGCAGCCGGATGAGCATCACCGGGTTGTCGACGCGGGTCAGCGCGGCGGCCAGCGCCTCGCGGTTGCCCGCCTCGGTCTTGCGGTACGGGAACACCGTCTCCATGCCGCCGGCGTCGAGGTCTTCGACGCGCAGCAGGGTCACGCCCTTCTCGACGTCGTCGTCCAGGCTGCCGGTGTTGGCGCGCAGGTAGACGACCTCACCCGGGTGCTGCGGCTGCCAGCCGGTGTGCCACAGCGAGTTCTCGTTCTCGGTGTCCTTCCACGGGTCCTTGATGAAGGACGCCAGCGGCAGGGCCGCGACCGCGAGACCCAGCACTCCGGCACTCGCACCGGCGGTGCGCTTGATCAGCGACCGGCGGGCGATGGTGCTGCGGGCCCCGGCGTCGGCCAGGTGCGCGAGGATCGTGGCGCGGTCGACCTCGGCCGACGGACCGTCGCTGCGCTGCTGCACCGCGGTCTCCTGCGGCACGAACTTCTTCGTGTACAGGATCACGCCGATGCCGAGCGCGAGCACCGCGATGCCCAGCGTGACGCCCAGTGCCGGGGTGTACAGGCTGTAGGTGGCGTGCCCGCTCGCGTCGCTCGGGTCCTTGTACTCCCACCAATGCGGCCAGGCGACGACCACGACGAACGCCAGGCCCGCGAGCGCGGACAGGGCGAACCAGAACGCGACGAGCCGCTGCGCGCGGCGTTCGGCGCGGGTGTCCTTGACCGGCCACGGTTCCGGGTAGTCGACGATCTCGACGCCGTCCAGCTGACCGCCCAGCTTGAGCAGCTGGTCGCGGTCCATCTCGGCCAGTTCCGCCTCCGAGGGCGGCTGGGGCCCTTCGGCACTCATGCCTTCGATCCAATCCACAGTGTGATGCCCACGAGCGCGGCAATTCCGACGACGAAAGCGATAAGGCCTTCGGAAGCGGGACCGAACCCGCCGAGGCCGTTACCACCCGGGTTGTTGTTGCCGTCCGACACCGACTTTACATAAGCGATGATGTCTTTCTTCTCCTCCGGGTTGAGCTGCCGGTCGGAGAATTTCGGCATGTTCTGCGGCCCCGTGAGCATCGCGTCGTAGATCTGCTCTTCGGTGGCCGGGTCGAGGTCCGGCGCGTACTTGCCCGCCGACAGCGCGCCACCGCGACCGGTGAAGTTGTGGCACGACGCGCAGTTGAGGCGGAACAGCTCGCCACCGCGCGCCGGGTCGCTGCCGCGCAGCGCGGCACCGGTCTCGTCGGGGCGCTGCGCGCCGCCACCGTGGGCCTGCACGAAGGCGCCGACGGCATCGATCTCGCTCGGCGTGAGCTTCGGCGGCTTGCGCTCGATCTGCGCCTCCTGGCGCGCGGCGGGCATGCGGCCGGACGAGGTCTGGAAGTACACGGCCGCGTCGCCGACGCCGATGAGGCTCGGACCGCGGTCCTGCACGCCCTCGAGGTTCTTGCCGTGGCACTCGATGCAGGTGTTGTTGTAGACCTGCTCACCCTGCCGCAGCAGAGCCGGGTCGCCCTGGGCCTGCGCGGTCTGGGGCTCGGGCGCGAACACGGCGTACAGGGCGCCGGCTCCCACCAGCGCGACACCGAGTGCGAGCAGGCCGGCGAAACGCCTGCGCAGCTTCGAACGCGCGCGGAACCGGCGCTCCGGGGACTTCTTGCTGGTGGTCATCTTGCGGCAACCCTTGCTGTCAGTTCAGGCCGATGGTGGTGGCGGCGGGCGGGATCAGGGGAGGATGTAGATCACCGCGAAGAGGCCCACCCACACGATGTCGACGAAGTGCCAGTAGTACGACACGACGATCGCCGAGGTGGCCTGTGCGGGCGTGAACTTGCTGAGCTTGGTGCGGATCAGCAGATACACGAACGCGATGAGCCCGCCGATCACGTGCAGGCCGTGGAAACCGGTGGCGAGGTAGAACACCGTGCCGAACGGGCCGGACGGGATCGTCAGCCCCTCCTCCACCAGGTTGTGGTACTCGTTGGCCTGGCCCGCGACGAAGATCGCGCCCATGATCAACGTGACGATGTACCAGCGCCGGAGCCCGTAGACGTCGCCGCGCTCCGCGGCGAAGACGCCGAACTGGCACGTCAGCGAGGACAGCACCAGGATCACCGTGAACGGGATCGCGTACGGGATGTTGAGGTGGAATTCCTCGCCGTGCAGGGGAGGCGGCCAGGGTGCGCCGGCCGCGTTCTGCGCCTTGACGGTGAAGAACATGGCGAACAGTCCGGCGAAGAACATCAGTTCGCTGGACAGCCACACGACTGTGCCGACGCTGACCATGTTCGGCCGGTTCAGCGAGTGGACCCGCTGGCTGATGGTGGAAGCTGCCGTTGTCACGGATCGCATTATGTCCTCCCGCGCGGGCACCCCGCCCTTCGGGTCCACGGCGGGTCGTGGGAGCTTCGCATCACACCCGAACCCGGCACAGGCAGGAGCTACTCGTGAGTTTGCTCGGTCGGCTTCGTGACCTGGCCCGAAAGCGCGAAAGTCCCGGTCTGACGCCTGATGCGCCCGGTTTGATGATCGTCGCGGAGGCGTTCGACCCCGCCGTGGCCGACTCGGCGGTGCTCGCGAATTCACCCGGCTGGGTCGCATCCGCGCCCGCCGTCTTCGTCCACCACCTGAGCCTGCCGCCCGATCGCGTGGCCGAGGCGGCGGCGATCCTCGCGCAGGACGGGTGGGAGCTGCGCGAGCAAGGCCCCGACGGCGACCGAGTGCTGGTCCACGCCCTGCGGGTGCAGGTGCTCGACGCCCTGCACTGCGCCCAGGAACGCTCGCGGATGGCCGGTCTGGCGCAGCGCCTCGGCGGCGACGCGCTCGGCTGGGACGCCCGGCAACCGGGTGAGTCGCCCACCGCGTCCGCGTGAGATGCATCTCGGCCGATACGATCGCGAAGTTCCACCCGTGACGAGACGGAGGCGTGCTCAATGGGCGAGCAGACGAAGCGGATCCTGGTGTTCAGCCACAAGGCCGAGGTCCGCGACGCGATCATCAACGCCGTCGGCCGGCGGCCCGCCGCCGACCTGGACCGCGTGGAGTACGTCGAGGCGGCCGGGATCGCCGACGTGCTGTCCGAGGTGGACGCCGGCACCGTCGACCTCGCGATCCTCGACGGCGAGGCCCAGCCCACCGGCGGCATCGGCCTGACCCGCCAGCTCAAGAACGAGATCACCGACTGCCCGCCGATCGTGGTGGCCGTGCGGCGCAAGGACGACCGCTGGCTCGCCACCTGGTCGCAGGCCGACGCCGTGCTGGTGCACCCACTCGACCCGCTGACCGCGGCGGAGACCGTCGCCGGCGTGCTGCGCGCCGGGCGTGTGCCCGCCGTCAACGGCTGAGCCGGGGATGGGCACCACCCCGGTCCCCCACACCTGGTCCGGCCTGCTGACGCAGCTGATCGGGCGCTCGGACCTGTCCGCCGACGACACGGCGTGGGCCATGGACCAGATCATGTCCGGAGCGGCCACGCAGGCGCAGATCGCCGGGTTCGCGATCGCGTTGCGCGCCAAGGGCGAGACGCCGGAGGAGATCTCTGGCATGGCCGAGGCGATGCTGGCGCACGCGCGCCGCATCGAACTGGACGCGCCCGCCGTCGACATCGTCGGCACGGGCGGCGACCGGTCCAACTCGGTCAACATCTCCACGATGGCGACGATCGTCACAGCGGCCGCGGGCGCGCCCGTTGCCAAGCACGGCAACCGCAGCGCTTCGTCGAAGTCGGGCGCGGCCGACGTTTTGGAGACGCTCGGCGTCGCGATCGACTTGGCACCGGACGCGGTGCACCGGTCGTTGCGCGAGATCGGCATCGGCTTCTGCTTCGCGCCCGCGTTCCACCCGGCGTTCCGCCACACCGGCCCGCCGCGGCGGGAGCTGGGCGTGCCGACGACGTTCAACCTGCTCGGCCCGCTCACCAACCCGGCCCAGCCGCGCAGCGCGCTGATCGGCTGCGCGTACGCGGACAAGACCCGTGTGCTGGCGGAAGTGTTCGCACAGCGCGGTTTCTCGGTGCTCGTGGCCCGCGGCGACGACGGCCTCGACGAGATCACCACCACCACGACCACGTCGGTCTGGATGGTCTCGGACGGCACCGTGACCGAACGCAGCTTCGACCCCAGTGCGCTCGGCATCCCGCGCGCCACGGCCGAGGACCTGCGCGGCGGCGACGCGACGGCCAACGCCGAAGTGGTGCGCCAGTTCGTGGCCGGCAAGACCGGTCCGGTGCGCGACGCCGTGGTGCTCAACGCGGCGGCCGCGCTAGCCGCGTTCCGGGGCTTCTCCGGTTCGCTGGAGGACGATCTGGCCACCGGGCTGGAGCAGGCCAACCGCGCCATCGACTCCGGCGCGGCGGCGGCCCTGCTGGAGCGCTGGATCACGTTCTCCTCGGCGTCTCGCTGACCTGACCACGACGAAGGCGGCACCGGAATCTTCCGGTGCCGCCTTCGTCGTGTGCGGGAGCGGTGCCGGGGAGAAAAGCGGCTCAGGAGCCCTGGAAGGCCGCACGGTAGGCGCTCGGGGTGGTTGCCCGCAGGCGCGTGAACTGGTGGCGCAGCGCGGCCGCTGAGGCGTAGCCACAGGCCGACGCGATGTCCTCGACAGACAGCCGGCCCTCCTCCAGTAGCGCCTGCGCGCGGTCGAGCCGGCGTTCGGTGAGCCAGCGGTGCGGCGTGGTGCCCGTCGCGGCGGAGAACCGGCGCAGGAACGTCCGCTCCCCCAGCCCGCTGCGGCGCGCGAGCTCCGCGACCGTGAACGGCCGGTCCAGCCGCCGTTCCACCCACTCCAGCGCCTCGGCGACCACGGCGTCGTCCGGCGAGGCGGTGGCGGGCAGCGGTGCCTCGACGAACTGCGCCTGCCCGCCCGCGCGGTGCGGGGCCGCGACCATCCGCCGCGCGAGCGTGGTGGCCGCCGCGACGCCGCGCAGCCGCCGCACGAGGTGCAGGCACAGGTCCACGGCCGCGACGGTGCCCGCGCTCGTCGACACGCCGCCGTCGTCCGCGTACAGCGCCTGCGGGTCCACGAGAGCCTTCGGGAAGAGCCGGCGGAAGTCCTGTTCGTACACCCAGTGCACGGTGCAGCGGCGGCCGTCGAGCAGGCCCGCGTAGCCGAGGGAGAACACGCCGGCGCAGAACCCGGCGACCCACGCGCCGCGCTCCCGGGCGTCACGGAGGACCTCAAGAACCGGTTCCGGCGGCGCCACCGTGCGCGGTTCGCACGTCGGCACGATCAGCAGATCGGCCGTCGCGGCGAAGTCCAATCCGGACAGTCCCGTGAGCCCGAAACCGGACCAGGTGTCCACTGTGTGGTTTTCGGACCCCTTCGGCGAGCACACGCCGAACTCCCAGCCCTCGATTCCGTCCGCACTGCGGTCGGTGCCGAACACCTCGCACGCGACGCCCAGCTCGAACGGTGAGACCCGGTCGGCCAGCACCACCGCGACCCGTTGCACATCCACGCACCCCAGCGTGTCACAAGTTTTGCGGTCGTTGTCATCTCTGACACTGTTCGCGCGGGCCTCGTGGGCCGAATCTGTGACGCATGAAGAACCCCGAAACCCGCCCGGTCCTGCAGTGGTCGGCTGCCATGGCCCTGTCGGGCACGATCGGCGCGGTAGTGCTGGAAAGCGGTGCCGCCGCGCCCGCCGTCGCGTTCGCCCGCTGTCTCGTCGGCGGTGTCCTGCTCGTGGTGTGGTGCCTCGCGCGCGGTTATCTGCGCAGCTGGCGACCGTCCTTGCGCGACCTGCTGCTGGCCGCGCTCGGCGGAGTGCTGCTGGTGGCCAACTGGGTGCTGCTGTTCACGTCGTACACGCTGTCGTCGATCGGCGTGAGCACCGTCGTCTACCACACGCAGCCGCTCATCCTGGTGGGTCTGGCGGCGGCGTTCCTGGGTGAAAAAGTCGCGAAGACGCACCTGGCCCGGGCGGGCGTCGCGTTCGCCGGCGTGGTGGTGATCTCCCTCTCGGCCCACGGCGACGACGGGCAACCGGTGCGGTTCGCGGGGATCGCGCTCGCGCTGGGCGCGGCGGTGCTCTACGCCGGCACGTCGTTCGTGGCGAAGCAGCTCACCCACGTGCGCCCGCACCTGCTCGCGGCGGTGCAGTTGGCGGTGGGGACGGTGCTGCTGGCCCCGGCGCTGGCGTTCACGCCGTTACCGCACTCGGTTCCGGGGCTGCTGTGGCTGGTGCTGCTCGGCACCGTGCACACAGCGGTGATGTACGTGCTGATGTACGCGAGCATCGGCAAGCTGCCCACCACGACGGTGGCGCTGCTGTCCTACCTGTACCCGGTGGTCGCGGTGGTGGTGGACGTGCTGGCGTTCGGCCACCGGCTGTCGTGGCCGGAGGGCCTGGGAATGCTGGCGGTGCTCGCCGCCGCGCTGGCACCCCAGCGCGGCGGCAGGTCCCGGTCGCGAACGACCGGGGAAAACGTCACTCGTGGTTCGGACCCGTGTGGTACTCGAACACCAGCCCGCCCACGGCGATGAGCAGGGCGACGAGCGCCATGACCAGCAGCCAGATGTGGAAGAACGCGAGCGCGAGACCACCCAGCGCGGCCGAGGCCGCCATGGCGATCGGCCAGTAGCTGCCCGGGCTGAAGAAGCCGAGCTCGCCCGCACCGTCGCTGATCTCGGCGTCCTCGCGGTCCTCGGGGCGCGGTTCGATCCGGCGGGACACGAACTGCATGTAGCTGCCCGCGAGGAACGCGAGACCACCGGTCAGGAAGAGCGAGACGATGCCGACGGGCTCGGCCTTCTGGTCGGTCGCGTAGAGGGCGGTCATGACCCAGTAGATGACGGCCATGACGACGGCGAACGCCGCCACCATGTAGAAAATCCGGGCTTCGACCTTCATGGGACTTTCTCCCCTACTCCTCTGGTTCGCCGGAACCGGTCAGTTGGACGCGGTGCGCGCGGTGCGGTCGGTGTTGAACGGCTGCGTGGTCACCGAGTGCGGGGTGCACAGCACGCCGCAGTTCATCGCCGTCAGCGCCTCGGAAGCCGTGTTCGGCAGGCCCGTCTTCGGGTTGGTTTCCGTGCGCAGCTTGATGTACTGGTCGTACTTGTCCGGCGAGAGCGCGCGGACCTCGAAGTTCATCACCGAGTGGTACGTGCCGCAGAGTTCCGCGCACCGGCCGACGAAGGAGCCTTCGCGGTCGATCGAGTTCTGGAACGAGCTGTCCTGATTGTTCTTCTCGGGGTCCGGGAACACGTCGCGCTTGAAGTGGAACTCCGGGACCCAGAACGAGTGGATGACGTCGGTGGACCGCAAGCGGTACTCGATCGTCTTGTTCGTGGGGAGCACGAGCAGCGGGATCTCGCCGGACGAGCCGACGGTGCTCACCTGGGTGCCGTCCGGGCGCTTCGCGTTCGCGTCGTCGTACTTGAACTCCCAGTTCCACTGGAAGGCCACCACGTCGACGGTCACGTCCGGGTCGGGCTTCTTGTCGAGGACGTTGCTCTCGGTCGTCGCCGTGAAGAAGAACAGGACGCAGACCATGATCGTCGGGACGACGACCGTGAAGATCTCGAGCGGAATGTTGTACTGGAACTGCCGCGGGAGGTCGTCGGGACCCTCGACCGCGGAGTTCTTCTTCTTGCGGTGGAACGTCGCGGTCCAGAAGATCAGGGCCCACACGATGACACCGACGGCGAGCGCCGCGACGACCGTCCACGTCCAGAGGTTCTGCATCTCCTCGGCCTGCGGGGTGACCCCGACCGGCCAGCCGAATCGGAGGATCTCGTCCCCGGAGCAGCCCGTCGCGGTCAGCGCCACCAGCGCGGCGAGCGCAGCAACGCGGCCGACTCGCTTACCCCTGTGGGTGTGCACTGGTTTTCCCACTGCGCCTCGCCCTTTCACCCAGAGCCTCCTCGACCGATCTTCGTGACAGGCGGAGCCTAGCCGAGTTCACGGTTCCCGCTGTCCAAGGGGTGACCACAACGCGCGCGCGTCCACCCGATGCGGTCCGCGGTGCACGGTTCGCGGCATACTGGGCCCTTCCCCGGACCGGCGAAGACCCTGAGGTGTGTGAGTACGCGTGTGCGGCCTGCTTGGACTGATCTGCGGTACCGAGACCGACGCGGCGAACGCCCGTGAAGCAGTGGGCGCGGCGATGCGCTGCCAGCGCCACCGCGGCCCCGACGAGCAGGACACCTGGGCCGACGGCGAGGTCGTCTACGGCTTCAACCGGCTGGCGTTCATCGACGTCGACCACGCCCACCAGCCGCTGCACTGGGGTCCGCCGGAGGCGCCGGGCCGCTACACCATGAACTTCAACGGCGAGATCTACAACTACCGTGAGCTGCGCGAAGAGCTGGCTGAAAAGTTCGGCGCGAAGTTCGAAACCGAGGGCGACGGCGAAGCGATCGTCGCGGCTTACCACTACCTGGGCGCCGACGCGGTGAAGAAGCTGCGCGGCATGTTCGCCTTCATGATCTGGGACTCCGCCGAGAAGGTCGTGTTCGGCGCGCGGGACCCGTTCGGCATCAAGCCGCTGTTCTACGCCGCCGGCCCCGGCGGCGTCGCGTTCTCCAGCGAGAAGAAGAGCCTGCTGGAGCTCACCGACACGCTCGGCGTGGCCCAGGAGCTGGACCGCAAGGCCCTGCAGCACTACCTGGTGCTGCAGTACGTGCCGGAGCCCGAGTCGCTGCACACGGCGGTGCGCCGCGTCGAGTCGGGCACCTCGTTCCGCGTGGTGCCGGGCGGGCAGGTCGAGTTCACCCGCTACTTCCACCCGCAGTTCGCGGCGAAGCCGGTGAACGGCGCCGGTGAGGCCGAAGCGCTGTACGAGCGCATCGCGAATGTGATGCGCGACTCGGTGGGCAAGCACATGATCTCCGACCCGGACGTGACGGTCGGCGCGTTCCTGTCCGGCGGCATCGACTCCACGGCCACCGCGACGCTGGCGAAGGAGCACAATCCGAACCTCATCGCGTTCACCACCGGGTTCGAGCGCGAGGGTTACTCCGAAGTGGACGTGGCCGCCGAGTCGGCCGCGGCGATCGGCGTGAAGCACGTGGTGCGCACGGTTTCCGCCGACGAGATGATGGAGGCGCTGCCGCTCATCGTCTGGTACCTCGACGACCCGGTGGCCGACCCGGCGCTGGTGCCGCTGTGGTTCATCGCCCGCGAGGCGCGCAAGCACGTGAAGGCCGTGCTGTCCGGCGAGGGCGCCGACGAGCTGTTCGGCGGCTACACGATCTACAACGAGCCGATTTCGCTGGCACCGTTCGAAAAGGTGCCCGGCGGTGTGCGCAAGCTCATCGGCAAGGTGTCCACGAAGATCCCGGAAGGCACGCGGGGCAAAGACTTGCTGCGCCGCGGCGCGCTGCCGCTGGAGGACCGTTACTACGGCAACGCCCGCAACTTCCGTGACGACCAGTTGCGCAACGTGCTGCGGACCTATCAGGACGGTGTGGGCTTCAAGGACGTCACCGCGCCCTGGTACGACATCTCGCGCGGCTGGGACCCGGTGGCGCGCATGCAGCACGTGGACCTGTTCACCTGGCTGCGCGGCGACATCCTCGTGAAGGCCGACAAGGTCACCATGGCCAACTCGCTGGAGCTGCGCGTGCCGTTCCTCGACGCCGAGGTGTTCAAGGTCGCCGCTTCCATTCCCCTGGACCAGAAACTCGCGCACGGCACCACGAAGTACGCGCTGCGCCAGGCACTCGCGAAGATCATCCCCGCCCACGTGCTCAACCGACGCAAGCTCGGCTTCCCCGTGCCGATCCGCCTGTGGCTGCGCAACGAGATGTACGACTGGGCGCGCGGCATCATCAACGACTCGAAGACCGACGAGCTGCTCGACAAGCCCGCCGTGCTGCGCCTGCTGGAGGAGCACAAGGCCGGCCAGCTCGACCGCAGCCGCCAGATCTGGGCGCTGCTGGTGTTCATGCTGTGGCACGGCATCTTCGTCGAGCACCGCATCAAGCCGGAGATTCCGGAACCGGCCTACCCGGTGAAGCTCTGACGCGGTTTCCGCCAGATCCGAACGGGGATTTCGACGCAGCTTGAACAGCTTGGCGGCGAGATCCTCGTCCGGCAGCGTGCTTCACCTGAAACTTTTCGGAAAGTGATTCTGACCACGGCCGGCTCGGACGGCACGCTGCACTCGTTGCGGGTCGACCTGAGGTACTACGGCGCGTGAACCGGTTGGTGCGGATCCGCTGATACGAGAGTGGCCGCCCTGCGCATCCGGGGGCGGCCACTCTCGTGTTGCGCGGGACGTCAGGCGGCGGGCAGCACCGTGGCGATCTCGTCCGCCGCTTCCGGGCCGAACGCGTCGCCGAGGCGGGCCAGGGCGTCGGTGCGGTCGAAGATCCACTCCTGCGTGCCGACGGTCTCCAGGACCAGCACGGCGATGAGCGAGCCGAGCTGCGCGGCGCGCTCCAGCTCCAGGCCGCCTTCGAGCGCGGCGAGGAAGCCGGCGCGGAAGCCGTCGCCGACGCCCGTCGGATCGGCCTTGCCGCGCTCCGGGACGGCGCCGATCTGCAGGGCGAGGCCGTCGCGGCCGATGATCTCCACGCCCTTCTCGCCCAGCGTCGTGATGCGCATGCCCACGCGCTCCAGCACGTCGGCCTCGGTCCAGCCCGACTTCTGGAGCAGCAGCTCCCACTCGTAGTCGTTGCTGAACAGATACTTGGCGCCCGCGATGAAGTCGCGCACCTGGGCGCCGTCCATGCGGGCCAGCTGCTGCGAGGGGTCGACGGCGAAGGTGTAGCCGCGCTGGCGGCACTCCTGCGCGTGGCGGACCATGCCCTCGGGGTCGTCCGGGCTGATCAGCACGAGGCTCAGCTCGCCGGTGCGGTCGGCGATGGGCTTGAGCTCGATGTTGCGCGACTCGGCCATGGCGCCGGCGTAGAACGTCGCGATCTGGCACAGGTCCTCGTCGGTGGTGCACACGAACCGCGCGGTGTGCGCGACCTCGGACACCAGCACCCCGGAGGTGTCCACGCCATGGCGCTCCAGCCACGACGCGTAGTCGGCCCAGTCGGAGCCCACGGCACCCACGAGCACGGGGTTCACGCCCAGCACGCCGAGGCCGAACGCGATGTTGGCGCCGATGCCGCCGCGGCGGACGACGAGGTCGTCGGCCAGGAAGCTCAGGGACACCCGGTGGAGCTGTTCCTTCACGAGCTGCTCGGCGAACCTGCCGGGGAAGTGCATCAGGTGATCGGTTGCGATGCTGCCGGACACGGCGATCCTGGCCTTGTCTGCCACCGGTTCTCCTCTGGCTGTCGTGTGCGTGCGACTCTGGCGTGGTTACCCGCAGGTCATGACCCGTCCGGGTAGTTCCCGCGCCTCGGCCGACACTACCGGCTGGTACCGCTTTCCCAGTCGCTGAAGGATCAATAGCGTTACGGAAGTGAACACGGCCACTGAACCGGAAGACCTCGGCGAGCTCATCGCCGACTGCGCCCACATCCCGTCCGCGCTCCGCAGCGAGGGACTCACGACCGACCGGATGCCGCACCCGCGGGCCGCGCGGCCGTGGCAGGTCGACGACGCCTGCCACGCGCAGGTCGCCGACCTCGACGCCTACGTCTGAGGCCCCGGCACCCCGCCTTCGAGCACGAAGAAGGGCCCCGGCCGAGTCGGCTGGGGCCCTTCTTCGTGTCTCTGCTTGCTGACTGATCTGTGCTTGCTGACCGAGCGCGCGGCTCAGTGGAAGCTGTCACCGCACGCGCACGAGCCGGTCGCGTTCGGGTTGTCGATCGTGAAGCCCTGCTTCTCGATCGAGTCGACGAAGTCGATCACAGCCTCGGACACGTACGGAGCGCTCATCCGGTCGACCGCCACGCGCAGACCGTCGAAGTCGCGGAAGAGGTCACCGTCGAGCTCGCGCTCGTCGAAGAACAGCTGGTAGCGCAGACCCGCGCAGCCACCGGGCTGGACGGCGATGCGCAGGTGCATGTCGTCGCGGCCCTCCTGCTCGAGCAGGGCCTTCGCCTTGACCGCCGCGGCGTCGGTCAAGGTCACGCCGTGGGTCTCCTCGGCGGTCTCGGCCTGCGCCGCACCGGTCTGCTCAGCGGTCGTCATGGCACTCCCTCTAGGTCGAACTCACTGCGGGTACTTGTCGTCCGAAACAGTTCAACTCTCCGGGTACCCGATCTGTTCCCCCTCCATCGTCGCACATCGCACGACCTGCCGAACATCGTCGTGACGCCTGCAATACCCTGGTGAGGTGAGGTTCCTGCGCCGAAGCACCACCAAGACCCCCGCCGACGACGTCGACGCCGACGTCGTCGACCCCGCGTCGACCACCGGGAAGGCGTACACGCCGGGCAAAGGCCGGGCGACACCGTCGCGGCGGGAAGCGGAAGGGCGCAAGCGCGGACCGGTCGCCCCGCCGCCCACCAGCATGCGCGAGGCGATGAAGCGCAACAAGCAGCTCCGCAAGGAGAACCCGGTCAGCAAGGACGACCGCCGGGCTGCCGCCAAAGAGCGCCGCGAACGCATGATGTCGGGTGACGACAAGTACCTGCCCGTGCGCGACCGCGGCCCGGTCAAGGCGTATGTGCGCGACCTCGTGGACTCCCGCCGCAACATCCTGGGCCTGTTCATGCCGCTCGCGATCCTCGTGTTCCTCGCGCTGCTGATCCCGGTGCCCGCGGCGCAGCAGTACATCACCCTCATCTGCATGGCGATGCTGCTGGTCATGGCCATCGAGGGCGTGGTCAACGGCCGCAAGATCTCCCGCCTGGCCCGCGAGCGGTTCCCGAAGGAGCCCACCCGCGGCGTCGGCTGGTACGCCTTCGTGCGCGCGAGCCAGATCCGCAAGCTGCGGGTCCCGAAGCCGCGCCTGCGCCCGGGCGACCCGATCCCCGGCTGAGCGCTTTCGTGACGGCCGCCACACCTTCGCAGGTGAGGCGGCCGTTGTCGTATCCGGCTATCTGCCGGCGAGTACCCGGTGAGCGCTGTGAACGCACCTTGAACGGCGGGGCCGACCACCCGTGAGCACCACCACTGCCCGATCGGGGAGGTTCGTTAGCAAGGCGAACAACCTCCGCCTAGGCTGAGCGGCATGGAGTTTCGACGACTCGGCCGCAGCGGCCTCAACATCAGTGAGATCTCCTACGGCAACTGGCTCACCCACGGGTCCCAGGTCGAAGAGGAGCAGGCCCAGGCCTGCATCAAGGCGGCGCTCGACGCCGGCATCACGACCTTCGACACGGCCGACGTGTACGCCAACACGGCGGCGGAGTCCGTGCTCGGGCGGGGCCTGAAGGGCCAGCGCCGAGAGAGCCTCGAGATCTTCACGAAGGTGTTCTGGCCCACCGGGCCGAAGGGCCAGAACGACAAGGGCCTCTCGCGCAAGCACATCATGGAGTCGGCCACCGCGTCCCTGCAGCGGCTCGGCACCGACTACCTCGACCTCTACCAGGCGCACCGCTTCGACCACGGCACCCCGCTGGAAGAGACGATGCTCGCCTTCTCCGACCTGGTCCGCCAGGGCAAGGTGCTCTACGTGGGCGTCTCGGAGTGGTCGGCCGACCAGATCACGCAGGGCGCGGCGCTCGCGCGTGAGCTGAAGGTGCCGTTCATCTCCAACCAGCCGCAGTACTCGATGCTGTGGCGCGTCATCGAGTCGCAGGTCGTGCCGGCGTCCGAGCGCGAGGGGCTGAGCCAGATCGTCTGGTCGCCGATCGCGCAGGGCGTGCTCACCGGAAAGTACAAGGCGGGCCAGCCCCTGCCGGAGGGTTCGCGCGCGACCGACGAGAACGGCGGCGCGAACATGGTCAAGCGTTTCCTCAACGACGAGACGCTGACCGCGGTCGCCAAGCTGGAGCCGCTGGCCGCGCAGGCCGGGCTGAGCATGGCGCAGCTGGCCGTGGCGTGGGTCCTGCAGAACCCGAACGTCGCCTCGGCGATCATCGGCGCCTCCCGCCCGGAGCAGGTGCACGAGAACGTCAAGGCCGCCGGCGTGAAGCTGGACGAGGACCTGATGACGGCGATCGACGAGGCTCTCGAGTCCGTCGTCGAGCGCGACGCGACACTGACCCGCAGCCCGGCGCTGTGATCTCCGCCGCTGAGCGGGCACGGGCCAGGCGTCCGCTCAGCGGGAGAGCAACCGCTCGGCCACCGCGAGGTCGTGCGGGTAGGTGATCTTCAGGTTCTCCGCGCCGCCGGGCACCCAGTGCACCGGCAGCGCGGAGAACCGTTCCATGCACGAAGCCGTGTCCGTGCCCAGGAAGCCCTCGGTTTCGGCCTGTTCGTAGGCCGCCAGCAGCGACGCGGCGCGGAAGCCCTGCGGCGTCTGCACGCGGATCGCGCCCGGCAGCGGCGCGGCGACCGAACCGTCGGCGGCCATCGAGACCACGTCGTCGGCGGCCAGTCCCGGCACGGCGCCGCCGAACTCGCGGGTCCTGGCGAGGACGTCGCCGATCAACGCCGGAGTCGCGAGCGGGCGGGCGGCGTCGTGGATCAGCACGGCGTCGACGGCGCCCGACTCGATGCGCGGGGCGAGGTGGCGCAGGGCATTCAGCTCGGACCCTTGCCGCGTCGCACCGCCGGTGACGACCTCGACCTTCCCCGGGTGCGCGGCCAGCACCTCGTCGGCCAGCTCGGTGTCCTGCTCGCGGATCACGAGCACCAGCACGCCGACCTCGGGCACCGCGGCGAACGCCGCCAGCGACCACGCCACGACGCGGCGGCCCGCCATCGGCAGGTACACCTTGTTGAGCGCCGCGCCGACCCTCGTGCCGGCGCCGCTGGCCAGCACGACCCCTGCCGCTGTCGTCTCCACGGTCGGCGACCCTACTGGGCCGCGTTCGCCGGGGTGTAGCTGAGGATCACCATCCCGTTGCCGAACACTTCGCTGCCGTTGAACGTGAAGTTCGCCTTCGCGGTGTCGCGGTAAAGCAGCTCGTCGGGCTTGGCCGCACCGGAGATCACGGGGTGCAGCCACACGCGCAGCTCGTCGAGCAGGCCGTTGGCCAGCAGCAGCCGCGTGACGTCGCCGAAGCCGTACTGCAGGATGTCGCGGTCGGTGCGCTCCTTGACCTCGCGCACCGCGGCCACGGCGTCGCCACCGGCACCGCCGAGCACGTGGCTGTTCGTCCACTGGGGATCGGTCAGCGACGAGGAGACGACGTACTTGTCGATCGAGTTCATCCGGTCGGCGAACAGGTCGGTGCCGCCCCGCTGTGGCCACGCGGCGGAGAACCCGTCGTAGGTCTTGCGGCCCATGATGAGCGCGTCGCTGCGGTCGAGCTGGGCCTGCGCGGCGGCGGTGGCCTCCTCACTGAAGTAGTCCCAGTGCCAGGCGGCCATGTTGGTGATGTCGCCGTCGAGCGTCATGAACGTGGCGTTGACGATCCTGCCCATCGGGGGCTCCCCTCCGTCCGGTTCCGCCCACGCTGGGCGGCTCTCGAAGACGCGTCGAACGGTACCGCCGCGGTTCGACACGGTCGCGGAAGTTTTTTCTCCGGCGGCCGGTAGGTTGACCCGTGAGGACTCCCGCGAGAGAAAGGCCTGGCGTGGACGCGGACACCAGCATCGAGTTCGGCGAGATCGAACCACCCAGCGACCAGGCCCGGTCGGCGGCGATCGCCCTGCACGGCAAGCTCGTGAAGCCCGCGGGGTCGCTGGGGCGGCTCGAGGAGCTCGGCGTGTGGATCTCGTCGTGCCAGGGCCAGGCGCCGCCGCGGCCGTTCACGCGGCCCCGGGTCGTGGTGTTCGCCGGCGACCACGGCATCGCGAAGAAGGGCGTGTCCGCGTATCCGGCGGAGGTCACGTCGCAGCTCGTCGGCACGATGCTGACCGGCGGCGCGGCCATCAACGTGCTCGCCGCCGCGGCCGGCGCCAGCGTGCGCGTGGTCGACATGGCCGTGGACACCGAAGAGTCGGCCATGCGCTCCATCGGCGAGTACAAGGTCCGGCGCGGCTCCGGCTCGATCGACGTCGAGGACGCCCTCACCGACGACGAGGTGCGCGCAGCCGTGCTGGCCGGCATCAAGGTCGCCGACGCCGAGGTGGACGGCGGCGCCGACCTCCTCATCGCGGGCGACCTGGGCATCGGCAACAGCACCCCGGCGTCCGTGCTGGTCGCCGCGCTCACCGGCACCGAGCCCGTGGCCGTGGTCGGGCGCGGTTCGGGCATCGACGACAACGCGTGGATGCGCAAAGCCACCGCCGTGCGCGACGCGCTGCGCCGCGCCCGCGTGGTCCTCGCCGACCCGCTGGCCCTGCTGCGCACCTCCAGCGGCGCCGACATCGCCGCCATGGCAGGTTTCCTGGCCCAGGCGGCCGTCCGCCGTACCCCGGTCGTCCTCGACAGTCTCGTCGTCTGCGCGGCGGCGATGGTGGCCGAGGAGCTCGCGCCCGGTGCGCGCCGCTGGTGGATGTCCGGCCAGCTCACCGGCGAGCCCGCCCACGCCCTCGCGCTGGAGCACCTCGACCTCGGCGCGCTGCTCGACCTCGACGTCCGCCTCGGCGAGGGCACCGGCGCCGTCACCGCGCTGCCGCTGCTGATGATGGCCGCGCGCGTGCTCGCGGAGATGACCACGCACGAGCAGTCCGGGGTGTCCGGCCCGCTCACGCCGGTGCCGGCTTCCTGAAGCCAGTCAACGAAAAGGGCCGCCCGGGACGAACCCGGGCGGCCCTTTCGTGTCCACAGTGGATCAGATCAGCGGACGCATCCAGCCGTCCGGGAAAGCCAGGTCGCCTTCCTGCATGCCGACCAGTTCCTCCCGCAGCTTCATGGTGATCGGACCCGGCTGCCCGTCGCCGATCGTGAACTCGCCGCCGGCGTGCTTCACGTGCCCGACGGGCGTGATCACCGCCGCGGTGCCGCAGGCGAAGACCTCGGTCAGCTCGCCGGAGGCGGCGGCCTTCTCCCACTCGTCGGTGGAGATCCGGCGCTCCTCGACGCGGTGACCCGCCGTCTCGGCCAGCTGCAGCAACGACTTGCGCGTGATGCCCGGCAGCAGCGAGCCGGACAGCTCCGGCGTGACCACGCGGGCGTCGGAGCCCGAGCCGAAGACGAAGAACAGGTTCATCCCGCCCATCTCCTCGACCCAGCGGCGCTCCACGGCGTCGAGCCACACCACCTGGTCGCAGCCCTGTTCCACGGCCTGCGCCTGCGCGACGAACGACGCCGCGTAGTTGCCGGCGCACTTCGCCGCGCCGGTGCCGCCCGGCGCCGCCCGCACGTACTCCGTGGACAGCCACACGCTGACCGGCTTCACGCCACCGGCGAAGTACGAGCCGGCGGGCGAGGCGATGAGCGTGTACAGGTACTCGGTGGCCGGCTTGTTCACGCCTAGCCCGGTCGAGGTGGAGATCATGAACGGCCGCAGGTACAGCGAGTCGCCCTTGCGGGTCGGCACCCAGCGCTCGTCGACCGCGATCAGCTCGCGCAGCGACTCGAGGAAGACGTCCACGGGCAGCTGCGGCATCGCGAGGCGCTCGGCCGAGGCCTGGAAGCGCTCGGCGTTGGCCTCGGGCCGGAACGCGGCGACCGTGCCGTCGGCCTGGCGGTAGGCCTTGAGGCCTTCGAAGATCGCCTGCCCGTAGTGCAGCACCGACGTGGCCGGGTCGAGGGAGAACGGTTCGTACGGCCCGACCTTGGCGTCGTGCCAGCCGCGCTCCTCGCTCCAGCGCACCGTGACCATGTGGTCGGTGAAGTACAGACCGAACCCGGGCTTGTCGAGTACTTCGGCGACGCGCTCGGGAGTCGCGGGGTTCGGGTGCGGGACTCGGGAGAAGTGCGTCGCTGTCGTCATGGCCCAACTTTAGCGCTTGGTCGGAAGCGCGTTAGTCGGAAGACCGCCTGTTTCACGCGCCGCACACCCGCACGTTCGGTGCGTGAGACGCGGATGCCCTTACGATGGACAGGTGAGCTTCCCAGCGACCTCCCAGGGACGCCGACCCGCACAGCCGGGCGTCGGCCTCGACGTGAAGATCTTCGCGACCGCGGTGCTGCTGACGTTCGGCGTCGGCCTGCTCGGCATGGTGGGCTGGGCGCTGCTGGGCAGCGGGTTCGGCGCTGTCCTCGGCCTCGCCGCGGGCGGTTTCGGCGTCTACTGGTGGCGCAGCCTCCACGGCCAGGTGTTCGCGAGGGACCTGCCGACCCGGTCGGTGATCATCCTGCTCGTGGTGAACGTCGTGCTCGCCGCGATCCTGTTGCTCACCGCGACCTGAGCCACGGTCCGGGCGTCACAGCAGAGCGGCCGGCAGCTCCGGCGCGGGCCACGACAGGTCCGGCCGGAAGTCCGTGTGCGTGCCGTCGAACGGGAACGCGCCGGCGTCGGCCAATGCCCCGATCCGCTCCCCCTCCGCGCGCAGCCGGTCGAGCTGCTCGGCCGTGAGCCTGCCGACGGCGAGTGCTTCTTCGGCCTCGTCCTCGTCGTCCCAGCGCCAGCCGGTACCCGGTGTCACCACTACGTCGAGCACGCCGTCGATGCGGTCCGGGCCGCTCGCGGTGCGTCCGAGCGGAATCTCGAGATTCACGTACCAGTCGCGGAACGTGCCGTCCGGCTCGAAGAACCACCACACCGAGGACCACTGGCCCTCGGGAATCATCCGCAGCGTCGAAGTGCCGCGCCACGTGTCGGGCACCGGCACGCGCGGCACGCGGAAGCGCTCTTCCAGCGGGGCCTCGCCCATCGTGCGGCCGTCGGCGAGCCGGCTGCCGACGATCGGCGTGCCCATCGGGAGCCAGCCGAGCAGCACCTGCCCGTCGTCGGACACCACGCGCAAGGGGTGGTGCTGGCCGATGCTGCCGTCGGGCCGCAGGAACCGTTCGACGACGGTCTCCCCCGGCTCCCAGAGGTGATCACTCGCGGGCATGGGCGTCACGGTAGCGGCGGGCCCGCAGCACCAGTTCCAGTACGGTGCCGAGCCCGGCCACGACCAGCACCGCGTACGGCGTCGCGAACAGCGCCGCGGCCAGCGTGACGACGGCTCCCGCGGCGGCGAGCCAGCCCTTGTCCGGCGCGTACCGCTCGCGGGCGTCGGTGTACGTGGTGAGGGCAGCGGGGACCGTCGCGAGCACGACGACCACGGTGAGCAGCGGCTGCAGCTGACCCGCGTCGGCGGCGTAGAGGAGGTCGCGGATCGACGTGGCCGAAAGGCCGAGCCGGTCCGGGCCGAGCTGCACGAGCGCGACGATAGTGACCAGCACCGCGAGCCCGCCGAGCGTCAGCGCGCGAAGGGTGACGCGGTCCGCGGCGACCGGCAGCAGGAACGGCAGCGTGACCACCGCCGCCACGATGACCCCGGCGACGTCCGGCGCGGCGATCGGCGAGGACGTCACGACCGGGGCCACCACGGCGCACAGCACGATCAGCACCACCGCGGCGGCGATCAGCACGATCGTGAGCCAGCGGACCAAGGTGGCGGGCAGCCGCAGGCCGGCGAAATCGGCCACGGCGACCACGACCACGAGCCCGGCCGCCGCGTACGTGGGTTGCGCCGGGACGACATACGCGCCGAAGACGATCGCCTGCACGGCCACCAGTGCCAGCCGCGTGATCCCGCCGGTCCAGCGCTCGACCTGCGTTTCGCCGAGCTCAGGCAGCCGGGCCGTGACACCGGCGGCGATCGCCGCGAGCACGACGCCCGCCAGCACCCAGTAGCCGGCCCCGGCGGCCCCCACTGCCAGCACCACGAGGAGCCCGCCCCCGAGTCGCACGATGGTCCCCTCCCGACGTCCGGCCGCGCTTGTCATTAGCATGGCTCACGATCCGTCCGGGCACGTCGCCCGGTACCACCGCGAACGCGCGAGGAGCCAGAAGTGACCGTGCCGAAGCTTGCCCTGTCCGAGAACACCGAGGCGGCGCTCGCCAAGACCCGCGCCGACGTGGTGGTGATCGGCACCCTCCAGGGCGAGGACGGCCCGGTGCTCGCCGCGGGCGCCGCGGTCGCCGACGCCGCGTTCGACGGCAAACTCGCCGAGGTGCTCGCCACGCTCGGCGCCACCGGCAAGGCCGAGCAGGTCGTGAAGCTGCCCACACTGGGCAAGCTCGCCGCCGGCGTCGTGCTGGCCGTGGGCCTGGGCAAGGCGACCGACGGTGCCGTGACGGCCGAGCAGGTCCGCCGCGCCGCCGGTGCAGCCGCGCGGGCGCTGGCCGGCACGGAGCGCGCGTTCGTCACGCTCTCCGCGCTCGACCTGCAGGCCGCCGTCGAAGGCACCGCGCTCGGCGCGTACACCTTCACCGAGTACCGCTCCGCGAAGGGCGACGCCCCGCTGGCCAAGGCCGACTTCGTCAGCCCGGAGGACGGCACCGCGCGCGAGCACAAGGCGACGCTGAAGGCCGCCACCGCCATCGCGGAGTCGGTGATCATCACCCGCGACCTGATCAACACCCCGCCCAACGACCTGTTCCCGGCCTCGTTCGCCGACCGGGCGAAGAAGCTCGCCGAGGACAACGGCCTCGACTTCGAGGTGCTCGATGAGAAGCAGCTCAAGCGCAAGGGCTTCGGCGGCATCCTGGGCGTCGGCGGCGGTTCCGAGCGTCCGCCGCGCCTGCTGCGCGTGGGCTGGAAGCCGGCCAAGGCGAGCAAGCGCGTGGCACTGGTCGGCAAGGGCATCACGTTCGACTCGGGCGGCATCTCGATCAAGCCGGCCGCGGGCATGGACCACATGACCTCGGACATGTCGGGTGCCGCCGCGGTGCTGGCGTCGGTCGTGCTGGCCGCGAAGCTGAAGTACCCGCTCGAGGTCACCGCGCACATCCCGCTGGCGGAGAACCTGCCCTCGGGCAGCTCCTACCGCCCGGGCGACGTCCTGACCATGTACGGCGGCAAGACCGTCGAGGTCCTCAACACCGACGCCGAGGGCCGTCTGGTCCTGGCCGACGCGATGGTGCGCGCCGCCGAGGAGAACCCCGACTACCTCATCGAGACCGCCACCCTCACCGGCGCGCAGGTGGTGGCGCTCGGCAACCGCACCGCCGGCGTGATGGGCTCCGACGAGTTCCGCGACCGCGTCGCGAGCATCATGCAGGCCACCGGCGAGGGTGGCTGGGCCATGCCGCTGCCCGAGGAGCTGCGCGCCGACCTCGACTCCCGCCTGGCCGACCTGGCCAACGTCACGGGCCACCGCTGGGGCGGCATGCTCGCGGCCGGCCTGTTCCTCAAGGAGTTCGTGGCCGAGGGCCTGCCGTGGGCCCACATCGACGTCGCGGGCCCCGCCTTCAACACCGGCGGCCCCTGGGGCTACACCGGCAAGGGCGGCACGGGCGTCCCCGTCCGCACCATCGCCGCCGTCCTGGCCGACATCGCCGACCGCGGCTGACCCGTTCTCGACGCCAGGCCCCTCACCGCACGCGGTGGGGGGCCTTCTTTTGTGGCACCCTCGCGACCATGGACCGTGACGCCTACCTCGAAGCCGCGATCCGCGACGTCCTCACCTCCGACGAGCCGACCCTCGACCGCCGCGTCGGGCACGCCGCTCTGCTGCTCGCCACAGCGGGCGCCGACGCCGACCGGCTCGTCACGCACTGGCGCGCGGTCACGGGCCGCCCGGTCACGCAGCTCGCCGACGACGCCGTGCGGGCGCGCGCGTGGGCGATGCTGTTCGAGGCGCGCGGCAACCGTCCACAGTGGGCGGACGAACTCATCCCCCTCGATCTCGACGCGGAAGAGTCGGCGCACCAAGCCTTCCTGACCCGCCGGGTGTCCGATCTGGACGGTGTCTTCGACGGCTCCCCCGTCGCGGGCGTCGTGTCCGCACTCGCCCCGGGCCGCCCCGACCGCGTGCGCACGGCCCTGGCGGAGGGCGACCTCGAGGCGTGGGCGGAGCTCGTTGCCCAGCACCCGGCCCCGGACGTCGCCGCCCTGGCCGCGACGCGCGCGCTGGCCTCACGGCTCGTCGCCGGCGCCGATCCGCTGGACCTCGGCCCGGAGTGGCCCGGCCAGTGCGCCGGCGCCCTGGTCGCCGCGCTGCGCGAGCGCTACCCGACGCAGCCGGACAGCTGGCCGGAGCTCGTCGCGGCGATCATGCGCGAACGCGGCCAGACGGCCCCGCCACCGGCGTCCGAAGGAGACCTCCAAGAGGCCGAACGCCAGCTCGCCACGGCATTGCCCGCCGACTACCGCGAGTTCCTCCGCACAACGAACGGCCTCCCCGACGACGTCACCTTCCCGCGCCTGCTGCCCGCGCACGAACTCCGCGCCGACAACGGAGTCGTCATCGTGTCCGACCCCGCACTCGTGCTGCTGACCGCGACCGGCCACGCCGTGGAGGTCGACCTCGCGTTCGGCAGTACCGCGCACCCGACATTCCGCGCGCTGCTCGAACACCACCTCGGTCTGCTCGAAGCCTGCCGCTAGACCTGGCCGCGCTTCTTCCGCTCCGTGTATTCACGCATGCGCTTGGGGTAGCCGACCCGCGACACCTCGTACACGGGAATCGACCGCTTCTCGCCGAAGTGCAGTGCCGCCTGGAGGCTGCCGATGCGCCGGCGGGTCCACTCGCCGTCGTGGGCGATGAGGACCACAGTGGCTTCCGTCACGGTGGTGCGGGGCTCGACGTACGCCTCCACGCCACGCCGCGACGCGGCCCATTCCTCCAGGTGACGGGTGTCTTCGGAGGTGGCCTTGCGCATCGTTCCCGGACGTCTGCCGCCTCGGCCTCGCCGACGCAGCGAGTCGAAGATCCCCACTCCGACCACCTCTCTTCCTGCAGGAGTACGAACTCCATTATTCCCACGATCAGGTGTGGTCGGTGTCGCACGGCCGGGTTGGTCGGCCGGATCGGCGTAGTGACAAGATGGCTGGTGTCGCGCGCGCGGTTATACCGGGGCTGCGCGACAACCGAGCTTCACCCCTACACCGCTGCCGAGGAGTTATTGAAGTGAGCGACACCTCCGCCGACCTTGTGATCCTGGGAGGCGGATCGGGCGGCTACGCCGCGGCTTTCCGCGCGGCCGAGCTGGGCCTTTCCGTCACGCTGATCGAGAAGGACAAGCTGGGCGGGACCTGCCTGCACCGTGGGTGCATCCCGACCAAGGCCCTGCTCCACGCCGCCGAAGTCGCCGACGAAACTCGCGAATCGGAGTCGGTCGGGGTCAAGGCCGTGTTCGAAGGCATCGACATCGCCGGGGTCAACAAGTACAAGGACGGCGTCGTCGCCCGCCTGTACAAGGGCCTCCAGGGTCTGGCCAAGGCCCACAAGGTCAACCTGGTCGAGGGCACCGGCACGTTCGTCGGTGGCACGACCGTCGAGGTCGAGGGCACCCGCTACACGGGCAAGAACGTCATCCTCGCCACCGGTTCGTACTCGCGGACCCTGCCCGGCCTGGAGCTCGGCGGCCGGATCATCGCCAGCGAGCAGGCGCTCGCGCTCGACTGGGTGCCGAAGAAGGTCGTGGTGCTCGGCGGCGGCGTGATCGGCGTGGAGTTCGCGAGCGTCTGGGCCTCCTTCGGCGTCGACGTCACCGTGGTCGAGGCTCTGCCGCGCCTGGTGCCCGCCGAGGACGAGTTCGCCTCCAAGCAGCTCGAGCGCGCGTTCCGCCGCCGCAAGATCGCCTTCAAGACCGGCGTGCGGTTCACCGGCGCGAAGCAGGACGACAACGGCGTGAGCGTTTCGCTGGAGTCCGGCGAGACCATCGACGCCGACCTGCTGCTGGTCGCCGTCGGCCGCGGCCCGAACTCCGCGGGCCACGGCTACGAGGAGGCCGGCGTCCAGATCGACCGCGGCTTCGTCCTCACCGACGACCGCCTGCGCACGAACCTGCCGAACGTCTACGCCGTCGGCGACATCGTGCCGGGACTGCAGCTGGCCCACCGCGGCTTCCAGCAGGGCATCTTCGTCGCCGAGGAGATCGCCGGGCTCGCCCCGCGCGTGATCGACGAGAAGGGCATCCCGCGCGTCACCTACTCGCACCCCGAGGTCGCCTCGGTCGGGCTCACCGAGTCGCAGGCCAAGGAGAAGTACGGCAACGACGTCACCACCTACACCTACGACCTCGGCGGCAACGGCAAGAGCCAGATCCTCAAGACCTCCGGTGGCGTGAAGCTGGTCAAGGCGCCCGACGGCCCGGTCGTCGGCGTGCACATGGTGGGCGACCGCGTCGGCGAGCTGATCGGCGAAGCGCAGCTCGTCTACAACTGGGAGGCGTTCCCGGAGGACGTCGCCCCCCTCATCCACGCGCACCCCACCCAGACCGAGGCCCTCGGTGAAGCGTTCCTCGCCCTCGCGGGCAAGCCGCTGCACGTGCACAGCTGACGTCTCACCAGCAGAATCCAAGACACGACTTACAGATCAAGAGGAGTCAGCGAACGATGGCCTACTCCGTCACGTTGCCGGAGCTCGGTGAGAGCGTCACAGAAGGCACCGTCACCCGGTGGTTGAAGCAGGAAGGCGACACCGTCGCGGTCGACGAGCCGTTGCTCGAGATCTCCACCGACAAGGTCGACACCGAGGTCCCGTCCCCCGTGGCCGGCACCCTGGTGAAGATCAGCGCCGGTGAGGACGAGACCGTCGAGGTCGGCGGCGAGCTCGCGGTGATCGACGACGGCACCGGCGGCGTCCCCGCCGCTGCCGAGCCGCCCGCCGCGCCCGCGCAGGAAGCCGCTCCGGAACCGCAGGCGGCGCCCGAGCCCGAGCCGACGCCGGCGCCCGCCGCGCAGGCTCCTCAGGCCGAGGCCCCGTCGCGTCCGGACACCGCGCCGGCGTCGGGTGGCCAGGGCACCGAGGTGAAGCTGCCCGAGCTGGGCGAGAGCGTCACCGAGGGCACCGTGACCCGCTGGCTCAAGCAGGTCGGCGACCCGGTCGAGGTCGACGAGCCGCTGCTCGAGATCTCCACGGACAAGGTCGACACCGAGGTCCCGTCGCCGGTCGCCGGCACGGTGCTCGAGATCCGCGCCGGTGAGGACGAGACCGTCGAGGTCGGCGGGGTTCTCGCGGTGATCGGTGCCGCGGGTGCGGCTCCGGCCGCCGCCCCGGCGCCCGCCGCTCCGGCCCCGGCTGCCCCGGCGCCGGCCCCGGTTCAGGAGAGCAAGCCCGCTCCTGCCCCGGCGCCTGCCGCGCCCGCCCCGGCGGCTCCGACTCCGGCCGCTGCTCCGGCTCCGGCCGCTGCTGCCCCGGCCGCCAAGGCCGAGGACAACGGTTCGGCCGACGGCCCGTACGTCACGCCGCTGGTGCGCAAGCTCGCGTCCGAGCACGACATCGACCTGGCGACGCTGACCGGCAGCGGTGTCGGCGGCCGCATCCGCAAGCAGGACGTGCTCGCGGCGGCCGAGGCCAAGCAGAAGGCGGCCGCTCCGGCGCCCGCGGCTGCTGCCCCGGCCCCGGCCGCGCAGGCCCCGGCCGCGGCTGCCCCGTCGGCTCCGGCCGCCGTCTCGCCGGACATCGCCGCCCTGCGCGGCACGGTGCAGAAGGCCAGCCGGATCCGGCAGATCACGGCCACCAAGACCCGCGAGTCGCTGCAGATTTCCGCGCAGCTCACGCAGGTGCACGAGGTGGACGTGACGAAGATCGCCAAGCTGCGCCAGCGCGCGAAGGCGGCCTTCCGCGAGCGCGAGGGCGTGAACCTCACGTTCCTGCCGTTCTTCGCGAAGGCCACAGTCGAGGCGCTCAAGCAGCACCCGAACGTCAACGCGTCCTACAACGAGGACACGAAGGAGATCACCTACCACGGCGCCGTGCACCTGGGCATCGCGGTGGACACCGACCGCGGCCTGCTGTCGGTCGTGATCCACGACGCGGGTGAGCTGAGCCTGGCCGGTCTCGCGCACCGTATCGCCGACCTGGCGGCGCGGGCCCGGGCCAACCACATCAAGCCGGACGAGCTGACCGGTGGCACCTTCACCGTCACGAACATCGGCAGCAACGGCGCCCTGTTCGACACGCCGATCATCGTGCAGCCGCAGTCCGGCATGCTCGGCACCGGCGCCGTCGTGAAGCGCCCGGTCGTCGTGTCCGACGCCGAGGGCAACGACACGATCGCCGTCCGCTCGATGGTGTTCCTGCCGCTGACCTACGACCACCGCCTGGTCGACGGCGCCGACGCCGGCCGCTTCCTCACGACGATCAAGCAGCGTCTGGAAGAGGGCAAGTTCGAGGACGAGCTCGGCCTCTGACGCGATAGCCGGTCTGTCGAAGGCCTCGCACTCCCCAGGGGTGCGGGGCCTTCGCCGTTCCCGGGTGTCCGATGTAGACGGTCGGCCGCGGTCCGCCGTGGCGGAACCGGCGGCCGGGCTGGGCCACTGGCGGTGCCACGGTCACCCCCATCCTGTCCATTCCGGACGGTCCCGCACGGGGTCGCCGACCACGGGCCGGGGGTGCGGAACACGCACGGATAGGACACGATCTCAGGCATGCGGGTACTCATCGCGGGGTCCGGCGGGCTCATCGGCACGGCACTGGCGGCGCGGCTGCGCTCGGCCGGCCACGACGTACGCCGCCTCGTGCGGCGCACCGCGCGGGCGGCCGACGAACACGGCTGGGACCCGCCATCGGCGCGAATCGACGAGGGCGCGTTCGACGGGGTCGACGCCGTCGTGAACCTCTGCGGCGCACCCCTGCTGCCGGGCCGCTGGAGCGCGATGCGCAAGCAGGTGCTGCTCGACAGCCGCGTCGAGCCCACGGAGGTGCTCGCCGAAGCCGTGGCCGAGCACGGCGTGAAGGTGCTGGTGAACGCCTCCGCCGTCGGCTTCTACGGCAACACCGGTTCCCACGTGGTCGACGAAACCGCCGGTACGGGCACGGGTTTCCTGGCTGAGCTCTGCACGACGTGGGAAAGCGCGACCGCCCCCGCCGCCACGGCCGGCGCCCGCGTGGTGCTCGTCCGCACCGGCCTCGTACTCGCGCGCAAGGGCGGCCTGCTCGACGTGCTGCGGCCGCTGTTCGGCTTCGCCCTCGGCGGCCGACTCGGCGACGGCCGCCAGTTCATGCCGTGGATCTCGCTCGACGACGAGGTCGGCGCCCTCGTCCACGCGCTGGAGCACGAAACGCTGACCGGCCCGGTCAACCTCGCCGGCCCCGCGCCCGCCACCAACGCCGAGTTCACGAAAGCCCTCGGCCAAGCCCTGCACCGGCCGGCGCCGTGGTGGGTTCCGGGGGTCGCGCTGAAGCTCGCGCTCGGGCAGGCCGGCGAGGAAATGGCGTTGTACGGCCAGCGCGCCGTTCCACGGCGGCTGGAGCACACGGGTTACGAGTTCCGCCACCGCACTCTGGAGAGCGCGCTGGCCGCCGCGACATGACCGTGCCGCGCGTCCGCTGGATCGCGACGGGCGTGGTGCTGTTCGCCGCTTTCGTCGCGCTGGGCCTACTCGTCGACCGGCAGCCGCTGCAGCTCGACATGGAGGTCGCGAATGCGTTGCGCGGCGAGGACACGCACCCGGCCGGGCTGGTCGCGGGGGTTGTCACGAACGTCCTCGGCCCCGTGCTGCCCTGGGTGCTGGGCGTCGCACTGCTCGCGCTGGTGTTGCGGGACCGCTCGAAGCTGTCGCTGTGCGTGCGGCTGGCCGTCGTGCTGGTGCTGTGCCGGCTGACGAGCCTGGCGTTCAAACCCGTGTTCCTGCGCCGGCGTCCGCGCGAGTACCCGGACCTGAGTTACCCCAGCGGCCACGTCGTCGCGGTGGCCTCGACCGGACTGGTCGTGGTGCTGGTGTGTGGCTGGTTCGCACCGCGGTTCGTCCGGTGGGCGGTGGGGATCGCCGTGGCCGCGACCGTCGTGGCAGCGGCCTGCCGGATCGTGCTGGGTGTGCATTGGGTCACGGACACCGTCGGCGCCGCGCTCGCGGTGCTGGGAATGGGCCTGGTGTCGGCGACGGCACTGCGGCTCGTGCCCTTTCGCAGGCCCGACGGGCGTAGCCTCGACGAGTGAGTTCTTCGACCGATTCCTGCCGTGCCGCCACCGAACCCGTCGTAGTCCGGGAGCTCGGCACGATCGACTACACCGAGGCCTGGGACCTGCAGCGCGAGATCCTCACCGCGCGCGCCGACCAGACCGGACCGGACACCCTGCTGCTGCTTGAACACCCGTCGGTCTACACCGCCGGCAAGCGCACGGAGCCCGAGGACCGGCCGGCCGACGGCACACCGGTGATCGACGTGGACCGCGGCGGCAAGATCACGTGGCACGGCCCCGGCCAGCTCGTCGGTTACCCGATCATCGAGCTCGCCGACCCGATCGACGTCATGCACTACGTACGACGGCTCGAAGAGGCGCTGATCGTGGTGTGCGAGCAGCTCGGTGTGCACACCGGCCGCGTCGAGGGCCGCAGCGGCGTGTGGATCCCGGCCGACGACCGCGGCATCGAGCGCAAGATCGCCGCCATCGGCATCCGCGTGCAGCGCGGCGTGACCATGCACGGCCTCGAGTTGAACTGCAACGCCGACCTCGGCGCGTTCGACTCGATCGTGCCGTGCGGCCTCCGCGACGCCGGTGTCACGTCGCTGTCGTATGAACTGCAGCGCGACGTTACCGTGGCCGAGGTGCTGCCGATGGTGCGCGACGCCGTGCTGGCCGCGCTCGAAGGTGAGCTGGTCGTGAGTGACGACCGCTGGCTGCCGCGCCCGGAAGCGCCTTCGGCGCCGGGCGTCACCTTCGCCCTGCAGAACTGAGAACTCGTGAGGGGCTGCACTGCGTTCGAATAAGAACCGAACCGGCGCCGCCCCTCACGAGTGAGTCACAGCTGCGGTGCCACGTCCGAGGCGATGAACTCGAGGTGGTCCAGGTCCTGCAGGTCGAGAACCTGCAGGTAGAGCCGCGTGATACCCGTCTTCTCACGCCACTGGCCGATGCGGTCGACGACCTGGGCCGCCGTGCCGGCCAGGCCGGACTCGCGCAGCTCACCGAGGTCACGGCTGATGGCTCCGGCCCGGCGCGCCACCTCGGCGTCGTCGCGGCCGATCGCGACGGTGAGCGCCACCGAACGCAGGATCTCCTTCGGGTCGCGGCCCACGGCCTCGGCCGCGGCGGCCACGCGCTCGAACTGCGCCAGCGCGGCTTCCGGGCTCGCGAACGGCAGGTTGAACTCGTCGGCGAAGCGCGCGGCCAGCTCGGGCGTGCGCTTCTTGCCCCCGCCACCGATGATCACGGGCGGCGCGGGCGACTGCGCCGGCTTCGGCAGCGCGGGCGAGTCGACGACGGTGTAGTGCTCACCTGAGAACGAGAACATCTCGCCCACCGGCGTCTTCCACAGGCCGGTGATGATCTCCAGCTGCTCGGCGTAGCGGTCGAAGCGCTCCTTCAGCGGCGGCAGCGTGAGCGCGTAGGCGGTGTGCTCGGTGTCGAACCAGCCCGCGCCGAGGCCGAACTCCACGCGCCCGCCCGACATCTGGTCGACCTGCGCCACGGAGATCGCGAGCGGGCCGGGGTGGCGGAACGTCGCGGCGGTGACGAGCGTGCCGAGCCGGATCCGCTTGGTCTCGCGGGCGAGCCCGGCCAAGGTGATCCACGCGTCGGTGGGCCCGGGCAGGCCGTCGCCGTCGCCCATCTTCAGGTAGTGGTCGCTGCGGAAGAACGCGTCGAAACCGGCGGCCTCGGTCGCTTGGGCGACGCGCAGGAGGTCGTCGTACGTGGCGCCCTGCTGGGGCTCCGTGAAGATCCTCAAGTCCATGGCGCCAGCCTAGCTGTGCCGATCGTTTCCAATCCGACCACAGTCACGGCCGAATGGCTTCGCAGCAACGGTTACGTGCCGCGCGGGGGGTCGGCCTGCTTTTGGCCGGATTGGCAACCACGGCGCTGTTCAGGACGCCGCTCAGCTCGCGGCCGGTCGCTCCCCCGCCTCGCCGGGCTGGCGCAGGCGCAGCAGCATCCGCACGATCACGTCCTCGATCTGCTCACCGATCTTCTTCGGGTCGGTCGCGCTCGCGATCTCCGTGGCCGCACTGGACAGCGCGCCGAACAGCAGCCGCGCGGTGATGTCGACCGGCACGGGCTCGACCTCGCCGGCGTCCACGAGCGACTGCAGGCCCGCCCGCACGAGCCCGAAGCTGCACTGCTCCTCGGCCTCGCGCCAGCGTTCCCAGCCCATCACCACTGGCGCCTCGTGGATCGCGATGCGCTGGTAGGCCGGGTCGAGGCAGCTCTTGATGAACGCGTTGAGCGCGCCCAGCACCCGTTCCCACGGCGTGCCGGGGCCGGTCATGATCTTCTCCAGCCGGTCGTAGACCAGGCTTTCCACGGAGTCGAACGCGGCTTCGAACAGAGCCTGCTTGCCGCTGAAGTGGTGGTACAGCGCGCCCTTCGTCACGCGGGCGCGTTTGGCCACCTCGTCGAGCGAGGTACCCGCGTAACCGCGTTTCGTGAACAGCTCGACGGCGCTGTCGACCAGGGCGGATCGTGTGGACTCCGAGTAGTCGAGTCGTCTGGACCTCATTGTCGGCACCCTCACAACCTTACGCCGGACGGCGATCTCCATACCCATGGTATGTTCACTGCGTCAGGTCCGTACCGGGAGTATGCCGCAAACCCGCGGTACGACCCGGGCCACGGAAGGGGAGCCCACACCATGAGCTGGACCGACTTCTACCGACGCCGGGAGATCCTCGAGGCGGCCGTGCGCTATGCGCAGCGCACCCCCGGTGAGCCGCTCGTTCTCGCCGAGATCCCCGGCGCCACCGACGTTTTCGGCTGTGAAGAGAACTTGCTGCTGGCGCTGCAGTACAAGTGGACGCAGGTGCTCGGGGGGCACCTGCGCGCCGAGCTGGCCGACCCGGAGGACGCCGCGGCCGACGGCGTCGGCGACCAGGTCGACACCGTTTCCCGCGCGTGGCGGCGCGCGCAGTCCGAGCACGAGACGCTGCGTGCGGTGCTCGACGGCGCGCTGACCCGGCACCCGTCGCTGGTGAACCTGCACGAGGGCGAGCTGCGCACGCTGGCGCTCACAGCGGGGCTGGCCGGGCCCGGCGAGCCCACCGAGGAGATCACCCGCGTCGGCTACGCCTTCGATTCGCTGGTGCGCGCCGGCAGCGACCGCGCGGACCGCCCGGTGCGGCGGCGCAGCCCCATGGGACACCTCATGCGCCTGCTCGCACCCAGCGCGTGACCGCGTAGTTACAGGCGTGTAGTTAGGTGAACGCATGAACCGACGCTGGACCGAGGCCGACCTGGCCGACCAGACCGGCCGGACCGTCCTGGTCACCGGCGCCAACTCGGGCCTCGGTCTGCGCACGGCGGAGGTCCTCGCCGGCCACGGTGCGCGGGTGCTGCTCGCGTGCCGCTCGGCCGAGCGCGGTGCTATCGCACTAGAGCGCGTTCGTTCGCTGGCCTCCGGCGCCGAGCCCGAGCTCGTGCCGCTGGACTTGGCCGACCTCGCGTCGGTGCGCAAGGCGGCGACGACGGTGCGCGAGCTGACCGGTGACGCGCTCGACGTGCTCGTGAACAACGCCGGCCTCATGGGCCCGCCCAAGGGACAGACCGCCGACGGCTTCGAGCTGCAGTTCGGCACCAACTACCTCGGGCCGGCCGCGCTCACGTGGCTGCTGATGCCCGCGCTGCGCGGCGGCACGGCGGCGCGGGTGGTCACGCTCTCGAGCATGGCGGCCACCGGCGCGCGCATCCGGCTGGAAGACCCGAACTTCGAGCACGGCCGGTTCAACACGGGTGCCGCCTACGGGCAGTCGAAGCTCGCCGACCAGATCTTCGGGCTGGAGCTCGACCGGCGGCTCCGCGCGGCCGGTTCCCCGGTGATCAGCGTGCTCGCCCACCCCGGCTACACCGAGACCGGTTTGCAGACCGGCATGGCGAAGTCCTACCCCAACCCCGTCGTGCGCGCCTTGATGCTCGGCACGATGCATGTCGGCAACCTCGTGCTGGCGCAGGACCTCGCGCACGGGGCGCTGCCGCAGCTCTACGCGGCCACGCAGCCCGACGTCGAGGGCGGCGACTACTACGGCCCGGATCGCCTGTTCGGCGCCCGCGGGCATCCCACGAAGGTGCGCCCGCTCGCCGCCGCCCGCGACCTCGCGACGGCGACCGCATTGTGGGACTTGACGGCCCGCTTGACGAACGTCACGCCCGACCCGCAGTAGGCGATTCGCCCGGTACCGCGGGCGTAGTGTGGTGGACGTGACTGCTGCGCCTGAAGGGCGGAAGTTGCTGCGGCTCGAGGTCCGCAACAGCGAGACGCCCATTGAGAAGAAGCCGTCGTGGATCAAGACGAAGGTGCGGATGGGGCCGGAGTTCACCGAACTCAAAGGCCTGGTGCGGCGTGAAGGCCTGCACACCGTCTGCGAAGAAGCCGGCTGTCCCAACATCTACGAGTGCTGGGAAGACCGCGAAGCGACGTTCCTGATCGGCGGGGACCAGTGCACGCGCCGCTGCGACTTCTGCCAGATCGACACCGGGAAACCGTCCGCCCTCGACCGCACCGAGCCGCGCAAGGTCGCGGAATCCGTGCAGGCCATGGGTTTGCGGTACTCGACCGTCACGGGCGTCGCGCGCGACGACCTGGATGACGGCGGCGCCTGGCTGTACGCGGAGACCGTCCGGCAGATTCACGAGTTGAACCCGGGAACCGGTGTCGAGCTGCTGATCCCGGACTTCAACGCCGACCCCGAGCAGCTGGCCGAGGTCTTCGGCTCGCGGCCGGAGGTTTTGGCGCACAACGTGGAGACCGTGCCGCGGATCTTCAAGCGCATCCGTCCCGGGTTCCGCTACGCGCGTTCGCTGGAGGTCATCACCAAGGCCCGTGAGGCCGGTCTGGTGACGAAGTCGAACCTGATCCTCGGCATGGGCGAGACGCCCGACGAGGTCGGGTCCGCGATGCGCGACCTGTACGAGGCGGGCTGCGAAATCCTCACGATCACGCAGTACCTGCGGCCCTCGCCGCGGCACCACCCCGTGGACCGCTGGGTGAAGCCGGAGGAGTTCGTGGAGCACTCCCAGACGGCCGAGGCGCTCGGGTTCAGCGGCGTGATGGCGGGACCGCTCGTGCGCTCCTCCTACCGCGCCGGACGGCTCTACGCGCAGACCAAGGCCCACCGCGGTGAGGAGCTGCCGGAGAACCTGGCGCACCTGGCCGAGCAGGGTCCGGCGGCGCAGGAAGCCAGCTCGCTGCTCGCACGCTGACCGGCGTTCGCTTCGTGAAGGGCCCGCTCACCTCGAGCGGGCCCTTCGTCGTTCCCGGCCCCTACGGGCAGTCCCTGGGAAGTCCCCCAGGTCGGGCCGAGCGCAGTGACGGATTCCAAAGAATCCGTAAAGTTACCTTGTGGCTTTGGTAACGGATCTCCTGAACTGGCTGCAAGGACTCCCGGAACCGGGCCTTGTCGCCGCGGCCGGCGGGCTCGTGTTCGCCGAGTGCACCATCGGCCTGGGGTTCATCGCTCCCGGCGAGTCGGCGCTGCTCATCGCGGCGACGACGGCGACCACGACACCGCGGTTCCTCACGCTGTGGGCCGTGGTCACGGTGTGCGCGGCACTCGGCGACTCCGTCGGCTACGCACTCGGCCGCCGGTTCGGACCACGGCTGCGCGAGACGAAGCTGATCCGCAAGTACGGCCTCGACGCGTGGGACAAAGCCGCCGGCGTGCTGGAGCGGCGCGGCGCTTGGGCGGTGTTCTTCGCGCGGTTCCTGCCGGTGCTGCGGACGTTAATGCCGGCCGCCGCAGGCGCGTCACGGCTGCCGTTCCGGAAGTTCCTGCCCGCGACGGCCGCGGGCGCGCTGTGCTGGTCGCTCGTGCACATCAGCCTCGGCGCGGCGCTCGGCGAGGCGGCCAAGAAGGTGGAGGGCGCGCTCAGCACGGGCTTCCTCGTGGCGGCGGCCGTGGTCGTCGGGGTGCTGGTGTTCTTCCTGGTGCGCATGAAGAAGCGCAAGGCACTGGCGCCCGAGCCGACCGAGGAACCGGTCCGCGTCGCGGAGTGATCCGGTGCGGCATCACACGTCCGTGACGCCGCCGTGAGCGCTCACGCTTACTACATTCGGCGGTATGACCCCACTCGATCTCCCCGGGCCGGTGGCGTTCGTGCTCGGCGGCGGAGGGAGCCTGGGCGCGCTGCAGGTCGGGATGCTGCGCGCGCTGGACGAAGCCGGTGTGACACCCGACCTCGTGGTGGGCACGTCGGTGGGTTCGCTCAACGCGGCCGTGCTGGCGCTGCCCGGTGCCGACCGGCTCGGGCGCCTGCACGACATCTGGAAGCACATGACGAAGCACGAAGCCTTTCCCGGCGGCGTGTTCAGCCAGGTGCGCACGCTTCGTCACAGCAAAACGAACCTGTTCCCCAACACAGGTCTCACGAAGATCATCGACGACCACCTCGGCCCCGGCCGGCGCTTCGAGGACCTGGAGCTCCCGCTCGGCGTGGTGACCACGGACGTCGACACGGCCGAGCCGGTGCTGTTCCGCACGGGGCCGGTGCGCGAGCCGCTGCTGGCCAGCTGCGCCATCCCGGGGATCTACCCGCCGGTGGACTACGACGGCCGGCTGCTCTACGACGGCGGCCTGGTGGCCAACGTGCCGATGCGCCAGGCGCTCGCGATGGGCGCTCGCTCACTTGTGGTCCTGGACTGCGCGTTTCCGGGCAAAATGCCGGGTGCACCGCGCACGTTCGCCGAGGTGATGATGTTCACCGCGTTGATCAGCATGCGCAACCAGGCGGCGCTGGAGGCGCCCGCGGCGGCGCGGCGAGCACCCGTGGTCTACCTGCCCGGGCCGGCGCCCGTGCGGGTCAGCCCGCTCGACTTCACGAAGACGGACCAGCTCGCCGACGAGGCCTACCATTCGGCCCGTGACTACCTGAAGGAACTGGTCGTCGACGGCCCCGGTCTGTACGGCGCGCCAGGCCTTGTCACAGCGTGATCCACGCCACTGCGATGCACCTATCCGCTGCGTGGGGCGTCTTCCTGATCGCGTAGTTTTGGAATGGAAGAAGCCTGCCGGCCCGCGATACCCCGCAAAAGAGACAAAATGTTCCCGAAGAAGACTTTCCTTTCGGTTGCCGGAATTCTCGCGGCAACCCTGCTGGTTTCGGCCTGCTCCTCCGGTGGGGACACCGGGGGCAGCGCATCGCCCGTGACCCCGGGTGGCACGAGCGCGGCCTCCGCGGCCACGCCGGCGACGGTGTCGATCGACCCGGCCGACGCCTCCGGGATCAGCCCGACCACCCCGATCGTCGTCAAGGCCGCCAACGGCAAGCTGACCGACGTGACGGTGACCAACTCCAAGGGGAAGTCGGTCGCCGGCAAGCTCGCGACGGACGGCTCCAGCTGGACCAACTCCGAGGTGCTCGGCTACGGCGGCACCTACAAGATCGTCGCGCACGCCCAGGGCACCGACGGCAAGCCAGTGGAGAAGGACGGCAACGTCACCACGGTTTCGCCGTCGAAGCAGGCGAACGCGAACCTGATCCCGGCGCCGTCGGCCGTGAAGTCGACCGGTGTCGGCGTGGGGCAGCCGATCGTGTTCAGCTTCGGCGTCAAGGTGAAGAACAAGGCCGCCGTGGAGAAGGCCCTGTCGGTGGAGTCGTCGCCGCAGCAGGAGGGCAGCTGGTACTGGATGGACGACCAGAACGTCCACTACCGGCCGAAGGAGTACTGGCAGCCGAACACCACACTGACTGTCTCGGCGAAGATCTACGGCGTCGACTTCGGCAACGGCGTGTTCGGCGCCGAGGACCGCACCGAGACGTACAAGGTGCACGACTCCTGGATCGCCAAGGCGGACGGCAACACCGAGCAGATGCAGATCTTCCACAACGGCTCGATGGTGAAGACCATGCCGATCTCCATGGGCAAGGACGCCACGCCGACGCACCTCGGCCCGCACGTGATCTCGTTCAAGCAGGCGAACTACACGATGGACTCCTGCACCTACGGTGTCTGCCCGCCCGACCCGAAGGCCTACCGCTCCGACGAAAAGTTCTCCGAGCGCATCTCGAACGACGGTGAGTTCGTGCACGAGAACCCGAACAGCGTCGGCCAGCAGGGCAGCTCCAACGTGTCCCACGGCTGCATCAACCTGAACGCCGCCAACGCCGAATGGTTCTTCCAGAACTTCGGCCTCGGCGACGTCGTGGAGGTCACCAACTCGGGCGGCCCGCAGCTCCCCGTGTGGGACCTGTACGGCGACTGGTCCAAGTCCTGGACGGACTGGCAGAAGGGCTCGGCTCTCTGAGCCTTGGGGAACCTCCGCCTTGGGGTGAGGCACGCGGGTGATGGACTGGCGGAAGGCGCCGGAGCGATTGTTGCTCCGGCGCCTTTCTTGTTGTCTGGGGCGCTGCGTGGGTTGTGTGCCGGGGTTTTGTGGCTCGTCGCAGAAGAGGGTGCAGTCGGGGTCTGTCGGTTTCGAGGTTGCCTGCACGGACTTTCATGCTCGGCTGCACGCCTATCCGGGCGCGGCGAGACGTGCGTCAGGGAACGAGCTATGCACCGTCGTTGCCATCGCGCAGGGAATGGATCATGCTCCGCAGGCTCCGGAACGCGCCTGACTGCTCGGCCTCCGTCATGCCGGCCAGCATTCGGACCTCGACGGACCGGACCGCGACGGTCGCCTTCTCAAGGCTCCGTCGGCCGCGAGGCGTGAGCCGCGTGGGAAGAACCTTTCCGACGGGTGCCTCCGCAGGCCTGGTCACGTGGCCCTCTCGTTCCAGGGCCTGGAGCAGCACGTTCATCGTCTGCCGGGTCACGAACGCGCCCCGCGCGAGCTCGGAGTTCGACAAGCCCGGTCGTTGAGCCAGCAGCTCGAGGCAGGAGTAGTGCGTCACGCTCATCCCGAGCGGCCGCAGCACCTCCTCCATGGCTGCGCGCAGGACACTCGACGCCTCTTTCAGCAGGTAGCCCAGGGACGTCTCCAGGTCGACGCCAACACCGTCTTGACTCATGTCAGCATTCTGACATAAATTGCCCGTGTCAGAAACCTGACACGAAACGAAGGAGCGTCACCATGCCCGCCACCGGCCCAGACTTCATCTCGCTCCAAGCGCGCGACCTCGACGCTTCACAGGCGTTCTACGAGCAGTACCTCGGCCTCGTCCGCTCGCCGGCCGGACCTCCGCACGCCGTCGTCTTCGAGACGAAGCCGATCGCGTTCGCGCTCCGCGAAGTCGTTCCCGGCACCGATCTCACATCCGTTGCCCAGCCCGGCATCGGTGCCGCGATCTGGCTCCACGCCACAAACGTCCAGCCCATTCACGATGCGCTCGTCGCCGACGGTCACACCATCGTCTCCGCACCGATCGACGGCCCCTTCGGCCGGACATTCACCTTCGCCGACCCCGACGGCTACCAAGTCACTCTCCACGACCGCACCTGATAGGCCGAGGGCTGATGCCGCGGTCCACAGTCAAGGGCGCTCGATGGACGGGGCCGCCGGGGGATGGTCCGTTAGACCGGCCGGCGGCGGTCGAAAAGGTGTGGAAATAGAGTTAGGCCCCGGGAGAACCGTGAAGATTCTCGACCGGGGCCTAACCCTGACATTTAGTTCGGCGGCGTCCTACTCTCCCACAACCCTTCGGTTGCAGTACCATCGGCGCTACCAGGCTTAGCTTCCG